>NZ_MAEI01000032.1 GCF_009933255.1 Enterococcus diestrammenae | reverse complement strand
AAACCAAAAAATGGCAAAAAAAGTCTCTCTTCGTTTATAATAAGGATGAAGAAATTTTTTTTAGTTACTGTGATGTCAAGCCAAGACCATCGCAGTAGCTTTTTTTATTTGTAGATTCCAGTGTTCGATAGATGACGCGAAGAATCTTATGTGCCGTCGCAATCACAGCTTTCTGTTTTGAGCCACGACTTGCGATTCGATGGTAAAATTCGGAAAAGACGGGGCTACCTGAGTGCGCAGCTGCACGCCCGGCATGATACAAGGCAGTCCTCAAGTATTTATTTCCTCTTCCGATATGAGCTTTCTTCCGAACACCACCACTTTCATAACTTCCTGGACAAAGACCTGCCCAAGAGGCTAGGTGGGATTGTGTTTGAAAAGCAGAAATATCCGGTCCAATCTCAGAAAGAATGACCTCTACACAACTTTCTTTTACACCTGGAATCTTTATCAATTCATCGATAATTTCTTGATAAGGCGCAATTCTTATGCGAATCTCTTTACTCAATTCAGTAATCTGCTCCTCAAGACAATCGATGATATCGAAATGAATTTGCATCTCGAAACGATGGGCTTTTGTCAAAGTACCTTTTAGCGATTCGACAATATCTTTTGAGGAAGCTTTTACCCGAGAATGGAGACATTCTAGGATGTTTTCCTCTTCGATTTTCTCACCACTCAGTAGTAAATCGACCAGCTTTCTACCAGTCTTTCCATAGATATCTGACAAAAATCCCGTTAACTTAATATTTCCTTGCTGGAGGATATTGTGGATACGATTCTTATGTTGGGTTCGCTCGGCAATAAGATGGGTACGAGTTCTAGTGAGGGAACGTAGCTCTTGAATAGCTGTTGGCGGTACATAGCTTTGTGGAACTAACCCCACACGACCAAGTTGGGCAATCCATTCGGCGTCCTTTTGATCAGTTTTTCGACCAGGAATTCCTTTAATGCGTTGAGGATTGGCAAGAATCAATTTGAATCCTTCCTTCTCCAAAACGTTCCAGATAGGACACCAGTATTGTCCGGTACTTTCCATCATAACGGTAGAAATCTCTTGCTCGTGAAGCCATGAGGCTAGTTCTTGTAGCTCGAAGGTCCTTGTCCCAAAAGTTTTAATAAGTTTCTTCGGTCGATTGGTTGAAAGATTTCCCACAAGTGTACAGGCAACGACTGTTTTCTGATGAACATCCAGTCCACAACAACGTTCGACAACGACTTCCATGTAAATCACTCCTCAAAAGTATTGAGTTGTGACAGATTCGCTTTGGAAAAATCGAAGAAATTTTATATACGTGCGCAAAGCGACAATTCGTTAGTCTCACAAAGCGAATCACTCGGTTTTTTATACGGGGAAGGCCACCAATAAACCGCTCGAGCTTGTGTCACTCCTCAAGTTCATTATAAGTGCTCCTTCGTTTTCAAGACAGCGTTAGAGGTTCGGCAAAATTTGCCGAACC
>NZ_MAEI01000031.1 GCF_009933255.1 Enterococcus diestrammenae | reverse complement strand
GAGATGCCCTACACATTGGTTTGTTTTTGCTTTTTGTTCAGTTTTCAAAGGTCTAATTTTCGTTAGCGGCTCGTTCGCCGTCAACTTTTAAATCATATCACGTCGCTTTTCAAAAGTCAAACATTTTTTAAAAGTTTTTTTCGAAGTGAAAATCACTTTTTCAATAAATGTCGTTTTCCTAATCAGCAACTTCGTTAGTTTAACAAGGATTTCCGCAACTGTCAACAACTTTTTTGAAATGTTTTTCAAGTTGTTTTCTGTTGTGTTTTCCTCGCGTCAACGTTGACTAATTTAACATTTCTTAAGAGATAGGTCAAGGGTTTTGGCTAAATCTTTTTTCGTTTTTTGAAATCTTTTGATCCACGTCTTTCGTTTGGAAAGTTTGCTTCTATATAATCAGCCAAAATGGGTATTTTCTAGTTACCCCTTATTTTTCTATTAATGGCTGTACTATTTGAAGCAGATAACTATGAATCTATTCATTTTGAACAAAGCCGTGGAAATTGACGCTTTGAATCATCAAAGAAAAAATGGGCATGCCAAGAAAAAATTCCTTCTACTTTGGTTACGAAACAATTCATTTGGATTTACAAATTTGACCACAAAAGATGCTTAAGTACGAAGTCATTTCTTCTGCGATATGCTAGACATAAAAACTAACCACCTCGCCAATGCTCCTTCCCCCTGAAAAGAAGCAGCCAAACACTCCCATCAAGAATCATACATCAAAAACCCAAGGAATAAAGACGACATTGCTTTTTGGGGTCATACAGTAAAAATTATGACTCATCTTATTAACCCCTTCACGAAAGGACAGCTCTAATGTGAGAGTTGCTGCCTGTTAGGATACGCCCCCTGCAAACTTCCCTTCCCTAGATCCCCCTTCACACAAAATCTTGGAGATAGCCCTCAAGGAGAAGCTAAAGTTTTTCACTCAGGATCAGGCCCTCATATTTGTTATAACTCGGAAAAAAATTGTTCCCCAGACCATTTTTTCAGCTATAATGAATGAGATAAATGGCAGAAAGGGGTTACATGATGGAACTAGAACCACAGATTGCTACCCAAATTGTGAAGAACTTAAAAGAAATTATCCATTTTGAAATTAATTTATTCGACACCACCGGCACCATTATCGCCAGTACCGATGAAGTCCGGGTAGGCACCAGTCATTCTGGCGCCCTCAAAGCAGCGCGGATGAAAGAAACCTTGACCATCGAGTACGACAACCAATTTGAAGGCGCCCGCAAAGGCATCAATCTGCCGGTCCTCTTCAATGATGAAGTCGTCGCCATCATTGGGATCACCGGAGAAAAAGCCGAAGTCGAACCCTTTGGCAATATCATCAAGAAAATGACCGAAATTTTGATCCGGGAAAACTGGGTCCAAATCACCCACTTCAACCAACAATTAAACTACAACAACTTAATCAGCATGTTGTTATCCAGAACCCGTGACGAAAGCTTAACGGCATATTTAGCTAGTATTCTAGAGATTGATTTAAAAAAGCCTCGTTGTGTTGTCACTGGATTTTTTGAAATCGATGACCACAAACAAAACGGGAACCACGAAGATTTGACCCATATTGTCGATCGTCGCCTTAACCACTACGCCAATTCCTTCTATACGGTTTCCAACCAGATGGTGACCATCATCATGGAAAAGCTCGAATCCACCCAGCTGATCTTTTTATTGGAAGCTTTGGCAAAAGACATCACGGATCGCTACCACACGCCTTTTGTTTTTGGTATTGGCTCTTGCGTAGACGACTACAAAGGACTAGCTGCTAGTTCTGAAGAAGCCAAGATTGCTGCTAGTTGGGCCAAGCAAGATATGACTACTCAGGTGAAAAACTTTAGCGACTTAAACGTAGAATTTATCTTAAGCGCAATTGATCCCGAGTACATCCAGCGATTTGTAAATCATATTTTTCAAAATTTAAACGAAGGGGAAATCGATACCTTCGACGAGCTGTTGCAAGTCTACACTAAACACAACGGCAGCATTTCTCGTGGCGCAGAGGAGTTGTTTATCCATAAAAACACCTTCCAAAATAAGCTCAATCGCCTTCATACTCTCACCGGTTTAAATCCGCGGAATATGAAAGATTATGTGACTTTGGCGATTGCCTTTCAGCTGCGAAAACTGCCGAATGTGACTGGAATCAGTGGTTCAACGGAAGTAAACTAACCAAACAGCCTCAAGAAACTTCCTCGAGTCCCCTCAAACCAACGACAAAAAAACGATTTTTCCGCTGAGAAGCCGGAAGAATCGTTTTTTAGTATTTCGAGGGATAAGAAGCCCGCTAACGGCACTTGCGTTTTCCTCGTTTGCCATCAATAGCAGCGGCTTGCTCCAAAAATTTAGGAGGCCAGCTGCTGACAAAGCACTACACCCCCAACACTGCCTTCACCTGTTGGCGCAGCTTTTGTGCCGCATGTTTTGGATCTGGGTTGGCTAAGATCGCCGAAACCACCGCTACGCCTTCGACTGGTTCCCCTTTAAAGGCAGGCAGCGTCTGTTCATTTAGACCACCGATTAAAACCAAGGGAACTGAGACCGCCTCGCAGATTCCTCGCAATGTTTCCCGACTGACTGGGAGAGCATCTGGTTTGGTAGCTGTCGCAAACATCGCCCCGACACCGAGGTAGTCCGCCCCATCATGTTGGGCTTGGATAGCTTCGGCGACGGTTTGGACAGAGGCGCCGATTAGTTTATCTGGGCCTAGCAATCTGCGGGCTGCGGCGACGGGTAAATCCTGTTGCCCCACGTGGAGACCATCTGCGTCGCAAGCCAAGGCGATGTCCAAGCGGTCATTGATAATCAAGGGCACGCGATACTGATGCGCCAACTGTTTCATAGCCAGCGCTTCTTCGTAAAAGGCGCGACTGGCTAATTCTTTTTCCCGTAACTGCAGCATCGTCACACCACCGGCTAGTGCTTTGGCCACAGCAGCCAACAGCGAGTCCGCGGCGACACAGCTGGCATCTGTCACCAAGTACAGTGCATAATCAGGCTTTGACAATTTGAAGTCGCCCCCTTTGTTCCATGGTAGTTGGGGTCAACTGACTCACCGCATCTAGCAAAGCCACCCGAAAGCTCCCCGTACCTTGGTGCTGCGTTTTTTCATGGGCGATTTCCCCGCTGATACCCAGCGCCAGAGTAGCAGCCACACTGGCGCTAAAGTAATCTTTTTGACTGCCACAAAAACTCCCCAACAACGAACTCAACATACAACCAGTCCCGGTGATGCGACTCATTGTGGGATGGCCGTTGTCAATAAGCGCCACCTGCAAGCCATCACTGACCACGTCGACTTTCCCAGTAATCACCACCACCGCTTGTCGAGCTAGCGCCAACTGCTGGGCGACAGCTTGACTGTCTTGTACTGTCAAAAGATCCGCCGGTGAGACATCGACACCTTGGTTAACGCTGGCAAAACCGGCCAAAAAGCGTATTTCTGAAAGATTGCCACGAATCACCGCAAAATGAACTTCTGCCAGTAAACGTGCCAACGTCTGGTTTCGCAAAGCTGAGGCTCCTGCGCCCACCGGATCCAAAATCACAGGAATTCCCAGTTGATTGGCCTTTTTACCAGCTAATACCATCGCCTCAACCGTACGGGCATTGAGGGTACCGATATTGATCACCACTGCTTGTGCCAATTCAGTAATCGCTGCGACTTCCTCTAGATCATCTGCCATAATCGGCGAACCACCAATCGCTAAGGTAATATTGGCACAATCATTCACCGTGACATAGTTGGTCAAATGGTGTACCAAAGGATTTTGCGTCCGCAGGTTGTTTAAAGCTCTTTGATAAGGATTCATGCCTGTTCCTCCAATCCTTGACGATACACTTGGTAGAAATGATTTGTCGGACCATGTCCTTTACCCAATGCTAAAGAATGGGTGATTGCCATGGTGATGTAGTCCTTAGCTTTTGCAACAGCTTCCGGTAGTGCCCGTCCCAAAGCCAGCTCAGAAGCAATCGCGGAAGAGAAAGTACAACCGGTGCCGTGGGTATTTTTCGTATCTACTCGTTCGACGGAATAGTGGTAAAAATCATGCCCATCAAATAAAACATCCGTCGCCGCTCCCGTCTTGTGGCCCCCTTTGATCAGTACTGCGGCACCACAGACTTGCTGGATTGCCCGGCAAGCCGCTTCCATTTCCGCTAAAGTCGTAATTGTCCGATTCGCAATTTTTTCCGCTTCAGGGATGTTGGGGGTGATAACATCTGCCAGAGGTAAAACTTCGGCAATCAAGGTATCAATGGCTGTGGGATCCATCAAAGCATCCCCATTTTTAGCATACATCACTGGATCTAGGACCACATTTTGCGGTTGCCATTTTTTGAGACTAGTGGCCACGGCTTGCATGGTTTCCCGACTGGACAGCATCCCGATTTTCACCGCTTCTGGAAAAATATCCTCAAATACCGCGTCCGCCTGCTGGCAAATCACAGTCGGTGTCATGTCTTGATAAGAAATCACCCGCACTGTATTTTCCGCCACCACTGAAGTGACGATCGACATCCCGTACACTCCGTGAGCCGCAAAAGTCTTCAAATCCGCTTGAATCCCCGCGCCACCGCTACAATCTGAGCCAGCTATACTAACTACTTTTTTCATGAATCTGCTCCTCTCTGAAACTTATCATCGATGCAAAAATCGCTACATTTCATTCACAGGAAAGAAGACAGCCAGTTCAAAAGGCGCACCAAACGCCTGCCTCTCTCAACAGGCCGGATTGCCCCAGGATACTCGTTAGCAGGCATCGGTTTCACCTGAATTTTCTAGGAAAGCGCCTTGATTACGGCATACATCGCTGAAGTTGGCATTTGAAGATTTTCATGTATGCTGCTCTATCCCTTACTCTCGAAAAAAGACGACAGAAAAGGCACTCTCCCAGCAGAAGAGTGCCTTGAAAAAACGATCTTTCCCTCAGACAATTGCTCCCTACGCTGGTCTCAACCAAACAGGTTCAAAGGGTCAGGTTTTACCTTCTCAACGCCGCAGCGTCCCCCCGCAAACAAAATTCACTTGTTGTTATCATATAGCAAGCTAGTCGAAAACTCAAGAGTGTAAGTTGTAACCGAACCTCTGAGTTTCAAATAAACACTTCAAAGACACAGCTTCTTTTTAGCGCTTGCCTTTCTTACAACCAACTCCCGGTCTTACGAATATACACGTGCTTGACCACTTCCAACGTCACCAAGTAGCCAGCGACGATCAAGAAGAACCAGCCAAAGTAGGCTCCTGGTAAGCGGGAAAAATCGAAAAATTGACTGAGGGGCGTTAAGACTAGCAAAAAGCCTGCTGCTAGCGCCCCACCACTTGCCAATAAGACTGGCCAAGAAGCACGGCTTTGGATAAAGGATAGTTTTCTAGTGCGAATCAAATGAACCACTAACGTTTGGGTCGTTAAACCTACTAAAAACCAACCTGTTTGGAACAGTCCTGCAGTGGCCACAGTATTGGCACCTAAAGCAAACCACATCACCAAGTAAGTCAAAATATCAAAAAACGAGCTCACCGGACCAATCACCACAGTAAAGCGGAAGATATCCTTGATTTGCCAACTAGCTGGTTGCCGCAACTCTTCTTCATCCACATGGTCCCAAGGTATCGTCAACTGGGCAAAATCATAGATCAAGTTTTGCAGTAACAATTGCAGAGACACCATCGGCAAAAAGGGTAGGAATGCACTGGCAGCTAAAATCGAAAAGACGTTGCCAAAGTTAGAGGACAAAGTAATCTTGATGTATTTCATCATATTGAAAAAGACTTTGCGCCCTTCGATGACCCCCGCCTCCAAGACTTGTAAGGATTTTTCTAGCAAGATGATCGAACTCGCATCTTTGGTGATATCCGCTGCGGTATCCACCGAGATCCCCACATCAGCCTTCCGCAAAGCTGGCGCATCATTGATTCCATCCCCCATGAAGCCAACAGTATGACCCTTTTGCTGCATAACACCAATCAGGCGCGCTTTTTGCATAGGATTGAGTTTGGCATAAAGATGGGTTTCACCAACTTTTGCAGCCAGTTCCTCATCACTGAGGGCCTCGATATCGCTACCTAACAAAATTTTCCCCACAGCGATTCCGACATCACTACAGACTTTTTTTGCTACGAAAGGATTGTCGCCAGTCAAGACTTTGACCGTCACGCCATGGTCTTTCAAGGCTGCGAGAGCACTGGCAGCCGATGTTTTAGCCGGATCCAAAAAGGCCATGTAGCCGATCAAGGTCAAGTCGTTTTCATCTGCCACCGTATAAGTAGCGTCCTTGTGGGCATCTCGTTTGACGGCGACTGCTATCACCCGCATCCCCTGTTCGTTTAACTCTTGATTGAGGCGTCCCATGGTTTCTTTGAGGGCCGGCGTCAACAACTGCACCTGACCAGCGATTTCGACGTACTTGCAGACATCCGCCATCTCCTCCACCGCGCCTTTGGCAATCATCAGTTGGTGCCCATCCACCTGGAGGATGACAGACAAACGCCGCCGCGAAAAATCAAAAGGTAATTCGTCAATCTTCACAATCTCTTGGTAGGGCAGTGATTGGTTTTGCTTTTGAAAATACTCGATCACCGCCACATCCATCACATTTTTCCAACCAGTTTGATAGTGGGAATTCAGATAAGCCAGCTGCAAGACCTGCTGATTTACTTCACCTAATGGATCAAGATGTTCCACCAAAACCACCCGATCTTCCGTAATCGTGCCAGTCTTATCGGTACACAAGATATCCATGCCTCCGAGGTTTTGGATTGCCGGCAGCTCCTTGACGATGACTTGATGGCGGGACAAATTCAACGCCCCTTTCGCCAAATTGCTAGTGACAATCATCGGCAGCATTTCTGGTGTCAAACCTACCGCCACCGCAATGGCAAAGAAGAAGGCCCCACCCCAATCGCCTTTTGTAAAACCATTGAGTAAGAACACCACCGGAAATAACACCAACACCAGACTCAATAATAGCTTGCTGACTTTTTTTAGCCCGGTATCAAAAGCCGTCGCGCCTCGCTTTTCGGTGGCCGTATAGGCTATATCACCAAAGAAGGTATTTTGCCCGGTTTTCAAAATAATCGCTTGCCCTTGCCCACTTAACACATCGGTGCCCATAAAAACGAGATCAGGAAAATCCACTGCCGCTTGCGCTGTTTCAGCCTCTGTCTGGCGCAGGCCTTTTTCCACCGGCAATGATTCACCCGTCAAGGAAGCTTGGTTGACAAACAAGTCATTGGTCCACAACAATAACGCATCGGCGGGAATCATATCGCCAGTCGCCAAAGTGATCAAATCCCCAGGGACCACTTCATCCATGGAAATCTCACGAGGCACGCCACTGCGAATGACAGTCGCGGTATTTTCAATCATTTCCTTCAGAGCAAAACTGGCTTTTTCTGAGCGATATTCTTGCACAAAAGTGATCACCACCGAAGCTATCACCATGCCTCCCATTACCAGCATGCCTTCCACATCCCCCGTCAATCCGGAGACAATCATCAGTAACAAAAGCACCAGCACAAAAGGATCCTTCAGCGCTCCTAAAATAATTTGCAAGCCAGTTCGCGGTTTCTGAGCATTCACGAGATTTGGTCCGTATTCCTCCAAGCGCTCTTTGGCATCGGCTTCTGACAGACCCGCCGTTGATGTCCGCAAATACATCAAAAGTTCCCGCTCTGACATCAAGGCTAATTTTTTCAATTCCATATCTTTTGTAAGTGTTTTTTTCAACATACTACTTCCTCCTCAAGCTTTAGGAGGAAGATCCCCCTAAAGCGGTCTTATTCGTGATCTAAAACTGGGGGCTTCCATCTCTTTCATCCTTTCTTTGGTTTAAAATTATTTGAAAAGCAAACGAAACCTCTCCATCCCGTCAACCTTTTTAGAACCTTGTAGAAAAATTTGGCTAGGGTAAGCCTTATCGACTCCCCAACTTTCTCGACAAACGTTTTGCAAAAGGGTAGCCTCCACATGAGAAAGCCGTCATACACTACGCAATGAGTTTTCCTCGGAAAACAGACAAGCCAGATTTGCGCCATTAACTCCCCGAAAATAGCGAAAAAGCGCCCGCTCTACCATGAGCGCGCGCAAAAAAGGCTACGTTTTATCATCGTAGAGCTTTAGCACTATAGGGCGTAGACTAGCATTGCAACTAGTCAGCTACGTTGTGTTTGACCTTCACGATCAAACCTGTTCTACCATCTAAGAGTCTCTCGATTCTTTCGCGGCAGCAGCCTGTGTCCATATAGGAGCCTCACCTAACAATTATTTAATTGTACCTTCATCATAGCTTGTTTTCTAAAGAAGGTCAATGAAAAGCATGATTTTTTCTGAAAACGACCAATTTACCGATAGAAAAGTGCCCGCAATCAGCTGCTGAAATCAACCCTTGGCGGAGACAATAATGATAAATACCGTCGTCGTCTACTCCGCCAATGACTTCATCTGCGACTGCCTTCAGCTCCTCAGAGGCATTGCCCATCGCTAATCCCCAGCCAACAGTGATTTGAAGGAGATAGTCTCAGCCAGTTCATCCTCAGCCCTTCACAGAAATTGCTTGAAGTAATAATTTAGCCACGGCTCGTACAGAAAAAGGATTTTGGCCGGTAATTAGTTGTCCATCTTGCAGGGCATATTCTCGATAAAATCGTTTTTTTGAAAAATGAGCGCCACCCAATGACTTATGCCTCTTTTCTCCACTGATTAAGAAGGGGATACCTTTCTTAATCAGCAGTTGCTTCATTCATTAAACAAGTTTAGTCCTTTTTCTGTCAATGATTAGGCATCAAAAGCCGGACTCCTTATAAAAACAGTGTGAAAATTGATAAGCGCGCTTTTGCAACTCTGAATTTCCTCCTCGTAGGCTAGCATCCTTTCACGCTTAGACTTGTCAGGAATTTTCCTCAAGAATTATGTTGCAACGATACGGAGGGCTTTGTTTGTGAATAGGAGCAATACAACAGAAAAAGACCACCGATTTCTCGGTGGCCTTGCGTCATTTTTATAACAAAAATTAACGACGGATTTCTTTGATACTTGTGAAAAGTCGTTAAAGTATTGATATAAAAAGATTTTTATTACCTCTGACTACACTTTGACTAGTTTATGAAAAATTGGCTCTTTAAGAATCCTATAATACCAGCGTTTTTACCGTATTTTAGTCTTCCAAAGAACGAAATGCAAGTAATGGTTTTACCTTTTCATTATTAGTCAAATGACGGTAGATTTTTGAAGTCGTTTTGTCCGTATGACCTAATCGATCCTTCAAGACATCCCAACTACAATACTCGGCTACTAGACTAGCCATTGTGTGGCGAGCTAAGTGAGTATGGAATGACTTTCCAATCCCTGACCGCTCCACGCACCGCTTAACGTGATCATTTACATATTCCCTGCGATAAGGCACCCCACGTTTACTAGCATCGAGATAAACAAATAAATAAGTCTCATCCACAATAAAGCGATGATGCCCTCTCATCTCAGCTAAAGCACGAATCAATTGCTTTAGCTTTTCCATCGCCAATGGTGTTACCGGCACTCGTCTAGCAGAACTAACTGTCTTAGTAGTTTCAATACGAAAATCTTTACTCTTTCCTTTAACCGCTGTCTGTTTATAGAAGAGAATTTCATTTCTTTGAAAATCAATATCTTCTGGTTGTAAAGCAAGTGCCTCACTAACACGGCAGCCTGTATAGAATAGAACATGAAAGAGAACTGACATAGGTAATTCTTCATGGACAATCCCATAGTTCAAGAACGTCCTCAACTCATCTACCGTCAAAAACTTATCTTCCACATTATTGACAGCTTCTTTCAAATCCCGAACGGTTACTTGATACTTAGGTATTCTGACTGTCTTCATTGGATTTTCACTTACTAACTGCTTTTTGAGACAGTACTTGAAAACCATGTTTAGGACTTGAATCAGAGATTGTAGACTATTTTTAGCATAGCCTAGGTCTGTACCGTTGAGGCCTCGTTCCTTCAAGTTGAAAACCAACTCTTGTAGTTCATCTGATGTTAAATCACAGAGTCGTTTATTGCCAATCCAACGATTGATGATAGTCAGTTGTTCTGCTCGCTTATCATAGGTCGATTCCTTTTGTTCATTTAAGGACCGGTAATATTGAAACCATTTTTCACCTACAACGCTAAACTTGTCGTTGCTTGCAACAATCCTTTTCTTGTGTCGTTGCTCCTTTTCCATTTCCAGATAAGCAAGTTGTGCTTCCTGTTTTGAATTGAAACCACGTCTTGTTGTTCGAAATGCTTGAAAATACCAAGTAACTCTGCCAGTAGAACTAATTTGTTTTTTAAAACGATCTTTTGTTTTCATTTATTGATTCCTCCTATTTCGAAGGAACCCAACAAGCGAAAAATCTTTGGAAATCTTTCTATCTATGCTTCCATTGTACCGCATCTTAATAAAAAGATGTAACCTATAAAGATCGAAGTAGTCGCATTTGTTCACGAAAGCCATCTGCATCACTCTTCCTCATCCATTCTAAAACATCGTCTCGCAGGTAGTGTCCTCGAATTCCATACCAACAAGACGGAAAATCGCCAAGTTTGACCAAGCGATTTAACGTACTATCACTGATTTGAAAAAGACGTTTCAAATCAGTATTAGTAAGTACTAGTGGTAGTTGCGCCATAGCAAGTAGCCTATCTGTGTATTCTTCTAGTTTCTTTTGCAAGTACGGATAAAAATCAGTTTCAAGAACTCTTTGATTAGTAGGATATTCCAATTGCTTCACCTCTTCTCTATCGTAAAAAATCTTCCCAGTATTTCTAAACAAAAATTAGGTATCATAAAGCAATGACGTAGATAAGAAAAATCAAGTCTTAAAAATAGTAGTTTTTCATCTATCAGCTGCTCTGCCAAAGCACATAGGAATCTCACCTCCCCCCAGTAATGGCGGGCCAATTTGGTTACGGAAGTATCATTATCTAGTTTTCATCTTTACATTTCACTATTTCTGTCGCTCCAATCATTCGATCCTCCTGGCGTAATAAAATGTAAGATTAAAAAACTAACGTACTGATAGATTCATATTTAATTTTCAATGGACATGGCTTTTCAGCCTATGATAATCTTCTAGAAATGAATCTAAAAAACTTCCATAGAATGAAAATTGGAAAGAGGAAGGCACTACTAGCGACTGACATCAAAGGTCAGGATTTTTTCAATTAGTTTGGTTTCCAAGTTTCTACGCAAAAACTCATCAATATAAACAGACGATGTAGAACCAACTTCATAGTTATTTCGCAATGAAAGTCTGATAATATACTTCTGATAGTGATGAAGAACCTCTGTGATTGCCACTGGCTCCCCAGAAACTGCCGAAACAATTGTCTCTACTTTTAATGAAGAAATAGCCTTGTTAGTGTCATTATTCATGGCTATTTTCCTCCAAATACTTCCTTAACTCTTCTTCAGCTTTCCTTCGTTGGTACCACACACCGCCAACACTCATCCCAATTATTTCCCCTATTTCACGATCGTTGAATCCAGCAAAATAATAAAGTAAGATAATTTTTCGTTTAGGTTCGCAGAGTTGGTGAATTGCTTCTGCTACATCGAGATTTGCGACTAATAGTTCCATACCTAGAGCTAGAAAAACCTCACTATTCTCCATGGAAGTATCGTTGATTTGAAAAGATGCTAGAGCTGATTCTGGTAATTCAGTTAATGAAATTTGCCGTTCTCGGAGTCTGGCATATTGCTTTTTGATATTCCGTGCTTCATTGCGAATGACTGTTTTACAAAAGCTATCAAAGATTTGTACAACGCGGAAATCCAATAAATCTTTCATATTCTTTCCTCCTCATGTTCAAACAAAGATTTTGTAACTCATTGCTTTCCCCTTTCCACTACTAATACAATTTGGGCAGGTCTATTTTTCGAAGAATCGGAATTTTTTTCAAAAAAATAGCGCACAGACAAATTTGTCTATACACTTCAAAAAAAATCATAATGAACATTAGTTTAGTTAGCAACAATAAATAGATTTTTTTAAAATTATCTAGTTATTGTTTTGTAGAACGTGTTCGAGTATTGCCGCTGCTTTTCCTTCAAACACGCATTCTTGGTAATTATCCGTTAGATTATCTTGATTCAATAGAATCGTAACAATCGAATCATTGTCACTGATTTCCTCGTCTTCTTCCTTGAAGGCCGCAACCTGCTCCTCGGACAAACCTAAGTCGCCAAACTTCGTCCCCGACCACGTGCCATCATCGCTTTTCCCATAGGCCGATTCCAGCTTCGTCAAAGTCTCCGCAGCTTCCTCCTCTGTCGGCATATAGCGCAACGTCACGCCAATCAAGCCAAAGCCCGGCTCAAAGACCAAGTCCGGAGCAGCCATCCCCACTTCCGTCTCCATGGCACTGGTAAAAGAGAATACCTGATATTTTTCGGGAGTGACATCCAGCGCCGCCTCTTCCATATCCAAGTCTAAGGCCTCCATAGCCTCATCTTCTCCCATCCCCCAACTAACATCTTCAAAAGGTGGCGTCCAGTCATAGGTCACATCCTCGGGCTCCTCCTGGGTAGAGCAGCCACCTAAGAAACACACTGCCAACAAGCCTAACAAAAGTTTTTTCACATTCACTCCTCCAGTCAAAATAAACTCAAAATAAATTGAAAGAACACACAATAAGCAACTACTAACATGAAATTAACCAAAATAAGTGTCAACGGCAACATTAAAATGTAGGAACCTACAATTTTAAGTTGCCCTTGACATAACTCCCTACTCCTGAAAATGCTCATGCAATGGTTGATAAAGATGATATCCTAGCAGGCAACCGATAAAGTTTAAGAAGATATCACTTATCGCAAATGTGCCAAGGTAAAACACAAACTGTATCATCTCAATCCCCACAATCATCAGGAGAGCTACGATGACAAACTCCCGATAACGAGCCTTCATCCCATACAAAAGTCCCAGTGGTATGAAGTAGCAAACATTTAGTAGTGCCTCAAGCCAGCTTAGCCTCCCACCCATCAAAAAGTCGATAGGATTCAGAATCAAGGCCTGATAACGGGGAGCCTTGGTGAATAAAACGATGAACAATAAGAACAAATACACACTAAAAAATAGATAAAGATAAACTACGGATAATTTTCCTAAAGACCACTGTAGGTAAAACAACCAAATCACCAATGCAAGAAAACTGATTAACACCAATTCAGTATAGACAAAACGCTCCATCGTTTGGGCAATCCGAGGATACCCCGCTAGAACTGGCAGAGCAATAAAGTGGATCAACAGACCACCGATGCCCACCGCGATTAGCAACGCCACCACGCTCTTGATTACTCTCACGTCACCCACTTCCTTTCACAAAAATGGCGCCCCACATCAGGACGCCATTCATCACTATTGGTACTTAAAGGTCCAACTCACCTTTCAAGATGTCTTGCACCCGTTTCAACTCATCTTCGGAAACCCGTTGGTAACTGATATTGTCTTGCATGAAGCCTTCTCCTTGCATCTGTTCTGTCTTCACATTGGTAAAGGCATCCCGATAATTCAAGGTAATCTTCTTCATGTCAGCAAAATGCATATCCGTGGTCACATTGGACTCCATCGCCTCTAAGACTTCTTGATACTTAGTAATCCCATCCATCGACAACAGCTTCTTCACGACACCGACGACGATGGCTCGCTGCCGTTCTTGCCGACCATAGTCTCCTCGAGGATCTTCCTTACGCATCCGGGAAAAGGCAAGTGCCCTATCGCCATCCAACGTGTTTAACCCATGCTTGAAGGTATAGCCACTTTGAGTGAACTCACCACTATTGGAAACCTCCACGCCACCTACCGCATCCACCAGTTCTTTGAGGCCCTTCATGTTAATCGCAGCATAATGATCGATAGGGATGTCGAGATAATTCTCTACCGTATCCATCGACATCGCCGCCCCACCAAAGGCATAGGCGTGGTTAATCTTATCATCTGTCCCATGACCCACGATCGGCACATAGGTATCTCTGGCAATGCTGACAATCGTAGTCTTCTTATCTTTCGGATTAACCGTCGCCACCATCATGGTATCCGAACGCCCTTGTTCCGTCCGACCCAAGTCCCCGGTATCAATCCCAAGTAACAAGACTGAAAAAGAATCTTGCTCTTCCAAGTCTACTGCCTGTTCCCGCTTGGCTGGGTTTTTACGTTTAACAGATTCATACGTCTGATCCGCTGACCCTCGGACATCGAAGTAAACCTTGGCACCAAGTCCGACTACTACCAATGTGATTGCAAGAATTAGTCCCACGATTCCTAAAATGATTTTTTTCCCTGTTGACAATGAATGATCCCTCGTTTCCCTGACTAAGTTAAACAAAAGTACTGCCTATTTACTCAATAACATATCCATACTTCATTGAGTTAGTTTATAGATGCGTTTTTTAGAAATTCGCTAACTACTATATCCATAATCTGAAAATCAAAAAGATTATCTATTTTTTTCCTCTAAATCTCTCTTAATCTGGGTAGTGGAGATTTCCGGTGTCCGAGGCAAATAAATCACCTCAGCCTCAGTCTGATCTTCAATGAAATCAAACTTGTCAGCCCAATCATCCCCCATGACAAATTTGTCAATGTGATACAATTCAATATCTGTTGTTTTTTGTTCCCAATTATTTTCTGGAATAACCAAATCCACATAGCGAATTGCTTCTAATAATTGTTTGCGTTTTTCATAGGAGAAATAGCATTTCTTTTGTTTTTCATCCCAGTTAAACTCATCAGTAGATAAAGCAACAACAAGATAATCACCTTGTTCCTTCGCTCTTTTAAGTAGATTAATATGACCATAATGTAACAAGTCAAATGTTCCATAAGTGATGATTCTTTTCATTTATAATTACTCCTCTATGATAAAAAAAGTAAACCATTATTTTTTTTCAATCCCTAATAGTTCTAAAATTTTTTGAGTATTCTTTCCTTGATGATCATAAGTTTGATATAATTGTTTATTTTTATTAATTACATCTTCTTTACACAATGAATAGTCTATAAAATCAGTGAGATCTTGAAAATCATTAATAGTAAATCCTACAATTTCTTTCTCAATACTGTCAATAAAACCTCTAGTTTCCATATATTTCTTTTTATCATCAATTAATAATCCGATTGGCTTATTTAGCAAAACATAATCAAAAAGGATTGAAGAATAGTCTGTAATTAACGATTTTGATGGCTTTAGAATCTCATACAAAGAATATTTTTCAAATAATCGATTATTTCCATTCATCATTTTTATATTTGATAGTTTATTTACATTCTGAATAAAAATACTATTTTGATTTAATATATCCATTGGATGTAATTTAATAAAAATATTTACATGTCTATCTGCTAACATCGTATTAAGTTTTCTTATAGATTCTAAATCTAAAAAAGAAATCTTTTCTTCTTGAAATAATCCATCTTCTCTGATATCTCCAATATTGCTCTTTCGATAAGTAGGCATCCATATAATAGTATCAAAATGATTTTTAAAGATTTCATAGAAATTAAAACTAGAGGTTTTAAACAAAATATCATTTCTTGGAGATCCTACTTTTAATAATTGTGACTTGTTGATACCAAATGAATTAGAAACTACATCATCAAATAGAGTTCCATTAGAAATAGTATAACTTAACTTAAATCTTGTAGAATTTTTATTATCATAGTTACCAATTTTCTTTAGTGGCATTCCATGCCATAAGTTTACTTTAATTTGATAACGCAATAAAGGAAACTGTTCAAACATTCCATGTGTTGTGAATATATATTTAGACGTAAAATAATGATATATACCTCTTAACGTATTTTTAGGAATATATTTTATTTTAATTTTTTTTCTATCAAATGATAATAAGTTTACTTTCTTATGGATTACCTCTAAAGAATCTACATCCTTATATAGCCAGATATATTTCCCTTGTATTCCTTGTTCAAGCATACCTATAAACATACACCAACTATTATCCGAAAAATCTGGATAACTTGATAAAACAAATTTTCTCATTATTACTTCCTTCCAAATCGATTTACAATACGCTTTGTTAATTGTTTATAGTGCCTGCTATTAAATGGGGCTTGCAGTAGCAAAATAAAAGCTAAAGATAAACAAACTACAATTACCGCTTTATAAATCCATGAGATAACAGAAACACTTTGAAATTTAACGAATCTTGTAATAATAAAAGGAATACCAACTAATTGCAAACAATTATACAAATACATAAGCATACTTTTAGTAGGTAATCTGTGAATAATATTCTTTGATACAAAAATGATATAAAAAATATTTCTAATAAATCCAGTAATTGCCGATGAGAATAATATTCCTACAACTCCATATACATGAATTGATATAACCGAGAGAACTAAAAAGACCACAGCTTCAATAATATTAGGGACTTTATTCTCTTTAAATTTCCCACTAGCTTCTATTATTACATTATATGGTAGCCTTGAACTTCTTAAAAATCCAGAAAGAGTAAAACCAATTGCTACTAAAGGGTAAACATAGTTAACGTTACTATTGATATATATATTAATAAAAGGAATTATTAATACGATACTACTTGAATACAGAACCAAATTAATTACGTTAAAAATAAATACAAACGAGTCAAATTTTTCAGAAATCGATTCACTATCTTTAGCTAGTAAATTTCCAAAAACAGCGTTAATTCCAGTAGTAAAAACACTAACAATCATGAAAAGTGAACTGAATACCATATTATAAACGGAATATATACTGACCCAAGTCAAGTTAATAAAAACCGATATAAATATAATAGGTGAGTAATTAATTATAAGTCTAGGAATTTCATAAAAAAATGCATCCCATCTACCTTCAATTGCTTCAAAATCTGGTTCTACGTAATAATCAACATACGAATAATTATTATGTACATATTTTTTTGTAGATAATAATCTAAATACATAAATAAAAGTAGCTACAATTTGTACTAAAATATAGTTCACATTATTTATAATTAATATTAGAGAAACTGCTAAATTTATTAACACTCCCTCAGTTGTTATTCTTGAAACCACATAATTTTTTTGATCACTAATTAACAGTACTCTATACTTTGTAACTAAAATATATTCACAAAAAGAGCCGATTCCAAGTATCAATATGATTAAAAAAATATTAATTGATTTTAAAGAGCTACTTATTATGAAAGGATATGTTATCGCTAAAACCAGAACAAAAATCAGAAATAGAAACCCTGTCTTATTAAAAAAGATTCTTGTTGCAGCTAATATTCCATTTATTTTTCTTTCGTTTTTCTTATAAAGTGGCTTATATAACGCAACAGATGATGCCGAAGCAAGTCCTAGGGTAACTGTACTAAAATATGTTAAAAATTGTTTAATCGAATTTATTAAGCCATTCACTTCAGAACCATATGTTTCTATAAAAAATTTGGGTAAAATAAAACCGGATATTGCTATCGCTATTTGAAGAATTAAACTAGAAGATACAATTTTAACTATATTTTTATTCATTTTAATTGTTCAACCTCATTTACAATTTCTAATAAATTCGCTCCATATGCATCCCATGTATTACTCAAACTCTCTATACTCATTTTGGTTTTTACCTTTAATTCTTCCAACTTTTCATTATTAATCAGATACAGTTCTAATATTTCCATTAAATGATTTTTATTCTGAGTTTCAAAAATATGACCATTTTCTCCATTAGAAATGAAATCGGAAGCACCGGTATTGTTTGAACAAATAACGGGTAGTCCAACCGAAAGTGCTTCAATAACAGAAAAAGCAAAACTGTCACTTAGAGAAGGAAATACAAATAAATCATTTTTTACTAGTTCTGTAAGGAGAGAATCATGTGAGATCATTCCAACAAAATTATTTGTTTTTGTATAAGGTATCAGAATGGGATCGTGTTCATCGTATTTTCCTATAAGAGTAAGGCGAATAGTCTTTTCAGGGTATTTTTCTCTAAGTTCATCAACTGCTTCTAACAAATAAGAGATACCTTTTCTTTGATTTACTGTTCCTGTGAAAACAATATTCAAACAATCTTTTCTTCCTGATTCATTTCTATTTAAAATAGTACTATCCACTTTTTCGAATCCATATGGACAAATTTTAATTTTGGTTGGATCTGTAATAAATTCAGTCAAACTTTTTAAAGAGAACTTCGAAGGCACTAAGATTGAAGTAGATAACTCTATTTCTTGTCTCGCTTTTTTCTGGTTGGATTCATCAAAAATAAAATCAGTATATTTTTTTAGATTATCAGAAAATTTGGGATTAATAATTATATCTTTTTCATAAATTTTTTTCATATAAGGCAGACTAGCAGCTGACATATCTAATATTACTTTTACGTTTGTTTCTTGAAGTCGCTTGAAGGTCTCTGCTGCTTGACCGTCATACATTATTAGTATGTCCACATTATTCTTTTTACAGTACATAGCAACTTTTCTTGAAAATAAATAAAATAATAATTTATTCCACCTTGTATAAAAAAAACGTGTTTTATCTATCCTCATCAATAAAAGTGATATTAGGCCAAAAATCTCAAAAAATTGAAGAACCTGTTCATCAGTTATAACTTTTGACTTTCTGCCATTTGCTCGATTCAAATTTTTGGATCCTAAAAATCTCTTTATGAAATCAGTAACACTCCCTTTTTTATCATATACAGTAGTTATATACGTTACACTATGGCCTCCCCTAATCAGATACTCAGCTGTTTTAAAAGAGTGTTGTTTTCCTGCATGTGCTACTACAATTCTACTCATTTTTATATCTCCTATTTATGAGGTTTGTCAATCGTGAAAAAATAGTTTTATCACATAGATAATCAATTAATATGCATGATAGGAATATAGCCCCCGATATACTTATTATACTGATTATTTCGATTACAACACTTCTATGCGTTAAAAACTTAAATTGATTTAAGAAAAAGTGATCTAATACTAGAAGATTGGCATGTATTAAATAAACACTAAATGAATGCTTCGAAAAGATAGAAACTAGTTTATTTAATCGTAAAAATTCGGTTGTCTCTGATTTCAAAGATAGCAGAAATAAGAAAAGCGACATCATAAGAATAGTAGGGGAATTATATTTCACAAAAAAGCTACCACCAAAAGGATCCTTGAAGATTTGAAGAGTAGAAAAATCAATACTGAATTTAATAAAAACATTTAATAACATTAACAAGAATACAAATAATAAAAGTTTAAATTTAGAAAAATATTTTTCAACACTATTTACTTTAATTATCGCTCCTAAGCAATATAATACAATTAACCAAATTGGTGAATAACCATTTTCCAATCCGAATCCATCATTAAGAACAACTGAACCTAAAACAGAAAATAATAATATTAGAAGGAGAGCAAATGATTTCCTTGATTTAGAACTCATGTTCAATATAAATTGGTTAACAGAAGGAATTAACAAGAAGACTACAAAGTAAGATGTAAAGTACCAATAGCGGTTAGCCAAAATAGGAAAGAAAGCCTTAATAATATCAATCGTATGTTTCTCTTTGATACCAAATGAAATAAGAAATGTTATTCCTACTGAATAAACTAGTACTTTTATCCAAAGATTTAAAAGATTTATTTTTTTTGCTACTCTATTTATAAAAAGATATCCAGTAATAAGTCCAAAACAATTTACTAAACTGTATGCAAAAATATTAAGGATCCAAACTCCGAAGTAATCCACACTAAAAAAAGATGTAGCAGAAAGTATTCCACCTATACCTAAAATATGCAAAATAACTACCGATACCATAGAAATTACCTTCAATACATCTAAACCGAAATTACGCACGGCAAATCCTCTTTCCTTATAAATTTTTGTTGATATAAATAATTAATAAAAATAAAAAAGAGAAAAACTGCTACTAACCAAAAATTACTTGGAGTATATCCTCGTATAGTTAATTGAAATATTGTTCCATATAGAATTACACCCAAAATTTTACTATTAAGCGTTTTTTTTCTAATTAAAATTTTATCAATAGAAAAACTAAGAAAAGAGAAGAATATATAGCCAATAATAACTCCATATAATCCCAATTCCGAATAATATTCCCCAATATTCGGCCAGGCTGTTCCTGCTTGTAAGGCATAATCACCAAGTAACGGATAAATTAAGGTTCTTAAAGGCGTATCTGGTTTACTCGGCCATATAAATCTAGGGATAAATAAAATAAACGTATATAGCGTCTGAAGACCATGAGTAAAGTTAACAGCCTCAGGCATTTTAGTCACCATTACATAAAAAGATTTATATATACCGAAATTTCCTTGCAAAGTATATATTATTTCACCAAATGAGAATAAACTCATATCTATCGTATTTCCACTTCTAAGAAAACTTCGAACATACCCAATAACTGACATTAGGATTGCAGTCGAAATTAAGATGCCTAAGATTTGAATTAACGTTGGACGTTTTCCCTTCTTTATAAAAGAAAATGAGGCGTATGCAATAATCATTATGACAATAATGAATCTATACGCATTTAAAAAGTAGAGCAAAAATGTACAACTTGTTACTACTATCTTTAAACCTTTACTTTTAGACAATACCATCATATACATCCAAGGAACTACTAGACCATAACCTAACATGGAAAAGATGCCATTTGCCGCCGTTTGCGAATTTTCAACCACAACAATGCCAAGGCTTTCATTTATCTTTGAACTACTTAACAAATTATATAAACTCACAGAAAAAGAAATTATCCACATAAAAAAATTAAAGATCACTATCTTTTTACTCCCTTTATTTAAAATTAGGGAGAATGCTGGATATTGCATTGTTCTAATTTTTTTAGAAAAAAAATGGAAGAATAACAAATAAATAATATATCCTCCAAAAAATAGCAAAGTCGCTTTCTTAGTTCCTTCACGAATATCAATACCAAAAAAAAGATAGTTATTAGTTATTATATCTACCAATGGTGTAATGTAAAATATTAGAAAATTTAATATTGTAACTAAGATAATTGAAGAAAACATGTCTATATCATTTATAATAATTATTATTGAAAATAATAAAATACTAATAAAAAATAGTAATTGTAAAAAGAGATAATTTGACACATTAGAAACTGTCACTTGATTAAAAAAAAGCAAGGTTATTATTTGGACAATCAATAATAGTAATATTATTGTAATTGAAGATTTAGAAACTTTTTTCCCCATTACTATCTCCTCTCAAAAACTTCAAGATATTTCTTAAAGCTCACTTCTTTATCAATTTTTTTACTATCAAATTCAATGTTTTCATTAAACCATCCAAGAAAACTTATTTTGTTTAATAAATCATCAAAATTTTGAAAGATTATTCCTCTCCCTTTTTGGATTGTCTCTGGAGTGCCTCCAACACTAGAAGTAATTATAGGTACCCCACATGCACTTGCTTCTAAATTTGTAGTCGGATAATTATCTACAGATGTCGGATTAATAAAAATATATGCACTAGAGTATATTTTTCTGAGCTCTTCAGTACTATTTACTTGATCTAAAACAATAATTTTAGAATGTATTTTTACACCTGCTGGTATTTTCCCAACTAGGATAACTTGAAACTCATCTGAAATACCTTGAGCAATATTATTAAATGTATTTAATCCTTTTCTAGGCTCCCATATATTCGCTACCCCTAACAAAATTTTCTTATCTTCAAGTTCTAACAATCGTTTCAAATAAGTTGTATCATCTCTATAAAAAGCATTTAAGTCAATGCCGTTATTAATGGTTATAATTTCATTGTTTGAAAAGAATGAAGACTTAACTAGACCTTCAAGCCATTTTGATGGTGTAATAATGTTTAGATTGTTATTCACAGTAAAAATTTTTTTCTTCTTATTATAATTGTGTCTACTTCTTGATATAAATAAAGATTTAGGATATTCTAATCGTTCTGAAGAATAAGTATTTCTTGTTGGTAATTCATTATTAGCTACCCGATCAATATATGCACTATGTGGTGAAAAATTCCAACAATCATGGAATGTCCAAAATATTTTAATGTCTTTTTTATTCAAATATGAAAAAAGATATTTAACATTAAGATAATACCCATGTAAATTGTGCAAATGAATTATATCTGGTGAATAAGCATCAATAAAATCAACAAATTTTTTAGTTGCTCTTCGCGAAGCAAACCCATGATTATCAAATAACCTTGTCTCTAATACATGCCAATAATTATCAACTTTATTACCAATTTTATATGTGTTATATTGATTTGGGGCTGTTCCTCGCCCGTAAGCTATACAGCATTCATGTCCATCAGAGACAAGCTCATCATACAAATCAGTACATATTCTTCCTGTACTACCAATTCCACATACTGAATTAACTATTAGTACCCTCACTTACTCCACACCACTCTATTCACATAATCTGTATAACTCAAAATAATCCGTAACACCTTTTCAGAAACATTAGGCATAGAATAGTCTGCTACATGTCTTAAGGTTTCTTTTTCTTGGGTTTCTAAAGTTGCTAAACCTTGTAAGATGCGTTCTTTTTCTAAACCTACCATCATGACGCTAGCTTCTTCCATTGCTTCTGGACGTTCATGAGCTTGGCGAATATTTAATGCTCTAAATTGTAGAATTGATGATTCCTCACTGATAGTACCACTATCGCTTAAAACTGCTTTTGCATTAATTTGAAGTTTATTGTAGTCATTAAAGCCCATTGGTTTCATAGTTTTAACTAATTGATGGAATTTTACACCTTTAGCTTCAATCATCTTCATCGTACGTGGATGGGTACTAATAATGATAGGCAGTTGGTACATTTCAGCAACTGCGTTCAAGCTATCTACTAAGTTCAAGAAGTTTTCTTCTGAACTAATATTTTCCTCGCGATGGGCAGAAACTACAAAGTATTGATTTTTTTCTAAATCAAGACGAGTTAGAATATCAGATTTTTCAATATCAGACTTTCTTGAATTTAAAACTTCAAACATCGGACTCCCAGTTTTGATGATGCGATCTGCTGGTAAGCCTTCTCTAAGTAAGTATTCTCGCGCAATATCACTATATGTTAGATTGATATCAGCGGTATGATCGACAATTTTCCGATTGGTTTCTTCTGGCACTCGTTGATCAAAGCAACGATTTCCAGCTTCCATATGAAAAATTGGAATGTGACGGCGTTTGGCGGCAATAGCACACAAGCAGCTATTTGTATCCCCTAAGACGAGAAAAGCATCCGGTTTTACTTCTTCTAAAATAGGATCAATTTTAATTAAAATATTCCCTACTGTTTCAATAGCAGTACCCACCGCAGCATTCAAGAAGTAATCTGGTTTTTTTAGTTTGAAATCTTCAAAAAATACTTCATTTAACTCATAATCATAGTTTTGTCCTGTATGCACTAAAATATGTTCGATTGCATCAGATTCATCTAATTTATTAATTACTGCTGAGAGTCGGATAATTTCAGGTCTTGTACCGACAACCGTCATCACTTTCAATTTTTTCACAATTAAACCTCCACGTAATAAGTATCAGGATTTTCTGGGTCAAACGGTTCATTCACCCACATGAATGTAACCATATCAGAATTCCCTAAGTTTTCAATGTTATGAGTATATCCTACTGGAATATCAACAACTTCTAATTTTTCACCAGAAACAAAATATTCCAAAACTTCATCACTGCCTATTTTCCTAAAACGGATCACACCATTCCCACTTACCACCAAAAACTTTTCATTTTTAGTATGGTGCCAATGATTGCCCTTTGTGATTCCAGGTTTAGAAATATTTACTGACACTTGACCGCGATCCGGAGTCCGTAGAAACTCAGTAAAGGAGCCTCGTTGATCAACGTTCATCTTCAATGAGTAACTAAAATCATCTTCAGGTAAGAAACTTAGATACGTACTATAAAGATTTTTTTCAACTCGCCGATTTAATTTTGGTAAAGAAAGGGATTGGCGACTTTCTTTGAAGGAAACAATCAAATCTCTTAATTCTCCCACAGAAAGCGGATCAATCTCAGGAACTATACCATAACCATTTTCAATCGTTGGTTTGCCTTGCAGACAATTAATTAATTCATTAACCACATCATCGATATAACATAAATCAATTATCGATGTTGGATCATTAACAGTAATTTCTTCTCCTCTTGCAATTTTATAGCAAAAAGTTGCCACTACAGTATTATAATTTGGTCGAGACCATTTACCATATAAATTTGCAAATCGATATACATAAACTGGCGCCCCAGTTTCTTGTCCGTATGCTTGTAGTAACTCTTCACCAGCACGTTTGCTTTCCCCATATGGATTTTCCAAGGCGGCTTGAATAGAAGAAGATAACATAACTGGGCAAGAATTGTTGGCCTCTTTTAATAGGTCCAACAATTCAGAAGTAAAGCCAAAGTTTCCTGTCATAAATTCTTCATTATTCTTTGGGCGATTTACCCCTGCTAGATGAAAAACAAAGTCTGCTTTTTGACAGTAGTCTACTAGTAAATCTTTAGGAGTATCGATATCAAACTCATAAATTTCATGTTCGCCTTGATTTTTCAATTCAGTAATCAAGTTTTTACCCATAAATCCCTTTGATCCGGTAACTAAAACTCTCATCGATTATTCCACGCCTTTAATTCTTCTTGTACTAAATCTAATTCTAATAATTTTTCTTTAATTTCGTCTACAGATAAACGATAAGTATTGTCAGAGTTATATTCTTCATCTTGTGAAAGTGCTTCTTGACCATCAACAAAATATTTATCGTAGTTTAAGTCACGTTTATCAACAGGAACTCGATAGAACCCATCCATGTCATCTGCTACAAAGAATTCTTCACGAGTTAACAATGTTTCAAAACGTTTTTCTCCATGACGAGTTCCGATAATCCGTACTTCGTTATCTGCATTAAATAATTCTTTGACCGCTTGTGCTAAATCACGAATAGTAGATGCTGGTGATTTTTGTACCATGATATCCCCAGGATTAGCATTTTCAAAAGCAAATTCAACTAAATCAACTGCTTCACTCAAGTTCATTAAGAAACGAGTCATATCAGGGTCAGTAACTGTTAAAGGTTTGCCTTCTTTAATTTGGTCAATGAACAAAGGAATAACCGATCCACGAGATGCCATAACATTTCCGTAACGAGTACAGCAAATGGTAGTTCCTGTTCCTTCAACTGAACGAGCTTTGGCAACGATTACTTTTTCCATCATTGCTTTTGAAATTCCCATTGCATTGATTGGATAAGCAGCTTTATCAGTTGATAAGCAAATCACTTTTTTTACGCCTGCTTCAACAGCAGCAGATAAGACATTTTCAGTTCCCAAAATATTTGTTTTTACAGCTTCAATTGGGAAGAACTCACAAGAAGGTACTTGTTTCAATGCTGCCGCATGAAATACGTAATCTACTCCCCGCATAGCATTTCTTACACTGTCAATATCCCGAACATTTCCAATGTAAAATTTCAACTTATCATTGTTGTAATGTTTACGCATATCGTCTTGTTTTTTTTCATCACGAGAAAAAATCCGAATTTCTTTGACCTCTGAATCTAGGAATTTCTCCATTACTGCATTCCCAAATGAACCTGTACCGCCAGTGATTAATAAAGTTTTGTTTTCTAACATTTCTATTCCTCCAATAAGGATTTTATTAAATTGACATATTTGTCAATTTGATATCGCATTTTGTATTTATCTTCATACAATTGTTTCACATTTTTTTCCATCCCTTGTAAAAGGGACTTTTCAGAACGCTCAAGCTCCAATAAAGTTTTAGCTATGTCTGAATCCGAATGATTTTTAAAGGAATAACCTGCCTGATATTGTTGAATTTCTTTAGAAATGTCAGTATCATTAGACATAATTGCAATAATCGGTTTACCAGCTTGATAATAACTATATGTTTTACTTGGTACTGCCAATCCAGAAATATCAGACTCTAAACTGACAACAAATAAATCGCTAATGCTTAGAGCTTCATTAAAATCATCTCCCTTAAGATAATCAAAAATATAAACATTTTTCAGTTGATTTTCTTGAGTGAATTGTTTTAATTTTTCTTTCTTATTACCATGACCAGCAAAAATAAAAGCTATATTAGAATTTTGAATATCCTCTCGTTTCACAACGTCTACTAAAGTCTCGATGTCTTGAGCTGTTCCCATATTACCAAAATAACTAATTATTAATTTGTAGTCAGATCTAATCTGCTTTAAAATATCATTTTTAAAAATGTCCACAAAACTATATGATTCAGTGGCCCAATTTGGTATAACGTAAACTTTATCAGCAGAAATATCTCTATTATTAACAATGTGCTCTTTCATCTCACTCGACAAACTGACAACTCTTGAAACATTTTTAAAAAGGCTCTTATTAAGACTGTCCATTATTTTTGAAATAAGACTATCCTTTTTTAATACTCCAGTATTGATCGCAATCTCAGGATAGATATCGTAACTAACAAAAACAATCTTACACCCAAAAATTTTTTTTGCAATAATGGAAACAATCGGTAAAATTGGAGGGTTTGAATATACAATAATCATTTTATACTTTCTTATTCTTGGTAAACTTAAAAGTATTGAAAAGGTAAATGAAAAATAATTTATCAACCTTGAAACAAAATTTTTTCGACCGAATTGCAAATAACGTTTTCGATAAATATATATATCATCTTTCATTTCCTTCCGAGGTATTTTATTAGATCCCTCTGAATACTCCTTTGGATAACCACATAAAACATCTACACTTAGACCACTTTTAGCTAATCCTTTAGCGGTTTGATAGGGTAATTTAGCTGATGACACAAACTCTGGATAAAAAAATTGGCACATAAAAAGTACATCACGTTTCATAATTCTGTCTCCAAAATACTATCATCAAAATTTTTATTTTGATAAGTCATTAATTTATTATTACATGTACTTCCAGGGAATCCTTGTGTTTTTTCATCATAGACTAGCGTTCCAAATACTTTTCTTAACGTACTAACTTGGCTAGAAAAAACAGTAATAATACCACTAAATCCGGGAACAAGATATAGTTTCTTTCTATTAGTTTTTGCAATCAATTTCACCATTTCAGAAGTATTTACATATTCTTTATTTTGCGGATGAAAAGTGCCCGATAAAGTTGTATCTATCATCAGTTTAAGGAATGCTGATAAATTTCCTATGTATAGCATACTTCTTTGGTTATTGACTTTTGGAAAAATCGGTGTTTTTTTAGCTAATTTTGCAAGTCTTGGATAATTTCCCACAGAATTTGGTCCATAAATCATTGGAGGTCGTAAAACACAAATTTGAAAATCATCAGCTTGTAACTCTCTTAACAACTCTTCAGCAGCTAACTTAGATTTTCCATAGGCATTTTTAGGGTTTGGCTTAGTTTCTTTTGTAATTACTCCAGTATCCATCCCATAAATCGACATCGAGCTAAAAAAGATGAATTGCTTCACGCCATCTTTCTTGGCTTTTTTTGCAGTTTCAACTGCTAAGTCCCGATTTACTTGATAATACAATTGATCATTTTTTTCTTTTACATGAACAATACCAGCTACATGGATGAGTGAATCATACCCTGAAAAATCTTTTTCTCGCCAGCTGTCTCCTCGCATATCAATCGTATCAATTTGATAGTCTTCGCCAAATTGAGCCATAAAATTTTCAAAAGAAGTGCCAATATAACTATTGGCACCGGTAATTAAAATCCGCTTCATTTAGTCGTCTCCTTTATTGTTCAAGGTACCTGTCCCACCTTCGATAACGCCATCGTGTTTGAATACAGCGATAATCGTGCCAAAGAAACATTTCAAATCCATCAAAGGTGTAATATTGGCGGTATATTTACCATCAAGTTTTGCTTTTAAGTCAATTTCTAGTTCATCGCGGCCACTAATTTGTGCTAAGCCAGTCAACCCAGGTCGAATGTCATTGGCTTGATATTTATCTCGTTCCTCTATTAAATCATATTGATTCCATAAAGCAGGCCGAGGACCGATGACTGCCATATTTCCTTTTAGAATATTAAAAAGTTGTGGTAATTCGTCCAGGCTCGTTTTCCGCAAGAATTTCCCGACTCTAGTAATAAAATAGTCGGGATTTTCTAGTAGATGAGTAGGCATTTCTTTAGGAGTATCAGTACGCATAGTACGGAATTTATAAATATTGAAGTGGGTTTTATCTTTTCCTACTCGTTTTTGTTGGAAAATAATTGGCCCTTTTGAATCTAGTTTAATTGCAATACAAAGAATCAAGAAAACTGGTGATAAAATAATTATTCCTAGTAAGGACAATAAAAAGTCAATGCCTCGTTTTAAAAAATTCTTATACATGGGACACCCCTATTTATTCGACTCATTAGCAAATGCTAATACTTGTTTAGCTAGTTCATCATCATCATCTGACAATCCTTCAACAAAGCGCATGACTTCATCCATTGAAAAACCGTGGATATTACCGACAAAGATTTTTTCAAAGACTTCTTCATCATTGCGTTCTTTATCTAAAAGTAATTCTTCGTAAAGTTTCTCTCCCGGGCGGATACCAGACTCGACGATTTCAATATCGTCTTCTGTCAGACCACTAAGTCGAATCATGTTTTTGGCAAGATCGACAATTTTCACTGGTTCACTCATATCTAAGATGAAAATTTCTCCACCTTTGGCTAAGGCACCTGATTGGATAACTAGGCGACTTGCTTCTGGGATAGTCATAAAGTAGCGAGTCATGCGGAAATCAGTGACGGTGATTGGACCACCTTTTGCGATTTGCTTGCGGAACAATGGAATCACACTACCACGAGATCCTAATACGTTACCGAAACGGACAGCAGAGGATTTCGTTTTCCCTGGTTCATTTAAGCTAGTGACAATCATTTCAGCTATGCGTTTTGTAGAACCCATAACACTTGTTGGGTGGTTGGCTTTATCAGTGGAGATCATGACGAAGTTTTTCACGTTGTTTGCTTTGGCAGCTTCAGCGACATTTTTCGTACCATAGACATTGTTTTTAACAGCTTCTCTAGGATTGTATTCCATAAGAGGAACATGTTTGTGAGCTGCGGCATGATAGATGATATCTGGTTTGTATTCGGCCATTAGTTCAAAGATTAGTTTGCGATCTTGGACATCAGCGATAATTGGTACAAATTCTGTTTGACCGTGACGATGACTGTTTAACATTTCTTGGTGAATTTGATAAATGGAGTTTTCGCCATGTCCTAATAGTAATAATTGTTTAGGATTAAATTTCATTACTTGGCGACATAGTTCTGAACCAATTGATCCGCCAGCGCCGGTTACTAAGATTACTTTACCGGTGATTTGGTCTTTGATGGAGTCCATATCCAATTTGACTTCTTCACGACCTAAAAGATCCACTACGTCGATTTCTTTCAAACGACTGATGGAAATTTTACCTGAAGCCATGTCTTCCATGGAAGGCATGGCATTAACTTTGACAGTTGTGTCCGCAAGTTTAGCAAAGATTTCTTGTAGCCGAGTACTTGATAATGATGGAATAGCAATAGTCACCATATCGATCTGATTGTCTTTAATTAATTGTGGTAAATCTGATAGCGTACCTAAGACTTTTATACCAGCAAGGTAAGTGCCGACTTTATTGGGATCATCATCCACGAAGCCGATAATATCAATTTCTCCTGAAGTAGGAGTACCAACCAAACTATTTTGTAGAATTCGACCGCCTTCACCAGCGCCGACGATAATGGTACGTTCAATCTTAGTCCCCTTTCCTTGACGTCTGTTTCGTTGTTCTACAAATATCCGCCACGACAAACGACTAGCGATAATTAAAGTTAAAGTCAAAATATAACTCAACAATTCAAAACGGCGACTAAACGTCTGATTCCAAAAGAATTGCATGACAAGTAAGCCCACCAAAAATTGACAGGTCGTGGCAAAAAAGATAGCCATGATTTCCCGTAGATTGGTGTAGCGATTGATGCGGGTGAAGACTTTAAAAATCGTCCCAAACATCAGATATAAAACAATTGATAGAATCATCGATAGCATTAAAAATTTTGTCGTAACATCCACATAGGGTTTCATAAAGAAATAGCTGATAACACACGCTAAAGCAACCAATAAACTATCTAAAACAACTAAGATACCAATTTTTCTTTTTCTTGTTAATGCAAACAACGAAAACGCCTCCTAAAATAATCCAAACCGTTTCTTCTTAACTTCTGTATAATCTGGGTATGTGACCGCATCCCCATTTATCAAATCTTTCGCCACTTGTTCCATAGTTTTGACTTTTTCTTCATCAAAGTCATGTCCGATTTGGTGAAAGGCTTCTTTCATTGCAAACGTTCTTTTTTTGATACCATGAGCGTCAGACGCCATCATCTGAACGAGGTTATGCTCAACCATCTGCTTTGCCGTCTTTTGGATGTCTGTACCAAAGACACCTATGTAGCTTGGAGCGGTGAGTTGCGCGAGGCACCCCATCTCCAAGTATGGAATCAGGCGATTGGGATCTTCACGAAACTTCGCATTTCTTTCCGGATGGACGATGACTGGCACCTTTCCCATATTTCGCAGCTTGAAAAAAAGTTGCTCCGTATAGGCTGGGACATCCATCGTAGGAAATTCAATCAAAAGATAGGTATCTGCCAAATCTGTAAACAAAATCTGATCTTGTTGGATTTCTTCTACTAAATCCCCCGTAATCCGCACCTCTTGCCCTTCCAGTAGGGTCAGAGGGAGGTTACGACGATCGAGTTCCGCCTGGAGCTCAGCCACTTTATCGATAACCGCAGCTTTCGGATTCACATATTTCCCATTATTATGATGGGGGGTACACAAGATATGTGTGATGCCTTGGCTGATGGCTTTTTCTGCCATGGCAATGCTATCAGCTAACGTATCTGCCCCATCATCTACTCCCGGTAAGATATGACAATGAAGATCAATCATCCAATCTCCTCCTCAAATCAATTCAACTTAGTTACCATAATAATAGTAGTAACCTTGGTCTTTCATATTTTGCGTGCCATTGTATACCACGCCTAATACTCGCGCTTGCACCATTTCCAACAGATTTTTCGCATTGGTTAATGTATCTTTTCGCGTGACGTTTTCTCTAACAACTAGCAGTGTGCCGTCAGCTTTTGACGCCATAATCTGAGCGTCCGTCACGGCGACCACAGGTGGCATATCGAAAATAACAACATCATACAGGTGGCGCGCTTCCTCAATGACTTGGTTCATACGTACAGAGCCTAGTAATTCAGAAGGGTTTGGCGGCTTAGGCCCACTTGGTAAGATGGACAGATTTTCGATTCCGACTGTGCGCGCATTTTCCAAGACGCTTTGATCGGTACTCAAGACGAGGCTCAGACCGGTATCATTACTTAACCCAAATGTTTTGTGAACAGTTGGCTTACGCATATCCGCATCCACCAAAAGCACACGTTGACCGGAGCTAGCGAAGACCACGGCAAGATTCGCTGAAGTCGTGGATTTACCTTCTGCCGGTCCAGATGAAGTCACGACGATGGTCTGAATTTTTTTGTCTGCTGAAGCAAACTGGATATTGGTCCGAATCGTCCGGTATTGTTCTGAGATTGGTGACGTTTTGTCTGCTAGTGTGATGAGACTGACGGCACTGGTTTGTTGGCTATGATGTTTACTGTTTCGTTTTCCCATAATCGATATCTCCCTATACTCGTGAGCGACTGCGACGAGCTTTGTCTTGTTTGGTTGTGGAATTGTCCTGCTTTTGCACTGCAGCCACTGATTTTGTGGTCTTCTTAATTTCTTTATCTGTCATTTGTGGGACTGAGCCAAGGATGGTAAAGCCGAGATTTTCTGCTACGAACCGGCTATCTTTGACGGTACGATCCAACAGTTCCAATAAGAAGGCCAAGCCAACCCCTACCATCATCCCTAGAACCAAGCCGATTGCTAAGTTCAGCTTGTTGTTGGGAGAGACTGGTGTCATGGAGGCTTGTGCATTTGAAATGATTGAAATCTTGTCGACATCCAAAACATCTTTAGCATTTTCTTGGAAGACTTTCGCTGTGGTGTTGGCGATATGTTCCGCATCCACTGGTTTTGTATCGGTTGCTACGATGGAAAACATTTGGGAATTCTGGGATTGTTGGACTTGGATGGCACCTTTGAGTTCACTGACAGTTTTATCCAGATCATATTCTGACTCCAGACGATCTTTGACAGTGCTCATGACCAAGTCGCCAGTAATCATATCTTTATACGTATTAATCATCAATAAGTTCGTATTGACATCCCCCGCATTGGTCGCATCTGTTCGAGGTAGTTTAACAATCAATTGGGCTTGTGAATTGTATTTCGGCGTAATGATAAAAAACGTCGCCACGCTTGCCAGAGCCAAGCCAGCGAACATACTAATCAATATTGCAGCGACATGCTTCTTTAAGATGTTAAATATTTCCTTCAAACTGATTGTCTCTTCCATTAGTGTTCCCACTTTCTCTTTCATTTTCTACAAAGACTGTTTACTGTTCGTCGTCAGGCTCAGCATATTCTTCGGTGAATGCTTCTTCATGAGAATTACCTTCATCAGAAGACTCATTTCCCGACTCACCGCTATCACCTGGTGACAAGGTACCGTATCCTAACTGCTCACTTATGGTGTTCAGTGAGGCTGTAAAGGATTCCTTATAGGTGAGATTACGAACTTGACCGATGCTCTCTGCTAAGGCAATATAGCTTTCATAATTTGCCTTGTCTGTGATTTGACCATTTTTAAGTAAGCTGTCGATGGTTGCTTCAATGTTCTTAATCCTAGTCAACTGTGCATTGGCAAAATCTAGATACTCAGTGATATTTTTTTGCCATTGGTCAGCTAACGTCGACAGTTTCAAGGTTTCTCGAATTTCTCCGATTGATTCGTCTGAAATGTCTTTTTTAATCACTACATCATTAACCGGCTTCTGCCAAGAACTCACAGGATTCTCAAACAAGTTATTGGTCTTTTCTTGAATAGTTAATTTGTCATTGACCAAATTAACTTTTTTCACAAGGGCGTCTTTGGTCTCTTGAATCCCCCCAGCATCGTCTGTTAGGTCTTCTGCTTGAATATGGTATTCTTCAGCATCAACTTTGACAGATTCAAGCTTTCCTCGTACGGCCGCAAGCTCGGACTCCGTCAAATTTTCTCTCAAAAAAATTGATTGACCTTCTTGATAAAACGAATCAATGGTTTTTGTGAGAGTCACTAACTGCTCTTGGCTTTTTGCAATGGTGCTATTGGCGTACTGAACTCGTTGTTCATACTGATGTGTTTTATCGGCTCGGTAACCGATGTAACATATACCCAGTGCTCCGATACCGACGGCTACGACAGCTAGGCCTTTTGCTAAGGGTCTTCCCATCTAACTTTACTCACTCCCAAAAAATTGTTATTTGTCACAATTGTTCATATTATACTATACTCAACTAAATATTTCCAAAGTATCCAAAAAAGTGTTTTTTGAAGCTATTTGCGATAAAGATTCAAAAAAACTAAGCATTGTACACTTTTAACTCTAGTGATGCACCAACTATAGTACGTTTCGCATAAACGATATTTTATCAAATTGGATAGTCAAAATATGACTACCTACTTCGATACGCAAAAAAACATAAAAGTATGAATCTATCAAATTATGCAGCATTCTGGAATAAACTAGTTAGCTGAGTACAAGTCTCTGGCTGTACTTAGTAGATTTTCCTGTTGTTGCTATCATAGTGGCTGTCCAGAATCATTGCAAGTAGTATTTTCTGAGTTTTTTTCGAAAAAATGACTTTTCTATTTCCCGCAAAAAGAATCAGTAACTAGAAAAGTCACTCATAGATGTTGTTTAATGTAAGTGTGTAGGATAAGTCTGCCGAATAACTCCCGGCAGTAGCATCAAATTATGATTTTCAATTTTAGCACTAAGTGGATTTGAGTCAATACCTCGGACACGATTTGTGAGAATTTTTTCGAGATTCCAGCGGGTTAGTATCTCATCGTTTCGACC
>NZ_MAEI01000030.1 GCF_009933255.1 Enterococcus diestrammenae | reverse complement strand
ATGCTGGGCAAACAAAAAGCCTTCCATACAAAAAATGTATGAAAGGACGACTATTCGCGGGACCACCTTTATTCGTCGGCCCATCACTGGACCAACCTCACCAGGTACTGCAACCAAGAATAAGCATTGGCTTGCAAGACCGTGGCGCAATAGCGGGCGCACCCGTCGAGAACTAGCGACTCCACCAAACTTGGTGGGAGGCGTTCGCCCTCGTCTGCTCAAAGACCATCTTCCCAAACGCTTCAAATGCCCCTTTTCACCCCTCGGAGCTCTCTGTAAAAATCCACGCTTCGTACTCTTCTTTTCAAAGCAGTCATTATGTTGTTTTCGTTATTATAGAGAATGTCAGAAATGATGTCAAAAGAATTCTGAAAATTTCTGCATATCCCTCATAGGATATGGCCAAATTCCGAACATTCATTTGACTCGGCGCTTTTTTTGAGCAGCTTGACAACACTGCCACCCTTCGTCAGAGTAAGTTAGAAAGCCGTAAACAACTCATAAAAGCCTATCTAAAAAAGATGTTTATATGACATTCTCTTATTTAAGTATTCTAAGCAAAATATTCATTATTTGGATTCTAGATTTGTTTCATACACCTTTTTGGAGTATAATTGGTGTATGGAAAGTGAGATGAATAACCTTGGCTACTAAAGAAAGATTAAACGTTAATCTAGATTCTGAATTGAAAAAAGCAACTGCTGAAACATTGGAAGAATTGGGCTTGGATTTTACAACAGCAATAAATATCTACTTTAAACAAATCGTAGCAAAACAGAAAATTCCTTTTGAACTATCTACGAAAAAATACTATAGTTCAGAAACTGTAATGGGTAAGGATTGGCGGGAGGATTTGGATCAAGTTGAGGATGGTTGGGAATGACTTTCAAAATCAAATTTACGAAAGATTCACTACAAGACTACGAAAAACTTGATAATAGCCAAAAAATCCACATTCGTAAGTCGATGCTCAAAATTGAGCAATCAGGGATGCAGACAGGCCAGCAATTGCGAGGAAAGCTGGCTGATTGTCGCAAGTTAAAGCATAAAAAGCTTGGATTAAGAGTTGTTTTTAGACAATCTGATTTGGGAATCGAGATTATTGAAATTATTGTTGTCGGCAAACGTGATGATGAAGAGGTCTATCAACTTGCTGAAAGGCGTTTAGGCAGATAATTTCAAAAATGATAACTTAATATTTTTACTGGAAAACTAAACTAACTCAACCACAAACAGCGCCACTCCCCGGAGTAGCGCTGTTTGTTTCTTCACCCACCTATCTGACTCATATGACGCCAGGTGGGCTTTTTGTCTTTGACCTCCTCTTGGCGGGCCAAAGCCATCTCGTGATTTTTCGGTTTCACGGCTAAAACTTGGTGAACCTTTTTGCTAAAGGCCTCAAAATCGCCAATACTTTCCCGAATACTGTCTTCATCATCCCAAAAAAGGCAAGATTTCAAACAGCCGTCCGCCGTCACTCGCAGGCGGTTGCAGCCTTCACAAAACTGGCAGCTGACCGGATGAATTAAGCCAAAACTGCCACGAGCGCCGCGAATTTGGTAGTTTTCTGAGGGGCCATTGCCTGCATAATCAATGGGGGCATAGTCCCAACCATTTTGGCGGCAGATCTCAAAAACGCCCTCGATGCCGTAATACTGAGATTCCCACTGTTTACGCTCCGTCCCAATGGGCATAAATTCGATGAAACGAACATTCACCGGATGATCGAACGTATATCGAAGAAAAGCAGTTAGTTCGTCTTCATTTTGACCACGAATGACCACCGTATTGATTTTTATTTGCTCAAAAGGTAAGGTACTGGCAACCTCCAGTCCCTTCAAGACTTTTGCCAGCTTACCGCCACGAGTAATAGTTTTATAACGAGCAGCATCAAAGGTATCCAAGCTGATGTTCAGCCGTTTGACGCCCGCCTCCCACAGCGGTTTTGCCAAACGCGACAAGGCCAGACCATTGGTGGTGACCGACAAATCCGTGATGCCCGGCACATTGGCGATGCCCTGTGCAATTTCCAATATATCCCGTCGCAACAATGGTTCCCCACCAGTCAGGCGAATTTTGCTAATTCCCATACGGGCGAAGTTTTCTACCATCTGAATGATTTCGTCGCCGCTAAGAACTTTATCTGTTGGGAAAAACGGCAGCCCTTCTTCTGGCATGCAATAGACACAGCGAAGATTGCAACGATCGGTGATAGAAATCCGAATATAGTCATGGACCCGGCCATAAGGATCCCGTAAAGTCTTCGTTTCTGCGGGCGACGTCAACTCAGCCTGGCCTTCCTGCAAAATTTTTTCAGCAGTCTGGTTACAAACGATTGCTGGTGTTGTTGTCATTTTTGTCATCCTCCACTCACTGGCGGAATCAAGGCGATTTCTTTGATTTCCGCCACTTCGTAGACCTGCCCTTCTGTAGCAAAGGTCTGATTGATTGCCACATTGCAAGTCATGATTTCATTTTTCATTAAAGGAAAAGCTTGGGCTACTACTTCCAGAAGCTGGCTTTTTGTGAAGCTCTTGGGTAGCTGGATCTCGATGGTATCGCCCAGGGTCTCTGCCAAGTAGGCAAACAGTTTGATGTCAGTCATGGGCTAGCTCCCCTCCCCAGCGCTCACCGGTAGTATTGATTTCTTTCTTCCAAATGGGTACCGCTTCTTTCAGCTGATCGATAATCTGCCGACAGCCCTCAAAAGCCTCTTGCCGATGAGCAGTAGCCACCCCAATAAAGACTGCTTCATCTTCAATCTCCAACGGTCCTAAGCGGTGAACGATCACCACCTTGCCACCAGCTGCTTCAATGGGAGCCGCGAGTTTTCGCAGCTCTTTCACCGCCATTTCTTCATAGGCGGTGTATTCGATAAAGGTGGTCTGGAGTTCCCCCGTCCATTCCCGCACCGTGCCACAAAAAGTCACGATACCACCAAATGCTGGCGCTTTCATTTTTTGGTAACAAGCCAGTACATCGATGGGTTCGTATTGCAATCTGATAAAAGCCATGTCACTACCTTCTTACTATTTTTTAGTTTGCATGAATATTTTTCTTGTTTCCCCCATTATATACGAAAGCCCTTTCTAAATACAGTTGCTTTAATGAAAATTATGGAATAAACTTTGAACTGTATACAAAAACAGCTGCCCGCAAGCAGCTGCTCCAGTTATCCATTAGGCTCTTGAAACTGAAAATGGCCACTTTTACCGCCTTTTTTCTCCACTAGGTGACAATCACTGATAACCATGCCGCGATCCATCGCTTTGCACATGTCGTAAACAGTGAGAGCGGCCACTTGAACGGCACACAACGCTTCCATCTCTACGCCGGTTTTGCCACTGACTTTGGTAGTGGCGCTGATGGTTAGCGTATCTTGATGATTATCTGTAAACAAGATATCGACACCGTTTAAAGGTAGTAAATGACACATGGGAATCAATTCGCTCGTCTTTTTGGCGGCCATGATACCTGCAGTCTGGGCCACCGCTAAGACGTCGCCTTTTTTGACTTGACCAGCGTGGATGCGGGCCAGTGTTTCCGGTGCCATGATGACTTTGCAAATCGCTGTGGCTTCGCGAAAGGTGACGTCCTTTTCAGTGACATCTACCATTTTTGCTCGTTGTTGTTGGTTAAAATGGGTCAATTCTTCCATGAACTTGCCTCCATTGATATTGATAGCTAATGACATTGATTTCTCTCTTCCTACACCAGCTAGTGGGGTAGGTTCGACTCTCATTTTACCAGATTGAAAGGAAATTGCTATGACTCGTTATGATCGCCAAATCCGAGTGGGAAAAGTTGGTCTCACCGGGCAGGAAAAATTACAAGATAGTCGCCTGTTAATTGTCGGGTGTGGTGCGTTGGGGACTTACACTGCTGAACAACTAGTCCGCGGTGGTGTCGGGGAACTGCTATTGGTGGATCCCGATACCGTCTCCTTTACGAATTTGCAACGGCAGACCTTATTCACAGAAGCCGATGCCCATACAAAACGTCTCAAAGTCGCAGCGGCTAAAGACGCCCTTTTAGCGATTAACTCTCAAGTAACTATCACAGCCTTGCCGATGTCTTTTGATGAATTACTAGTCAAAGATTTAGGGCACTTGGATTTGGTCTTGGACTGCACCGATAATTTTTTGGTGCGTTCGGCTATTAATACTTTCTGCCTTCATTACCAACTACCTTTTATTTTTGCAGCTTGCGCCGGAACCACCGGCCAAGTGATGGCCCTCCACCCAGCAAAGGGCCCTTGTCTCAACTGCGTCTTTCCCCAAATGGCGGAACTAGCTGAAAAAAGTTGTGAAACGATTGGCGTCATCACCCCCCTGATTCCTTTGGTGTCTAGTCTCCAAGTCGGACAAGCCTATCGCTATTTGCTGGAGCCAGAGTCACTAGATTGGCAACAATTACTAGTAGCCGATGTCTGGCAAGGCCAGGTACAAACCTTTCAGATAACGAAGAATCCAGCTTGTCCTCTTTGTGCAAAGCAACAATCTGTGGCGCTTCCCCAGCTAAAAAAAGTTTGCGGACACGTCTTCCAAGGGCAATTACCCGCCCCCATCGATCTACCTGTCATCGCTCACCATTTGGCAGCCATCGAGGAAAAAGCCTTGCAAAATAAGCTCGCCTTACGCGTCGTTTTAACCAAAAAAGGGCCTCATTTGTCCGCAGAACCCCAGCCAAATGTGACGATTTTTAAAACGGGTCGGACGTTGTTTTATGATTTTCCCGATTTGGCCACTGCTACAAAAATGTTTGACTGGCTGCTGACTACAAACACGGCGCTGGAGGAAAACCTATGACCCGCCCCCATCAGTTTGACAATCATTTTGTCAAGGAGCGCCTGTTGCAAGATTTTTACTTTTTCAATGTCGGCCATGAAGTTTGTTGGCCGAATCATTCCTTTGGTCCCACCGTCAAAGAAAATTATTTGCTTCACTTTGTCAGCCAAGGGCAGGGGCGCTTTCAAGTTGATGGTCTGACCCTTAACTTGACTGCGCCGAGCTTTTTCCTCATCCGGCCGGGGGAACGCATCTTTTATCAAGCAGATGATACGGACCCCTGGGAATACTATTGGTTGGGCTTTGATGGCACCCAAGCGGAAAACTTGTTGACCACCGCTGCTTTAACCAATGATGTTCACAGTGGGCGGGTCATTGCACCGGAAACAGTGGTGACATTATTTGAAAAACTACTAGCCCTTGACCTTTATCAACCCGCCAATAAATTTAAAGCCCAGAGTCTTTTTTATGGGATTTTCAGTCATTTTGAAAGTAGTCACACGCCAACGGTCACTAGTGGTAACAGCTGGCGCCAAACCTATCAGGATTCCTTTCTACTTTATGTCGCTAACCATTATTCCCGTAGTGATTTGACTATTGCTGAAATCAGTCATTCAGTAGGCTTAAACCGAACCTATTTCAGCCAGTTGATGACTAAACTTTTGGGGCGCTCTCCGCAAGCATATTTAAAGAAGTTGCGGTTGGAAAAAGCCGCAGATTTACTGCTGACCACTGATTTATCCATAGCCGAAATCGCGCTCCAAGTGGGTTATACCTCGTCGCAAAGCCTTTCCCGAGCCTTCAAAGACTACTTCGGCTGCACTCCCAGTCGCTACGGAAAAAACACCTAAACCTGCCAATTTTTGGTAGGTTTTTTACTTGCCTGACCTCAACGCTCTTCCCTAAAAAAGCCAAAACACCTGACACTCTGCTACATTTTACTAAGATTAGGCTATCGCTTTTTATACTAGCGACTCTTACAATATAGACAACAATAAACCCCTTTCAAAAAATTGCTTAGACAACTGAATTCGGGTTATTTTAAGGAGGAACACATGACAAACTATCCCTTTGCAATTCATTATGAAGCAACTAGTCGCACCTTCCATCTGCAAAATGACAACCTCAGCTACATCATGATGGTTGACGATTACGGCAAACTGCTCCAGCTGTATTTCGGGAAACCGATCCAGCATCGCGAAAATTTCTCCCACCTCTTCAACTTCACCACCCATGCCATGTCGGCTTCAATACTGGAGTATGACAGTAGCTACTCCTATGAAAACGTCAAACAGGAATTTCCTGATTTTGGGGCCACAGATTTGCGTTCAGCAGCTGTCAAAATTCGTCAAGAAAACGGCGCCACTGTGACAGATTTCCGTTACCAAAGCCACCGCATCTTTGCCGGGAAGGAAAAACTGGCCGGTCTTCCTGCGAGTTACGTTAAAAATCCCGAGGAAGCTTGGACCTTGGAAATCCAGCTGCTAGATGCCCTTACCAACGTCACCGCTACCCTCAGCTACACCCTCTTTGCACCGACATTTGGTGGTATTATCGCTCGTAGCGTCAAGTTGTCAAATAACGGAAACGAAAACTTGCAAGTGGAGCGTTTGTTATCTTTGAGTCTGGATTTACCAGACAAAAATTACGAATGGGTGCAGCTTGCTGGTGCCTGGGCTCGAGAACGAGAGATTGAAGAGCGTCCATTGGCCCATGGTAGTCAGGCAATCTACTCTTTGCGGGGACACTCCAGCCCCCATCACAACCCATTTGCGGCCCTCAAACGACCAACAGCTGACGAAACCCAAGGAGAGGTCATCGCCACCACCTTTGTTTATTCTGGTAATTTCTTACTCCAAGCAGAAGTCAATAGTATTGATATGACCCGTTTGCAATTAGGAATCCATCCAGAAGGGTTTAGTTGGCAACTCTTGCCGGGTACAAGCTTTCAAGCCCCGGAAGCGTTACTTGTCTATACCGATAAAGGCCTGAATCAAATGAGCGCTACTTTCCACAAGTTGCTGCAAAAACGCGTGGCACGAGGCCAGTGGCGGGACCAAGCACGGCCGATTTTATTAAACAACTGGGAAGCCACTTATTTTGATTTTACAGAAGAAAAACTCCTCGCCATCGCCCAAACGGCTAAAGAAGTCGGGGTAGAACTTTTCGTGTTGGATGACGGTTGGTTCGGCCAACGCACCAGTGATCGTGCCGGTTTAGGGGATTGGACCCCAAATCAAGACCGTCTCCCCAATGGCATTGCCGGTCTTTCACAAAAAATCGCTGACACGGGTCTAAAGTTTGGTCTTTGGTTCGAACCAGAGATGGTCAACAAAGACTCCCAGCTATATCGCCAGCACCCCGATTGGATTATTCACACGCCTCATCGTCAGCAGAGTCAATACCGCAATCAGTACGTCTTAAACTTTGCCCGCGAAGAAGTCGTGGATAACATTTACCAACAGATGGCCCAAATCTTACGAGAAGCAAAAATCGACTACGTCAAGTGGGATATGAACCGGAGTATTTCCGAGGCTTTTGACAGTAGTCGCCCGGCCAGTCAGCAAGGGGAAATCTATCATCGTTACATTTTGGGTGTCTACGCGCTTTACGAACGCCTGACTAGCGAGTTTCCCCAGATTTTATTTGAATCCTGTGCTTCCGGCGGTGGTCGCTTTGATGCTGGGATGTTGTATTATGCCCCCCAAGCCTGGACATCGGACAACAGTGATGCCATCTGTCGCTTGAAAATCCAGTATGGCACTAGTTTAGTTTATCCAGTTTCCGCCATGGGAGCCCATGTCTCCATAACACCCAACCATCAAGTAGGACGCATGACTCCTCTGTCTACCCGGGCAGCAGTGGCCCTATTTGGGACGTTTGGCTATGAACTGGATTTGAATCAATTAACCTCAGAAGAAATCGCCCAAGTCAAAGAACAGATAGCCTTTATGAAAGAACACCGGGACTTATTGCAATTTGGTCGTTTCTATCGTTTACGCTCGCCCTTTGCCACAGTCGCAGGAGGGTTCGGTGATGGCAACGATACCGCTTGGATGGTGGTTGCCCCAGATCAAAGAAAAGCCATTGTCGGTTTCTTCCAGATTTTAAACAAGGTGGATGAACCTTTCAACTGGGTCAAACTAGCCGGGTTAGCTCCTGACAAACACTACACCTTGACCACGGGGCCGACTGGCGAAACCATTACCTACACAGGTGACGAATTGATGGCCATCGGAATCGATACCCGCAAAGATTCCACTACTACTTTTGGCGCACCAGAAACTCGAAGTGATTTCTCAAGTCGGCTATGGGTCTTAGAAGCTGAATAAAGACAACCCTGCTTTGCTTCCGTCTATCAGAAAAGATCCTCTAAGTGGGAAGTCACTAGACAAAACTAAGCAAAAGTTCCATTTATGGTCTCGCTTTAACACTCTGGTCTATTCTTTCAATATCGCCAGAGCTAATTCAATGATTCGCAACATCATTTTGTAAGCTTTGGTAGCTTAATCTTTTAACACAAAAGCAGACCGGCCTTCCCAAGATAGTGGGAAAGCCGGTCTGCTTCCTGTTTTAGTACGCTTTTCAAAAGATAAGTTGCTTAGTTTGCATCCACGATTTTCACAGAACCATGCCATTTTTCATCAACAAATTTTTTCACTTCGTCACTATGCAAAGCGGCAACTAATTTTTTGATGCTATCCTTGTCTTCATCACCACTGCGGACAGCAATGATGTTGGCATATGGTGAGTTGTCAGATTCTAATAACAATGAGTCTTCAGTTGGTGTCATATCCGCACTTAAGACGAAGTTCGCGTTGATAGCGACGAGGGCATCCCCTTCGTTTTCATAAGTTGGAATCAAGACACCAGGATCAATATCATGTTTGAATTCCAACTTTTTCGGATTTTCGGCAATGTCATCGAAAGTAGCTGTCGTTTTTTCCACGCCATCTTTCAACTTGATCAAATCAGCATCTTCCAAGATAGTCAAGATTCGGCCCCAGTCAGATTCTGAGTTTGAGGTAATGACTTTGGTTCCTTCTTTAATATCAGCTAAAGCTTTGATATTTTTGGAATAAATCCCCATTGGTTCAATGTGAATTGCACCAGCATTGGCAAAATCGTAGTCGTATTCATTGACTTGTTTGTCAAAATAAGGAATATGTTGGAAATAGTTGGCATCGATTTCTTTTTCTGACAAAGCTTTATTAGGCATTACGTAATCAGTAAAGGTCTTAACCTCCAAAGTGATGCCGTCTTTTTCCAAAACCGGTTTGGCAGCTTCTAATATTTCTGCATGAGGACTTGGTGAAGCCCCTACCACTAAGGTTTTGCTATCCTTGTCACCACTAGATGCTTCTGTCCCCTGATCTGCGTTTCCGCAAGCGGCCAAAGCGCCAAAAACCAATAAAAATGTTGCTGCTAGTCCAATAATCTTTTTCATATCCAGTTCTCCTTTTTTCTTGTATTTGTCAAAAACCCACTATTCCAAAGCCGCGATTTGATTGCTCCGGTGCGGCGAATCCCCAATATTAAATTGTTGAAAATTTACCGTTTGTCCAACTTGTTAGTCAAGAAATCCCCTAAACCTTGGACGATAAACACGATGATTAAGATGATCACGGTGGCCACCAACGTCACGGTTTGGTTGTTCAACTGGAAGCCTTCTGACCAAGCCAGTGAACCTAAGCCCCCCGCACCGATTGCTCCAGCCATGGCTGTAAAGCCAATCATGGAAACCGCCGTCACGGTAAAGCCAGAGACCAACGCTGGCATACTTTCGGGAATCAACACTTTATACATGATCTGCCAACTGTTGGCACCCATGGCATTGGCCGCTTCGATGACCCCAGGAGAAATTTCCCGCAAGGCAATTTCCACCATCCGCGCGTAAAAAGGCGCAGCTGATAAAATCAAAGCGGGCAAGGCAGCCGGCCAATCGATAATCGTTCCGACGATGGCTTTGGTAAAGGGCATAATCAGCACCATCAAAATCATAAAGGGGGTCGAGCGGAAGATATTGCTGATCACCGAGACTAAATTGTATAAGATACTATAGGCCGGACTTTTCTTACGACTAAGGCTATATAACACGAGACCTAATAAGAAACCTAAAATTAAGACAGCTACCAAAGAAAATACCGTCATCGCCAGAGTAGCAAAAGTAGCTTCTTGCATTCGTTCCCAGTTTACCTTATCAAAGTTCAAATATAATTCCGAAAAACTCTTATCCATGATGCAATACCTCCACGCCTACTTCTTGGTGATTAAAGAAATCGATGGCCTGTTTGATGGCTTCCTTGTCACCGGTCAATAAAACCGTCAACGTCCCAAATGACCCTTCTTTTCCTTGACGGATATTTCCATAAACCACATTGACATCCACATTAAACTGACGAATAGCTTGAGAAATTACCGGCTCATTGGCGTTATCATCTTTAAAGGTCAAAGTCAGCAAAGCACCATCGGGATTTTCCTGAATGAATTCTGCCAGCACTTCTTGCGGATCTTCACTTGGTTTCAAATCCTGTTGGACAAAACGCTTGGTGACTTCTTGTTGTGGATGCCGAAAGACTTCCGCTACTGCGCCTTCTTCCACCACTTTCCCTAGCTCCATCACGGCGACTTTATTACAAATCTTGCGGATGACATTCATTTCATGGGTAATCAAAACGATGGTCAAATGCAATTTTTGGTTGATATCTAACAAAAGTTCCAATACTTCATCAGTGGTTTGAGGGTCCAAGGCGCTAGTCGCTTCATCACATAATAAGATTTTGGGATTATTTGCCAAGGCTCTGGCAATCCCGACCCGTTGTTTTTGGCCACCGGACAATTGGCTAGGATACGCATCTCCTCGACCTTCCAGCCCCACCAGTTGCATCAGTTCTTCCGCCCGTTGTCGACGTTGGGCTTTTTTCATCCCAGAAAGTTCTAAAGGAAACTCAATATTTTCCACCACCGTACGGGACCAAAGCAAGTTGAAATGTTGGAAAATCATCCCGATATTTTTACGGAAATGACGCAGGTCTTTTTTATTCAACGCAGCAATGTTTTCGCCATCCACGATTACCTCACCGGCTGTCGCTAACTCCAACCCGTTGAGCAAACGGACCAAGGTACTTTTACCAGCGCCAGAATAACCGACAATCCCATAAATATCCCCTTTTTCGACTGTCAGATTGACGTCGTCCACGGCGCGAATTTCCTTGCCTTTCACATCAAAAATACGTTTCACATGATTCAATTGGATCAATGCCATTGTTTTGTCTCCATTTCTATCACTGTTAACGGTGGCGGCCTCCCCTGAGACTCTCGCCACCCTCATGGTTTCACTATAGCAGAAAAACCTGCGGAAAAGCGCTGATTTTCCACCCGGAATACCAAAAAAGTCGTCTCGTCACAATCCAGCATTGCTGCTGCAAAGGACGAAACGACTAACCATTTCGTGTTACCACCTTAATTCGTTATTATTTCACAATAATAACCTCCATCGGTACTTGACTTAATCCCATCTCCACCATTTGTGAGGCAGACAAATCGTATACCGTGACGCTATAACGGGCGTCCCCGTACCAAGCTCGCCACGGCTCACTTGATCTGCTCAAAGACCATCTTCCATCTCATCTTCCGTTACCCCTTTTCAGCAAACAGGGCTCTCTGTGTACGGCTCTGACATGTACTCTTCTTTTCAAAGCTTTCAGTTGTATGTTGTTATTGATGATGATTATAGCAAGCTGCCCTAGCGGTGTCAATAAGAAACTTTCAGAAATTTTCGGAGACTTTCCACTAGTTGAGCTTTCTCAACCTTCACAAACCCCTTAATGAATTTCTCCAATCAAATGACGGATAGGTTTGCGAATCAAATATAAGCCAATCCCAACTACCACGGCAATCCCACCGACAACACCAAAGTACATGCCTTCTGTACTTGGCGTGTAGAAGCGTGCGATTTGGGCATTGATTGCTTGAGAAGAAGCATCTGCTAGCAACCAAATAGCGATGGTTTGCGCTTCAAAGGCTTTCGGTGCTAGTTTCGTAGTGACAGATAAGCCAACTGGCGACAAGCACATTTCACCGACGATCATGATAAAGAAACTAGCTACCAACCACATTGGGCTGACCCGTTGATCCACACCGAAGAACATACTTGGGAACATCAACAAGACAAAGGATAAACCGGCGAAAATCAAACCGATTGCAAACTTAACTTCGGTGGTTGGTTGTTTTTTGCCCATCTTCGTCCACAGCCAAACAAAGACTGGTGTCAGTAAGACAACAAACAAAGGATTCAACGTTTGGTACATACTTGCTGGAATATGAATGCCAAACAAGGTTGATTGCGTACGTTCCGCCGCAAACAAGGCCAAAATGGATGAACCTTGTTCTTCTAATGACCAAAAGACAATCGCTGAAAGGAACAATGGGATATACGCCCGGACTTTTTGTTTTTCATCTGGTGTCACATCTTTTGAACGCAACATAGAAGTAAAGTAATAAACTGGCAACAAAATCCCTAAGACACTGATGGAATTGATGAAGAAGTCCACTGTCAATTGACCTAAGAGAGCTGCTCCACCAAATAAAACAACGACAACTGCGACAGCCACTACCAAACGTTTAAAGAAGGCACTCTTTTCAGCACCAACTAAAGGATTGGTGACTTGGGTCCCAATGTTGTTCAACGTTTTCTTTCCTTGGAAATGGTATTGTAACAAACCAAAGAACATCCCAATCGCTGCAATAGAGAAACCTAAGTGATAGTTCACATTTTGTCCTAAGCCCCCGACAATAATCGGTGCGATCAGGCTTCCGATGTTGATCCCCATGTAAAAGATCGAGAACCCAGCATCTCGTCGCAAGTCTTTAGGGCTGTACAAATGGCCCACCATACTGGAAACATTGGACTTCAACATCCCGGTCCCGATAACGATCAAAATCATCGAGATAAATAGCGCTGGCAAACCAAATGGGGTGGCTAAAACAATGTGCCCGAACATAATCAGGACCCCACCGAAGAAGACCGTTTTGTGAGAACCTAATAAGCGGTCAGAAATCCAGCCACCGACGATACTAGACATGTACACTAAGGAACCATAAATCGACATAATGGCGACAGCCGTTCCTTTTTCCAAGCCTAACCCACCACTAGTCACAGCATCGTACATGTAGTACAGCAAAATTGCCCGCATGCCGTAATAGCTAAATCGTTCCCACATTTCTGTGAAGAAGAGGGTGGATAAGCCTCTAGGTTGTCCCATAAATGTTTTTTCTTTTTCCATTCTACTAACTACTCCTAACCTTTGTTAAAAAGAAAATTTTCAGAAAATTATATTGACTAGCATAGCCCTGTTGTGAAGAAAGTTCAAGTCTAGTTTTCTTAAATAAATTCAGCTAAAAAAAGGAAAATCTCATTTCAGTTTACCGTCGTTTTTTAAATTCTCCCGCAATCATCACTCCTATCAGTTTTCCACTTCGTTCGTTTTATGAAAACTATTTTAATTAACCCTCTTTAAAGAAAAGTAAAAAAGGCCATAAAAAAGCTGTTTCTCCTTCGCTTTTTTTGAAGAGTCGTCATGGAGGCGTGCATAATCTTTTATTCGCTGCTAAGATTTTTAAAGATTTTCCATTGAGGGGACTGACACGACACCCATAAGAAGCTCCCTATAGCCACTCCTTTCATCTTATCTGAGTATAATAAAACCAGGCGAACTGCCTTCCGAGAAATCCCCTTATTTTGTCGATAAGTGATTGCTTTTATTTAATCATTAACCTTCCTTTGAAATGTGGCAAGCACCTTTTTCAGGCGTCACAATATCGGCATGATAGGCCACTTAATTACTGATACATCGAGCTTTTTGGGGCTTAATACTTTATATCTATTAAAAAAAGCCCACAGATTTCTGTAGGCTTTACTGGCTTTACTCTAGTGACTTAGTTTACAAATTATCAAATTCAGCCGTATCGACACCTTTTAAGGATAACAACCAAGCGTTCATTTCATCTTCATCATTTAAGACATCGATGTTTTCAGCGATTTTGTCATTGACTGAAGAGATAACCCCAGACAGTGGCGCAACAAATTCTTGGACAGCTTTTTCAGCTTCCACTTCCACCATAGGTTGCCCTTGTTTGACTTCAGTACCAGCTTTAGGCAAGTTCGCAAAAGTGACTTTTCCCAGCTCTTCTTGGGCTTGGTTCGTCAAACCTACGACATACTCTGATCCGTTAAACAGTACCCACAAGTTATCGGTTGTTTTCAAACATTTTTTTTCCATGATTAATTGATTGCTCCTTCGTAATCCATTTCTTTAAACCCGATAGCCAACAATTGACCATCTTTTACTAAAAGCGGACGTTTGATTAACATGCCATCTGTTGCTAACAATTCAGCCGCTTCTGCTACTGAGAAAGTTGGGACTTGATCTTTCAAGCCCATTTCCCGATACTTCTGACCGCTAGTATTGAAAAAGCGGCGTATCGGTAAATCACTCGCTGTCATCCAAGCTTGTAGCTGGCTTGCACTAGGTGGATTTTGAATCATATCCACGGTGTCAAAAGAGACGTCTTGCGCCTCAAGCCACGCTTTGGCCTTCTTACAAGTGCTACATTTTGGATACCAATACAATGTAAACATATGAACCTCCCCTGTCAACTGTTCTCGCTAAAAAATTAAGTTATTCGTTATTTTTGGATGCCCCCGCTTGGAAACGCATAGATAAAATCAGTCCTATGGCAATCATATTCCCCAAGATCGAGGATCCCCCTTTACTGATGAAGGGCAATGGAATCCCGGTCAAGGGCAAGAGACCAATATTAGCGCCAATATTTTCAAAGACGTGGAACAAAAGCATCATGATAATCCCTACCGAAATGTAGGTATAAAACTCGTTATTGGTGTCATAGCAGACTTTAACCATTTGATAAATCAAAACAAAATAAATCAATACGACAAAAGCGGAACCTACAAAGCCAAACATTTCACCAATCATGGTAAAAATCATATCCGATTCCCGCACAGGCACATAGATGTCAGACATGTTGAAGCCTTTACCAAACATTTCACCCGAGCCAATCGCCATCATCCCGTAAGCTTGCTGCATCGAGTCTCCTTGGATATCGTGGAAAGGATTTAGCCAAGAATCAATCCGCTTAAATTGGTATTGATGGAAGCCGATTTGGGTCAAAATATCCCGCCCAAAATCAGTCATCACTAGCAAAATCAGACCCGCCCCCAGAATGAGCGCAATGCCTACCACTGGCAAGATGATCCGCCAGCTAATCCCTGACATCAAAAAGACACCGCCAAAAATCGCTAGAAAGACCAGCATCGTCCCTAAGTCTTTTTGCAGTAGAACCAACCCAATCGTAGGGGCGGTCACAGCCAAAAGCTTCGCAATCAATATGCCATCAGAGCGTAAGTTGCGATTTTTGTGTTTGACATTGTGAGAGGTCACAACGAGGGCTAACATCATGATATAGGCGATTTTCATCAATTCAGACGGTTGGAAAGTCAGACCTGCACTCACACGAAACCAGTTTTTAGAACCAGTTTCTACAGCCAATTCCTTATCGTAAAACTTCAGCAAGGCGGCCATCACTGCTAAGCCGGCGCCATAAATAAACGGCGTCAATTTCCACAACCATTTGGACTTCAGTTGCATGATGACGACAATCGCTACCGTCCCGATAGCGTACCACAATCCTTGCATCACGACACCCTTAATCACTGACGGCCCAGTAGGATCATGGGACAGTGCTGAGTAAAGGGATATCAAACCAATCATACACAATAAAAAAACGGGTAAAATGACACCATAGTCGATCCGGCTGTCATGAGGGGCCCGTGCTTGTCGTTGGGAAAGATTATTCTCCATCTAGTCACTCATTTCTAATCTACGCATGCGTCACTCGCCAAAAAAATACGACCCAGGAAGCATGGCAATCACTTATTTTCAGATATACTCAATTATTATAGAGTGTTTCCTCCTGAAAAGAAAGCCTCGCCTTTGACAACCGTAAAAAATCTTAAGAAAACAGTGACCGGAAATGGGTTTCTTTTGCGAAAGTATTTAAAAAGCCGCTGCCAGTTGGCAACGACCTTTTTATGATTGCACGAGCTTACTAAATTAAAGCATCTGCATTTTTTTGTAATTGATGATCATGACTCCGTTGCTTTGGGTGATCAGTTGCTCATTTTCAGGCGTATGATCCAACTCCACCACCGCAGAATTTTTCAACTGCTTGGTAACAGTACCAGTTTGGGGTTTGCCATAAATCAAGAATTGCACATGGGTTTCGGGTTGAAATTTCTTACCCAAATCGGACGGGACGACAGTATTATCAAACTTTCCAAAAGTAGCCAAAATAAAATACCTCCCTTTATATTACCTATTGTAACACACTTTGTGAAAAAAATCAGGAATCTTCCCTCCACCACCCCCATCGTTAAGAATTTCTTCACATAGATTGTTTAAAGGTGAATGCTTTGAGCGATTTACGCTACCCTTTTCCTTCAACTACCATCATACAATTACATAAAAGCCACCTAGCCGCCTAACTCATCCAGGTTAACTAGGCCTTTTAACGCTGGACACTCATGAGCCAAGAGTTGTTCTCAAACTGAATTTTAACTCTCCCAGCGATAAAAACTGCAAAAAAAAAGAAACCCATCAATCAAGGGTTTCTGAGATGCCGACTATAGGAATCGAACCTACGACCTACGCGTTACGAGTGCGTTGCTCTACCTACTGAGCTAAGTCGGCAGTTGCAATAAGTTGCCAACGAATAAAAGTATAGTGAAAAATCGAAAATTTGTAAAGAGAAAGTTTCGATTCTTTTGATTTTCATGAATGAACTAACTTCCGCTCTGCAAAAAAAGTGTTTCCAACCGGTTCTTATCGGTCTAACTTTCAACCTGCCAATTTTTACAGCAGTTTCCACCTGCTTGCTAAAAATGTGCGAACTAATGACTCCGAGGTATTTTCATTCAAATCGAGTAGGAGATGAGAGATTAATTCCCTCACCGACCTCTCACACCACCGTACGTACGGTTCCG
>NZ_MAEI01000029.1 GCF_009933255.1 Enterococcus diestrammenae | reverse complement strand
CCATGCTGGGCAAACAAAAAGGAGCCCGTCGACACAGGCTCCCACGAAAATGTTTTATAAAATTTTACTTGCGCAAGACATCTTGATACTCACTTTTTTCGGCGAATTCTTTTTTGGCGAAGGGACACAATGGAATAATTTTCAAATGGTCGCGACGGGCTTTTTCTACACCAGCTGCTACCAATTGTTCCGCGTAACTATGGCCACGATAAGCTGGATCAACGAAAGTATGATCGATAATGATCATTTCATCTCCTGCATTGGACCAAGTCATTTCACCGATTTCATCTCCTGCATCATTGTACAAAGCAAAACGATTTTGTTCTTCTTTGATTTCCATAGCTGATTCCTACTTTCTACTCAATCATTTTAATTCTAAGCAAGCCCGTTCCTAAGGCCAGACATCGTTCGTCTCAGAATTATTTGCGAACAAATTTTAAGGCACCCGTCGGACAAGTGTTGATTACTTGGGCATCGTTTTCGGCAGTACCATTGTCCGGAATGATCCAAGGTCTGCGTCCTACTTCAAAGACGGCTGAATTGCCCCGCACGCAGTTGCCGACATGGGCGCAAATGTCCTTATTGTAATAAATATCGATGGTTTCACCGGTATACTTCCGGTAGCCCTTTGCTAATAACTCTTCTTCGGTTGTTAATTTTCCGCCAATCTTATTTCCTTCCACAATACTTCCTCCTTTTGGTATGTAACCAAGGTTTACGGGACCTGCTATTGGTCGTTTCTTTGTCCCACTGGTGAATCAAAGGAGCGACATTAAATGCCGACCTCAAGCCTGTTGGTTTACTCTTAGTTTATCAGGGGTCAATAAATCACACAAGTAATTGTACCTTAAACAAAGTCACTACCCTTAGAACCTAAAGTACTTCACGTTTATTGTTTCGTAAAAACAAGTCAGCATTTGTTATCGAAAAAACTAGTCTAACCCATATTTTTCGATAAAAGCTGTTACCGTCTGCCAATACAGGCTGGCTGCCTTTTCTTTGGCTTCCAAATGACCGCAGCCCTCAAATAGTCGGCATTCTTTGGGACCCGCTGTCGCTCGCAATAACGTCTCCATTTCTTTTGCCGCAATAAAGCGATCTTCCTCGCCGTGGAGCAACAAAATCGGCAAATGATTGCTACCCAGCTGCCGGGTGACAGAGGCTTGGATTAGAGAATAACCGATTTTGCGACGGGCATACCGGTTGGCCAGTACCATAAAGCGATTCACTGGGTATTTGGTGTATTTTCGCAACAACCATTTAAATTCACTATAAACTGAAGTATAAGCACTATCAGAAATAATCAGTTTGACGTTATCCGGCAGTTTTTCCCCACTAGCCATCAAGGCTGCCGCACCACCGATGGAACAACCGTGTAAAATAATCTGGGCTTGGGGCTCTCGCTGACAAATTTGCTCAATCCATTGGACCAAATCCAATCGATCCAACCAACCCATTCCGATAATTTCGCCTTGACTCCGACCGTGGCCCCGTAAATCTGGGACTAGAACATTGTAGCCTTCTTCATAATAATGCTGAGCCACATCCGCCATGTCTTGAAAACCAGTACTACGATAACCGTGAAGGGCAATCACCCATGAGGGACTAGCCGTTTTCTGGACAAAAGCCGCTGCCACGAGGGTTAGCCGATCTGGCGTTTCAATCCGCCACGTGTGTTCCTGAAGCCAAAAATCCGCGTGACTGGCCTGATGTTCGCTAGTTCGCCTTTCCCAACCAGGGTTGATTAAAGCCGCCCCCTCTGTGGCAAACCATTGATTTCTTCTTTGGACCGCCCCGTCAACAAAAAACTTGACCCAGCGCTTCAAATAGAACCAGCCAATCCCACTGGTAATCACCAGCACCATGATAATTAGCACGAACCATTTCCACATAATCTTTCATCCTATCTTTCATTGCAACTGACTTTCCAGCAGCTTCTTATTGTTTAGATACCTTAGCTCAGTTAGGGAGCTTTCCTTCGTCTCACCAAAGATTTTGTCTCAAGCCAATTCTTTTCAAGTGTATCATGCTTTTTTTGCGACACAAAAATAAAAGCCACTGATTTTACAAGGACTTAAGCTTTCAGACGGATTTAATGTCGAAATTTTTGCTGGAAACCAATATTTTGAAGTTTTCTATCGAAGGTCTTACAATTAAGAAGTAATGAGTTTTTTAAAATACTTTGAAAGAAGTGAACGTTATGTCAACAATCCATGCAGGTGTTGCAATGTTGAAGGTAATGGAAGCTTGGGGAATCGATCATATATACGGTATTCCTGGTGGGTCCTTTAACTCGACGATGGACGCTTTGTACAAAGAACAAGAACACATTCAATACATTCAGGTGCGCCACGAAGAAGCCGGTGCTCTAGCTGCTGCTGCAGATGCGAAACTAACTGGCAAAATTGGTGCTGTTTTTGGTTCGGCAGGTCCGGGAGCGACTCATCTCATCAATGGCTTATACGATGCGCAAATGGATCATGTCCCCGTTTTGGCATTGCTAGGACAAGTGGCCACTACTTCGATGAACTATCACGCTTTCCAAGAGCTTAACGAAAATCCCCTCTTCGCCGATGTCAGTGTCTACAATCGCACCGTGATGACCGCCGAAAGTCTCCCCCATGTGGTGGAAGAAGCCATCAAATCTGCCTATCAACATTCAGGTGTTGCCGTGGTCACCATTCCAGTCGATCTAGGTTTTGCAGAAATCGCTGATAATTACCAAACTACGGCGGAAATGCGGCAAACAAGTTTGCCGCAATTGGATGAAACACAGTTGCAAAAAGCTTTACCGCTGATCAAAGCTGCCCAGCGCCCCATCTTATTTATCGGACAAGGATTACGGGGGCATTTTGCAGAAATTAAAGCTTTTTCTGAGCATTTCAGTATGCCTATCATCAACGCTGTGTTGGCAAAAGGTATTGTGCCCGATCGCTATGAGAATTATCTTGGCTCCTCTGCCAGAGTTGCCACCAAACCTGCCAATGAAGCCGCTGCTAGTGCGGATTTAGTCGTCTATGTAGGTACCGATATGCCCTTCACGCAAAATGTCGTAAATCCCGAGGCCAAGTTTATTCAAATTGATATTGATGCTTCTAAATTTGGTCGGCGCCATAAAGTCGATGTGGCAATTCTCGGCGACGGCGGCGAAGCTTTGCAGCGCTTAGTGGCCCTGGGCGAACCTCGTCCAAAAGATGACTGGCTAACAGCTAATCAAGAAAACATCAAAAACTGGCATGCTTGGCGCCACAGTTTTGATACGTTTGACGAAGGGATTGGTTTACGCCCCGAACCGGTTTATGCAGAGGTCAACCGGATCGCAAAAGAAGATGCCCTCTTTGTGGTAGATGTCGGTAATGTCACCACCCACTCTGTCCGTCATTTGGAGTTGAATGGTCAACAAGCCTTCACAACTTCCGGTTGGTTTGCGACTATGGGTTACGGTGTACCTGGAGGAATTGCTGCCCAGCTAAGTTTTCCTCAGAAGCAAGTGTTCACTTTTTCTGGAGATGGTGGCTATGCAATGAACCTCTCAGATATCATTACCCAAGTGAAATATCATTTACCAATCATCAATGTCGTCTTGACCAACGATAGCTTTGGGTTTATCCAAGCAGAGCAAGAAACCACTAATACCGCCTTGTTTGGTGTCGATTTGGCAGATGCCGATTTTGGTAAAGCCTCTGAAGCCTTAGGAGCTCAAGGATTTACCGTCAGAACTATAGCTGAGTTACGTCCTGCGTTTGAAGCTGCGGCAAAAACAGTGGATCGTCCAGTGGTTATCGAAGTTAAAATCAAAAATGAAGATCCATTACCAGTCGAGGCCTTGCAACTGGATCCTGCCAAATTTACCGCTGCAGAAATCAGTGCCTTTAGCGAGCGTTATCACGTCCACGATATGCCGACTTTAAGCGAGTTATTAGCGAAGAAATAAAGTCCTTGTGCTGATAAAAAATGATTTGATAAGTTTTTTTGGGGTCAGAAAGCGATAGTGCTCTGTCTTTACACCTGACACATCTTCCCAAAAGACGTCCTCGGACAGAAAGCCATCTACATTTGTAGCTTTCTGTCTCCCAATAAAAAAGTGCCCGTCAGTTGGACGAGCACTTTTTTTACTTCTTCATTCTGTTTTATGGCGTCACCGTCTGAATCCATCCCGGTGGTGCCGCAATATCACCAAATTGAATCCCAGTCAATTCATCATAGAGTCGATGCGTTACCGGTCCAACTTCGGTTTCCGAATAAAAAACATGGAAGGTATCCCCATACTGAATCCCGCCGATGGGACTGATTACCGCTGCTGTACCACAAGCACCGGCTTCAGTAAAACGATTAAGATCAGCAATCGGACAATCCCCTTCAAGGACTTTCATTCCCAAACGATTCTCTGCCAAATACAGGAGGGAAAACTTCGTGATACTTGGCAAAATCGAGGGCGACTTCGGAGTAATAAATTCATTAGCGGCAGTGATTCCGAAGAAGTTTGCCGAACCTACTTCTTCAATCTTGGTATGGGTTTCCGGATCTAAATAGATACAATCAGAAAAATTTCGTTCTTGGGCTTCTGCTCCTGGCAACAAGCTAGCTGCATAATTTCCGCCAACTTTGGCTGCCCCGGTTCCCTGAGGTGCCGCTCGATCGTATTCCGAGACGATAAAATTCGTAGGTGCCAAACCACCTTTGAAATAAGCCCCCACTGGTGTACAAAAGACCAAGAAAATGTATTCCGAAGCTGGGTGTACTCCGATATTTTCCCCGACGCCTATCAATAGTGGCCGCAAATACAACGTCGCTCCACTGCCATAAGGAGGAACATAGGCTTCATTAGCTTTGACCGTTTCATGAACCCCTTTTAAAAACAATTCCTCTGGCACCATCGGCATCAGCAAACGCCGCGCGCTACGGTTCATTCGTTGACTGTTTTGATCCGGGCGAAACAAATTGATCTGACCATCTTTACGACGATAGGCTTTCAAACCTTCAAAACATTGTTGACCATAATGCAACGCCGGTGAGCCTTCGTGAATATGCAAAATATTATCTTCAATCAATTCCCCTTCGTCCCAAGCGCCATTTTTCCAATGAGCAATAAAACGATACGGCGTCTTAATATATGAAAACCCCAACTCATCCCACTTGATATCTACCATGTGATTCCCTCCCGTCTATTGCTAATATGGTACTACACAATCATTTCTTTGTCATGAAAATATTTTTAAAATTTTCAGATTATTTTAAACTATAATTCTCGAGATGACATTCCTCGAAAACAGACAAGCCACTCTAGCGCTAAAATCACCCTGAAAAACCGTTTTGCAAGGGCACAGTGTCCAAGTACATTTGCTCCCCAACTAGTCACTGAGTTTTCGAAACGCTCTTCCTCGAAAACAGACAAACCACACTACCGCCCAGCTCACCCTGGAAAACCAATCGAGTAGGAGATGAGAGATTAATTCCCTCACCGACCTCTCACACCACCGTACGTACGGTTCCGTATACGGCGGTTCAGTTTTACATGACATGTTTTGTCTGATAATATG
>NZ_MAEI01000028.1 GCF_009933255.1 Enterococcus diestrammenae | reverse complement strand
ATGCTGGGCAAACAAAAAGCCCCCGCTGAAGTCGTCTTCAACGGAGGTTTTGGATTCATTGGGTGCAAACTTATTTGGTGCCAAACAAACGGTCGCCGGCATCCCCTAAACCAGGAACGATATAACCATTTTCATTCAACCGGTCATCCAAAGCGGCTGTGTAGATATCAATGTCTGGATGGGCGTCTTGCAATGCTTTGACCCCTTCTGGAGCAGCAACTAAGCAAACAAACTTGATGTTAGAAGCTCCCCGTTGTTTCAATGAATCAATGGCCATGATGGCTGAACCACCTGTCGCCAACATTGGATCCACCACAAACAATTGACGGCTAGCGATATCATCCGGCATTTTGAAGAAGTATTCATGAGGTTCCAAGGTTTCTTCGTCACGGTACATACCGATATGGCCGACTTTGGCCGCTGGGATCAATTCCAAAATACCGTCCACCATGCCGATTCCTGCACGCAAAATTGGTACAACAGCGACTTTTTTACCAGATAACATTTTCTGGGTGGATTTACCGATCGGCGTCTCGATTTCCACATCTTCCAATGGCATATCCCGAGAGACTTCATACGCCATCAGCATCGCGATTTCATCGACAACTTCCCGAAAGACTTTGGTACCAGTGTTTTTATCACGAATGATTGTCAGTTTGTGTTGAATAAGTGGATGATCAATTACTTGAAATTTTCCCATTATAATGCTCCTCTTTCATGGGCTGCGACGGTCACAAAGCTCTATCGCTCCCGAGTTTTCTTTTATTGTAATGCAAGATAGCATTTCTCACAACTAACAAAATGCTTTCCTTTTGAAGAAATCGATTACTTCTAGTTCCCAACTTGTCAAATCACCATAAAAGGGTTTGTGACAAAAGCATCAGTTTAGTCCTCCGAATCGAACATTACTATAGGTGAGACGTAAGAAAACAGGGCAGCCTTGCTTTATCTATTATCGATTGTCACAAGTCCTATTTTGTGTTTAGTGAAAATATTTTTTGTCAGAAGCTTTTTCTTGATCCCGCCCAGTTTTTGTTAAGCTTACCCGACGCTGCCAATCCAAAGTATCCAATCGGTCCCAAAACAGACGTTTTACCCCGAAGATAATTCCCAAACAAATCAATAGCAAAGCTCCTATGACGATGGGATTCAGTGGGAAAAATGGTAACGTAAAGGCTGCTACAGCATAAGCGGCAATCGCGGCAAAACCAACCAAAAAACCAACAAAGAGGGTAATCATCATCAAGATGGTCCCACCACCTCGTTGGAATAACTGCGTCACGGAGGTCCAATTAGTCAAAAGCAAGCGGTGATCTCGAGCAAAGTACAACAAACTCATCACAAAGCTTCCCAACAAACCGCCAATAATCACTGCAATAAACAACAGAGGCGAAAGTTTAAACATAACTCCTGCTACTAGAATCATGACCAAGACAATGGCCGCTTGCACACCAAAGCCGATCAAAAATTTCTGTTTCAAGTAAGCTTTTTTCGAAATCGGCAATGTACTGATAAAATCATAGTTTTCTCGATCCAATGAGATGATATTGCCGACAAACGAAGTCCCGTTGCACGAAAGAAAAGCCAGAAAAAGACCGGCTAAAAAAGTGACACCCACTAGTTTATCAGGCAGCTGTGTTCCCATTAGTTTGCCCGCAGCCCCGCCACCGGAAATCAACATGACTAAGGGCATCACCACTGAACTGGATAGCACCTGCATCGCCAGATTGGGGTCTTTAATCAGCTGAAGATTATAAGCCCGCAACAATTGATTCATGGTGCGCCCATTTTTACGTTTCCGTGTGACGATGGCTTGCGCAGTGCTGATTTCGGTCAATTGCTCATACAAACGTGGTAAAAAGAAGATTTTGATAATCAACGCCAATAGGCCAAACACGGCGATCAGGCTGCCCCATCCTAATAAACCTTGTAGCGTCAGTGGCCGATTGAGGCTCCAATAAAGCGGTAAAAAGGGAAGGATGCTCCCGCGGTCAAGTAAGCCAAGATCCGTGGCGGTATGGGACACGTCTCCAGTGGAATTTTGCATTACTAATACCCCCACCACAGCAATCCCAGTGGAGAAAAACATCAAGCCTGTCGTCATTAGTTTTTTGTGCTTTTGAAAAAGTTTCGTACGGGTCAGCCCCAAAACGATTAACGCACAAATAAACAATAAGATGCCCACCAATAAAACAAAGCCCAACAGTGCCAACACCACTGCAAAGGGAATCAAAATACCCGATTGCCAAGCAGTCAGCCCAAATAGCACCAATAAAGGCAAAACAAAGGGCACCACCGTCAGCATGACGACCAAAATTTTTGAAGTGAAAATTTCTGACTGGCGAAAAGGTAACGGCAGATAAGCACTTAAATCTTTGCTTTCAAAAAAGATATTGTAAATCACCGAGATTCCCTGTGACATAGCTAAGACGGAGAATAAACCGACATACATCGTGAAATAGCCCGGCATCTGGGAAAAATCCATCATAAACAAAATGCCACCATAAATCACTGTAAAGATGGCCGCCAACATCACAAATTGCAATACTAAAGAACGGGTTAGCTTGGCACCGGCTTTTCCCTTCTTACGCGCTTGCTCCGTATATTGAGGATTGGCAAAACGCAAGGACGTCGTCAGTAACGCCAGCAGTTTTTTCCTACTCATGAGGCGCCTCCTCCAATTGAGCCACCACTTCACTGTCGGATTGGCGGCCAGCCATCTTCAAGTAAATAGCCTCCAAGGATTCTCCCGGGGATTTGGCCAATAAATCCTCCGTATTGCCGTTGTATATCAGTTGGCCTTTTTTCAAAATAGCTAGTTCATCACACAGCTGTTGTGCAGTATCTAAGACGTGGGTTGAGAAAATCACGGTATTGCCGCGAGCCGCATGTTTTTTCATCATTTCTTTCAAATCATAAGACGCTTGGGGATCTAGACCCGTCATAGGTTCGTCTAAGACCCAAATATCAGGATCTGGCAACAAAGCCCCAATCAAAATCGTCTTTTGCCGCATCCCGTGGGAAAAACTTCCAATCGCTTCATCTTGGTGATCCAACATATCAAACAGACCCGCCAATTCCGCCAAACGTTCGGCTTTGGCACTGTCGGTCATCTCATAAGCGGCAGCAATTAGATCCCAGTATTCACCAGCTGACAATTGTAAGAACAAATCCGGTGTATCGGGTACATAGCCGATACGTTTTTTGATTTCAAGACGATTGGCGCTCAGCTCTTTGCCATCCACCACAATCTTACCAGCTGTAGGTTCAATCACCGATACCAAACTCTTGATGGTAGTAGATTTTCCGGCACCATTATGTCCCAAAAAACCAAAAATCTCTCCGGTTTTAATGGTCAAGTTCAAATCGTTTAACGCTGTTTTGGTATCATACTTTTTCGTCACATGTTGAAATTCAATCATTGCTGGGTCCCTCACTTTCGACATTGGTTCACTTTTACTCCTAGAAACGCCAATCTTTAGGGTTTCTAGAATTCGCCTCAATTGTACCCTTCTTCACAAAGGCTGTCTAGCCTCTGGACTACTAAAAAATAAAAACGCTACGATAGCAAAAGATCGCAGCGTTTGTTTAAAAATCTAGTTTTTACCAAAAGTTAAATTACAAGTCTGGATACAATGGATACTTTTCAGTTAAGGTCTGAACTTCCTTACGAATTTGTGCTAACGCTTCAGCATCTTCCCGTTCCCGCAAGGCCCGTACGACTAAATTGGCCACCGCCACCGCGTCCTCGGTTGTAAAGCCTCGACTGGTAATCGCTGGTGTCCCCACCCGAATGCCACTGGTTTTGAAAGGACTCAAGGTTTCAAAAGGAATCGAGTTTTTATTCGCCGTAATGCTGACGCTATCCAAAATCGCCTCAGCTTCTTTGCCGTTTAACCCAAATCCGCGGACATCAACTAGCAATAAATGATTGTCCGTCGCTCCTGAAACTAAGCGCGCTTCCGGTGCTTGATTGAAGACTTTGGCCATCACTTGGGCGTTATCGATGACTTGTTGGGCGTAGTCTTTAAAGGCTGGAGCTAACGCCTCTTTGAAAGAAACGGCCTTAGCCGCAATCACATGCTCCAAAGGGCCCCCTTGAATTCCTGGGAAAACAGCTGAATTGACTTTTTTCGCCAATGCTTCATCATTGGTCAAGACCATCCCCCCACGAGGTCCCCGTAAGGTTTTGTGCGTAGTCGTGGTAGTGATATCCGCATAAGGCACTGGTGATGGGTGCAATCCAGCAGCCACCAATCCGGCAATATGCGCCATGTCCACCATCAATTTTGCCCCAACTTCATCCGCGATTTCCCGGAATTTAGCAAAATCAATCGTTCGTGAATAAGCACTTGCACCAGCGACGATCAGTTTCGGCTTATGCTTCCGAGCCAAAATCCGAACCACTTCGTAATCAATGACTTCCGTACTCGGATCGACACCATAACTTACAAAATTGTAGGTCTTCCCAGAAAAGTTCACCGGCGAGCCGTGAGTCAAGTGTCCCCCAGCGGATAGGTCCATCCCTAGTACAGTATCCCCTGTCTCAATCAAAGCCAAGTAAGCAGCCGTATTGGCTTGTGATCCGGAATGCGGCTGAACGTTGACATATTTAGCCCCAAAAAGTTCTTTTGCGCGATCAATCGCCAAGTTTTCCACCACATCAATAAATTCACAGCCCCCGTAGTAGCGTCGGCCCGGATAGCCCTCTGCGTATTTATTGGTCAATACACTTCCTTGAGCCGCCATCACGGCTTCCGACACGATATTCTCGGAGGCAATCAACTCCAAGTTATTTCGTTGACGGTTTAGTTCATCATCGATGGCTTGCCACAAATCCGGATCAAAATCACGATAAGTCATTCCAAAGCACCCCTTCACATTTTTGGTTTACACAGGTAAGAAAGTTCTTTCTGATTTGTCGGTAAAAGTCCAGCCAGGTTTTAAGAGGGATTGCAAATCAGCCCTTTCCTCACACAAACTTGTTAGTCATTCCGAACTGTTTTTCACCTTAAAACCGAGAATAGCAGAAAAAAGTTGTTTTTTGCAACGTATCCGCTTGTGAGTTGCCAAGCATTCAAGTAAAATCCGAACATTTCTGCTAGAACCTTCTAGTTACTGGCATTGTACCACAAAATTGGCAGTTTTTTCATAAATAGTCAAAATTGTTTGACATTTCAGAGCGTCGAATCGGTCGTCTTATTTTTTCACAAAAGAGCCACCAGCAACCTAAGATTGCCAGTAGCTCCTCCATGTATCTCTTAAAAAATCAATCTGCTTTGGCTTCAAACCAACGTTTCCCAGCTGATTTGCCAAGGCGATTCATATACGCCACCCCCAGGCCAGTTTCCGGGAAGGTTTCCACTAAAATGACATCCAAGGCCAACTGCGGTTCATCCAAGGCCCGGAGCCCAGCAAATAACCCTTTCGCCGCTTGAGTTACTGTATCTTGAGGTAGCATAAAGACAGCCGCCGCTTGATAGCGCATCAATTCAGCGATTTCTGGCCCAGCAATGACCCCAGCGCGCATGCCACTCTCCGTGACCCACTGCAAAGCCTGTTCCCAATCCTGCGGGTGTACCATCAAAACTTGGGTATCTGGCGCGTAATGTTTGTACTTCATACCAGGCGCACGAGGGGTTTCTGATTCTGACACCAAGTGACCATCCACCTCGACAGTTGTCTCTAAAACTGCCATCAAAGTCTCTTGTGTAATCGCTCCAGGTCGCAAAATCACCGGTGGCTGTGAAGGATCACTAAGGTCTAACACGGTAGATTCCACCCCAATTTGCGTCGCCCCACCATCAAGCACTCCAGCGATTTTTCCGCTCATGTCGTGAAGCACGTGATCTGCGGTAGTAGGACTGGGTTTGCCAGAAGTATTGGCGCTGGGACCCACCAAAGGCACGCCAGCCTCGCGAATCAATTCCAAAGTCAATTCATGGTCTGGCATCCGAAAAGCAGCTGTGGACAACCTACCAGTCACAACAGGGGCTAAGCTATCTTTTTTTATAGAAAAGATCAACGTTAGCGGTCCAGGCCAGAAGTTTTTGACGATTTTTTCCGTTAAAGGATGAAAGTTTTCCACAAACTCTTTCACTTGCTGAAAGTCAGCCACATGGACGATCAAAGGGTTATCTTGCGGTCGTCCTTTGACTTGAAAGACTTGCATTACCGCTTCCGGCAAAAGTGCATTGGCTCCTAAACCATAGACGGTTTCGGTGGGAAACGCCACCAATTCCCCTGCTTGCAAAAGCTGGGCCGCTTCTGTGATTTCATCTTCGTGGTATCGTTTGGTATCCACAGTTTATCCACACTCCTTTTTGGCAAAATCGGGATTTTATCAACAATCTAGCAGTAGTTATCCACTTTATGGGGATAACTCATCTGTCAAGTGTGTATAACCTTGTTGATAAATCCTTTTTCTGTGGAACAGTCAGTCTGTTAGTCTTTTTTCGCTGTGAAACAAAATAAAAAACTTTTTTTCCACAAGGCGACGTAATAGTTATCCTCGGCTAGTAGACATGGATGATTCGGTCCAGTCCAGCCATATCTTGCAAAATAGTTACCTGCTTCTCTGGAAAAGCTTCTTGGAACAGACGCTGTACCGCTTTTCCTTGAGCGAAACCAATCTCTAAAAGAATTTGCCCGTCAGGTGCCAGAACCGCTGGGGCTTGGGCAGCTAGGCGCTGATAAATCGCTAACCCATGATTCTCAGCAAAGAGAGCCGTTTTCGGTTCAAAACGACGAACACTTTCATCCATCAAATCCCATTCCTCTTCAGAGATATAGGGGGGATTAGACAAGAGCAAATCAATTTTTGGCTCATCTGCCAAAAAAGGTGCCAAAGCATCCCCTAAACGAAAACTCACCTCGGCATGTAGCTTGGCAGCATTTTCCTTGGCCACAGTCAGGGCTTCCGGTGAAATATCCGTCGCCACCACTTGCCAGGAAGGTTGGGCCAATTTGATGGAGATGGCAATTGCTCCTGTCCCTGTACCAATATCCACGACCCGGATTGGCTGACTTGCCCTTGTGTCAAATGCTGCCACTCCCCGCATCACCAATTCTTCCGTTTCTGGACGCGGAATCAAAGTCGCTGGGCTCACCTTAAAAAGATGACCACAAAACTCCTCAGAGCCTAGCAGGTACTGGGCTGGTACATGCAGCGCTAGCTCTGCAGTATCCGCTGTGACTTGGGCCAGCTCTTCTTCTGTCGCCCCACGCCCCATATTGAGCAGCCAGTCAGTCTTCGTCCAACCTTGTCTGCGCAAAAAAACATACAACACGCTATCGCCTTCCACGCCTTGTTCTTCTAAAAAAGAAGAAGCCCTATCAAGGACTTCTCGCAAGGTAGGTTTAGTAGCCATTTTGCATCTCCGCTAATTTTTCCGTTTGATCATAAATAATCAAGGCATCGATGATTTCGTCCATTTTACCGGCTAAAATCTGATCTAATTTTTGAATGGTTAAGCCAATGCGGTGATCTGTCACCCGATTTTGTGGGAAATTATAGGTCCGGATTCGTTCGGAACGGTCACCAGTTCCCACAGCGGATTTTCGTTCAGAATCATAGGCACTTTGGGCTTCTTGCTGGATTTGGTCATAGACCCGCGCCCGCAAAATTTTCATAGCTTTTTCCCGGTTCTTCAACTGAGAACGTTCATCTTGCATGGCTACCACAATCCCTGTCGGCAAGTGGGTCAAACGAACAGCCGACGCCGTTTTGTTGACGTGCTGGCCACCTGCACCAGATGCATGATAAATATCGGTTCGGATATCTTTGTCCTCGATATCAATTTCGACTTCTTCAGCTTCTGGCATCACCACCACTGTGGCAGTCGAGGTATGAATTCGCCCCTGTGATTCAGTCGACGGTACCCGTTGCACACGATGGGCCCCAGATTCGTATTTTAGTTTAGAGTAAACATTGTCACCGGTAATCATCATGATGACTTCTTTGTACCCACCGATACCAGTCACGTTAGCGTCCATCACTTCGGTCTTCCAACCTTGGGATTCAGCATATTTTTGATACATATTGAAAAGATCCCCAGCAAATAACGCAGCTTCATCTCCACCAGCTGCGCCCCGGATTTCCATGATGATATTTTTGTCATCATTGGGGTCTTTTGGTAACAATAAGATTTTAATTTGCTCTTCCAATGCTTCTTTTTCTTTTTTCAAATCGTTCAGTTCTTCTTTGGCTAACTCTGCCATTTCTGGATCCAAATTTTCCCCGAGCATTTCTTCCGCATCGGCAATCCCCTGGATGACTTCTTTGTAACGGCGGTAGACTGCCACCGTTTCCCGGGTATTGGCTTCTTCTTTAGACAACTCCATAAAACGCTTGGTATCCGAAACAACATCCGGATCGCTTAATAATTCCGCCAGCTCTTCATAGCGGTCCTCGATAGATTGTAATTGATCGTACATAGTAAATCCTTTCTATAGTGACTCAAAAGCAAGGCCTTCGTATGCTTTGCTTCCTTTAGGGACAGACAGCAACCGGTCACATCAGCTAATGATGGACACACGTGCAGTCTTCCGAATGTCCGGTGGTGGCTTCGGTCTTAAGCTCTGGATGGAAATAGTGTTTACGACAGACTGGATAGTAAGCTTCATTGCCACCAATTTGCAGCTGATCCCCTTCGTAAACGGGCTGACCATCGATATAGTGGAGGTTCATGCTGGCCTTTTTGTGGCAAAACCAACAAATTGTCTTCATTTCCTCAATCTTATCGGCATACAGCAACAAATACTGCGACCCCTCAAAAAGTTCATTGCGGAAATCATTTTTCAGTCCAAAAGCCATCACAGGAATATCGAGTTCATCGACGATCCGAGTAAAAGCCAAAACATGTTCTTTTTTCAAAAACTGTGCCTCATCAATCAGCACACAATAAGGTTTGTATTCCATCTCCACAATCATGCGGAAAATATCTGTATCCTCAAAAATCGGAATCGCCGGCCGTTCCAGACCAATCCGACTAGAGACTTGTCCCACCCCAGAGCGCGTATCCAAGCCACTGGTCATGATGACGACTGGTTTATCTTGCTCTTCGTAATTGTGGGCTACCTTCAAAATCTCGATGGTCTTGCCACTATTCATCGCGCCATATTTAAAAAACAATTGTGCCATGATCTGCCCTCCCGTTTCTTCCTTAAGCATTATAGCGGAAATGCCGTGATTTTTACAGAGGAATCTTCTGTTCAATGCCTGTCTGCTTGCTTGAGTTTTTTTCCTCCGTTAAGGATTGCTTTAATCAAGCGGAAGCTCACATGCTTTATTCATAGTCGAAAAGAAATAAGAAGTTTTTAAAGACTGTATTCAAAACTACTTAAATTTGCCTTAGCCTTTATTTCCATTCAACACAAAACACCTTCGCTTCTCGGTTTTTCACGCCGCAAATTGAAGGTGTTTTAGAGAAAAGGAAAAAGGAAGTTGGAAAAAATGGAATGTTGGTTTGTTATGATTTTAGCTTAGTGCTTATTTTTGAAGAAAGCATGCCCTTGGTTTGAACCTTCTTTTTCCTTTTTCTTCTGATATACTTAAGATAAGGTGAATGATGACACTTCTTGACTGGAAACAGCCGGTCAACAAACCACTTACCCACTACCTAAGATTTGAGGTTTTAATATGGATCATTATAAACGTTTCTGGGATTTGAAAGCTCGGAAGTTACGTCATTTTATTGCGAACAATGTCAGCTCAATCCAGATTATTGTCACCTATTATGTGATTATGACTGTGATTTCGCTGATTTTATTTTACTTGCCGCTGTTTCGCGAGCCGGATTCTTATGGTCAAGTCACCTTTATGGACATGCTGTTTATGGCGATTTCCACGGTTTCTGTGACGGGACTGTCGACTTTTGATATCAACAGCGTCTTCAATGATCGTGGCGTCATTTTACTTGAGGTCCTCTTTCAAATTGGCGGCCTAGGAATTATGATGATTTCCACTTTCTTTTTCATCGTCTCCAAAAGAAGAATTTCCTTAAAACAACGGCAGCTAATTATGACTGATATGAACCAACCCCGACTTTCGGGTATTGTCCGGTTAATTCGCATTACCTTTTCCATGTTGCTAGTAGCCCAGCTGATTTTTGGCGCCTTCTTCTCCATCTACTTTATGGTGCAGGGGCATTATCAAAGTTGGCGAGATGCGATATTTTACGGCTTTTACCAAGCAATTTCCGCCGTCACCAACTCTGGCTTTGATGTCACAGGAGATTCCATCACCCCCTTTGCCCATGATTATTTCTTTTTGATTTGCATCATGTTTTTGATTTTTCTTGGCGGTATTGGCTTTCCCGTACTGATGGATTTCCACGAATGGCTTCATTACAAGCTGAAAAGAAAAAAAGGCCAAGCGCGATTACCTTTTCGCTTTTCCCTCTTTACGAAAATCGCTGTTCTGGCTTTCGTGGTCCTCTTCGTCGGCGGAACGGTGATCATTTGGCTATTGGAAAAAAATCACCTATTCAGCGATTTGTCGGGCTTTGGTGCTTGGGTCAACAGTGCCTTTTACTCCATGACGACTCGTAATGCCGGCTTGCAAATCCATCATTTGACTGATTTTCAGGTGACCACCTTGATTATCTTCGCTATTTTAATGTTTATCGGCTGTTCTCCAAGTTCTGTCGGTGGTGGTATCCGGACCACTACCATGGCCATTATCGGTTTGTATATGTTCGCCTTCTTAAAAAGCGAAGAAAATATCAATATTTTTGGTCGCCGAATTCCTGAAATCGATATTCGCAAATCCGTCGTGGTTTTTATGCTATCGATGAGTATGTGCTTTTTTGCGATTATCTTTTTGACTGCCACCGAAGAAGAGCCCTTGATTGCCATCATCGTAGAAGTCTGCTCAGCTTTCGGAACCACCGGGCTGTCACTTGGGATTACCGCAGATTTATCTGGGGTGGGGCAAGCGGTTATCGCAGCCTTGATGTTTATCGGGCGGATTGGCATGTTGTATACCTTACTCTTATTTGTACCAAAGGAAACTCGAGATTTAGGTTACGAATACCCTTCCGAACAGATTATTATCGGTTAGTTTCTATATGAAAAATGGCGTTGATGGATTGCAGCAGCGCCATTTTTTTAATTAAAAATAGCAATTATGCCGTTTCTCCAAAAGTCCATGATTATTATTGTTTCATAAACTAACCCGTTCAATTTCACCATTTTCCTTAGCTGGCCTGCTATCTTAAACAAGGAAAATTTAAAGAATCAGCAAAGGTATTTTTCGTTTTTTTATTCCTATGGTATGATTAACGAGAATTTTGCCGTGCTATCAGCCGGCAATAGACGGCGTTGTTTTGCGCCGGACACTTGTTATTGGAGGCTCAACTAGGATGAGTTTACGCAGTACTATCGCAATCACTGTCGGCAAAAGTGCTCAGTGGTTTTTGAAAACCTTTATGAAAGGCGGCTCCAGTTACCCTGGCAAGCTCGCTTTGAAAATCGACCCGAAAATTCTCGATCATTATTCTGACTTGTACGAAGTCGTAGTGGTCACTGGGACAAATGGCAAAACCTTAACCACAGCTTTGACGGTCAATATTTTGCAACAACAGTACGAGGAAGTACTGACAAACCCCACTGGCGCCAATATGGTACAAGGGATTGTTTCTACTTTTCTTTCGGCTAAACCCAAGAAAAATCAAAAAAACTTTGCTGTGCTAGAAATCGACGAAGCCAGCCTTGCCAAAGTGACGGAATATATCAAGCCTGAGCTTTTCGTCTTTACCAATATTTTCCGCGATCAGATGGACCGCTATGGTGAGATTTACACCACCTATCGCTTAATCGTCGAAGGTGCGGCTAAAGCGCCAGCTGCCACGATCTTAGCCAATGGTGACTCGCCCATTTTCAATTCCTTAGCGACTGTCAATCCACGGAAATACTATGGCTTTGATCATCAACCGGACCATGAACAGATGGCCCACTATAATACAGACGGCGTCTTATGCCCCGAATGTCACCATATTCTTCACTATAAGATGATCACTTACGCCAACCTAGGCAAGTACTACTGTCCTAACTGTGGCTTTAGCCGTCCTGAACTAGATTACAAATTGACAGAAATGCGAGAAATGGATAATACCTCTGCTCAGTTTGTCATTGATGGTGAAAGCTACGGGATTGAAGTCGGTGGCATGTACAATGTCTACAACGCCCTCGCTGCGACAGCCGTAGCCGAAATGTACAATGTTCCTCCTGCAAAAATTCGCGCTGGCCTGGCTTATGATGAAAAAGTTTTTGGCCGTCAAGAAATCATCGATATCGATGGCAAACAATGCACCCTCGTTTTAGTAAAAAATCCAGTGGGTCTCAATCAAGTGATCGACATGATTGGCCTGTCCCCCTATCCTTTCTCCCTCGTCGCGTTGTTAAATGCCAACTATGCTGACGGCGTGGATGTCAGCTGGATTTGGGATGGCAATCACGAAGCCTTTGCGGAGATGGCTATTCCGGCTGTAATCGCTGGTGGCGATCGTCATACGGATATGGCATTGCGCTTGAAGGTTGCTGGCATTGCTGAAGAAAAACTGACAGAAGTACCTGATTTAGATACCGTTATTTCAGAAATCGCTAAATTACCTACCCAACACGTTTATATTCTCGCTACCTATACCGCTGTCTTACAACTACGAAAAAAACTAGCGGACAAAGGCTATATCAAAGGAGGCATGACTCGTGGCTAACTATACGATGCATTTGGCCCATCTTTACGGCAATCTCTTAAACACGTACGGCGACAACGGCAACTTGTTGATGCTCAAATACTTAGCCAAAAAAATGGGCATCGACCTCACCACTGAAATCGTCAGCATTCACGAAGCGTTTATTCCAGAAAAATACGACTTGGTCTTTTTCGGTGGTGGCCAAGATTTTGAACAATTGATCGTCTCAGAAGATATCCAAGACAAGAAAGCCGACATCACTCGCTATATCGAAAATGACGGCGTGATGCTAGCCATCTGTGGCGGTTACCAACTGCTGGGCCATTACTATATGGGAGCCGGTGGCGAAAAAATCGCCGGTATTGGCGCCTTGGATCACTACACGTTAAGCCAAGACAACAATCGCTACATCGGCGATATCGTGATTCACAATGAAGAATTTGACGAAACTTACTACGGGTTTGAAAATCATAATGGTCGCACCTTCTTAGGAGCTGGTGAACGCCCCCTTGGCAAAGTCCAACAAGGGCATGGCAATAACAATGAAGACGGCTCAGAAGGGGTCATCTACAAAAACGTCTTCGGATCATACTTCCATGGACCAATCCTCGCCCGTAACGAAATCCTGGCTTACCGCCTGTTAAAAACAGCCTTGGCCAAAAAATACGGTGCCGACAAGCTAACGGACTTACCTAGTTATGAAAGGATTGCCGATCAGACACAGCAAGGGGTAACTAGTCCAACTCACTAATAAAAATTAGGTCGTGACAAAATTTTTCGCTTGGACCTCTGAATCAAACATGTACGATACATGAGACGTAAACAAACAGGAGCAATCTGAAGTTTATCCTTCAGGTTGCTCCTGTTTGTTACTTAGATTCCGCTAATTCGGCTAGCACTGTGATTCCAAAATGATCACTTACCACTGGCCCGTTTTTGCCATCAAAGGTTACAGCATATTCACTGACTTTGAAAGTTGGGTCCAACCAGATATAGTCGATTCGCTTTGGCGTATCACTATCATTCCAACCATTAATGGCACCAGGAACCGTCGCCGTACCTCCTCGATGGGTTTCAGCAATCTGGTAGGCATCTACCAGGTTTAATGCCGAATCGGCAATCAATTGATACCCCGCTGTCTCGGCTGGTTGATTGAAATCCCCACACAAAATCAGAGGGGCCTTGGTATGGCCTTGATTGCTAGCCTGAAGTAGCGCTTCCGTCTTTTGCCATTCGTCAATAAAACCGCGATCCCACCAATTGTAATGGGCGCTGACTAATTTTACCAGTTGACCATCCGCCTCGGTCAATCCCAATAGGATCCGGCGAACATTGTCCTTCACGGGGTCTGAGGCTGCCACTGGTGCCACACTATGGTCTTCAGCAATCAGCGGTTGTTTACTCAAAAGAGCGACTCCTTCTTCAAAACGACCGTAGCTGACATGGGTGAAAGCCCATGTCCAGTAATACTCCACGTCTTTTACTTGCAAGGCTTCCACCAGTCTCAGGGCAAAATTATCTGCTTTGATCTCCTGATCGGTAGTGGGTGGGCAAAAGAAGCCGTCTAACACCGCTTGATAGGCACCAAAGGTTTGGTTGGCTTCCTGCAAAGCCACCAAATCATAATCTTCCTCAGCAATCTTGGCGGCCAAATCATGAATTTGTTGCTCCCCGATATTTTCCACCCAGCTATAGGTGTTTAACGTCAAAATTTTCATCGCGTCATCCTCTTCTCTCAACTCTTTACCTTCACTCATCTTACCAGAAGCCGCCTTTTTGCACAAAAATTGTAGCATCAACGCAATCGGTTCCAGATGTGTCAGTGATTTTTTAAGTTCTTATATCTGAAGTCTCAGAATCATTTGTACTATCCTGATTATTAATCGATAAAAAATCATCTAAATACTCTGTCTTATCAGTTTCTTCCACTTGTTTTTTGCATCCGCTCAGATTTTCTGCAACAATTAACTTGACTTACGCAATCGATTGCGTTTATTATGGAGATGACGAAAACGGTTTACCGCACAGTCGGTTTGCCTGAACACTACCAAAACGCCTAAAAATCAGGAGGTATTCACTATGAATCATATTCAACGCCTTTTCGACATCGATCCATGGAAAATCACCACAACCAAACTAGATCAAGAAAACCGGCGACTACAAGAGTCCTTGACATCCATTGGCAACAGCTACATGGGGATGCGAGGTAATTTTGAGGAGCGTTACTCTGGTGATCATCATCTAGGCACTTATTTGGCGGGCGTTTGGTATCCCGACAAAACGCGTGTGGGCTGGTGGAAAAATGGCTATCCCGACTATTTCGGTAAAGTTATTAACGCCGTCAACTTCATTGCAATGGATATCACAGTTAACGGAGAACGCCTTGACCTAGCCAAAATTCCCTATCAAGATTTCTATTTAGAATTGGATATGCAAACAGGGATCCTTAGCCGTAGCTTTACCGTGACAGCTGGTGGCGCGACGGTACGCTTCAGCTTCCAGCGCTTCCTCTCCATCGTCAAAAAAGAACTAGGCTTGATTAAGATGGCTGCCGAAGTCCTCACTGGCACAGCAGAAATCATTGTCGAGAGTGCCTTGGATTCACACGTAACCAATGAAGATAGCAACTACGATGAACTTTTTTGGGAAGAAATCGACGCAGGTCAGTCCGAGGAATACGACTACTTAACCGTCCGCACAATCCCTAATAATTTTGGTATCGAACGCTTCACTGTGACAGCAGCTATGACCCACACCATCAGCGGCGCAAGCTACGAAAAAGCCCCGCTAAAAGTGTCAGAAACCTTCACCTTACAGGCTCAAGCCGGCGAAACTGTCGAACTCATCAAAAAAGTCATCATCGTCACCAGTCGTGATATCGCATCCGCTGACCAACTGGCGAAAATCAGTGAACTTTACGCCGCATATAACGCGGATTACGATACTTTAAAAGCAGAACAAATCGCTGCTTGGAAACAACGGTGGGCCTTGGCTGACGTGGTGATTGATGGGGATCCAGCTGGCCAACAAGCCATTCGCTTTAACCTTTTCCAACTTTTCTCCACCTACTACGGTGAAGATGAGCGCTTGAACATCGGACCAAAAGGCTTTACCGGCGAAAAATACGGTGGCGCAACCTATTGGGATACAGAAGCTTATGGCGTGCCCTTGTATTTAGCCTTAGCGGATCCAACAGTCACTCGCAACTTGCTGAAATATCGCCACAACCAGTTGCCAGAAGCTCATATCAACGCCCAAAAACAAGGTTTAAAAGGCGCCCTTTATCCTATGGTGACCTTCACCGGGATTGAATGCCACAATGAATGGGAAATCACTTTTGAAGAGATTCATCGAAACGCCGCGATTGCTTATGCGATTTACAACTACACCAACTACACCGGCGACGAGAGTTACATTCAAAAAGAAGGCTTGGAAGTGTTGACGGCGATTTCCCGCTTCTGGGCGGATCGGGTTCATTTTTCCCAAGCGAAAGGCCAGTACATGATTCACGGCGTCACTGGTCCTAACGAATATGAAAACAACGTCAACAACAACTGGTATACCAACACCATGGCCACTTGGGTCTTGCGTTATACCTTAGAAAATTATGAGAAATTCAAAGATAGCACCGCTGTCACAATTTCCGAAGAGGAACAAGCCAAATGGCAAGATATCATCGCCCATATGTACTTCCCGAAAGATGAAGAACGGGGCATTTTCGTGCAACACGATACTTTCTTAGACAAAGATTTGATGCCGGTCACTGACCTCGATCCAGCGAACTTGCCATTAAACCAGAACTGGTCTTGGGATCGGATTTTGCGCTCTTGCTTTATCAAACAAGCGGATGTTATGCAAGGGATTTACTTCCTAAGCCACGAATTTACCGAAGAAGAAAAACGCCGCAACTTTGAATTTTACGAACCCATGACCGTGCATGAGTCTTCCCTTTCTGCTTGTATTCACGCTATTTTGGCAGCAGATCTTGGCCTGGAAGAAAAGGCGATGGAAATGTACGAACGTACTGCTCGCTTAGATTTGGACAATTACAATAACGATACCGAAGACGGCCTCCACATTACTTCCATGACCGGCAGTTGGCTGGCGATTGTTCAAGGTTTCGCCCAAATGAAAACTGATCATGGCCAGTTGCGCTTTGCTCCATTTGTACCAAAAGCTTGGTCGGGCTACAGCTTCCATATCAATTACCGCGGACGGCTGTTATTCATTCAAGTGACACCGGCCGAAGTTTCCCTCCAATTAGTCACCGGAGAAGCGTTGGAGTTGCAGCTTTATGATGAAGCAGTGACCTTAACTGATACCCTAAAATTCGCTAATCAAAACCGGTAACTCACTTTGTTTACGCAGTCTTGCCAAATTTGGGCAACCATCCAAGACTGCGTTATTTTTATTTTTACCCGTGGTATCTGGAAGAAGTTTTTGCTATGATAAGAACAATCTGATGAAATCCGCTTGCATCTCTTGGTGTTTTCTACCCCTTAGATACAAGTTTTCATACTTTTTTTGAAAAGAGGTGAACTTTCATGAGTATCACTGTCAAAGATGTTGCAAAAAAAGCGGGGGTTGCCACCTCCACCGTCTCCCGGGTAATCAATGACCACCCTAGTATTTCCGAGGAAACCAAACGGAAAGTTCGCAAAGTGATGGAAGAATTGGGTTATGTACCCAATGTTGCTGCCCGTAATCTGGGTAAACAACAAGCGAGCTCTATCGGGGTCATCTTGCCCCCGTTAAACTCCAAAGAGCGCCTGGGAAATCCTTTTTACTTGGAAACCATCGAAGCGATCAACGAAGAAGCAAGTCTTTTTCAAATGTCAGTGGCTGTTGCTTCGGCGCCCAATTTCGAAACCCTCTTGAAAAACGTCAAACGGATGCACTTGCAAAAACAAATCGATGGCTTTATTTTGACCTACTCTGATAACCATGACCCAGTGATTGATTATTTATACGCCAATAAGATAGCGTTTACCTTGATTGGGCAACCCTATATGCACGAAGAAAAAATTGTCTTCGTGGACAACGACAACCAATTATTAGGAAAACAAGCCACGGAGTTTTTGATTCAGCGGGGGCATCAACGCATTTTATTTGCCACCAACACCACTCGCGAAAATCTCTACTTCGAGCGCTATTTTGGTTATCAAAAAGCGTTGATGATGGCTGGTTTAACCACTTATCCGGCGGTAAAATTTGAAGAACCCACGGACTTTATCGATTTTGAAGAGATTTTACACAAGATTAAACCCACTGCTTTAGTGGTCATTGACGACTTATTTGCCATGCGTATCATGCAACTTGCTACGATGTATGGCTACCGCGTCCCTGAGGATTTATCCGTTATCAGTTTCAATAATTCCATCTTTTCTACCTTGACCCACCCTTATATCACCAGTATCGATGTGGACGTGGCTCGCCTAGGAAAACTGGCCACGCAAAAACTGATGGACCAAATCAACCATCAACTGACAGACGGAATCAAAGTCATCGTCCCTCACAAACTCATCATTCGTGAGACAGTCATTGAAAATGAGGAAACCAATTGAAGGAGTAACGTTTAAGGTATTTAAACGTAATCTCCACAGTCCTTCTTGACCTCAGCAAAAAATTCTTTTAAAATAGCTAACGTAATCGTACAGATAACACCGCTGCCTTAGCAGTTGGTGTCGAGAGAGAGGCGGTTTCTATGAAAATAGAAGCCTTCCTCTCTTTTTTGCGTCTTCACCTCCTGCTACTGACTTTGAGGCTGGTTATCTGAACGCGAAATTTTCTATGAACGGAAGTGGAACTATGAACAAAGAACTAAAACTTCTCCCGGCTGTGTTGGCCACAGGAATCATGGCCTTCGCTGGGGTTTTGATTGAAACCGCCATGAATGTCACCTTCCCCACCTTGATGACCGAATTTAAAATCTCTACCAGTGGGGTGCAATGGGTCACGACGATTTATCTACTGGTGATTTCCATCATCGTCCCTTTGTCCACCTATCTCTTAAAAAATATTTCCCTAAGGCATTTATTCCTCACAGCTAACCTGTTTTTCATCCTTGGTTTGGTGATTGATTATCGTTCACCGAATTTTGCCTTTTTGCTGATTGGCCGTTTAGCCCAGGGAATCAGCACAGGGATTGCCTTACCGTTGATGTTTCATATCATCTTGACCTATTCCCCTTTAGAAAAACGGGGTGCCATGATTGGTCTCGGAAACTTGACCACTTCGATAGCGCCAGCAATTGGCCCGACATATGGTGGCATCCTGACCTCCACGACAGGGTGGAAGGCAATCTTCCTTTTTTTGATTCCGATTCTTTTACTGGCTTTAGTAGTCGGTCTAAAAGCGATTCCCTCACTACCCGTCAGCAAAACTAGCACCATGGACTGGTTCAGTCTCTTAGGCATCGCTTTGATGTTCAGTGGCTTCTTACTATTTTTAGAGCAACTGACAAGTTTGACCGGAATCGTCGCTCTACTGGTTGGGATTGGCGGCTTCATTCTCTTTTATCAGCGGTCTGTCAGCGCACGCAATCCCCTGATTCATTTGCAAGTCATGAAAAATGCCGCCTATCGTCGTTTCTTGCTAGGCTTTCTCCTTTGCCAGTGCTTATTATTAGCCATCAGTTTTGTCTTACCAAACTTCGTACAAATCGTCTTAAAAAAAGATGCCTTTACAGCTGGTTTAATGATGTTGCCTGGTGCTGCTGTAGGCGCCATCTTAGCGCCTCTCTCCGGTCGTCTGTTAGACCATATCGGCCCCAAAAAGCCGATTATTAGTGGCTTGCTTTTGGCAGCTATCGGTTGGTTCGGCTTGCTTTGGCTCGTCGGCAGTCCTGTCTTGCTGGGGTTTGTAGCAGGTCATGTCTTTTATATGATCGGAATTGGCCTTTCCTATAGCAATCTGATGACCACCGGTTTAAGTGCCTTGCCACAAGCTGCGTATACAGACGGCAATGCCATCTTCAATACCTTACAACAGTTTGCCGGTGCAGTAGCTACTGCCCTCGCTGCTACCGTCATCAATCAAGCACAACGCCATGCCACAGACTTCCAGCAAGGAACGATTTTCGGCTCACAACTCGTATTAGGCAGCTTATTGGTCTTGTTACTACTAGTTTTACTCCTAGTTACCATACAATTTCATAAAGATCCTCGCTAAGAATGGCTAAACACAATAAAAAACTCGTCTCACCTAAACGCTTACGCAAGCCTAGGTGAGACGAGTTTTTTTAGAATAATAGAAAATTATGCTTTCATACCAGGTTCTGAAGCAATAATGTCGCAATTGCCTTCGATTTTCCAGTTAGCAATGCCATTAGGAATGATGCAACTCGTCCCTTTTGCCATATCGTAGCTTTGACTGTCAATGACTAATTTACCAAACCCATCAACCACAGTCATCAAAGTGTAAGGTGCCCCAGCTTTCAAATCCAAACTCCCCCGCACTTGCCATTCGTAGACATTGAAGAAGTCAGTTTGTAAATAAGTCACTACTGAAGAAGCCCCGTGTTTGACTTCACTGATGTTCAGCTCAGGGGTGCGAGCAGGAACTGTCGTTACGTCGATGGATTGTTGGATGTGCAATTCCCGTAGATTGCCTTGATCATCCCGCCGATCATAGTCGTACACGCGGTAAGTCGTATCAGAACTTTGTTGCGTTTCCAAAATCATGATCCCTTTGCCGATAGCATGGATTGTTCCAGATGGCACGTAGAAGAAATCGCCTTTTTTGACTGGCACGCGGGTCAACAAATCATCCCAACGCCCTTCTTCAATCATGGCTGCCAACTCTTCTCGGGTCTTTGCATTGTGGCCATAAACGATTTCAGCACCCGGCTCAGCGTCGATGATATACCAGCATTCAGTCTTGCCAAGTTCTCCTTCATGTTGTTGACCATAGGCATCGTCTGGGTGAACTTGTACCGATAGTTCATCTTCCGCGTCCAAAATCTTGATTAACAATGGAAAGACTGCTTCAGGTTGGTTGCCAAAAAGTTCTTGATGATTCTTCCACAAATCATCCAAGCGTTGGCCGGCAAACTCCCCATTTTCGATGACACTGACCCCATGAGGATGAGCAGAAATTGCCCAATCTTCACCAATTTTTTCAGAAGGCAAATCAAAGTTAAAAACCGTATGAAGTTTGTTGCCTCCCCAGATTTTTTCTTGGAAAACAGGTTTCATAAATAATGGTTCCATGTGCTTAAAAACCCCTTTCAAAATAACGCCGCAAACTACGACTTTTTCTCGTTAAACAAATCCAGTCCATTATAGCACTTTTTCGCTAAATGCACCCCGTTCTTTTTGATACTGGGCAATTATTTCATCCCGTTGAACAATATAGGCCTCTCGTTGGTCTTGCAAGTGGACGCGATTGCTCAGAAAAACAAATGCTTCACCACTAGCGACATCCACCAGCAAAAAAGTACCAGTATAGCCGGTGTGAAATAACGCCGCCTGACCAGTAGCCGCTCCACCAGCTCGCAAATCCCATCCTAAGCTACGATGGCCTCGCCCATCAGGTGTTTGGTCTTGTAACAACATTTGGATGGTCTCAGGTTTTAAAAACTGCGTCCCATCTGGCAACGCCCCCTTAGCCAGAAGCATCCGACTAAAAATCAACAAATCGCCAACATCAGTAAACAGTCCCGCATTGCCAGCATGTTCTTCTAAAACGCGAGCTTTGGGATCATGGGTCACACCTTTTAGCAAGCGGCCATCTGCCAACAGCGCAGTCGGCACCACATCTGCTAGTTCCTCAGCGGTTGGTAAAAAGCCACTATGATGCATCCCCAACGGTTGCAACACTTCCTGACGAAAAATCTCAACTACCGGTAATCCACCAAAGATTTCCTCCAACATAAAGCCCAGCAAAATCGTCCCAGCATCCGTGTAAACAACTTTTTGACCCAGATCTGCTCCTGGTTCCAGCTGCAAATAGGCTGCCCGCAAGCCCCTTTTATCCAGCTGATCCCGCTGCGGAATCCAAGTCCAAATATCAGAAGTATGCGTTAGCAGATGACGAATCGTAATCTGGTCATTACCAAAAGCTGGCAAATAATGTCGCAAGGGCTGATCCCAATCAATCATTCCCGCTTCCCACAATTTCAATAAGACTGTTGTCGTACAGATGACCTTCGTTAATGAGGCCACATCGAAGCGTTTAGCCGCCGTCATGGTGACTTCTTGTTCTAATACCTGAGCCAGACCTTCTGCTACCACCTCTTCACCAGCGCCATTGATAAAACCATAGACGACACCTGGATAGACGCCACGTAACCGCTTGTCAGTTATTTGTTTTCTGGTTTCTGGATACATCGTCTTTGCTCCTTTGATTCTTCTTCACTTATCTTCTTGACGTTTAAAACGTTAGCCCTTCGTTATCAAAAAAAACTTAGCCAGCATCAAAGGGCAAAACTACCGTAAACTGTTAAACACGGTGAGTTCTGCCCTTTTCATCAGTATGCCAAGTCTTTGATTAGTTATTTACAAACCACCATTCAACACCCGTAGGATCATAAACAGTGACGATTGACCCTTTTTTGTCTTTATAAAAAGGTTGACCAGCGGCAGTTAAATGTTGCGCTAGTATTTCAATGTCTGCTGCCGTCACACGAAACTTCAAAAAGTCCAAACCCAAGACTTGATCCGTTGGTAGCTCCACCGTACCACCATGGGCTTCACTCAAACCTACATGAAAACGCCCTTCGTTCAGCACATGGATTCCCCGACTCTCATCCCGAATCGCAAAGCCTAAGATATTTGCTAAAAAGTGGCCTTCCTCTGCCAAATCAGCAGTATTCAAGTGTACTTTATCGAAATAAACCGCTTCGGATAAGACTGGGTATTCACCAGTAGCCTTGGTCATAAGCTTAGCCACATCCAAAGGTTCGGGGTTAATCACCGTGTTTTGCTCTTGCTCAGCCCCGTAGTATAATTCCAACTGATTCCCTTCAGGATCTTCCAACAAGATCCCCATCACCCCTTCATCATACAAAGCATTTTGAATCGGGTAATCCGCTTGTTTAATACGGCCTAAAATATCCGCTAATTCTGCTTCAGTAGGGATTACCAAACAGAAGCGGCGTAATTTTTTCACTTCGCCAAAATGGTCCTCGGCCCGGGGGCTTTCTTCAAGCCATAAACTTTCATTTTTGGCTGCGCTATTGCCCATGATGGCTAGCTCATTTTCTTCTCGTTTCAACGTGAATCCGATGATATTCCGATAAAAATCAATCATCTGATCACGGTTTTTTACACGTACTGCAACTGTTTCAAGCTGCGTTTCCTTCCCCAATTTAAATTCCACGGTCATCCACGCTCCTCTGCCTTCATTCTACATGACAATTTCCCATTCCGGCAAATTTAAACCCTCGCTCTCCAGGCAGCGACTAGCAATCGACAACGAAAGTTATTTTGTAAAGATATCTTTACACCGCTTTTTTGTTATGTTATGCTTTTTTTGTAAAGATATCTTTGCAATCAAAATTCACACGTATAGTAAAAGCATCACCAACTTTGAAACTAGCTTGCATGTAATTGGAGAGGAAGACAGATGGCTGTTATTAATTTCATTAAAGAATACCGCAAAGAACTTGAGCTCTCGCAAGAAGAATTGGCCCTTGCTGTAAATGTCTCCCGCCAGACCATTTACGCCATCGAAGTAGGGAAATACAATCCTAGCCTGGAACTATCCTTAGGGTTAGCCCGTTTTTTTGGCGTCACTGTCGAAGCTTTGTTCAAACTAGAAGATGAATAACCATTCGCAAGATAACTAAAACCAAATAAAGATTAGACAAGGAGTATTCATGATGAAAATAATTCAAACTATGGTAAGTCGACTCTATCCAGTAGTATTAGGTGCGGGGATTGCCTACATACTTTTCCAGCCAAACAGTCGTTTTTTCTTAAATCCGTTCTATTGGATTGCTCTATTGATATCCGCTTTTTTAGTCGCCTTCCGTCAGCGGAAAAATCCTGTCAAGCCTCCACGTTCCCAAGATGAGCGCTATGTGCAAAAGAGTAATCAATTGTTGACTTATTGGACCCTGACCGCTCTCACCATTGCGACGTGGCTTTTGGTCATGGTAGCGAATCAAGGCACCAACGTTATACCGATCAGTTATTTTGCCTATGGAGTAGTAGCATATGTCGCCGGTTGGATAGTGATAGAACTTTATATTCACTTTGTTCCTTAGCCACAAAAGCTAGACTCGTTCGTAAAGCCAAACATAATACCCTAGTCTAAAAAGTAGAACGAGCTTACTTTCAGAAATGCCTCCCTGTGATTTTTGGTACATTAGTCTTTTGGGAGATTGTAACGTTATAAAACATAGACTATAAGCAAGCCGGCCGGTCTAGCTACCGTCAATCCAATTCCTAGGTCGCTAAATTTTACCTTTTTCGGGCTTCACAATGTCGGCATGATAGACCACTTAATTACTGATACATCAGGCTTTTTGGAGCTTAATTTTTTATAAGTTCTTTATCTATAAAAAAGCACTAGCCCCTGTTAAGATAGCGCCTAAGACGTCATCTTAACAGGTGAACTAGTGTTTTTTTACATTTTTTTCAAATCAAAGACGACTTGATCACCAGCTTTTAAAAGATAGTCTTTGGCCCCTACGACCGCGTCTTTGCCATTGACTTGGTAAAGCCAATACTTCCCTTCATCGGCATTTTGACTTTCCCCATCGATTTCAGTGATGAGGCCCTCGTTATCCTGGATTTCAAAATTAGCTGATAAAGCTTGATAAACCGAGGTTCCAGTGGTAACTGTCACTTGCTTGCTAGCGAATTCTTTACCTTCTACTTGCAATGTCAACGTGACCGCCAACTCTTGAGATCGCTGGCTTGTATTGCTGGTAACTTCCGTTGTTTGTGGACTTCCCCCGGTACTACAAGCAGATAAGACGCTAAGCACCAACAAACTTGCTACCGCAAATCGTGTTTTTCTTTTCATGGACTCCCCTCCTTTTTGGTTATTGTACTCAAAAGCTTGCAAAAGAGCCAGTCCCTCCATGAAAAAGCGCCTGCTGCTCCCCATAAATTTCATCAAAGTTCCCAACTTTATTCACGCTTTCTCCTCCCTTGGCAATTGCATTTCTCTTGGGCAATGGTAAAATGAAGAGACCGCTTTGAGGAAATCAAACCTGTTTGCCCTGCTTTTTTCCTATGATTGGCAATAACGTCCTAATTTGGGAAAAGCTACAGCGGTGGAGCCAATAGCTCGGTTAATTGACAGTAAAGTAAAATCAGGACCGCCTTGCCAGGTGGCCTGAGTTTTCTACATTGAATCATCCATACATCCGGAAGAAGGAATCAAAAATGAAAACCGTCATTAAAGAAACCCTTGCCCAAAAGCAAGGCAAAGATAAAGTGAGCTATTTTTTCTACGCTTATAAAGGCGTATTTATCGCCATTATTGGTGTCTTATTGGCAGTTGGGTTTATCGTCTATAGCTATGCCACAAAACCCGTCACGATTTTCAATGCAAGAGTCATCACCGAAGCCAGTAAGGATGCTTCCTTAGTTCCTGCTTTACAAGAAAGTTACGACAGTTTATTGCAACCAGTAGGCAAAGAGCAGGTCACAGTTGAGTACACCAATATCGATGATGTCCAAAGCAATCAAGTCTTCGCCAATCAACTGGCGGCCCAAGAATTTGATATCATTTGGATGGAAGAAAGTCTTGTGACTGATTTTGTTAGCCGTTACGATACCGACAACGTATCGGCAAGTGACCTGACTTTTCAACAGGATGGTAAAACCTACGTTGGTCGGACCATGCCTCACGCCCCCCATCCAGAAGCCCTTGCAAAAATCAAAAAGCTGTATCAAACCGAAAAATAACCAGGCTTCAGTCGAAGGAACGTTTTCCTTTGCTGAAACCTGGTTGTTTTTTTATAAATACAGTTGCTTAATTGGGTACTTTTTCCCGCAAGGATGACAACCCACTGCTTTCTTGTTGCTGTTGTTGCGGAGTCTCTAAGCCAGCTACAAATCGCTGTTTGAATTTCAAAAACTCTTCCAAGTCCATCAAAATATGATACAACCGCGCTTTACTAACAAACTCTTCCCGGGATTCTGGTAAGTTTTCCTCTTGAATTTTTAAGACCAAATCATCCAAGTGATGCAGCTGCGCTTTGGGTGCCGCCACCACAGGGAGATGTTCGTTTATTTCTCCTAAAAAATCAGCGATAATTTGCGAATCACTTTGAAATACGCGAATCCTCTTTATTTCGTAGTGTAGATTGTGCAAGACACTACATTGTTGCAAACGCATTTCAAAATAATCAACATAAAAATCATCTGTTAGCGGGCGCCGATTTTGTTGATAGTCAAAAGCTGATTTAGCATAGGTCAGGAGGTCTTTTTCCAATTGAATGATGTCTTCCCAAACGTGATTATCCAGCTCAGGATCCCTTAAATAAGCAGCTAATTTAGTCAAAACCCGCTGCATCCTCAAATCTATAGCTTTGACCGACTGCTCTAGGTATTTCTTTTGGGATTCATAATTTTGAAAATAATTCACCACAATCGCAATCACCAAACCAATCGCCAAGAGTAACAGTTCATTGAGAATCGCCTCATTATTGATGGTGCGCTCAGGATTATGCAACAAATGACTTACCACCACCGCATTGACTGAAAGGGTGGCTAGTAAATTGCGCACATTCAAGAAAAAAGTGACCACCACCATGACAATCCCGTAGCTAATCCACTCAGAACCCACAAGCCCTTGCATCAGCCAACAGAGGAAAACCGTCGCCAGAAAAGTCACGATCCGATATAAGCCAAGGCGCAACGTTTCTCTTTTGGTACTAGCAATGGTTAGTAAGGTGATAATCCCTGCCGAAGAAGAATATTCCAATTGCAGTAATTCCGCTAAATAGATGGATAAGCCACTGCCAATTCCAATCTTCAAGGCATACCACAGGTGATTATCAATCGTTAAACGTCGTAAAAACATCATCAAAAAAGGCCTCCATTTCTTGGGGGTCGCCGGCGTCTAGAACAACTTGTAACAAAGGTTACATAGGTCTACTTCTAGTGTACTCGATTTTTAGGTTGATGAACAGAAATTTACAAGCGCTTTCATTTTTTTTATTTCTATATTTAAACAGTTGGTCTATTCCATAAAAGACCTCAACCAAAAATCCCTTGCCTTTTTTACTAAAAATAGCCTCCTTCTGACCTGCTCCTCATCAAAGAGAAAAAACGTCCCAGACCACTTATAGGAAGGGTGGGGATTTTAAAAATTCCTTAACCCCAATGACAGGATCGTAATTCAAATATTGCAGAATCTAAAAAATTGTGTAAAACACTCGTAGGCATATCATAGCGTTTACAATGGTGTGCTTATCACTATTTTCATTTTCGATAGCTGTTTAAGACAACCCCTTTCGTTTATTTTTAACCATTTTTTATCAAAAAAATAATAAGATATGATGATAAAGCTTGCCATCGATTTATTAGAATGCATCAAAACAATTGAAATATTTGCCAATCTGAAATAAGATTTGGTCATCATATGAGAAGAAAGTTGGGAATAAAATGAATTCAATTTCAGTGCAGGACTTCGCATTGCAAATGAACAATCCAGACGTGGTCATCTTGGACACTCGCGACCATGGTGCTTTTGAAGAAAATCATTTGCCACAGGCAGTTTCTATGCCAGCGACAAGTTTACCAAATCGGTTATCAGAACTAGACAAAGACAAAACATATTTTATCTTGAGTCATTCCGGCCGCCGTTCAGAAATCTTGGCAAACTTTTTGACAGATAACGGCTTTAACGCTGTGCACGTGATTGGTGGTATGCGAGCTTACCGTCACGTTGCCGCCACAGTGGCCTAAATCAACAAATGGGGAAGCCATTATCGCTGAGGCTAGGCAGCTGGGCTACGACAGCACTCGACTTTCCCTTAGTCTAGCAATATCAGATGCTGGACCAGCTACACAACTGACTGATTATTCCATAATTGAGTCGGTATTTCAGGACTGCGATCTTGGCTAGGCATACGCAGTCTTAGCCTATTACTCTGCCTTAACTAAGTACACCCATCGATCCACTTAATAATCAAAAGACCGCAAGCATCCTGACTTAGATCTCAGTCAAAGGATGCTTGCGGTCGATTTTTATTGCTCTTCTTTCAGCGGAGGGGTTTCTTCCTCTTCTTTGTAATAATACTGGGAAACTTCTTGATACCATTCAAAAAGATGGGTAACTAACACTTTGGCTGCTGCATAGACGGGAATCCCAAAGACCACACCCACCAAGCCAAACAACTTGCCAGAAGTCAATAATACCAATAGGATGGTCACCGGATGAATGGCCAACTGACTGCCTAATACTAACGGTGAAATAAACCGACCTTCCAGAGTCTGTTCGATCACAAAAACAATCGCGACTTTCAAGATCATAAACGGTCCTGCCACAATCGCTAAAAAGACTGCCGGAACCATCGCCAGAAACGACCCCAAGTACGGAATCAAATTCAAAATTCCCGCCACAATGCCGAGGGTCACTGCATAATCCAAACCGATAATTGAAAAGCCCAAAATGAACATTAGAGCTACCGCAAAAGCGACGGTCAGTTGCCCGCGAATGTAAGAAGAGACTTGCCCATTCATCTCGGTGATCACGTTTAGAGTCGGTTTGCGCCAATTATTTGGTAAAAACTGTACCACATAAGGCGCTAATTTCCGCCCATCTTTCAACAAATAAAATAAGATGAAGGGGAAGGTCATAATTGCTACCACCACAGAAGCTACGGCACCAACAAAGCGACCAATGCCACTGATGGTACTCTTGGAAAAGTTTTGGATGAAGTCCGTCAACCAACTCATCAAACGATCAGAATAACTTTCGATTTGCGTCTGAAACTGTGAAAAAATTGGATCGCTGAGAATCTCCCGCGCTTTCTCATCAATGGTATCCAAATAGTCTGGTAAATTATTGGCAAAACTGACACTTTGCTCTTGGATTTTTGGCACGATGACCACTACTCCCCAGACAATCAGCCCGATAACCACTAGAAACAATAGGATAATGCCATAAATCCGCTTCAGCCCTTTTTTCTCTAGATAATCCACCGCTGGATTCAACAGGTAATAGAAAATACCTGCTAAAACGATTGGCAAGGCCACTACTGCCATAAACTGCCAGATTGGATCAAACAGATAAGAGACTTTCGTAAAGGCATTCAAAATTAAGAGCACCAGCAAAATAATCAATAACGCTGTCACTACTTGATTGTTCAAAAACCATTTCCAGAACCAGGAATTTTTGCGAGCTCCTAATCCTTCTCGTGGCTTACGCTCCATGATTCACACCTCCTGGATAAATAATCTGGTCCCCCGCCTTCAATTGTGGCAATGCATAAGGGAAAAGATAGATACCATTAGGGATATTCACTTCTCCGGGTACCGGTGCAAAAAGCAATACCGTATGGGCGATTTCTTGCAGATTTTTTGCTGCCAGTCGTCCCACGTGTTCAATCGTATAGGTCTGCTCTCCCAATACCAAGGAATCCCCCTCTTTTAGTGAAATTCCATATCGATCAGGTATTTCCTGAATAATAGCGTATGGTTTCAAACCAGCTGTCGCTTTCGGTCCGAAAAGAATCAACATGTTATCTTCTGGCTGATACGCCTCATTGCCGATTTCAATAATTTTTGCCTCAATCATGCACGACACTCCTTTGTTGCGCGTTATCTCGTTTTTCCCACTTTATCGTCATTGCACCTTTATAAAAATGGCTGCTGCTCCTTCGTTTCTAGTAAGTAGCCTCTGACGATAATTCTTATTTTGCCATAAGCAATTATGTCAACGTTTTTCTTGCTATTTTTAGTATAGCACAAGGACACTTATATCCGGCGTTTTCAGCTAATTATGTTACAATAATGGAAGAAAACAACCGAAAGTTCTTGTTTTTGAAGCAACGTCACTTAGTTGGCTATACCTTCAGCTAAGACGCTTTCAAAGATTTTCTCCAACTCTTACAAGAATTTTCAATGACATTAAAAAGGAGCTTCTCAATATGAAACAGACTCTGATTTTGGGCACCTATACCCGCCGTAAAAGTCAAGGAATTTATCAAATCACCTTGGATACTGACGCTGAAACACTGACTGACCTTCAGTTAGTCGTACCAGAAACAAGTCCTACTTACTTGACGAAAAGTACCGCTGGTCGCCTCTACTCCGTCACCTCTGTGGAGGATAAAGGCGGCTGCTCAGCTTACGACACAGATATGCATTTTTTAAATGCGGTCACTGAAGACGGCGCCCCCTTGTGTTATGTCGCCGTTGATGACAAACGTCACCTGGTCTATGGCGCCAATTACCACAAAGGTGAAGTCAATGTCTACAAACTAATGGAAGACGGCCGCTTAGTCGCTGCTGACTCGTTGTATCATGATGAACCTTGTGGCAGTCATGAAAACCAAGACAAGCCACACGTTCATTACACCGACTTAACACCAGATGATCGCCTTGCCGTTTGCGATTTGGGAACTGATCGCGTCTATACCTACGATGTTTCTTCTGAAGGCAAACTGACCGAAGTCGCCGTTTATATCGCTGAGGATGGTACTGGACCGCGACACCTGGCCTTTCATCCTAACCATGACATCGCCTATCTCTTCGGGGAACTCGACAGCACCGTGACAGTCTTACGCTATGAAGCTGCCACTGGTAGTTTCACCCAATTACAAAAAATTTCCACCTTACCAAGTGATTTTAACGACTTCAATGGTGGTGCGGCAATACGGGTGTCTTCTGACGGACGCTTCGTCTATGCATCAAACCGTGGTCACAACTCCATCGCAGTCTTTGCCACTAACGCTGACGGCACCCACTTGGAATTACAACAATTGATCGCCACAGAAGGGGATTTCCCACGGGATTTCAACTTGGATCAAACAGAAAACTTCCTCATCTGTGCCAATCAAAATAGCGACAACCTAACTCTTTATCGCCGCAATCCAGAAACCGGTCAGTTAGCTCTCTTGGAAAAAGATGTTTTCGCTCCCGAAGCTGTCTGCGTCTATGTTCCCAAAGTCTGATTGCCTCTGCTGATATCTCTAGAGAAAACTTGTATCATCCAATAAAGGAGGAAGTCCATGTTTACAAAAACACCTAGCGAATTGTTATTGAAAGATTTTTCCAACCTACTGAATAAATGTCAATCTTGCTATGATTTGGTCACCAATCGTCGCTACAACCAATATTTGGCCATCTTAACCACAGCTGAAGCCTATGCTCTCGCGGAAAAAGCCTACATTCGTTGTGACCAAAACCTAGAACTTCAAACCAAAGAAGTTGCAAGCTTTGTCAACGCCTTCGATGAGTTTTACTTTGAACTAAAACAAATCCTCTTTCATGACAATGATGACTTTGAGACTTTCCGTACCAGCCTCGAACTGATGCAGCGAGAATATGAAACCTTGACGGCAGTTTTTAGCTAATTTAAACTATGATTGTCCGTTCCAAAAAAGGATAAACCAAAGATGAGGTGAAGCACTATGGATCAAACAGAAATCCGCCAACGACTAAAAGAAGACTTGGGTATTCCTCGCTTTGAAGGAAAGCTGGAAGACAAAGAGTATACCGAAGAAGAATACCAAAAGTTAAAAGCTGATTTACTCCAGTACTTCAAAGATTATATCCACGATACCGAACATTAAACGAAACTTTTCTATTTGGTTACCCGACCAAAGAAGAAAGGCTGAAAAAACTCCTTCTGCTTTCAAAAATTCATAGATACTTGACACATGATGCACGATACCATGAGACGATTTTGTATGAATGCAGAAAGAAGAAGTTTGTGAAGTCCATCCTAGTTCGAACCTAAAAAGGACAAGTCCCCAGATGACTTGTCCTTTTTACTTTTTACTAGACAATTATTTTAGATCCCGCAGCTTTCTTCAGATGGTTGTATTTTATGTAAAAACGTTTTTTTATCTTTTTCTAACAAGTAAATAGAATTGCTAAAGATAAAACATAAAAAGCATAAAAAAATCATTTATTATCCACATGAATAACATTTATAAAACTAATAAAAAATTCTTTCCCGTAATATATTCCAGTAATTTTTGTAATTATATATTTTTCATCTCGCTATCGAGTCAACTTGTTGTTCTTATCCAAATAAAGCCCCATACGCTCTGAACATATCTAGTGTAAGTTTTTTTGGACACAAAAAAACCACCGGGTTGGTTAGGTCCGGTGGAAAAAGGAGTAATTACTCTTTAACGGAGTAAAATGAAAAATAAAAAGGTTGTTGTTGGTTATGTATCTACTATAACCGGCAACCACCTTTTTTTCATAAAAATAACGTTATATTTAAATTAGATAACTCTCGTTTTAACGACCAAGCAACAATTTTGTCATCCGTTGAATTGCAAAACTGATTTCATCTGTCGCATCATCTTGTTTTTTTTCAGAAGCATCAAAACTTGTGATATCAATTGTTTCACCTTGCAAACTGGCAATCATCTCTTCGCAGCCAGCCACATACTTCTGATACGAACGCTCGAATTTTTTATGGATACCCAATACTTTTGCTGGTGGTCGTAAGCGGGTAATTTTTTCCAGCATCGCTTGATATTTATCCGTACCTTCACGGAAAGTGGTTAACGTCTGTGCCATTTGTTCAGAAGTCAGCTCTTGCAGTTTATTCTCATCAATGGCTTGGCGAATCACTTCGTAGTCTGGATTCATAGTTTCGCCGATCTTTTCGGTATCTTGAACAATATCATTGATGGTCTGTACATAGTAGCCCAAATTTGGTCTCACTGATTAATCCCTACTTTCATTAAGATAGTTTCATTGTAGCGTTTTTTTCTCCCACTGGAAAGCCCTAGATAAAGGATCGTTAATTCAACGACTAGTTTTGGATTGACCATGGTCAGGTCAGAAGGTTTAGCAGCCTTAATCTCATTGAGAAATTCGAAGACGGCTTTCTAAAAAATCTGATAAAAATCCATTTTGGAATCCCTTCTATTTACTAACATTCGTATGACTGTACTAGCTTATAAGTTCGTTTAACTACATATGACGTGTTCTTATTACTGATTTCTTGAGAGTATAAAAACCTGACTGGCCGATGAGAGGAGCATTCGTTTGGTTTTACCTTTACTGATTTCTTGAGAGTACAAAAACGAGCGTTACCGATGGCGTAGGTTCCGCCGAGTTTTACCATTACTGATTTCTTGAGAGTACAAAAACTGCTTGCTGGGGCCCTCATTAGTGAATCAAGTTTTACCATTACTGATTTCTTGAGAGTACAAAAACCTTTTCTCGGAACGGATAAAACCAACCTAAGTTTTACCATTACTGATTTCTTGAGAGTACAAAAACACGTGCAGCAGTGGTTTTTAAGTTGCGAGTGTTTTACCATTACTGATTTCTTGAGAGTACAAAAACAGTTTCGGTATTCACAATTTTAGTGTTTTCGTTTTACCATTACTGATTTCTTGAGAGTACAAAAACGCAGGCAAGGGGTATGCTAACAGAGACTACGTTTTACCATTACTGATTTCTTGAGAGTACAAAAACAGAAAGTTTGTAAATCGGAATTTTGTAGGTGTTTTACCATTACTGATTTCTTGAGAGTACAAAAACAAGCTTCTGACACCATCTGATTCTTTTTGAGTTTTACCATTACTGATTTCTTGAGAGTACAAAAACAACAGTGGTCGCTCTCCAATCGCTTCCAGCGTTTTACCATTACTGATTTCTTGAGAGTACAAAAACGTCAACACCAAGTGCGATTAAATCTTCTTTGTTTTACCATTACTGATTTCTTGAGAGTACAAAAACGCGGTAAAGCAAGTCTTTTGGACGACCACAGTTTTACCATTACTGATTTCTTGAGAGTACAAAAACATAGATATAGATTTGGCTCGTGGATAGCAAGTTTTACCATTACTGATTTCTTGAGAGTACAAAAACACTGGACTGATCTCGATTGAAAATTCGTTTGGTTTTACCATTACTGATTTCTTGAGAGTACAAAAACCCGCTACCGTAGTCACCTTGCCTTGGACTGGTTTTACCATTACTGATTTCTTGAGAGTACAAAAACTCGGGCGGTTTTTGGACTGATGAGATGATTGTTTTACCATTACTGATTTCTTGAGAGTACAAAAACTACAACGTATGAGTCCGCCTCGATTCTGGAGTTTTACCATTACTGATTTCTTGAGAGTACAAAAACATCAGCCATAGGGTTGTCGGCTATGTATCCGTTTTACCATTACTGATTTCTTGAGAGTACAAAAACCATTCATCAGCGAGCATCTTGCCTCGTGCCGTTTTACCATTACTGATTTCTTGAGAGTACAAAAACGACAGGCCACACAGAGAAGGCTCTGACAGGTTTTACCATTACTGATTTCTTGAGAGTACAAAAACGATCATGGGCACGTACGCGAAAAGTATGCAGTTTTACCATTACTGATTTCTTGAGAGTACAAAAACGTTGATAGGACTCTGCATCAATCACCATTTGTTTTACCATTACTGATTTCTTGAGAGTACAAAAACGAATAGCCTAAGCTGACCATTGAAAGAATCGTTTTACCATTACTGATTTCTTGAGAGTACAAAAACTACGTCAGTTGTCGGCATCGCACTTAAAATGTTTTACCATTACTGATTTCTTGAGAGTACAAAAACGGCTTCTGTGGCATCCATAACACGCTTTGAGTTTTACCATTACTGATTTCTTGAGAGTACAAAAACGACGTCATGTCCCTTTTTTCGTATGCTCGCGTTTTACCATTACTGATTTCTTGAGAGTACAAAAACCGTCTGAATAGCGTTCGTTTAAAAAGTCACGTTTTACCATTACTGATTTCTTGAGAGTACAAAAACCTCTGCCATTTTTTGGTCAGTAGACACAAAGTTTTACCATTACTGATTTCTTGAGAGTACAAAAACTGATATTGTCATAGATCAACATGGTATCGGTTTTACCATTACTGATTTCTTGAGAGTACAAAAACAGGTACAACAGGGACTTCACAGGGGATAAAGTTTTACCATTACTGATTTCTTGAGAGTACAAAAACTAATCAATGCATTAGCACCGACTTCAGAACGTTTTACCATTACTGATTTCTTGAGAGTACAAAAACCATTAGTTGCTGTCTGCAAGCCTGTACCAAGTTTTACCATTACTGATTTCTTGAGAGTACAAAAACCTCAAATGGACGTCTCCGGTTCGAAATTTTCGTCTTTTCATTCTTTTTGGAGAAATTTCTTCTCCAAAGTTGTCAATTCATCACTAAAATCCTTACATTTTTCTTTGCTAGGACAATCTACTAACTGACTGACTACCTTTAATAATAGCATATCCTTAGGCTTGAGATAGATTTTTGCATCCTCTTGACCAACACTTGGGAAAATTCGATAAAGTGAATCAACAAGTTGCTCTGTATCATACCTAAAATCATCCGGATAGTATCGTTCGATAGATTTTATCAACTCAGATAATTCTGGTAGTTGCTGTTGTTGATTTTGATAAACTAGAACAGTTTTAGCGATATCTTCCTCAGCATGACTAATCCCAAGACAGTCATCGCTCAGAACAAAAACTCGTAATAAATCACTTTCAGAGCAGATTACTTTCAATCGTTCCAGTAGCTGCTGGAGAACCACATTATTGACAAATGAATTTGGATTAAACAACCAGAGCCAAGTCTCTTTAGAAGTACTCGACAAGTTGTGCTCTAAGATATCGCAATAGTCATCGATAACAGTTGCAACATCCATCATTTCAAGAGGAAATTCCTTATTCTCTTCATAATAACTCAATCCTAGAAAATTTTTCATCAAGTCATTGAAAGTAAAATTCTTGATTAAAGGGACGACAGTGGTAAAGGAATCTGAAAATTTCTCTTGAATCAGTATCTCCAGCCGTAGCAAATCATCATTCAACTCATCCATTTTCTTTATTACTTCAAAGTTATCCTGAAGTGTTTCAACAAATCCATTCATCATGGTACCTTTGCTCACCCGCAATTGCTCAAAAAAGCTTTCTCGATGATCTATCATAAGCAATTGAATATCCTTAGCTTTGATTTGTCTCCCATCAGCGCGGATAACAATTCCATCATCCCCGTAAACATGCTCTTCTAATTCAGATAACATTTTGCCAGTAGCAAAGCGCTTTAATCCACGATACAGTTTCCACTTCACGGCAGAATCTCCTCCTAATATAAAAGAGATTCCTTCATTGTCACACTCCAGGAATTTACCAAACTCATATTCCAATGCTATTTCCATCAAATCACCACCAATTTTTGACTACCAATCACTTCTTCTTGATACCCCTTCGTTCCCACTAAAAGTTGCATTTCTTCAAACTGTTTCTCGCTGACATAAAGAAGTCTCACTTCCCCAGCTTTAGGTATCAATCGTTTTAGAATCGTTTCATATTTTTTACCCGCTGGACGATTGGGGACGGTTCGATAATAAATTGAATATTGGAGCATCACGAATCCATTTGATAATAACTCTTTTCGAAAAATTCGATAATCCCGTTGATCCGCCTTCGTTTCCATCGGTAAATCGAACATGCAAAGCACTCTCATTTGTTGGTACCTCATCTTTCTACCTCCACAAAATCTCGCAGCAACACTTCATGAACTGGTAAATCGGGATTTTTGATGGCTTTCATAAAACTGCCAACATATTTCTGCATAACTTGGTCGACACTACTCTTGATTGAACCATAACGCATCGGTTGATTCATAAAATCGATAATTTGTAACCGCGCTTCATACGTCAAGTATTCATATTCTGACATAACCTGTTTATCAATCCAATAATCCATTACTGGACGAAAAGGTTCCATTAGATCGTCTACTAAGTTAAAAGAATTGAATTCATTGTGATGGAAAATACCAATCATGGACATCAATCCCTGACCTACAACAATTCTTGCCATCGCCGCTCGTACAATGGCATAACCATAATTCATCGCGCTATTAACTAAAGAATCGTCATCCCGTGTAAAATCCATTCCATAAAGCGAATTAAAATAAACTTTAGCAACATGTCCTTCGCGATTGGTTACATCCCCTGGGGTCAATTGTCCCAATAACTCTTCCATTACAGCAATTCGATCAACGGATGTTTGCTTAAGTTCGGCAAAAGCAATTTGATTTTTTATTTTCTGGCCCACAATTTGCTGCCAAACCTGTTGCTTATTTTCATCAGACCACGCCACTTGTTCCATAACACGCTTTGCGCAATGATGATAATTTCCATAGTTAAGCATCATCCCTGTTGGTAAATAATGATTGTCACAAATAACTAAAACAATGTTATATTTCGTAAACTGCGATAAGACACTAGTGGTTACTGTTGTCTTTCCTTCAATAACCACCATACTGATGTCAGATAAAGGAACTAAAAACCGTTGCCCCCGTTTCAAAATCTCTAAATTATCTAATTTCAATCGCATGTTTTCACTGTCTTTTACATGTACGATACGCCACGTCATCGCTACACCTCCTCAAGAAAATAAAAAACCCACTCCGCATAGAGTGGGAATTTCGGCATAAAGCCTTATTTTTGTAGATTCTCAAGGAATCAGTAATGGTAGCGAGCCGTCGCTCGCACCATTATGATACCAAGATTGCGCTTACAGGTCAAGGATATTTTTCGGTGAATTTCCTTCCTTTTTGATATAGAAAGGATTCCCTAGAATGTCTGTGTTGACTTTGTACAGAGTATAGCCTTTTCTTGTCAACCGCTTTTTTAAGCGTCCATTAGACGCAGCCCCGTAAACTGAAACTACTTCTTTCCCATCCAGCTGATTTCTGTCTATTGGTTTTAGTTCAACATACCCTTTTTTCTTGGGCATCGTTCTTGAAACGAAAAGCAATTCAATCTTTTCTTTAGTATCATCACTGACACAAATACGATCATATTTATAAAGTGAGAACAAAAATTCAGACTTAGTATCTACCCCCTCCGAAACCATGAGTGATTGATATTTAGATTTCGGAATACCGTATTTTCCTTTTATATACTTCAAATCAGCATACTTAATCCCCATAATTTCATATTCATCAGTTTCTTGATTATAATAGACATCTGTCCGCCAAGGTTTAAGAGACTGTAGGATCACTTCTTTCCCATTAGCATTTTCAGGGGTAATCTTTATTGGATCATCCCCCATTTTACTGTCATAAAACTTCAAAGATTTAATAGCTGGTCCATTGTTTTTCTTTGCATACTTTGTCACTGGTCCGTGTTCCCGACGATATAATTCAAACGGACTAATATCCATCGGTTTAACTTTCCCATTAGGTTGGGTGATTTCGATTTTGGCGGGATAGTCACTAATAATTTGTTCAAGTTTAGCAAACGTCTGTAGATCAATTCGTTGCATCAAAAATTTTGTTTTGTCCGCATCATAGATCTTCTTGAATTTTTTATAATTTTCATAATTATAGATATCCTTAATTTTGCCAAGAACATAATCTTCCTCTACTTTATCTTTGCCAACTTTCGCTTTACGGGTAGAATACAAAGTCGCATCACTGACTTTGCGATTCATTTTTTTATCTACCTGATGATGAAATTTTATTTTTTCAAATAGTGTTGGCATCTGTTCGAGAAAACGAGCATATGGTAATTCATACATTTGCTCAGCATATTGCGCATCCGTAATACTTTCCCCAGTTTTTAAATCAATAGTATTTTCATCTACTTTAAGAGGAATAATTTCGGCATTTTTCTCCCACATATTAAGCATTGGCGAGACTGCTATAACAGCAGCATCAACCGCATGATGATGATGTGTATCTCTCGATTTATTCAGGTGCCAACGTTCGCGAAGCTTACTAGTTAGCTTGCCACGGATTACTGTGACTTTCGTTGATAAATTCTTGCTCCGAACAAACTGCTGCAATTCATTTAAAACAATTCGTGAAGCGTATCTAGTATCTACTAAATTGCGAGCGATAAATCGTTTACGGACTTCAATATCATTGATGTCATCGGTGAACAGTAAATTTTTCTTTTTCGCATTTGTTAAAAGCTTATTCGTTCTAACATAAGCTTGTAGCGCCGGAAAACCTTGCCCCCCGCCTCGACTCATATAACTATAGGGTGTCTGGTGGCCTTTTTCTTGGTTTTCCTCAGAGTAACAGAGCACTTTATTATTTTGCCCATCATCAAAAGATACCGATAACGGAATAATATGATCAACTTCAAATAAATTATCCCGATAAAACAAATCGACTGCGGCTATCGTCTTACCCGAATAGGGACATTTCCCTTCTTGTTGATACCACATCCGAATTTTTTGTCGTAACTTTTTGTGCTGTCGCAGTTGACCATAAAGCTGTGCATCAGAAATACCCGCTTGTTCTTGAAACACTTTCAAGGAGCGTTCCTTTTCTTTTTCGTTTTCCAACTGAAATTTTTGGAATTGTTTCTTTTCTTCAACCTCATCCTCGGCATCATCTCGTGGCATTTCAATCACAAGATAAGCAATGTTGGTATACTTTTCAAAAAGCGCATTAAAAATATCCATCGCTTGTTTGACTGATTTTCGAACAACAGGATTAAAGATATTTTCTGTAAGATACTTCACATCAACTTTTGCTTGCTTGGAGTAATCCTTCTTATGGGCATGAAGTAATCCCATATCGGATAAAATGGTCATTTGCTCTTTTGAGGTATTCAATAGCTCTGGGATGAGCAAATGCATCGTCTTTAAAGAAAAACGGTGCCATTTATTTTTTCCCACCACATTAAAAGCAGCTTTCTTAGCGATGATGGCATCAATAATTGCCTCATTCAAAAATTCATAGTTGTTGCGCCCTTCATCTTCCAACCATTTCCGTAATTCACCATTCTCCGAGTTAAGCGTAACAATCGGTCCAAACGCATCAAAAAATTCTGCTGGCCAGGTAGTGATATCAATCCCTGTTTCCAGAAATTTCTTATGCAATCGTCGATAAATCGCCATGGAATGAAATTCTGGTTGACCATCGCGATCCACTCGATATTTGCTGATGCCTTTAGCATCGGTCCCAGCTGCTTTGGCAATAATCTTAATCATAGTGACATTTGTGACCTTTGCGGTCGTTTCCATTAATTCCTCAATGATTTGCCCTTTTTGCTCGGTAGTTAATTTACCATCTTCTGTGGAATCAACGGTTAAATTATTCAAATCATTTAACAAGTTATACATTTGTGCAGTAAAACTATTCCCAGAGGCCCGATATTCTTCAGGAAAAATTTTATCCTTTCCGATTAACAATTCAAATAAATTTTTTAAAGTTGTGCCATCCCTTCGATAGATACCATAGTCTGTTCGCGACTTTTTCGAGCCAGGTCCGATGTAGTATTCCCGTTTTCGGGTCAAAATAGCACTCGCATCATTGATAAAGCTATCATCTATTTCTGGATAATACTTTTGCTGCTCATTCAAAATGCTAAGGAGTTCTTCTTTATATGCGGAATTTGGAAAAACATTTAACAGAGTTGTTGACGTATCTTCTGATAAATTCTTGACTTGACCACGAACTTTGCCAAACTCTTCCAAGCGGGCCAATTGAATTTCGGCCGGACTTTTGTCTCGAAGTAATTGTTGATTGATAGCAATACTTTCTTGATAATTTGAACCATTCGCTGTTTCATCTTCCGAATCCTTTAAATCATAGCTAATCCCTCTCCGTTTAACCATATGATGTAAAGCGATGGCAAGCTCTTCTCTAGTGAGTTTCTCTTTCAGGCCTTTTACTCGAATCAGATATGGATTTTCCCTTGGGTATGGATTGTCAAAAGGAAAACCATGTGCAGCTAGAAAACGATCCATATCAGCAATACGATTCTTCCGCCGTCGCAAAAGTCTGCGGGACTGGCGATATCCTCGTCTTTCCACATTCCGTGATGCTGATCCACTCGGAAAAATACTAACGCCAGTTTCAAGAATCTTTCCCGTTTGGTTATCTAAAACCGACCATCCGACCGAAGCGATTCCCATATCAAAACCAATATTTACTTTGGTATCTATCTTTTCAAGTTTACCCATAGTTACCTCCTCAAAATGAATTTCCTTCTACCAAAAAACTATCGAAGAGGGGCTTCAATAGTTTTTGCTGTAATTTGTTACAGGAAGGAAACTCAAAAACTCCATCTACTTTTTATTCGGTTTATTACTACTACGCTTATTGATTTGCCATTACTATATTATTCCCAGAAATTACAAAAACAGCTAAAATTTTCTGAAATTGGAACAGATATTTTAGCATGATAATACAAACAGAAAAAACCCATTTAAATTAATCGGGGATGCTCTAGATCAATAATAAAAATTTTTTTGATTTTTAAAGACATGTTTTCCAACACTTTTTGCCTTTTATTTAATTCGATGAGGGCTTCTAACATCAATTTACACTCTAGCAGGTTTTCAGGTTCAGTACTTCTTAAAGTTTTGACCCATCGGTAGATACTTGATTCCGATATTTCAAAAATTTTAGCTAGCTCTGATACTCTGTGGCCATCACTGCGTAAGTCTACAATTTTTGTCTTGAAGCTTTCTGGATATCTACGTAATTGCATCACCTTCTTTAAATTTTTTCGTTCGCTATTCTCCTTTCTCTCAAATATTTAGTTTTCTAATAACAAAAAATACGGAAATAGTTTATAACCTAATCCATTTTTAAAATTACATGCCTTCTAGCATCCCCTTAATTATAGTATATCAAATACGGCTATAATGTAAACGTTAACATTTGTTTAGTTAAGCTTTCTATTTAATTGTTATTAAAACAAAAAATCCAAAGACCGCCTATCTAGACGGTACTTCAGATTTAATATTTTTAATACTAAACTTTTTAACATCGTTATTTTATATTAATGTGAAGGTTAATAAGCTAATTAGCCCACGCTACCTTCCATCTCCATACTTATCAACCGATTCATCTCGACTGCGTATTCCATCGGTAGTTCTTTCGTAAAGGGTTCCACAAAGCCCATGACAATCATTTCAGTGGCTTCTTGTTCGCTGAGGCCGCGACTCATGAGATAGAAAAGTTGATCTTCGGAAATCTTAGAGACTTTGGCTTCGTGTTCCAAGGTCACATCGTGGTTCAAAATTTTGTTATAAGGAATCGTATCTGATTTCGATAGATCATCCATAATGATGGTGTCACACTCGATGTGAGATTTTGAGCCAGCTGAATTTTCAGCAAAGCGGACTTCCCCACGATAGTCCACCTCGCCCCCATCTTTGGAAATTGATTTAGAAATAATGGTGGAAGAAGTGTCTTCAGCGTTATGGATCATCCGGGCACCGTTATCCAAAACAATTCCTTTACCGGCTACTGCGATACTCAACATGGTCCCACGAGCACCGCGACCGTTCATATAAACGCTTGGGTATTTCATGGTTGCTTTAGAACCGAGGTTGCCGTCCACCCATTCCATCGTGGCGTTTTCATAGGCCACGCCACGTTTTGTTTCAAGGGAGTAGACGTTATTGGACCAGTTTTGGATAGTAGTATAACGCATGTAGCCGTCTTTTTTAACAAAGACTTCCACCACAGCGGCATGGAGTGAATCGCTGGAATAAGTTGGCGCTGTACATCCTTCGACATAGTTGATGCTGGCACCTTCGTCGACGATAATCAAGGTCCGTTCAAACTGTCCCGTGTTGGCAGAGTTAATCCGGAAATAGGATTGAATCGGGATTTCAGTGCGGACACCTTTTGGTACATAGATGAAGGTACCACCAGACCAAGCTGCGGAGTTCAAGGCAGCTAGTTTGTTGTCTCGGGGAGGAACTAATGTGCCAAAGTATTCTTTGAAGAGTTCCGGGTATTCTTTGAGGGCCGAATCCGTATCGGTAAAGATGATCCCTAATTCTTCAAACTCTTCTTTCATATTATGGTAGACCACTTCCGATTCGTATTGGGCAGAAGCCCCAGCGAGATAGGCCCGCTCAGCTTCAGGAATCCCCAAACGTTCGAAAGTGTTTTTGATATCTTCCGGTACATCCTCCCAGTTACGGGCTTTGTTTTCAGAGGAACGGATAAAGTAATTGATTTTATTGAAATCCAATTCACTGAGATCCGGACCGTATTTAGGCATAGCCATTTCATTAAAAGCTTCTAAGGACTGCAAACGGAAGTCTAGCATCCACTCAGGTTCGCCTTTTGCGGCGGAAATTTGGCGGATGACTTCTTCTGATAAGCCATCACCAGTAGTAAAGACCGGTGTGACATCATCGTGAAAACCATATTTGTATTCTTCTGATTCAGGTAAAATCATGTCAGCCATGTGCTGTTTCACTCCTTCAATAAACGACGGCTTAACTGTCTGTCATTTGCTTTCTCGGGTTGATTTCAACGTTCTTTATCGCCAATCATCAACCGCTATTTTTGAAATTTAAGCCTCTTCGTTATGGTTATGGAGATGACCGCTGTCGGCCACTCCGCTTTCTGATTCGTTCACGGCTTTATTCAAGGCTTTCCAGGCCAAGGTAGCACATTTGATCCGCGTTGGAAACTTGGATACACCTGCCAAAACTTCAGCTTCACCAAGACGTTCAGCCTCAGGAACCTCTTTGCCTTGGACTAAATCGGAAAACATCAAGGTTAAATCACCAATTTCATCGACTCGTTTACCAATCACGGCATCCGTCATCATGGAAGCACTGGCGGTGGAAATCGAACAACCTGAGCCGTCAAAAGCGATGTCTTTAATCACACCATCCGCCACCTCTACTTCTAGATGGATGACGTCCCCACAAGTCGGATTGTTCATTTGCACAGACAAGGTAGACTTGCCTAATGAGCCCCGGTGATGGGGGTGACTGGAGTGATCAAGGATGACTTGGCGGTAGAGATTATCAAGTTTAGAGAGCGCCATATTGGAAAAACTCCTTTGTCGCAAGGATGGCGTCGACTAAGCGGTCGGCGTCGTCTTTGGTATTGTAAAAATAAAAGCTAGCTCGCGCAGTGGCGGGCACTTGCAGATAGTTCAATAATGGTTGGGCACAGTGGTGACCCGCACGCACCGCCACCCCTTCCATATCCAATGCGGTAGCGACATCATGAGGATGCAGGCCGTCGAGATTGAAAGCCATGACACCTGTGTGCTTAGCTGGATCTTGAGGGCCATAAATGGTCACCCCTTCGATGGCTTGCAATTTTGGCAAAATATACGCCACGAGTTCTTGTTCATATTCGTGGATAGAGGGCATCCCGATCGCATTTAAGTAATCAATAGCACGCCCTAAGGCAATAGCACCAGCAATGTTGGGGGTACCGGCTTCAAATTTCCATGGCAATTCTTTCCAAGTACTGTCATAGAGATTGACGAAATCGATCATCTCGCCACCAAATTCCACTGGTTCCATCTGCTCCAACCATTGCCGTTTGCCATACAAGACGCCGATTCCGGTAGGCCCACACATCTTGTGGCCGGAAAAAGCATAAAAATCACAGTCCAACGCTTGAACATCCACTGGCATATGAGGCACAGCTTGGGCCCCATCCACCACCATCACAGCGTCATGGGCATGCGCCAAAGCAATCAGCTCTTCTATCGGATTGATGCCCCCTAGCACATTGGAAACATGAGCGATGGCGACGATTTTAGTTTTCGGACCAATTTTACGTTGAGCATCGGCCATATCTAAAAACCCTTCTGGCGTCACATCGATGTAGATGAGTTTGGCTTTTTTGGCCTGTGCCAGTTGTTGCCAAGGAATGATGTTGGCGTGGTGTTCCATATAGGAAATCACGATTTCATCCCCTTCTTCAACAAAGGCATCCCCAAAGCTACGAGCCACCCAGTTTAAACTGGTCGTCGTCCCACGGGTAAAAAGGATTTCGGCAGTTTCTTTGGCATGGATAAACTGGCGAACTTTTTCTCGAGCGGCTTCATAAGCTTGCGTCGCCCGCTCGGCTAAGGTATGCACCCCCCGATGGACGTTGGCATTGTCATGATGGTAATAATCCATCAAAGTTTGCAAGACCGCTTCCGGCTTTTGGGTGGTGGCGGCATTATCCAAATAAACTAAAGGTTCATCATTGACGATTTGATCTAAAATCGGAAAATCACGACGAATTTTCGTAGCATCTAAGGTCATGCGTCCAACTTCCCTTCAATAACATCGATTAATTCCTTCTGAGCTTCTTTCATCGGAATCGCCGTCAAAACGGAACCCAAGAAGCCACGAATAACCAAACGTTCGGCTTCTTCTTTGTGTAACCCACGACTCATCAAGTAGTACATTTCATCAGGATCTACCCGCCCGACAGAAGCGGCGTGGCCGGCCGTTACTTCATTTTCATCAATCAATAAAATCGGGTTGGCATCTCCGCGAGCGCCGTCTGATAACATCAGAATCCGACTTTCTTGTTGGGCATCGGCTCCTTTTGCCCCTTTGATGATGTGGCCGATACCATTAAATACCAAGGTACCATGACCACGAATCACCCCGTGTTGCAAAATATGACCGATGCTGCTCTTACCAAAATTAGTCACCCGGGTATCGATGGCTTGCACCTGCTCACCGCCGGAAATCGCAACCACTTTGATTTCTGAGTGGGCGCCGTCGCCAACTAAATCGGTATCGAAGTCCGCCACCACGTTACCTTCATTCATCACGCCAATCGCCCAATCCACCATGGCATCCCGCATCAGATATCCCCGACGGTTAAGATAGGTGGTCAAGTTTTTGCCTAGACGATCCACTGCCGAAAACTTCACCTGAGCGCCACTTTTGGCGATGACTTCCACCACGATATTAGCGGAAACCGGGGTCGTGTTGCTTTCATCAGATAAGAATCGTTCCAAATAAGAAAACTGACTATTTTCTTCAGCTACGATCAGGACATGATGGAAAAAGTGACTCATCCCATTTTGATAAAAGAGCGCTTCGACAGGTTCTTCCAAAACGACATTTTTGGGAATATACAAGAAGGCCCCACTATTTAAAAAGGCTAGGTGGGCCGCTGTCAACTTGTCTTCTTCTGGCTTCACTGCTTTGGTCATAAAGTAGGCTTGCACCAGCTCGCTGTGTTCCTTCATCGCCGTAAATAAATCTGTGAAAATCACCCCTTGATCGATTAACGACTGGGGCAATTGTTGGGCGACGGTGATGCTGCCGTACTGCACCAAAAGTGGGTGGTCCTGCATCTCATCAAAGCCAATCACCCCTACAGCATCCGGTAGTTCCGCTGCATCCATGGTCTCTTCAGCCACAGCCAATAAAGGCCAGTCAAAGTATTTCACTTGGTCGATCCGTGGCAAACGCATTTCGTCCACTTTGCTTAAGGCGTCTTCTCGCAATGCCAACATCCAAGCCGGTTCTTCCTGAGTGGCAGAGAACATTTTCACGGCGGAAAGATGGTCTTTCAATTGTGTCATGTCAAATGCCTCCCTTACACTTCTTCTTTGTATTCGATACCTAATTCTTCACTGATGCCGGCATAGCCTTCTGCTTCCAGACGTTTTGCAAGGTCAGCGCCGCCTGTCATCACAACCCGCCCTTCCATCATGATATGCACGACGTCTGGGGTGATGTAGTTTAGCAAACGTTGGTAATGGGTGATAATCAAGGCGCCAAAATTGTCCCCGCGCATTTCATTAACCCCTTTGGCAACCACTTTCAAGGCATCAATATCAAGACCTGAGTCGATTTCATCCAAGATGGCAAATTTAGGTTCTAACATCAATAATTGCAGGATTTCATTGCGTTTCTTTTCACCGCCAGAAAAGCCTTCGTTCAAGTAACGTTCCGCCATTTCTTCTGGCATGTTTAACAAGGCCATCTTCTTATCTAGTTTCTTCAAAAATTGCATCACACTGAGTTTGTCATCTTCTTCTCGTTTGGCATTGATGGCTGCTCGCATAAATTCCGCATTGGTGATTCCAGGAATTTCTGACGGATATTGCATCGCCAAGAACAAGCCCAGCCGAGCCCGTTCATCGACAGCCATTTCCAAGACATTTTCGCCATCTAATAAGATTTCCCCTTCTGTCACTTCATAGTTCGGATTGCCCATGATGGCTGCCGATAACGTGGATTTCCCAGTGCCGTTTGGTCCCATGATGGCATGGATTTCGCCAGTCTTAAGGGTTAAGTCCACCCCTTTTAAGATTTCTTTGCCTTCGATGGATACGTGCAGATTTTTGATTGCTAACGTTGACATAAATTTCCCTCCATAAAATGCGTGTTAAGGCGTCTTTAGCTGAAAGCGAGATTGCCAAGAACTGAGTCAGCTCATTTCTTGTTGAACCCTTGCTTGCAATTTATCGCAGCCTTCCAAAAAAGAAGTATTCCGGTGAAGCATCCACCAAGTAATTCTTCCTTCTCATTCTCACTCATTTTACGCTAATTGAGAATGATAAGCAATGTGTTGAACTTATTATTAGCTTCCTTTAATCAGAATTTATCGCGAAAGCTCCCACTTGTGAAATAAAAGACATGAAACAGACGCTAAATCCTAACGATTATCGAAGCGCTTCTCTTTAAAATTGTTTTAGTTTAATTCCTTAAATGCCTTCCTTATCCCCTTTTTTCTTTACTCAAAAAAGATTGCAAGCTGAACCGGCTACCCGTGACGCGCCACGAAGTTTGTTCAATTTTTTCTAGGGCAGCAAATAAAAACTAAGACAACCTTAATTCTTTTAATCTCTATGAAAAGCGGGCAGACGTACTTTATCGATAATCGATTGATTAGCTTTGTTTCTTAATTCCTGCTGCATCAGCTAAAAAGCCACCTCCCACTAGGAAGATGGCTTCTTTGGCGGACTTGATTACCTGCCTTAGCGTATCTTATTCCTACTCTAGTACTGGAGCACACAAGGGAACCGCCTGGATACTTAGTCGCAGATTTAAAGGTAAGAGTAGCTTTTGCATGGTAAATAAAGACGGTTCCCAGAGACCATTTTCAATATCAGCAATCACCGCTTCCTTTTCCCCTACCAAACTGGCAAAGTGTTTCCAACATAGTCCCCGCTCCTGCCGCAACGTTTGTAAAAGTTCTGAAAGTTCCAAGCGTAACAATTCTTGTTGATAGCCCTGCTGAAACTCAGGGGCATCCTTCTCGATTTTTTGAAAGTCCATTTGTAACTGACAGCTTTCCTTCATATTTCTTCCTCCGCATCTGATTTTCGAAGTCTCCAGTGTGGGATAGCCGACACTTAGTCTTCAAAAATACATACGCAAAACCCTCGCTGACTACGGCACAGCCAGCGAGGGTTTTTAAAACAACAAACGGTTCTTTTTAGTTACTTTTTACTTGCGGCGTTTTTTTCGGCCATTTCCCGATTTTTTTCGGCTGCGACTTGGACGGCTTGGATGACTGCTGCCCGGAAGCCGGCTTCTTCAAGGGTTTTGACCGCAGCGATGGTGGTCCCCCCTGGTGAACAAACCATATCCTTCAGCTCACCGGGATGTTGGCCTGTTTCTAGAACCATTTGAGCGGACCCCATCACGGTTTGAGCCGCAAACTCATAGGCTTGCGCCCGGGGCATACCTTCCATGACAGCGCCGTCCGCTAAGGCTTCAATAAAAAGATAGACATAGGCAGGTGCCGAGCCAGAGACCCCGACGACCGCATCGATCAAGGATTCTGAGACGGCTTCTGCTTTACCGAAACTAGCAAAAATTGCTAGAACTTCGGCCAATTCTGCTTGTGTGACTTGGTCATTTTGCGTCACCGCAGACATCCCCATGCCGACCAAAGCCGGTGTATTGGGCATCACCCGTACTATTTTGTGGTCCGCCCCCAGGATACTTGCCAGTTTTTCGAGGGAGATCCCTGCAGCCACAGAAATCACCACTTTATCCGCTGTGACTTCAGGGACTAGTGCTCTTAAAACAGCCGGTAAAACGTTGGGCTTGACTGCAAAGATGATCCGGTCACAGGCTTTTACTAATGCTTGTGGGGTCTCCGTACTTTGAATCCCTAAATCTTGCGCCAATTCTTTGGCGACGGCGAGGTTCCGATCATAAATATACAAATCCTGTTGCTGGTACAACCCTGATTGGGCCAACCCCTTCACCATCGCACGTCCCATATTCCCCGTTCCGATAAAACCAATTTTTGCCATTTTGAATGCTCCTCTTTTATCGATTTACCATACTTAACCAATTTTTGCTAGGTCTAGTGTGCAACAAAAATGCGCAAACGTCCACTAACTAGGAAAAAACAACCCAACTCTCACCGAGAATTCTTCGTGGTTTCGCTGAAAAAAACGGATCGCCTTTCACTAGTAGTGGGACTAAGAATGACTAGCTTACACAGACCCGCGTCACTGGATTTCAGTCAAGCAAGTTTTTCACTTACAAAAAAGATGATTCTTCAAACAAGTCATAATTGGCTAAAATGCGTTCCACCGCGGCATTGGGTCGTTTGTAGATAAAGTACATTTCCGGTGCCGGTAAGGGGGTATCAAAGTGCAATTCTTTCAAAGAACCATTGGCAATCTCCTTCACTACCGCAGAGCGATATAAAAAACATATAAGGTTCGGCAAATTTTGCCGAACCTCTAACGCTGTCTTGAAAACGAAGGAGCACTTATAATGAA
>NZ_MAEI01000027.1 GCF_009933255.1 Enterococcus diestrammenae | reverse complement strand
TTCGTTTTCAAGACAGCGTTAGAGGTTCGGCAAAATTTGCCGAACCTTATATGTTTTTTATATGAAATTACTTTTGCTTTTCCAATATTTCTTTTTGCAATCGTTGTGCAGTTGGGGTCACAGCCAAGCCACCTTCAGCGGTCTCTTTAAAGATTGTCGGCATTTGGCGTCCGACTTGATACATGGCGGCGATGACTTCATCTGGAGGGATGACGCTCTCAATCCCTGCCAACGCCATATCAGCAGAAACCATCGCTTGGGAAGAACCTAAGGCGTTACGTTTGACACAAGGGACTTCCACTAGACCGGCGACGGGATCACAAATCAAGCCCATCATATTTTTGATAGTGATGGCACAAGCATGGGCGGCTTGGTGTGGGGTTCCGTTTTTAGCAGTAACCAAAGCCGCCGCTGCCATAGCTGCCGCTGAGCCAACTTCGGCTTGGCAACCTCCTTCAGCACCAGAGATTGAGGCATTGTTGGCAATTACCAGTCCAAAGGCGCCCGCTGTAAATAGAAATTCCAATTGTTGTTGACGAGTCAGTCCTAGCTGCTCTCGGACAGCTACTAGGACGCCAGCAACCACACCGGCACTTCCGGCAGTAGGGGTGGCGCAAATCAAGCCCATTTTAGCATTGACTTCGTTGACGGCGATGGCATTGCGGACAGCCTGAAGCAGGGTCTTCCCGCTATAAAATTCACCGCCTTCAATATAAGCGTTGAGGCGGGGGGCATCTCCACCAGTTAGGCCAGTCACGGAGCGGACACCAGCGACACCTTCTGCAATCGAGTTTTCCATGACGGTTAAGTTTTTATCCATCAGACTCAAAATCTGTTGACGGCTCCGACCGGTCATTTCCATTTCGGTGGCGATCATTAATTCTGCTACATTAGGATAGTGATTGGCTTGGGTTACAAGTTCAGCAATAGAAAAAAACATGAGATTCCTTCCTTTTTCGTGGGTTTAGTCGAAATAAGTAACATTGTAAATATGATCTAGTTGCTTGAGTTTTTCTTTGATATCTGGACGAGGTTCGTCCACTTCAATGATCATGATGGCTTTTTCCCCTTTGGATTCTCGGGTGACGGTCATGGTGCCGATGTTCACCGCCGCTTCGGAAAAAAGCTGAGTGACTTTGGCAATTATACCTGGGACATCTTGATGGACGGTGATAAAAGTAGGGGTACCCATGGTTAGGGAAATCTTAAAGCCGTTTAATTCGCTGATTTGGATATTGCCTCCGCCGATGGAAATGCCGGTCACGGTCATTTTGCGATCGCCTTTAGTTAGAAGCATTTTCACTGAATTAGGATGTTCGGCTTTTTCATTGCGAGGCACAAACAAGACTTCCATCTGGGATTCGTAAGCGATTTTGAGGGAATCTGCTAGCCGGGGGTCATCAGGAGCCATTCCCAAAAGACCACCCACCAAAGCTACGTCGGTACCGTGTCCACGATAGGTTTTGGCGAAGGATTCATAGAGATAGATGTCGACAGAATCTGGCTGTTCCCCAAAAATACTGCGAACGACTTTGCCAATGCGAGCAGCGCCAGCCGTATGAGAACTGGACGGGCCCACCATGATGGGGCCGATGATGTCGAATACACTTTTATATTTTAATTGATCCATGGCAGATACACCTCGTTGGTTAGAATGATTGTGATAAATGCTGTAATTACAGTAGTTAATAAAGCTGGTGCTGACTATTTCAGAGGTAGTGTAACACAAGTTGGTCCAGATGACAGGATTTGCTTTTTAAAATGTCCCTTTTTAAAGAAAAAATTAGCGAATCACCGTGATTTTTTAAAATAAAATAGTTATCTAAAAAAGCTTATAGCCAATAAATGACGCTTGTTTGACTTGGCGACTTTCGTAAGAGTGTTATACAATAAATGTAAACGTTTTATCTTGTTGCAAAAAAATTAGACACGGGGGCATTAGCGATGAAATTGATTATCGAAAAAGATTACCAAAGCATGAGTCGGGTGGCAGCCAATCTGTTGTTGGGGAAGATGTATAACCAAGGTCGCGTCAATCTGGCGATTACTGCAGGGGCCACGCCTAAAGGAATGTATGACATCTTGATCCCAGAGGTTAAAGGACGGGACTACCTGAGCAATGTTCATTTTTATAATTTTGATGAAATTCCAATTCGTGGGTCGAAGTTAGGGGTTACGATGCAACATTTGACCGACCTCTTCTTTGAGCCAGCTGCTGTACCAAAGGAAAATATTCATGAATTAAATGAAACAAACTGGCAAGAACAAGATCAGCGCTTGGCGGAAGCTGGCGGTTTGGATTTGATTTTGATGGGAATTGGTGCAGATGGGCATTTTTGTGGGAATTTGCCTGGGACGACTCATTTTGGTGACGGGACTAGTCGCGTAGATGTGGATGAAAAGATGCGAAACTTATTGACTGGAGAAGTGGGGGGCGATAAGACAAAAGTGCCAGACTTCTACGTGACGATGGGGCCTCGTAGCGTGATGCAAGCCCGTCAACTCGTCTTATTTGCTAATGGTGCCAAAAAAGCCGCAATCATCAAGCAAGCCTTCTTTGGCCCGGTCACAGAAACAGTCCCATCATCAGTGATGCAACTCCATCCCAATCTGACAGTCATTTTAGATGAGGAAGCGGCAGCAGAGATTTTACCGCTGTTGGATTGATAGCGATGACGTAGTTTCGTTTAGCGGAAAAATTAGCTATTGATAGAAAACAGAGTCTACGTCTACTGCTAGAAAAAGAGCATGCTCTTGTTAGTGAGTGTAAGAGTGGAAGCACCGTCATTGGATGAGAGGGGCACAATAGTTCACGATGATTGATAAAAGCTGGTCGGGTATACCGAGAGATGGGCCGACCAGCTTTTTATTGTGCCAAATAGGAAAAGTAAATACTACTTGCAATTTTCCTCGAGGATGCTATAATATTTTGGTGTGTGTCAACACTATTTTTTGTGTTGCCATGGCGCACACGCATAAGCACCAAGGTTTCATACGTGGGAGGGGAAATCTTGATCCCCAATTAACCACATCACGGACTCAAGGAGGTATGTCTCGTGGCAAAAAAAGTAGAAAAACTCGTTAAACTGCAAATTCCTGCAGGGAAAGCAACACCAGCTCCCCCAGTAGGTCCTGCATTGGGTCAAGCAGGGGTTAACATCATGGGCTTCACCAAGGAATTTAACGCCCGCACCGCTGACCAAGCAGGTTTGATCATTCCTGTAGTGATCTCTGTATACGAAGACCGTTCATTCACCTTCGTTACCAAAACACCGCCAGCAGCAGTCTTGTTGAAAAAAGCGGCTAAGATCGAAAAAGGCTCAGGCGAACCAAACAAAACTAAAGTTGCATCAGTTACTCGCGATCAAGTTAAAGAAATCGCTGAGTTGAAAATGGAAGACCTAAACGCAGCTGACGTTGAAGCAGCTATGCGCATGGTTGAAGGAACTGCACGAAGCATGGGGATTACTGTCGACTAAGCTCGTCACCCCGATTACGTAGCTTCTCAGTTGGTTCTGTATTGAAAGATATGGAAAGACGTGGGAGGTCCTACCGTTATAACCACATCAAGGAGGAAACAAAATGGCTAAAAAGAGCAAAAAAATGCAAGATGCATTGAAAAAAGTTGACAATAGCAAAGCTTACTCTGTAGAAGAAGCTGTTGCATTGGCTAAAGATACAAACATCGCAAAATTCGACGCAACGGTTGAAGTGGCTTACCGCTTGAACGTTGACCCTAAAAAAGCTGACCAACAAATCCGTGGTGCAGTTGTACTGCCAAACGGAACTGGTAAAACTCAAAAAGTTTTGGTTTTTGCTAAAGGCGAAAAAGCAAAAGAAGCAGAAGCTGCTGGCGCTGATTTCGTAGGCGAAGGGGACATGGTTCAAAAAATCCAAGGTGGCTGGTTCGACTTTGATGTCGTCGTAGCAACTCCTGACATGATGGCCGAAGTCGGTAAATTAGGTCGGGTCTTGGGTCCTAAAGGCTTGATGCCAAACCCTAAAACTGGTACCGTAACAATGGACGTAACCAAAGCTGTTAACGAAGTAAAAGCTGGTAAAGTAACTTACCGCGTTGACAAAGCTGGTAACATCCATGTGCCGATTGGTAAAGTTTCTTTCGACAATGAAAAATTAGTTGAAAACTTTAAAACCATCCATGACACTTTAGTGAAGGCAAAACCTTCTGCAGCTAAAGGGATTTACATGCAAAACATCTCCATCACAACAACATTTGGACCTGGTATCCACGTAGATAGCGCTTCTTTCTAATTGAAAAAAGTGTAATGTCCAAATAAATTTAAAAGCTAAACTTGACTTGACTGCCTTTTCTATGATAAGGTAGTCAAGGTTAAAGTTTAACTGTACCGAAGACAGTAGGTGACGCAAGTCTTAATTTCCTACCGAGGACAACGTTGAGAACAGTCAATGGTCCCTCTATGTCTACGGTGGCATGGGGTTATTTTTTTGCCCTAACCCATCAAATCTTGGAGGTGAAATACAAATGAGTGAAGCAGCTATCGCTAAAAAAGCGCAATTAGTTGACGAAGTCGCTGAAAAATTTCAAGCAGCCGCGTCTGTAGTCGTAGTTGACTATCGTGGGTTGACTGTAGATGAAGTGACTCGTTTACGTAAACAATTGCGTGACAACGGTGTGGAAATGAAAGTTATCAAAAACTCTATCCTTTCTCGCGCTGCCAAACAAGTAGGTCTTGACGGATTAGACGAAGTATTCACAGGTCCGACTGCCGTTGCTTTCAGTAACGAAGATGTCGTAGCCCCTGCGAAAATCATCGACGAATTCACAAAAGATGCGAAAGCTTTGGAAATTAAAGGTGGTATCATCGAAGGTAAAGTTTCATCAGTCGACGAAATGATCGCATTGGCAAAACTTCCAAACCGCGAAGGTCTCCTTTCTATGTTGCTGTCTGTATTGCAAGCGCCAGTCCGCAATGTTGCATACGCAGTCAACGCTGTTATCGAATCAAAAGACGGCGACGCAGCTTAATCGCAGCGTAGCATGAGTAATAACCAATAAAACTTACCTAAAATGGAGGAAATCAATCATGGCATTGAACATTGAAAACATTGTCGAAGAGCTTAAAGGCGCGACAATCCTTGAATTGAACGACTTAGTTAAAGCTATCGAAGAAGAATTTGGCGTATCTGCTGCAGCTCCTGTAGCAATGGCTGCTGGCCCTGCTGCTGCTGAAGAAGAACAAACTGAATTCACAGTTGAATTGACTGCAGCTGGCGACCAAAAAGTTAAAGTTATCAAAGCAGTTCGTGAAGCAACTGGCTTGGGCTTGAAAGAAGCTAAAGCAGTAGTTGACGGCGCTCCTGCACCAGTTAAAGAAGGCATCTCTAAAGAAGAAGCTGAAGCATTGAAAGCATCTTTGGAAGAAGTAGGCGCTTCTGTAACTTTGAAATAATCACTTTAACAAGTGTTGAAGATCGGTATTCCTGGTTTCACCAGGTGCCGGTCTTTTTTTATTTCTTGAGAGAATCGTTTGAGTATTTTTGCCTTTGATTTATTCGTATTGAAGGAAGAAGCTGGAGGTGGGCCACCTTCTTTTTCTTTTTTAGAAACAAATGGTATGGTAAAGAAAAGGGAGGGGATTCGGATGGATTTTGATGTCTTATTTTTAGGAAGTGGTCAAGGGGCTTGGAATGGTGCCATCCCGATGGCAAAAGCCGGACTGCGGGTCGGGGTTATTGAAGAAGGTTTGTTTGGTGGCGTGTGTACAAATCGTGGCTGCAATGCCAAAATTACACTAGATCGTCCTGTCGCTTTGCTTAGACAAATCGAAGCAATGCAAGGGCAAGGCATTACCGGGGTGCCCCAGTTGAATTGGGAAGATAATATGTCTCATAAACATGCCGTGATTGATCAGTTGGCGGCGGCGAATCAACAAAAATTAATCGCTGCGGGTGTCAAAACGATAATTGGTCATGGGGTATTTCAGGATGAACATACCCTCGTAGTTGACGGACAAAGCTACACTGCTGAAAAAATCGTCTTGGTTACCGGGCGGCTACCCCATCGACTGACGATACCTGGCAATGAACTATTTCATGATAGTACCGATTTTCTTGCGATGCCGCAGATGCCTGCACGGGTAACCTTGATTGGTGGTGGCTATATCGCCATGGAATTTGCCACAATTGCGAATGCTTTTGGGGCGGATGTGACGGTTATTTTGCGGGGACAACAGGTTTTACGGGATTTCTATCCGCCTTATGTGGAGGAAGTCATCAAAGATTTAACACAACGAGGCGTGAAATTTCATTTCAATGAAACCCTTCAGGAAGCTCAAGAAACCAGTCAAGGCATTGAATTAAGGGGTGCCAATGGCTATCGTCATTTAACCGATTATGTGGTAGATGCCACTGGCCGTGTGCCTCGTTTGGACGGGATGAACTTCGAAAAAATTGGCTTGGCTACTACGGCGGAGGGAATTCCTGTCAATGGCTATTTGCAAACCAATTTACCTCATATCTACGGGACAGGGGATGTGTTGGTGAAAACGGTTCCCAAAATTACACCAGTAGCAGCCTATGAATCGCAATACCTGGCAAGACTGTTCACTGGAAAAACGATAGAGCCCATCCAATATCCGATCATCGCTCAAACTGTTTTTACCTCTCCACGAATTGCCACAGCTGGTGTGAGCCCGATGGTTGCCGCAGCCCATCCTGATCGTTACACCGTGACGTCTGTGGACTATGCTGCGAAAGACTGGTTTCATCAAGTGGGCAATGAGCCACTGAACCTGATTACTTTTGTTCATGATCAGGAAGGCTATTTAGTAGGGGTAACCAATCTTGGCCCAGATGCTGTAGAAACGGTGAATGGCTTATTGGACGTGATGAATCAAAAAATCAAAGCCCCTGATCAAGAGGAGCTAATCTATATCTTTCCTAGTCTCGCCCATTCTTATATGAAATACATTTGAGCTGTTTGACATTTTAAGCGTATGGGATGGCATGTACTGCGGATAATGGTTCAGCGCAGAGTACACGATAAAAAGTGTCTTTGCGCTTTTTTGTGGCGATTGTTTCGGTGTTATCGGTGAAGATCATTGCCCCACTAATCACCTGTTTTGAAATGGGGGTTCGTTTAGCGACTTGGCGATAGACCCTTGAAGTGCTGCCTTTTATCTGGCTTGTGGTCATCTTGCTAGTTTTGCTTACCCACGAGCCCGCTTCAAAACTGACAGCCAAAGTCATTGGCAAAGGGGACCGTTTTGCTGCCCAAATGATTGTCAATTGTTTGATTATTGTGGTGATGATGTCAATTATTTTAACGGTTGTTGCTACTTGGATTGGTATGAGACAATTCTCACTTATGCCGATTGAGCAGTTATTTTTATGGCCAAGAAATTTCAGTATTTCATTTTTTGTCGAGTTATGCATTGCACAGCCTCTGGCAAGATTCGTCCTTTATAAAAAGCATCTTCTGTGTGATCGTAAATAAACGTGTGGATGCTTCTTGTTGCGGTGGTGCATCTAGCTAGTATCTGGTAAGTGATCCCTCTCAGCTTCTTCGGGATTCTTTAGAGTATCTTAAGCTGTGGCAGATTGCAAAGAGGTGAGTAAGCCGATATACTTAAGTTGAAGGAAGCGTTTTCTTTTATGCGGTAGCGTGTCATTTTATAGGGGAAGTCAGGTGTAAAGTGACTGTTGCAAGGGTATGTGTAGCGGCTGAGGGCGTCATAAATCAAAGGAGAAAACCATGAAAACAGATTACGGGTCTTGGAAAGTCGCAAGGGGGCAAATGCGTGGGGGACGGCGTTTGAGTTGGGTCAACTTGGTCTTGGGAGGAGTTCTCGTCTTTTTGTCATTGATGGTTGGTGGCCTTTTTAGTAACGCTGAGACGTTGAACCATTCCCGCTTTTTTAAGGCGGAGGAACAGGGGGCACTTAGGTTTTGTCGTCTCGATGTCACTCAAGTAACGGAGGCAAAAGAGGGGACTAACAAAGTATTTAACGAGCAGTTTTGGGCAACCACGGCGCAGCTACAGTCACAAAAACAGGGGCAGGTACTGGTTCGTCACCTTGATCGGGAGGGGCAACAACTGCTTCCAGACTGCCTTTTGACGGGGAAACTTAGCACAGCTTATCAAATCAAAGGGGAGGAGTTCCGGAATTTTTGTTTGGTGGCAACTGAAGGGTCCCCGACTGGTCAATTTTCCGCAAGACGGCAAACCCTTACCTGTATCTACGAAGAACAGCAACCTCCCCGCAAGCATGCTAATCAAGGTATACTAGGGGGGCAACAACAGCAGCGAAGACAGCATGACAATCAAACAAAGCCGGGGCAAGTAAACCCTTCGCCTCAGATACCTGCTAAGCCAGCTGAAGGAAGCCAATCGGCAGATCCTGCTGTTGGGTCTCAGACTAGACGGCAGCAACGGATTCACCCTCAATCTCCCCACCATTCTCCAACGCGTCAACATTATGGTAGGCGCTAATCATTGGGCAAGGGAGCTGTTGGCGAAGAAAGGCTCTTTGAAAGAGGGACTCGTTCCTTTGGGAGGAGTCCTTTTTTATAAAAAATTAAGCTTCAAAAAGGCTGATGTATCGGGAATTAAGAGGGGAATCATGACATCATTTTGCTGTTACAAAAAAGGGGGATTTAGCTCCGTAGAATTGAATTGACAGTAGATTGATCTTCTTTATTTTGACTGCTGTGAGGAGACTTTTAACGGTTACATACCTGAAAAAAATAGTGGAGGGATGGTCTAGTTAACATGTATAAAATCGCTTTTTTTGATATTGATGGGACTTTGGCGGACAATGAATTGCCTGCTGACATGGGGATTTATCGACGGATTCCCGCTTCTGCTAAAGCGGCTTTGGTGAAGCTACAGGAGTTGGGAATCGAACCAGTGATTGCTACCGGGCGGAGTCATCAGGTGATTGCCCCCTTGGCTGCGCAGTTGGGAGTGACAAGTATTATCTCCTCAAATGGGGCGCATGTGGTGTATCAAGGGCAACTGCTTGTTACGCATCCTTTGGGGCCGGCTACTTTGGCTGCGGTGAGAAAACGACTGAGCGCCACTCAACGTCCGTACATGCTGGAGTCAGCGGCAGCCCTCTATGTCTCAGATTTGCGACTTTTTGCTGATGAAAAAGGGGAACAGCCGCTTTTACCGGTGACGGAGTTGGGACAACAGGCTGATTTGATTTTACAAGTCAGTTGTCGTGGTGTGACCGATGGGAAAAGCTTGGACCCCTTGCCAGTGGAAGTGAAGGTGGAAAAAGTCGCTCCGGCAGTCGTGGATATTCATCTGGCGCAGGTTTCGAAAGCTACCGGGATTCAAGAAATTTTGCAAAAGGTCGGCATTTCACCAGCTGAGGCCCTCGCTTTTGGTGATGAAGAAAATGACTTGGCGATGTTTGAAGTGGTGGGCTTGCCGGTAGCGATGGGCAATGCGTGTGAGGCGCTGAAAGCCAAGGCGGGGCATGTGACGGAAACGGTGGGAAACCACGGGATTTGGGTAGCCTGTGTTGCGCTAGGTCTCTGGCAAGAAGCGTGGACTGACGCGAGCAACTATTAGATCAGCCCGCTTTCTTTGCGGTTTTTTGTTATTTTGACGCGCGTTTTTTTAATAATAAACGGAGATATTTAAGAATTGCTTTAGCTCTTTTCGCCAGTCTTCCTTACGCAAATGAGAATCTTTTTCGTTTAGTTTGTGATAAAAAACACATTTATAACACAAGCCTTTTCCAAAAGTGTTGGGAAAGGCTTGTGTTATTTGCTTTAACTCGCTTCATGGAACAGCGATAGACACAGGATTTGTGAAGTATTCCTTAGCGTTATAGTTGGATAACGAATGATTATTTCTTATTTATAGGGGATTCCCTTATTATCAGGGTTGTAGAAGCCGGTCAGATCGACCGAATAAGTTCAACTTATCACATTAATAAAAAAGGAGCCACTACCATGACTAAGAGTTATGCACTGACAGTCGCTGAAATGGATCAATTATTCGCGAAACTGTCAGAACGTTATGCCATCTATGCACCGACACGGCTGCACAACGGCGGTCGTTACGCCTTGGATGACACGATCCTTTACAAAGAGGTTACCAAGTATTCCGATATCGAATGGAAACAACGCTCAATCTTCTCCATGAAAGAGGTCTTGACGCCTTTAAGCCAAACCTTGTTTTATTTTACAGAAGACGAATTTAAAGAAGCAAAAGTCAAAGATGAACGGGATATCTTGATCTTTGGCCGTGCCTGTGATTTGAATTCTGTCAAAATCCAAGACCAAATCTTCTTGGAAAACGGTGGCGAAGAAGATTACTTCTATAAACGCCTGCGGGAAAAAGCCCACTTTGCATTGATGCAATGTGATGAACAATTTGATGGTTGTTTCTGCTGCAGTCTCGGAACCAATGTCACTGATTTGCATGATTTAGGCGTCGCTTTCGCTGAAGATGGGGCCAAAATTCAATTGACTTCTGATTTGTTTGCACAATATTTCACTGAAAATGATGAAACCTTGTTTGAAGTCAGCTTCCCGGAAGAAAATGACTTGAAAGTTGATTTCCCTCATATTGAAACGCAAGAAGAGTACCGTCGTCTGCAAGTTCACCCGATGTGGGATGAATATGACAAACGTTGTATCGCTTGTGGTAAATGTACGATTGCTTGTAATACTTGTACTTGTTTCACTACGACGGATATTTTCTACGGCGAAAATGCCAATGTCGGCGAACGTCGCCGGGGTTGTGCTTCTTGTATGATCGAAGGCTTCGATACGATGGCCGGTGACCATTGCTTCCGTAAATCTGTCAAAGAACGCTACCGTTTCAAGATTTTACACAAAGTTTACGCTCACGATGTGCGTTTCCATACAGGCCCAATGTGTACGGGTTGTGGCCGTTGTGATGCTGACTGTCCAGAACTGATCAGCTACTCAGCAACATTGGAAAAAATTAACAACGCCTTGGTGGAAATTCGCCAAGACATCAAGGAAGGAGTGCCGTTTAATGTGTGATAACTGTCAAAACCACAACCACGCTGGCACTGCAACGATGACCAAAGAAGCTAATCCGGTATTGCCAACACCTCATAAAATCATTGATATCATCAAAGAAACGGCGACAGAATGGACCTTCCGCATGGAAAACCATTTGCCGATTGAAGATGGTCAATTTATGCAATTGTCGATTCCACGAGTGGGGGAAGCACCGATTTCTGTTTCGGGCTATGGCGATGGTTGGTGTGACTTTACCATCCGTAACGTCGGTAAAGTGACCAACGAATTGTTTAACCTCCGCAAAGGGGATACGATCTTTATGCGGGGAGCCTATGGTCATGGGTGGCCAGTGGCAAAATTTGCTAAGAAAAATATGCTCGTCATCGCTGGTGGGACTGGGGTTGCACCAATCAAAACCTTGGTCGAAAAATTCTTCGCCAATCCAGAAGCGTACGGCGATATCTACTTGATCTTTGGCTTTAAAGATGCGGAATCCATCTTGTTCCGCCAGACCATCGACAAATGGAAAGAAGCACCAAACTTCCATGCAATCTACACTTTGGACCGCGATCAATACCAAGACTGGGAAACGGGTCTAGTTACCAAATTTGTGGAACGGGTACCTTTTGCTGATTTTGGTGACAACTACGAATGTGTCGTCGTGGGACCGCCTGTCATGATGAAATTTGCAACCATGAGCTTGGGTGAAGCAGGGATTCCAGATGAGAAAATCTGGGTCTCATACGAACGCAACATGTCTTGTGGTATCGGCAAATGTGGCCACTGCCGAATCGATTCCACCTATGTGTGTGTCGATGGGCCAGTCTTCAACTATGCCTTTGCCAAAAATCTGAACGACTAGAGAGGGAACCAAAATGGAAGATATCAATATTAAAGAACTTCGTCAAATGTGTTACCGCCAGTCTAAGATTCCCGGTGAATTCTTATTGCAATTGCGCTGTGCAGGTAACTATATGGATGCAAAATGGTTGGAAATGGTGCAACATGTCTGCCAAACTTGGGGCAACGGTGATTTCCACATCGGAACCCGCCTAACTTTTGACATCCCTGGAATCAAGGCAAAATCAGTACCAGAAGTCAACAAATATATCGAACCATTCATCGTTGAAATGGAAGAAAATATGTGTGGCGTCGAAATGGATACCAAAAATGGCTATCCATACATCGGCCCTCGTAACGTGGTGGCCTGTGTTGGTGGGATTCACTGTATCAAAGCCAACGTCAACACCCAAGAAATGGCTCATAAAGTCGAAAAATTGATTTACCCAAATCCTTACCATGTAAAAATCGGGGTAGCAGGTTGTCCCAATGACTGTGTCAAAGCTCAATTTCAAGATATCGGGATTGTTGGTGTGACGATGCCCGTCTATGATGCCGACCGTTGTATCTCTTGTGGCGCGTGTATCAAAAAATGTCAAAAAGCTGCCACTGGCGTTTTGGAACCAGATGGTCGCGGACGGGTAGCCAAAGATTTGTGCTGCTGTGTCGGCTGTGGAGAATGTGTCACGGCTTGTCCAACAGGGGCTTGGAGCCGTCAAGAAAAAGTCTTCTATAAGATTTATATCGGTGGCCGTTCCGGGAAACAATACCCACGGATGGGCAAAATGTTTGCCAACTGGTTGAGTGAAGAAGCTGTTTTGGCCATTATTAAAAACTGGCCGGCATTTTCTGACATGGCTCTTGGTGGGAAAGCGGAATACTTGCACGGGGGTCACTTGATCGACCGCGCTGGTTACCATAACTTCAAGAACTTCATGCTTAAAGATGTCGAATTGAATCCAGAAGCGTTGATTGCGGATAATGTCTATTGGGCAGAGCAAGAATACCGGAGCAATATCCATTTGAAATCGTTGGATCGTCATATGAACGTGCAACCTTAAGTAAGCAAACGGTCACTTTGAGTTGCTGTTTTGCCCAGATGAGGAAGCAATTTTGACTTAACCTGAAGGACTGCGGGCCCGCCTTGGACCCTGGTTGACCATTTCACGATGCCAGCCTGATAAGCAGCCCTTGGGTGAGGCTGAAAAACCACTTTTGCTATTCAGAGGATGGCGAAGTGGTTTTTTTTGAAGTGAGGCCCTGTCTTTAAAAGGAGTTACCGGAAGAAATGTCTGGTAAACAGAACAAGTTGTAGTGATTTTTTGTGGGTGCCAAGAGACGAACGCGGTGGTTGGCCTGTTGGTTTCTTTTTAAGGAGAAAACCGCTAATATAGAGAAAGAAAAGGCCTTTGTAGTGGAAACTAAGCAAAGGCAAAGGAGCAGACTATGAGTAAAGTTTATCTGGTGGGGGCTGGTAGCGGTGACCCCGCGTTATTGACCATCAAAGGACGCCGGGCTTTGGCTCAGGCAGATATCGTATTTTATGATCGGCTGTTGAATCCAATGTTGTTGTATTTGGCGCCAAAAACGGCCGAGTTGGTCTTTGTCGGCAAAGCGCCTGATCAACACGCCATGAAGCAAGAGGCCATCGAAGCTGCTATGATTGCCGCGGCCCAAGCCGGTCAGACGGTGGTACGTTTAAAAGGGGGCGATCCGGGCTTTTTCGGTCGTGTAGGGGAGGAAATGGTGGCGTTAGCTGAGGCCAACATCCCTTATGAGGTCTACCCAGGAGTGACGAGTGCCAGTGGTGCCAGTCTTTACGCTGGTTTTGCAGTAACCCATCGCCACTTGGCGGAAAAGTGTCTGATCGTGACCCCGACGGCCAAATTACAGGCATTTGCTAGTGAACCAATCGCCCAGATTGCCGCCGGTGGCACGGTGGTCATCTATATGGGGATGGAACGTTTAGCCGATTTGACCCAGATTATTTTAGAACAAGGAGCCAAAGCCGATTTGCCGGTGGCGGTGATTCGCTGGGGGACTTGGGGACGACAGGAAAAAGTCGTGGGAAACTTATCAGATATTGCCAATAAAGTGGCAGATCATGGACTGACGAATCCCGCCTTAATCATTTTGGGACCCACGGCGCAGTACGCGGCAGCGACTTCTTGGTTTGAAGAATTACCCAATTTTGGGCAACGACAGGTGTATGTGACAGAAACGGCTTTATCCTTTGATGAGATGTTGGACTTTACCGATGAGGGAGCGGATTTTTACCCGGTTTTGGTAGGGGCAGCACAAGATGAACGGTTTACGCCGCTGCATCAGCGCTTGCTCCCAGAATATTTGGCAGATCCACAAACTCAAATCAGCTATCATGGGCCAGCCGCTGAAGTGTTATTTCAACAGTTGCAAGCGTCAGTAATGGAGGCAAATCATGAAAACTGAATTCAAAATTGGCACTCGGAAAAGTAAATTGGCCCAAATTCAGACCGACCGGGTGATAGCACAGTTAGCCGCCGCTTTTCCAGAATACCGCTTTACCAAGGTATTGATGGAGACCAAAGGGGATTTGGACCGGAAAACGGATTTGGTGCAGATGGGAGGCCAAGGGGTTTTTGCCAAAGTGATTCAAGAGGCTCTCTTGGCAGGAGCGCTTGACATGGCGGTCCACAGTGCCAAAGATTTGCCCTCTGTAGAACCACGAGGATTGATGATTGGTGCCTTTCCCGAACGTTTGACGGTGAGCGACAGTTTGATTTTGCGGGAACCCTACCAGAGCCTAGCTGATTTACCAGTACAAGCAGTGGTGGGCACAAGTAGTCGCCGGCGCCGTTTTCAATTGGCTAGCCAGCGTCCGGATTTGCAGTTGCGCTCATTACGAGGCAATATCGATACCCGTTTAGAAAAATTGGTGAGTGGCGAGTATGATGCCATCGTGATGGCGCAAGCGGGAATAAAACGCTATGGCCTCCCGATTCAAGAAAAAGGGTTACATGAATTTCCTTTGCCACTGCCGGCGTTTCTACCAGCCATTGGCCAAGGAGCGATTGCGGTGGAATGCTTGGAAGATTCAGCAGCAGCGACACTTTTGCAGGCTATTGATGATGTCAAAGTTCGTGAGGCGTTAACTTGTGAACGGGCATTTTTAGCGGTTTTCGGACTGGGGTGTAATGTTCCTTTGGCGGGCTATGCGGAGTGGTCAACCGGGACAAATCCAGAATTGCATTTTACCGGATTATTAGGCAATGAACGCACCGGAGAAGCGATTGAAGTCGCTTCTTCCACGAAGGCTGGCAGCTTTTCAGCCACCAAACTGGGAGAAAGTGTGGCGCATGCCATCTTAGAACAAGCGGATTTCTTGCCGGAATAGGGCAAGCGCCGACTGCAAATGATGGGTTGGGATTTGCAGGGAGTCATTAGACAGGGAGTGTATCATCGTGCTGGATTACCATTATCTGACGTTTTTGACCGTCTGTGAGACGTTGAATTATACGGAGGCGGCGAGACGGCTGAACTTGACTCAGCCGGCAGTTTCCAAACATATTGCCCAGTTACAAGAAGAGCTGGGCGTGACATTGTTGGAATACAAGCAAAAGCGGCTCTATCTGACGGAAGCAGGCCAATACCTGTATAAATTAGTCGCTCATATGAAAAAAGAAGGGGACTTAGGGTTAAGCTCGATATTCGATGACGACCGGCCGTTACCTATCAGCTTGGCTTGTACCTTTACCATCGGCAATTTTTTGATTGCGCAGCCTTTGATGGAATTGTTGCAACGCTTTCCCAATACACAACTGAATCTGGTGGTGGAAAACACCCGGACGTTGTTGCGGGATCTGAGTTTGGATCAGGTGGATTGTGCGTTTGTCGAAGGGCACTTCGACCATAAACAGTACCAGCATCGTCTCTATCGACGGGAACCCTTGGTAGCTGTCGCTGCTCCGACGCATCCTTTGGTAGGACAGGAAAAAGTCTCATGGGAAGATTTACGGGACCATCAATTGATTACGCGGGAAATCGGTTCGGGGTTAGGACGTTTGGTGGAGGATTTGTTATCAGCTCACAATTTGTCCTTATCTGATTTAAATACGAGTCATATCGGTAACTACCAAGTGATCAAGGAATTTGTGATGAACGGTTTAGGAGTGGCTTTTATATGAAAATAAACCA
>NZ_MAEI01000026.1 GCF_009933255.1 Enterococcus diestrammenae | reverse complement strand
TCTCATCTCCTACTCGATTTTGCTATCGAGAGAGGAGTAGCCGTCTACCCTTTTGTTTAGTGGGAATAGTTTGGAAACAGAGGGGAGTCAGTGGTTTTTCAAAATAGCTAAAGTTTCGCTAATGAATCCCTATTTCAGCTTTTTTATAATCTTATTTCGTGCTATAATTCATCTAGTTTCTAAAACTAGATAATCGGTTTATGGAAATATAGAGGTGAGCTAAACTTGGAACAAATGAAAGAAGAACTTAGTCAGTGGGGGGCTGAAATGGCAAATTGTCGTTTGCCAAGGTGGCAAGAGTTGCCAGATCTGGAGCTCTATATGGATCAAGTCATCAGCCTAGTGGACGTTTATTTGACCCCATTTATCAAACCAGAAAAGCACAATTTGCTGACCAAATCCATGGTGAATAACTATGTCAAGCTAGGCCTGATACCAGCGCCCAAAAAGAAGCGTTACACTAAGAACCATGTCGCTTTTTTGATTGCAATCACCACGTTGAAACAGGTATTGACCATTCCGGAAATCAAAGAGGGAATCTTATTTCAGGGACGAGTGGAGGGGATTTCCCAAGCTTACGATCTGTTTTGTGATGAGACGGAAAAAGCCGTTGCCCACATCGCAGCTATGGCCCAAGGAAAAGTTGCAGCGCCAGATGTTGCCCCACTTCCGGTGAGGTATTTTGCTGTGCGGACAGCCACCACTTCCTTTGCCAATAAGCTTTTGGCGGAAAAAGCCATTCAATTGGAAATGGCGTATTTAAGTAAGATAAACAAACCGGATGATTAACAACAGTCCGTTTTACTGAATAAAATTAAGAATCTACAAAAGGAGTACAACCCATGAACAAAGAAAAAATTGCTATATTAGCGGATTCTGGTAGTGATGTTCCACAAGATTTTGTGGCAGAAAATCAGATCTTTACCTTGCCTTTGAAAGTGATCTATCCTGAAGGGGAGTATGTCGACAAGCTTGAAATCTCCACGGATCAAGTTATCCAACGAATGCCTGGCGAAATCCCTACGACTTCTTTACCTGATGGACAGGCTATTATCCGGGTATTTGATGAAATCAAAGCAGCAGGTTATGAAAAAGTAATTGCTGTGACGATTTCCAGCGGTTTGTCTGGGACCTGTAATATGGTGCGGCTTATGGCAGAAGAGTATCCTTCATTGGAGATTTTTGTCTTGGATACGAAAAATATCGGGATTGCCTCAGGATTACAGGCAATTCGCGCAGTCGAGTTAGTCAATGCTGGGTTGCCTTATGGTGAGATTTGTGATCAACTCACTAATGAAGTTCCCCGTAATAAAGTATTTTTCAGTGTAGCAACCTTAGAGTATTTGCAAAAAGGTGGGCGGATTGGTTTAGTGACGGCCATCTTAGGCACAGCGCTGAAGCTCAATCCCATCATCTCTTGTAATGATGAAGGGGTATACTACACCGTAGCGAAGTCCCGCGGGCGTGCCAAAAGCTTAGCTAAAACGATGGAATTGGTGAAGCAAACCGTGGGCAGCCATCAAAAATATCGACTAGCAGTCGCCCATGCTGGTGCCGAAGACGAAGCGCGGGCAATCCTTCACCAATTGGAAAAAATACTACCGCATACGGTCGAACCAATCCTCTTTGGTGAAATTTCTCCTGCTTTAGTCGTGCATACTGGTCCTGAGTTGATCGGTATCGGCGTTCAAGTGTTGGACTAAAATCTGCTGGGCCTTGTCTTGCTATCAAAAGAAGACAAGGCTCTTTTTGACAGCCAAATCGATGGGACTTAACTTTTAGGACTAGTCTCCTTATGATGGGGATAAAGGGGATGCTAATCGCCTTTCTTAAGAAAATTTAGCGGGGAATCCCTGGAAATTCAGGTTTTCGTGAAAACGATGTGAAAATGGGGTATAATGGAAAAGACGAAATTAAGAACAGAAGAGGTGCTCTTTTTGAAAAAAATACTAGTGGTTGATGATGAAAAGCCAATTTCTGATATCGTAAAATTCAACCTATCCAAAGAAGGTTACGATGTATACACCGCCTATGATGGTGAGGAAGCGCTGGAGAAAGTCAAAGAAGTGGAACCAGATTTGATTTTATTGGATCTGATGTTGCCTAAAATCGATGGCTTGGAAGTTGCTCGGGAAGTCCGTAAAAACTACGACATGCCGATTATCATGGTAACTGCCAAGGATTCCGAAATTGACAAAGTCTTAGGGCTAGAACTTGGCGCCGATGACTATGTAACGAAACCTTTCTCTAATCGTGAGCTGGCTGCGCGAGTGAAGGCCAATCTGCGCCGGGGTTCCCAAGCGGCCAAAGAAGCCGAAGAACCGGCGAACAACGATTTGACCATTGGTGACTTGACGATTTTACCGGAAGCTTACATGGTGACCAAAAATGGTACCGCCATCGAATTGACTCACCGAGAGTTTGAGCTATTGCATTATTTGGCGAAGCACTTAGGTCAAGTCATGACCCGCGAACACTTACTCCAAACGGTGTGGGGCTATGATTACTTTGGGGATGTCCGGACGGTGGATGTCACGGTACGTCGTCTTCGGGAAAAAATTGAAGACAACCCAAGCCATCCCAATTACTTGGTCACTCGTCGCGGGGTAGGCTACTACTTGCGAAATCCGGAACAGGAGTAAAACGTAAATGAAAAAGAAAGTTCGCTTTTTTCAATCAGTGAACTTTAAAATCGCCCTGGCATTTATCTTGATCTTATTGATTTCGATCGAGATTATCGGGGCGTATTTTATTCGCGGATTGGAACGTAACACGATTAAAAACTTTACTGATAATATCAAGGATCAAGCCACACGAGTCGCACCGGAGTTTACCAATGATATCACTTTGGAAAATAGTGAGGAAGCGACTGGCGAAGAGCTGACAGACATCCAACGGCGGCTGGAAAACAGCGTCTCTACAGATATTTTGGAGATGCGGGTAGTGGACGCCAATGGCATCTTGCTGGGGGCCACCCCTTTGACGGATAAGTCTTTGATCGGCAAGAAAAATGATTATCAAGACATCAATGATCTGACCTATGTGGCCAAAACAGCTTATGATGAAACGACCCAAAAAAGGGTTTATATCGTGGTCCAACCCATCCAATCAGCGACTGGGGATACGGTAATCGGCGCTTTGTTTATGAAGAGTGATATCGAAAACCGCTATGAAGAAATTCATGATACCGCCTTGATTTTCGTCTTTGCCTCCTTGATTGCTGGGGCGATTTCCATCATTGTAGCGGTTTTGGTATCCCGTTCTATCACCCAGCCAATTGTGGAAATGCGGGAACAGGCAGTGCGGATTGCTCGAGGGGATTATAGTCGACGAGTCACAGTCTATGGCCGGGACGAACTGGGGCAGTTGGCAACGACGTTTAACCAGTTAGGGGACCGGATTGCTGAAACGCAAGATGCCATGGAATCTGAGCGAAACCGCTTGGATAGTGTCTTGTCTCATATGACCGATGGGGTGATTGCCACTGATCGTCGTGGGAAAGTCATCACCATCAATGAAATGGCGTTGACCTTGTTGAATGTCAAACGAGAAGAGGTCATCGGTGAATCTATTCTGGAATTGCTGGCGATCGACGAAGATTATACTTTGCGGAAATTATTGGAAAATCCGGATGAGATGCTGATTGAACGGGAAAATCCCTATCGCGGTTTCGTCATTTTACGAACGGACTTTTCGATGATTCGCCGGGAGTCTGGGTTTATTTCCGGTCTTGTGGCAGTGATGCATGATGTTACTGAACAGGAAAAAACCGAGCAAGAACGGCGGGATTTTGTCTCCAATGTCTCCCACGAATTGCGTACCCCATTAACCAGTATGCGGAGTTATATTGAAGCTTTAAGTGATGGGGCTTGGCAAGACGAAGAAGTCGCGCCAAACTTTTTGAAAGTTACTTTAGATGAAACGGACCGTATGATTCGAATGATTAACGATTTGCTGGATCTATCCCGGATGGATAGTGGCAAGGCGGTGATGCAGCTGGAGTATGTCAATTTTAATGAGTTGGTCAGCTTTGTGTTGGATCGCTTTGATATGATTGTCGATAACCAAGATAGCGGTAAAAAATACCGGATTCGCCGAGATTTCACCAAACGGGACTTGTGGGCAGAAGTCGATACCGACAAAATCATCCAAGTGGTGGATAACATCATGAACAATGCTATCAAGTATTCTCCTGATGGTGGGACGATTACCGTGCGTCTATCAGAAACTCACAATAACATCGTTTTGAGTATCACTGACCAAGGCTTAGGGATTCCCAAAAAAGACTTGGCTCGCGTCTTTGACCGTTTCTACCGGGTGGATAAAGCCCGGGCTCGGAAACAAGGGGGCACCGGTTTGGGACTAGCCATATCTAAAGAAGTCATGAAAGCCCACGGAGGCAATATTTGGGTGGAAAGTCAAGAAGGACGGGGCTCTACTTTTTACATCACCTTGCCTTACGAACCTTATGAGGAGGATTGGTGGGAATGAAAGTATCCGAAAAAATTATTCGTTACGGTTTAATTGTCTTGATTGCTTTGAGCTTTTACTTGTCTTATAAGATCTGGCTCAGTCCCAATGCTCGTACCTATATGGGAGAAGACCAGCCGACAGTAGTCGCCAATCCCACCAATATTCGAAAAGCCAGTGATGTCTTTTTACCGACGCGACTTGTCTGGATGAAAAGTGAGGAAGAGATTCAGATGTTTTCTACGGAAAAAGCCATTAGCACCATGCACAAGGAATTGGTGAAGGGCCGCTATGGGGAAGTTACCGTGAAGACCTATGAAGATGATGAAGCTTTTCTGAAAGATGTGGATGTCGTTGATGCAGTAGAGTTTAATTATTTTGGCTCCTTTCAGCTTTACGAATACGACAAGACCTATGATTTAAAAATGGATCTCAAAGATGTGGATGAAGGGAAAGATTTGTACTTTTCCAAAGTGCAAGTGGATTTTAGAAATAAGGTCATCCGTTTTATCAATCCCCGACGCCATCAGATTTATCAAGCTGAAGTCAAATCTAGCTTGAAAACTATGGAAAATCGCTTGCTCACTATCGATGATCAGTGGCTCCCCATGGCGAAGGATGAACGACTGCAGAGTCTACAATACAACACTCAGGAAAAAGTGACTTTGCAGCTTTACAGTTACATCGCTTCGACTCAGACGTATACGGTCTTTCGCAATGCCTTTTTCCAAGATCCCGAAAATGTTAAGAGTAGTGAAGAAAGCCAGGATACGGTTTTGTACGGTGGGCAAGAAACGATGCGCATCCAAGGAGATCAGCAAATCGTGGAATTTCAAGGGCCTGTGACCTCAAATGCCGAAGATGATATTTATGATCAGAGCTTCCAATATGTCAGTCGGTTGGAAACCAATGTCGGCTACTTGCGCTTTTTCGATCGCAGCAAAGATCGTATCACCTATCGTACCTTTATCGAAGGCTTTCCTGTTTTTGGGGATGCCTACCAAGGGGAAGTCAGTTTCACCTTGCAAGCAAGTGCCACGGGAACGCCGCAAGTGGATATTCGCAGCAGCCTGAACACCATCCAAATTCCGATTCCTTCCGATGAGACGGTAGAGCTTCCCGCCAGTCAAGAAGTCATCGCTGACCTGACAGAAAAAGGTGCCGATTTGGAATTGTGGGAGTCCATGGTGATTGGTTACCAGCGACAAGCCGTTAAAAATGCAGATGGTATCGTGGATATGGTGCCTATGTGGTATGTCAAATACAATGATACCTGGTATTCTTATGCCGCTTTAGCAGCGGAATTGGTAGCGGAAAAGGAGGCGGTGTAAGTGGATTTTAAACGAATCGAATGGATTTTCTTTTTAGCCTTTTTAGGGGTTAACCTCTTTTTGTTTTCAATTTTCCAATCCGCCAAAAATGAAGAACGCAACGTAGCAACCTCCAATCAAAAGATTGCCATCGAACAGCGCTTAAAAGCGGATAGTATTTCTTATGATGGTGATTTTGCTACTGATAAACCGACAGGCTATTACCTCAGTGGTATCCCAACCAATATGCAGAAAGCCATCAGTGATTATCGAAAGGCTAATGACGAGAGTGACGCCTTTAGTTTGGGAACCACGACAGAAGAATACCAAGTGACCCGTCGGATTTCCGACGGGACGAGTATTACCGATGCGACTAAAACCGCCGCAACGTTGGCTAAATTTTTGCAACAAGATGGGGAAGTGCTTTTTGGAGAGGAGTACACCTATCTGGAAAACCTCTCCTTTCAAGATCAGGAGTATCCAGAAATCGTTGCCGCCCAATCCTTTGAGAAGATTCCGTTCAATGATTCTTCTAGCCGATTGGATATCCAGCTGGAAAATACGGATGATTTATTGAAAATTACCCGCTATACCCAGACGCATATCAGTCAGATTGAAAAATTGCGGGACCAAACGGCTTTGTACTCAGAGCGGGATGCCATTGAAACGCTGTATGTCAACAATCGGATTCCGCCGAAGAGCAAGATTGCCTGGCGCCAGTTGGCTTATACCTTGAGTTTGCAGTTTCGCGGGACTAACGTCTATATCCCAGTTTGGTTTGTCGCCATTGATACCGGCAGTAGCCTCCAAGTGGAAAAAGTCAACGCCATCACTAATCGCGTTTTCACCAATACTCCCGTTCAAAAGGTGGAAAAAAACTAAACTTGGCTTTATAATGGAAAACGATTTGACCCTGCGCTGAAGAAATCCGGCAGCAGGGGTCACCAAAGTAGAAGGGAAGTTTCATCAAATGACAACATCAACGGCGACGGCAACTATGAATATCGCAATTTTGGCCAGTGGCAGTTCAGGAAACTCCCTGTACATCGAATCTGAGCAGAAGAAAATCTTAGTGGATGCCGGCCTTTCCGGTAAAAAAATTACTTCGTTACTGGCAGAAGTCGGACGTAAACCTGATGACTTGGATGCCATCTTGGTTACCCATGAACATCGGGACCATATCCATGGTGTCGGCGTGATGGCACGAAAATACAAGTTAGATATCTACGCCAATGAAAAAACATGGGCGGCGATGGACCCCATGATTGGCAATGTCCCTCTGGAGCAAAAGCAAATTTTTGAAATGGGTAAAGTTTTAACGTTAGGGGATTTGGACATCGAGAGTTTTGGTGTCTCCCACGATGCGGCAGCGCCTCAATTTTATAGTTTTCACAAAAATGATAAGAGTTTTGTCATGCTGACGGATACTGGCTATTGTTCTGATCATGTGCGTGGCGTGATTCGCAATGCGGATGCCTATCTTTTGGAATCCAACCACGATTTGGAAATGTTGCGGATGGGACCTTATCCTTGGAACTTAAAGCAACGGATTTTGGGAGACCACGGTCATTTGTCTAATGAAGATGGGGCTTTGGTCGCTGCTGATATCATCGGCGACAAAACCAAACGGATTTATCTGGGCCATTTGAGTAAAGAAAACAATCTGAAAGAATTGGCTCATTTGACGATGGAAAACACGTTAAGAGAACATGATCTCGGAGTGGGGTATGATTTTGATGTTTATGACACCGATCCAGACCGCGCCTGTGAGCTGTTTTCGTTGTGATAAAATAATCAGATTGTGAAATATAGCTCCGTAAATTTTATTGTTTTTCTGTCATTTGCTGACTGATTATCCGTAACATTCATACTACTTTTGCCGGTTTAATCTTAAATATATATGACAAAAGCACCACTTTCCTCAGGGCGTAACTGAGAGGAAGTGATGCTTTTTTGCGATAATCAACTTATTTATTTGCCTACCACACCGACATGTTGGTTTTCGTAAAGGTCTTGTTCAGCGATATCTAGCATCGCTACAGCATAGTCAGCCATACTGATTTCACTATTGCCGGCAGCGTCTGTACCCAAGTGGTCGCCGGTGAAACGATATTCACCCGTGGCAGCACCATCAGGGTTGAAAAAAGCCGCTGGAGAGAGATAGGTCCATCTAAGCTGAGTCGTGGTCGGTAACTCTCGGAAAGCTTGGTACATATGATAAGCTGTCGGATAGTACGGCGCATCAGTGGGGGCCTGATCAATCATGCGGGTACCTTGGTCGTCAATAAAGAGGGAAGAAGAGCCCCCCACGACTAAAAGTCGTACCTTAGTTCCACTAAGAATAGTGATTAAATGGGCGAGGCTGGTTTCGTGTAAGTCTTCTTTGCCAGCCGGTGCTCGGAAGGCGTCGATGACTACATCGAAAGGGAGTAAATCCTCTTTGGTCAAAGCAAATAAGTCTTTATCAATGTAGGGGACGTCAACTGTTAGTTTACTTGCATTGCGCATGATGGCGGTGATGTCTTGCCCACGCTTCAGACCTTCTTGAACAAGCAAGCTCCCTGCATGGCCGGTCGCGCCGATAATTGCAATTTTCATCAAAAGTTCCTCCTTTGTCAGCTTTACGATTGAGCTATGATTTCATCATACGAGGCCCGTGGTAGGAAAGCAACAAATTGGTTTGCTTCCAAAATTCACTATTTTTTCTTCATGATTTCTTCTAGATTTTTTTGAGTAAATGACTTGCCATCTGGTATCAAAATGAGTATCATAAGTTTTGTAGGTTAGCACTCGATGTATGAGAGTGCTAATTCCCAAAACACAAAATCGTAACAACATTATTGGAGGGATTTAACGTGTTAAAACCATTAGGTGATCGCGTCGTTATCAAAGTCGCGAAGGAAGAAGAAAAATCAATCGGCGGTATCGTCTTAGCCTCATCCGCTCAAGAAAAACCGCAAACAGGCGAAGTTGTCGCTGTTGGTGCTGGACGTACTTTGGATAGTGGCGAAAAAGCACCTCTTGAAGTCAGCGTTGGTGACCAAGTGATGTTTGAAAAATATGCTGGCTCTGAAGTCAAGTTCGATGGCGTAGAATACTTAATCGTCAATGGCAAAGACATTATGGCCATCGTTGAATAGGTTGCTTACCAAACTTCCCCAAAAATGACAATTTAACAAATGGTATCAGATTAGACGAAGAGCTTGAGATGAGCCCAGCCGATCTGAGCCAACTAATTATGAGGTGAAATAAATCATGGCAAAAGAACTTAAGTTTTCAGAAGATGCCCGGGCAGCGATGCTTCGCGGGGTAGATAAACTAGCAGATACGGTCAAAGTTACCTTAGGCCCTAAAGGTCGTAATGTTGTATTGGAAAAATCTTATGGCTCACCTTTAATCACAAACGACGGGGTAACCATCGCCAAAGAAATCGAATTGGAAGACCATTTCGAAAATATGGGGGCTAAATTGGTTTCCGAAGTTGCTTCAAAAACCAATGATATCGCTGGTGACGGGACAACGACGGCTACCTTGTTAACACAAGCCATCGTTCGTGAAGGATTGAAAAATGTTACTGCAGGCGCGAACCCAATCGGTATCCGTCGCGGGATCGAATTGGCAACGAAAGCCGCAGTTGAAGAATTGCACAAAATCTCAACAGTGGTTGATTCTAAAGAAGCGATTGCTCAAGTTGGTGCGGTTTCTTCTAGCTCTGAAGAAGTCGGCCAATACATTGCTGATGCTATGGAAAAAGTTGGCAATGATGGGGTCATCACCATTGAAGAATCAAAAGGGATTGAAACCGAATTAGACGTAGTGGAAGGGATGCAATTTGACCGTGGCTACCTTTCTCAATACATGGTGACTGACAATGATAAGATGGAAGCTGTTTTGGACAATCCTTACATCTTGATCACGGACAAAAAGATTTCCAATATTCAAGATATCTTGCCTTTATTGGAACAAATCTTACAACAATCAAAACCATTGTTGATCATTGCTGACGACGTGGATGGCGAAGCATTGCCAACATTGGTCTTGAACAAAATTCGTGGGACCTTCAATGTCGTCGCTGTGAAAGCACCTGGTTTTGGTGACCGTCGGAAAGCGATGTTGGAAGATATCGCTGTCTTGACTGGTGGTACAGTGATTACTGAAGACCTTGGCTTGGAATTGAAAGATGCGACAATCGAAAGCTTGGGTCAAGCTAGCAAAGTTGTTGTTGATAAAGACAACACGACCATCGTGGAAGGCGCGGGTGCCACTGAAGCTATCCAAGCTCGGGTACAATTGATTAAAAACCAAATTGCTGAAACAACTTCTGATTTTGATCGGGAAAAATTGCAAGAACGCTTGGCTAAATTAGCTGGTGGGGTAGCCGTCATCAAAGTCGGTGCACCAACTGAAACTGAATTGAAGGAAATGAAATTACGAATTGAAGATGCCTTGAATGCTACTCGGGCCGCTGTCGAAGAAGGAATGGTCTCCGGTGGGGGGACAGCTTTAGTCAACGTCATCGGTAAAGTTTCCGAATTGGAAGCGGAAGGCGATATCGCAACTGGTATCAAGATTGTGCTTCGTGCCTTGGAAGAACCTGTGCGTCAAATTGCTGAAAATGCCGGGTATGAAGGCTCTGTTATCATCGACAAGCTGAAAAATGCTGAAATCGGCGTTGGTTTCAATGCTGCAAACGGTGAATGGGTGAACATGGTAGAAGCCGGTATTGTGGATCCTACTAAAGTAACTCGTTCAGCCTTGCAAAATGCGGCTTCTGTTGCTGCTTTGTTGTTAACCACTGAAGCAGTCGTAGCTGACAAACCAGAACCAGCTGCACCTGCTGCACCAGCAATGGATCCTGGCATGGGCATGATGTAAAAAAGTTTTGTTAACTAAATGTTTCGCCAAAAAAACCTCTCAAACAGCTATTTTGTTTGAGAGGTTTTGCTCTTAGACTAAGGTAATATAAAATTTTTACAAGCGGAAATTCCATAATACCAAGTCTAACGATGTCTGGCTTCACGAACTAGCTCTCTTCGGAATTAAGTCAAAACCGACTCATGATAAAGAACATCATGTGTCGGTTTCGCCTTAATTCTCGAGAGCTGAACGAGTTCGTTCAGCCTTTCTTATAGACGGTCTTTCACCAGCAAGCATAAGGACCTCAGCCAGTTGGCTTAGAGCAGGCTAAGTCCAACTAACGAATCAATAGCAACCGGCATCAGGTTTTCCTCCTTTTTGCCTATCTGGCTAATTGTAAGGTTATTCGGCGGTGTAATGGTAAATGATATCATGTAAAAGTTGTGCGGAAGGGTGGCTCGTCTTTTGGTTGTAATAGGCGGCAAAGCGTTCGTCAGCGAGATACATATCAGCTAAGCCGCGGTGATAGGCCTCGTGATAAAATGGCGCGGTAATGGTTAACCATTCTCGATGAGCTAAAAAGGCTTCATGGGCCAACTGGGAATCCAAATCAACGGTGGTTAAGTCTTGACTTAGGGTTTCTAAGGCATTAACGAGCCGTTGTTCGGCAGCTTGCATTTTCTGATAGTCTGCTTGTGTTAGCTGTTGCCATTTCTGATTTGCCTTTTCAACAGTTTCTTCGCCATACTTTTCACGAATCTCGGCGCCGTATTTCATTTCATTTTCCTGTAGTTTGCGTTGCTTAAAGGCACTAAATTTGTCTTGATCCCTCATGGTAGTTCCTCCTTCGTAATAAGCCAGAGTTTGATCCAAATGATGAATCAACTCTTGTAATTGTGAGAGCTCTTGGCTTAAATAGTGTCGCTGCTGGGTAAGAAGAGGCCGAATATCAAAGGTTGGGTCAGCGAGGGTCTGCTTAATCTCCTCTAATTTAATCCCGAAACGTTTCAAATACAAAATCTGCTGCAACCGGTCGACTTCGGCGGCACCGTAGATTCGATAACCTGAAGAACTGAGACGTTTTGGCACTAAGAGACCAATTTCGTGATAATAGCGGAGTGTTCGCGGGGAGACCCCAGATAGTTGGGCCAACTTTTGAATGGTATATTCCATACTTCTACCTTCTTTCTTAGGAGCGTTTCTCTCACAAAGATAGCATAATGGCTGACGTTACGTGAAGGTCAAGCAAAAAATCAAAAAAAATTCATTTTTTTGTGCTATACTAAAAATATAATTAAATAACGTTTATCTGTCACTTATTTGCCGAATGTAGTGAGTTAAGAGTAAAAAACAATTACAAAAAAGGAAGGTTATGCCATGAAATTAATCGAATCACCAATTAACACTAACCTCAATTTAGAAACCGTTTTTCCTAATGTTACCAAATTTTTGTTTGACCACTCCGCTATCAAGTTTTATAAGATCTATGCCTTGGATCGAATCCAAATCATTTACGTGGATACGTATGATTATCTTGGATTGGTCATGATTGATAGCAAGAAAAAAATCAAAAAAAGTGAAGTCGATTTTGCCATTCATCGTCTGTTGAAAACAACTCGTGATCAGGTGAAAGTCGATGTTGGAGTCAAAGCGCGAATGGAAGCGGCTGGGATTAAGTTTTCGGCTCCCCGCAAGGATATCATTTTTGTGAAGATGCCTGTTGCCAAAGACTAATCGACTGGCTTTCGCTGGAGGGCTTCTTCAAAGGTGAATCTAGCCAAAATCAGCTTTTGTAAGAAAAGCAGTTGCTGGATGCAATCGTCATAGGCGATTTCGCAGTTGCCTATTCTAGATAAAGGCTTTACGGGTTTCTTTTTTATAGAAATTTAGCAATCTTCCGCATTTTTAGTGGCCGGCTGGCGCTGAAATGCGGTTTTTTTGATATAATGAAGGACAGCAAAGGATTGCAAGTAGGAGTAGCCGAAAAACTGTGGTGGTTTTACCCAAGGGCTAGTTCATTGCCAACGTGCGCTACTACGCAATCATAGAAAGGGAGTTTACCTATGAAACGATATCCAGACGATAGCCTCACCTTACACACTGATCTCTATCAAATCAATATGATGCAAACTTATTGGGAGTTGGGTCGAGCTGACCGCAATGCTGTTTTCGAATGTTATTTTCGAGAAATGCCTTTTGAAAATGGTTATGCGATTTTTGCCGGCTTAGAACGCTTGGTGCATTATTTGGAAGAGTTGCACTTTAGTGAGTCAGACTTGCAGTATTTGCGAGAAATGGGGGGCTACCCAGAAGACTTTTTGCAGTACTTAGCTGATTTTGAGTTTAAATGTACGGTTCGTTCGGCTAAAGAAGGGGATTTGGTTTTTGCTAATGAGCCGATTGTCCAAGTCGAAGGGCCTCTAGGACAAGCCCAACTCATCGAGACCGCCTTGTTGAATATGGTGAATTTCCAAACCTTAATCGCGACGAAAGCTGCACGGATTAAGTCAGTGATTGGCGATGATCCTTTATTGGAATTTGGCTCACGGCGGGCCCAAGAAATGGATGCCGCTTTCTGGGGGACCCGAGCGGCATATATCGGCGGGGCGGATGCGACAAGTAACGTGCGAGCTGGTAAAGTCTTCGGGATTCCGGCCAGCGGTACCCATGCCCATTCCCTGGTCCAATCTTATGGGAATGACTACGATGCCTTTATGGCTTATGCAAAAACTCATAAGGATTGCGTATTTTTGGTGGATACCTATGATACTTTGAAACTGGGCGTACCGACAGCGATTAAGGTGGCCAAGGAAATGGGTGACAAAATTAATTTCTTAGGGGTACGCATTGACTCCGGAGATATGGCCTATATCTCAAAACGAGTCCGAGAACAGCTAGACGAAGCTGGTTTTACCGATGCAAAAGTCTACGCTTCTAATGATTTAGATGAAAACACCATCCTTAGTTTGAAGATGCAAAAGGCCAAAATCGATGTCTGGGGTGTGGGGACCAAGTTAATCACTGCTTATGACCAGCCAGCCCTCGGTGCGGTTTACAAACTGGTTTCTATCGAAAATGATGAAGGGGTCATGGAGGATACCATCAAACTTTCCAGTAATGCTGAAAAAGTCAGCACTCCAGGTAAAAAACAAGTGTGGCGAATTACCCGTAACTCCGATGGCAAATCAGAAGGGGATTACATCACCTTGCTTGATGAAGACCCACGACTAGAAAAAGAAATCTTTATGTTCCATCCAGTGCATACGTTTATCAATAAAACGGTTCGTGATTTCTCGGCTCAACCAGTATTGACCGAGATTTATGAAAAAGGCCAGTTGGTGTATGACCTCCCAGATTTGGAAGTTATCAAAGCGTATGCTCAAGACTGCTTAAGCTCGCTTTGGGACGAATACAAACGCGACCTCAACCCACAACAATACCCAGTGGATCTCTCGACTGACTTATGGAATCATAAGATGGCCATCATGAAAAAAGTGCGGCAACGTGTCGCTAAATCGACTGAGAAAGGGGACAATGAGCTATGAGCCTTCAACAAGAAATCATCAACCAATTAGGGGTGAAACCCACCATTGATCCCCAACAAGAAATCCGCGTCAGTGTCGACTTTATGAAAGACTATCTGAAAAAATATCCTTTTTTGAAAACTTTTGTACTAGGGATTTCTGGCGGTCAAGATTCCACGCTAGCTGGGCGATTGGCTCAGATTACCATGATGGAAATGCGGGAGGAAACAGGGGATGACAGCTATCGTTTCATCGCAGTCCGCTTGCCTTATGGGGCCCAAGCCGATGAAGCGGATGCCCAAAAAGCTTTGGACTTTATCCAACCAGATGAAAGCTTCGTGGTAAATATCAAAGCTGCCGTTGATGCCCAAGAAGCTGCTGTGGAAGCATGTGGCCTCGATATTTCTGACTTTAACAAAGGCAATATCAAAGCGCGGCAACGCATGATCAGTCAATACGCCATCGCCGGAGCTTGCTCCGGAGCTGTGATTGGTACCGACCATGCGGCGGAAAATATTACTGGTTTCTTTACCAAATTTGGTGATGGTGGCGCTGATTTACTGCCTTTGTTTCGGTTAAACAAACGTCAAGGCAAACAGTTGTTGATGGCATTAAATGCTCCAGCAGCTTTGTATACGAAGATTCCGACGGCTGACTTAGAAGACGACAAGCCATTGGTGGCAGACGAAGTGGCTTTAGGGGTTACCTATGATGAAATTGATGACTATTTAGAAGGAAAAACCATTGACCAGCAAGCGCGCCAAAAGATTGAAGGCTGGTGGTTGAAAACACAGCACAAACGTCATTTGCCAATTTCCGTGTTAGATGACTTTTGGCGGGAATAAAAAAACTGTAAAAACCGAATATTCTTAAAAGATTTGCAGATTTTTGCGGTTTTTTGTTGCATGATAACCTTTATTATTTTATACTTCAGTTGGGAGTTTTGGGGAAGACTCCGTTAACAACGGCTAGAGGATACCATTTGGGGTCCTCTTTTTTTGTGTTTTCCTCAAAGACGGGCTGAATCATGGGACGCTTTTTTGTTTTAGATGAACTGTGAGGATAGACGCATCTTTAGGTTCACGTTGCCAATTCGAAAAAATCATTTGCCGACAGTCATAAAAAAGCGCCCCTGTTTAATTAACCTGACTTTCTTAAAATCCTTTTCCATAAGGTAGGATAGCTTTACATCCATTAGACAAACCGCTAAAATATGGTCTATTGACGTGGAAAACGTCTGGTGTGACTAAATTTAATCGTGAGGAATGACCGCTTTGTTACAGAATCATCGCAAACTTCGCTGGTTTCTCAAAGGATTCGGAATCTTTTTTTTAATCCTTTTGAGTAATCTTTATCTCCAATTTTGCCAGAATAACCTTTCCTTAGATTTGGCTTTGAAATTCGCTTTTTCATGGCATGAGGAAAAATTCTTTCTGGCTTGTCTGGTATTACTGACCCTCTATGGTGCTGTGGCTGCTTTGATTGGCTCTGTTGGGATGGGGGCTCTTTTGTACAGCCTGTTTATCGGTATTTTAGGTTATGCTGACTACCTGAAAATGAGTATGCGGCAAGAACCAATCTATCCTGATGACCTCAAGATGGTGGCCAATCTGAAAATGATGAAGGATCTGGTAGGCTGGCCGCTTTTTCTTTTCTTGATGTTGTTGATCTTGGCGGTGCTGGTAGGCGTTTTGTGGGTCTTTATCCGCAAGTTAAAACTCCCTCGTTCTCAGCAAATATTTCGAGGAAGTGTCTTACTCCTTTGTGTGGTTTCCTTAGGTTACTTTAGTAATTTTAATGATGAAACGAATCTTTTACGTAAAGGGTTTAATCGTACCGCTTTGTGGATTCCTTATTCACAAAAAATGAACTACTATAATGTTGGTTTTGTAGGCGGCTTTTTGTATAATCTGAAAGTTATTCCAATGGATGAACCGGAAGGCTATTCGAAAGAGGCCGTAGCGGAAATTGTCACCCGCTATCAAAAGCAAGCGGACCAGGCCAATGAGAAGTTGGCTGACGCAGAGGCTCCAAATATCGTCTATGTCATGAGTGAAAGTTTCTCAGATCCCAATCGCTTGACAGGGGTGGATATTGCAGGAGACCCGTTAAAAGATTATTACGCGGTGGCTAATCAGACATATAGTGGTCAAATGTTATCCCAAAACTATGGGGGCGGGACCGCCAATATCGAATTTGAAGCCTTGACAGGATTTTCGATGGCTTTATTTAATCCCCAAATGACCACCCCTTATACGTTATTAGTTCCTAAACTAAAACAATTGCCTTCCTTAGTATCGATGTTAAAGGAGCAGGGGTACCAAACCACGGCTATTCATCCTTATGATACGTCGATGTACAAACGCAAAGATGTGTATCAAGTGTTAGGATTTGACGAATTTTTGGATCAAGATACCATGACTCATCGTGAAAAACTACAAAACAACCCTTATATTTCTGATGGGGCTGCTTACCAAGAGATTTTGGATCGCTTACAAGATGGGAGTCAGCCGCAGTTTGTCCATCTGGTAACGATGCAAACACATATGCCTTATGGGGGGAAATACGAGGATATTGACTATCAAGTGACAGTTGCTGATGGAAATGTCACTTCCATCGCCAACTATGCTCAAGACGTCGCCTATGCTAGCAGTGCGTTGCAACAATTTGTTGACGCCTTACAAAAAATTCCTCGTCGCACCCTCGTCGTTTTTTGGGGGGATCATTTGCCAGGAATTTATTCAGATGAGATCCAGCAAGCCAATGCAGGCACCCAGCTCCATGAGACGGAATTTTTAATGGTAGACAGTCAAGGAAACTTGCAAGATACCACTAATGATCATGTGACCAGTCCGTTTTATTTCGGACCGACTTTGATGGCCCAAGCCCAACAACCAGTTAGCGGTTTTTATCAAATGTTGCTGAATTTGCAAACGATTCTGCCAGCTTTTGAAACTGGGATGTATCTCACCGATAGTTGGCAAAAAACGCTGTCTCTGAAGGAAACAGATCAAAAGCTTTATGATGATTATCAAATGATCCAATACGATGTACTGGCGGGAAAACGGTACAGTCTCTCCACGGATTTTTATCAGCAATAACTTTCCCATTAAAACAGCTGGAGGTAGCCAAAAGCAACAGCCAGCTTACATAGGAGTCGTGTAAAATGAGTTTTGTGAAAAAAGACAATCAACGGTATTTTAATCCCATGCGTCGGGCAATCTTGAACCATGACATGATCCAACCCGGAGACAAGGTGGCGATTGGCATGTCTGGTGGTAAAGACAGTACGACTTTGCTGTATTTATTGGATACCATCAAAAAACAACAGCGGTTAGGCTTTGATTTTGATATTCAGCCGATAACCTTGGACATGGGCTTTGCTGGGGTGGATTTGGCCCCATTGCAAGCTTTTGTTGAGATGCTAGGCTACCAGCTAGAAGTGGTCCCTACCAACATTGCACAAGTTGTATTTGATATTCGGGAGGAGCGTTCCCCTTGTTCCTTATGTGCGAAACTACGTCGTGGTATTCTTTATCGCCGTGCACAAGAACTGGGCTGTCAAAAAGTAGCTTTGGGACACCATCTGGATGATGCCATCGAAACTTATTTTATGAACTTTTTATTTCATGGGCAGCTTGCAAGTTTCGAACCCAAAAGCTATCTCACCAAAACAGGAGTCACGTTGATTCGTCCATTGCTTTATATTGAAGAAAAAGAAATCATTCGCTATGTCAAACGAGAAGAACTCCCGGTGATTTTCAACCCTTGCCCCGTGGATAAACAAACAAAACGAGAAGAAATCAAAGAATTTGTCGGGACCATCGCACAACAATATCCCGATGTACGGGAAAAATTTATCATGGGGATGGAACAAGGTACACCAGATAATTTCTGGCAAAAGAGTCTGGTAACTACTAAAGCAACTCCCAAAAACTGACCGATGTTGGTTAGTTTTTTAATGATAAATAACTTATAAAAATAAGCTTCAAAAAGCTTGATGATTCAGGAATTAAGGCGCGTATCATGTCGTCATTGTGATAGTAGCCAAGACTAACCCAGTCCCGTAGAAGTTATTGCGTGAGGGCTAGAACTCGCGATGGGATAAATGCTGTCCCAACGGCTGTTCGTTTTCCAAGGGGCGCCTAGACCAAATTGAGGTGCCGCTTTTTTGTTATTTGAAAGAATCTTTCATGAGCATAGATGCACAAGACTTGATGAAAAATCGCTCTTTACCTTGCAATAAGGGGCAAGGGCGGTTGCTCCTATTAATGAAAAAGTATCAATGTAAGCGTTTCTATAAAAACGTTTCGATAGATTTCTAAGTGGATTTTGAAATGTTTCTTGTGAAAAAATAAGCGATTAGGAGTCGAAATAGCCTTCTAATCATTTTTTTATCTTGTAAAAATGCCTATATAACAGCGTTTTTTAGCTATTTAACATTTTTGTTATGTAAAGGGTTGCATTTTTTTAACAAGGGGCTTATACTACCAACTGTAGAAACGTTTCACCAAATGAAAGGAGCCGTCGATGAAAGTTGAATATAGGAGAGGGACAAGCGTATGAAGAAATTAGCTAAAATTTGGAAGCAGCGGCAACTGCATTGGATGGTATTGCCGGGAGTAGCTTTTATGATCGTGTTTAACTACATCCCGATTTACGGTATTATCATCGCCTTCAAAAACTACACGATTGTTGATACCATCTCATCAGCTCCTTGGGTTGGATTGGCAAACTTCAAAATTATTCTGGAAGATACTTATTTTTGGGAAGCGGTACGAAACACCTTGGGAATCAGCCTCCTAAAACTAGGACTAGGTTTTATGATTCCGATTATCTTAGCCATTATGATTTTTGAAATGAAAGATGGTCACTTTAAGAAATTTGTTCAGACGGTTTCTTATATTCCCCATTTCTTTTCTTGGATTGTTTTGGGCGGGATGTTGATTTCTTGGTTGTCCACCAACGGCTTCTTTAACCAAGTGTTGATGTCTGTTGGCTTGATGGACAAAGGAGTCAATCATCTCTTAGATCCCCATAAGTACTGGTGGATCGCCGTACTTTCTGATTTATGGAAAGAAGTCGGTTGGGGAACGATTTTGTACCTAGCTGGTATGTCGCGGATTGATCCGACATTTTACGAAGCGGCTCGGATTGATGGGGCGACAAAACTGCAACAAATTCGCAAAATTACCTTGCCATTATTAACCCCAATCATTTCATTAAACTTGATTTTAAACGTCAGCGGAATTTTAGGATCGAACTTGGATCAAACGTTAGTTTTGATGAATTCGCAAAACCAAAGCAAATCTGAAGTTATTAATTCCTTCGTTTACCGAATGGGGCTAGCGCAAGGGGACTTCTCCTACGCCACTGCGGTAGGTTTGGGAATTTCGGTCATCTCAGTGATCTTGCTGGTGATTACTGACCGCGTCACACGGAACTTGAACAATGGCAAATCGGTTATTTTGTAGGAGGTGAGGATATGATAAAAAAACGCAAGCAAGAAAATCGCTGGTTTTACTTCTTTAATACTTTGATTTTGATTCTGTTCTCCTTAATCATTATCGTGCCAATCTGGAACATCTTAGTATCCTCCTTATCCGCGACATCAGGATTAGGTGAAAGTGGTTTGGTACTTTGGCCTAGAGCCTTTACCTTGGAAAACTATCGCAAGGTGTTATCTGATGCCAGCATCCCACGGGCCTTTGGTATCTCCGTTTTAAAAACAGTGCTAGGTGCGCTAACCCATACGCTGTTTTGTGCGACTGTGGCATATGGCTTGAGTAAGTCGCATTTGATCGGTCGAAGTTTTTACACGACTCTCGGTGTGATCACCATGTATTTCGGTGGTGGGATGATTCCGACTTACCTCTTGATTAAGTCATTGGGCTTGTTGGATACTTTCTGGGTTTATATCATTCCAGCTCTCTTTAGCTACTACGATACGGTGATTTTGATGAACTTCTTCCGAGAAATTCCCCCTTCCTTGGAGGAATCGGCGAAAATCGACGGGGCTTCAGAATTTACTATCTTCGCTAAAATTTACTTACCATTAACGAAACCGGCTTTGGCTACGATTATCTTGTTTAATGGCGTTGGCCAATGGAATGACTTCATGACCACGAAATTGTATATCACTAAAGAATACTTGTATCCTTTGCAAATGAAAATTTATGAGATCATCGTCCAATCCAATTTGAGTACCATGACGGAAAGCGGGAGTACCGATGTGGTGGTGCAAGCCACGACTCGTGGGGTGCAACTGGCCACCATCGTTATCACCACTATTCCAATTTTAGTGATTTACCCATTACTTCAAAAACATTTCATCGGCGGTATGATGGCCGGTGCTGTTAAAGAATAAAGAAAGAGGTAGAAATGATGAAAAAATTAGTAACTGGTTCACTGTTAGCAGCTAGCTTGTTTGCCTTGGCAGCTTGTGGCGGTGGGAGCAAAGACAAAGATTCCGCGGACTTCTCTATTAAAGATCGTTACGAATTGGATGAAAAAACGCCTGCTTGGAAACTGGATAACAAAAAAGAGACTACAAAAATTACTTGGTACATTAACTCCGACTGGACTGCACTGCCATTTGGTGAAGATGTCACTACCGCTCAAATCAAAAAAGATCTAAATATCGATGTTGAATTTATTTCTGGGGATGACTCGAAATTAAATGCGATGATCTCTGGCGGCGACTTACCAGATATCGTTACTTTGACAAACAAAACTGGCCAAGCTGCCTTGAAAGCAGATAGTTGGGCCTATTCCCTTAATGATTTAGCCAAAAAGTATGATCCGTATTTGATGAATATCGTCAATAAAGATACTTTCAAATGGTACTCCCTTGACAATGGGAAAACATACGGTTATCCAAACTACTCCAATACAGCTGCTGATTATGAAAGTGGCAATATTCCAGTCAATGATAACTTCGTAATCCGCGAAGATGTGTATGAAGCTATCGGAAAACCGAATATTACAAAACCAGAAAACTTTGTCAAAGCTATGAAAGACATTGCTGCGAAATATCCTGACTTGGTTCCAATGGGCTTCACGACTGTTGGCGATACAGCTGGTCCTTTCACTGACAAATTGCAAGACTTCCTTGGGGTGCCTTTGGAAGACCAAGATGGAAAATACTATGACCGCAATTTGGATGAAGAATACTTGACTTGGTTGTCTACGTTGAATCAAGTCTATCGTGATGGCAACATTTCTGATGATAGCTTTACTGATGATGGCCCGACTTACGATGAAAAAGTCAAGAGTGGTCAATATGCAACAATCTTGGTAGCTGGTACTAGCGGCCAAGGGGGGAACTTCAATGATTTCAATAAGAAATCTGGAACTCGTTACATCGCCATTGATGGGCCTTCTAGCACTAGTGGCCGGAAACCGACGATGAACCAAACTGGGATTTCTGGTTGGTTGAGCAACTACATTACCAAAGACGCCAAAGATCCTGCTAAAGTGACTCAATTGTTTACTTACTTGATCGACGAACCTGGGCAAATTTTGACGAAATATGGGGTTGAAGGAGTCACTTATGCTTACAATGATGAAGGTAAAATCGACTACTTGCCAGAAGTTGCTAAATTAGAACAAACCGACAACGAAGCTTACAACAAGAAATACGGAATTAGCCGTTTTAACTATTTCAATAACGACCGGGTCAATGCCTTGAAAGTTAAAACAGAAGATGCTTTGACACAAATGCAAGCTTGGGGCAAAGGCAAGTTAGTGCCACACTTTGTCATTGAAAATATCAATCCAGATCTAGGTACGCCGGAAGCTCGTTCAAACGAAGCAATCGAAACTAAATTGAACAGCAGCGTCATTTCCATGATTCGGGCTTCTGATGAAAAAGCCTTTGATAAGACGTTGTCAGAATACAAAACTTTCTTAGACGACAATAAATGGGATGAAATTAAAGCCATCAAATCTGAAAAAATGGCTGATAACCGCGAAAAATTACAGTAGTCACCAATAGAAAGGATGGTAGGGGGGCAGTAACTGAGTTCTGCCCCCTATTACTTATTATGATTGAAAAATTCTTCTCCTTTGATGGTTGGTATTATCGGACCTTTTCCTTTTTAGCTGATTTATTGATCTTAAATATCTTGTTTTTATTGACAGCTTGGACGGTAGTGTTTACCGGACCGGCGATTATCGCCCTTTATCGAGGCGTCCAAAACTTATTGCAGCAAAAACAGACCAGTGTCATTCGTGAATACTTCCAAAACCTCCAAGAAGTCAAACGAGGTAGTTTATTAACGGCTATCGTCTTGGCTTTTGGTTTAGGTGTAGCTGGGATAGGCTTTGTCTTCATGAGTCTTTCTACCGCCTTAGGTTTTCTAGTTATCGTTTTGACCGCCTTAAGCTTTTTGTTTGTCACGATTTTTACTGTGATTTTTAGTCTTTCGACACTATCGGTGAAAGAAGCTGGGCAAGAAGCTTTCTATGTACTATTAAGCAGTACCGCTCATGGCATCATTTTATTTGTGATTCCAGCGGTGGTTTTGTTCTTGCTGGCAAAGGTTAATCTGATGCTTTGCCTCGTCAGCGGATTTGCGATTAGCGTTTGTTTGCAAGTAACTTTTTTCAATAAGGTATTGGTGAAAACAGATGGACAATAACCAGTTTTGGCAACAGGTAACCGATGAACTAGCCCAACTTCCCTTGCAATTGACCCTTACCCCCCTTGCTGTGGAAGTTACAAATGGTGAAGCTTTTTCGATGCAATACCAAAGCCTTGGAGGCGAAATCATCCATGGCTTGTATCTTCAACCCAAGAGCTCACAACCGACGCCGGTAGTGATTGACTTTTTAGGCTATCTAACCCAGATTGAAAACCCACAACAATTTAGTCATTGGTTAGCGATTGGTTGCGGGTGCTTGGTAATCGACAATCGGGGACAAGGTGGTGCAACTTTAGACCAAGTACCTTATCAAACCGTGACGATGCCCATGCCTTTGGGGCGAGGGCTATTGACTCCGGAAGATAGTTACCTCCGCCGAATGGTAGCAGATCAATTACGTTTATTTGAAGTCTTAGAGAACTTACCACTTTTGGACGCCAGCCGGGTTTATCTCCATGGAAATTCCCAAGGCGGTGGGTTGGCTTTGATGGTAAACAGTTTGAGCCCAGTGGCCATCCAAGGAACATTTGCCAATGTCCCAAGCCAATCGAATTTACCACATCGCATTGCGGCGGCGACGGGGTCTTATGGGGTGATGAAGGAATATTTGAACACCCATCCAACAGATCAAAAACAAGTGCTTCAAACAATGGCGATGTTTGATATTCGCCATTACGCTCATCTGATTGAAAATCCAGTTTGGGCATCGGTCGCGACCAACGATATCACCTGTCCAATGGTGGATTTCTTCCCCACCTATAAGCGCTTAGCTGGTCCCAAACAGCTGACTGTTTTTTGGGGGAAAGGCCATGAAGGTGGCGGCTTAAAACGATTAACACAAGAAATACAATTATTGAAAGAAATCATGTAAGGCAGGGATTAGGATGAAGATTGCAACGTACAATGTGCGAGTGGATACCGATTATGACCGCCAGTGGCAATGGGATTATCGGAAAGATTATGTCTTGAGTTTACTGACTTATCACGCTTGGGATTTGGTCGGGGTGCAAGAAGTACGCCCGAATCAAGTGGAAGATTTGACTAGTTTAAAAGATTACCAAGTACTAGCAGCCGAACGTGATGGCGATGGCACTGGCGAAGGATTAGCCATCTTGTATCGGCCAGCCCTCGAACTTTTGGACTCTGGCTTCTTTTGGTTATCAGAAACCCCTGATAAACCAAGTATTCATCCCGAAGCTGGCTATCCGCGGATTTGCTTATGGGGACTTTTCCAAGAAGCAGGGGGTGCCCCATTCTTAGTCCTCAACGTCCATTTGGATCATGTCTCTGAGGCCGCTCGGATGTCTGGAATGAAGGTATTGTTGACGGAGTTGGCGGATAAGATTGCTGACTATCCTACGATTTTATTAGGGGATTTCAATGCTTGGCCGACAGATGAGGTCCATCAGTTGGTGCAAGCACAATTTGAAAACGGCAAGACGACCAGTCCCAGCCCTCATTATGGACCGGATGGGACCTTCCAGAATTTCGATTATGAAACTAGCTGGCAGGACTTGGAAGAGATTGATTATATCTACTTAAAAGGTTTTGCAGCTTTGAAAACAGGCGTTCTGACGGATGCGTGTGATCGGCGCTTCCCTTCTGATCATTTTCCACTAGCAATGACTATTCAAACAAAGGATTAGGTGAAAACAATGGAAAAAACACAACTGCAAGATTTACTAGGACAGATGACCCAAGCTGAGAAAATCGATCAATTGCAACAATTGATGGCAGCTTTTTATTCTGAAAAAGCAGAAGAAAAAACAGGTCCGATGGGAGATCTGGACTTAACCGAAGAAAATATCAAAAATGCCGGTTCGACGTTAGGGATTTCCGGTGCGAAAGAAGCTATTCGGGTTCAAAAAAGCTATATGGAAAACAATCGTTTGCACATCCCAACCTTGTTGATGGCCGATATTATTCATGGCTTTCGGACGATTTTCCCCATTCCTCTAGGTTTAGGTGCGACTTGGGATGTGGCGGCTGCGGAAAAAATGGCAGAAATTTCCGCAAAAGAAGCAGCGGTTTCCGGGCTTCACGTGACCTTTTCGCCAATGGTGGACTTAGTTAGAGATCCACGTTGGGGTCGGGTGATGGAATCCACCGGGGAAGATCCATTTTTGAATAGCCGCTTTGCCGAAGCTTTCGTCAAAGGTTACCAAGGGGAGGATTTGACCCACGATTTCATGCGGGTGGCGGCTTGTGTCAAACACTTTGCAGCTTACGGGGCAGCCATTGCTGGTCGTGATTACAACACGGTCAACATGTCCGAAAGACAATTACGCGAATCCTACCTTCCAGGTTATCATGCAGCGATTCAAGCTGGTGCAAAATTGGTCATGACTTCCTTTAATACCGTCGATGGTATTCCAGCCACTGGGAACAAATGGCTCTTCCGGGATGTGCTCAGAGACGATCTTGGTTTTGAAGGCACGGTCATCTCCGACTGGGGAGCAATCTCTGAAATGATTCCTCACGGAGTGGCTGCGAACGAAAAAGAAGCTGCCGAATTAGCCATAAAAGCTGGGGTCGATATCGAAATGATGACTTCCACTTACAGCCATTACTTGGCAGAATTGATTGCGGAAGGCCGGATTGACGCTGGCTTAGTTGATGAAGCAGTCTTGCGTATCTTGGAATTGAAAAATGATCTAGGCTTGTTTGAAAATCCTTATCGTGGGGCGGATGAAACGGCTGAAGCTGCATTGATCTTGTGTGAGGATCATCGTCAAGCAGCACGAGAAATTGCTGAAAAAGCCATTGTCTTGCTAAAAAATGAAGCGGTGTTGCCATTGAAAGCGACTGAAAAAGTTGCGTTAGTAGGACCAGCTGCGGCTTCTAATGATGTCTTAGGCGCTTGGTCTTGGCAAGGACAAAAAGCTGAAGCTATCTCCTTAGCCCAAGCATTTGCCAAAGACCAATCCGTTGTCAGTGGTACGGAAACCTTTGATTATTTCACTCCTAGTGAAGCGGCTGTTGCGGAAGCCCTCACTTTGGCAAAAACGGCTGACAAAGTGATCGTGGCCTTAGGAGAAGCCGACTGGATGAGTGGGGAGGCTGCTAGCCGGACGGATATACGATTGCCACAAGCTCAATTGGACTTCTTCAAGAAAATCTTAGCAGTAAATGAAAATGTCATCGTGACTTTATATAATGGCCGTCCCTTGGATTTGCGGGAGTTGGATGGTGCCAAAGCCATTGTGGAAGCGTGGTTCCCTGGTACTGAAGCCGGCCATGCTTTGAAAAATATTCTGACTGGAGCAGTCAACCCCTCAGGCCGTTTGTCGATGTCCTTCCCGGAATCAGTGGGACAAGTTCCTGTCTATTACAATACGGACAACACTGGTCGTCCTTACGAATCAGCGCCAGATGAAAAATATGTTTCCAAATACTTGGATTGCAGCAATTATGCGAAATATCCTTTTGGTTTTGGGCTTAGCTATAGCAATTTCAACTATAGCCAATTGACATTGAGCAGCGATACCATGACTGCCTCAGAAAGTCTGGTAGCAAGTGTCACTGTCACTAACGATAGCGCGGTAGCTGGTGTGGAAACGGTCCAACTGTATCTACGGGATTTAGTCGGTGAAGTGGTCCGCCCACTTAAAGAACTGAAAGGCTTCCAAAAAGTCTCTTTGGCTGCTGGCGAAAGTAAGACGGTTCGTTTTACGATTACGGAAGACTTGTTGCGCTATGTTCATCCAAATCAAATCGCTTCTAGTGATGCTGGTAGCTTTACCTTAACGATTGGTGGCAGCAGTGTCAGTGGTCTCAGCAGCGATTTCCAATTGATTAAATAAGAAACGAGGATCAAAAATGCCGAAGATAACCCTAACAAAAGGTGAGTTAAAAGCAACCTTTTTATCATCAGGAGACTTATACCTGTTAGAAGCAAATGAAGCCATTATGATCAATCAATTAAATGGCAATCCTTTAGATGGTAGCTTGAACCAACTGTATTTGCGGGAGTATACCGACACTGGTTTGCAGGTGACCCCACTGATTGGCTCGAATGCCGCTAGCCGTTTTTCCCATACGGAAACCGCTTTGTATTGGCAAGGAAAAGCCGGTAATATCAGCTACCAAGTGCAATTTAGCCTTGGAGCAGACAATACTTGGTTTTGGTCGGTTAATTTAAGTGGCCAAGGGGAAACTGTAGACTTGCTAGTGGGTCAAGACCTAGGGAATGCTGCAGCAGGTGCGGTACAGTCCAACGAAGCCTATGTTTCACAATATATTGATCACCATGTACTGGAAGTCGAAGGTGGCTACCATATCGTCTCCCGCCAAAATCAACCCCAAGCCGGAAAATTTCCTGTTGTTCAAATGGGGTTGTTGCAAGGGGCGATTGGCTATGCAACTGATGGCTATCAGTTCTTTGGTAAAGCCTATGAATTGACCCATCAACCTCAAGCCTTAACGATGGCTTATTTGCCAAATCAAGTCTATCAATATGAGTTTGCTTACTTGGCTTTTCAAACCGGTAAAATGACTTTGGATCATCCCCAAGATTTGGATTTTTATGGCGTTTTTCAGGAAGATCATCCAACTGCTGTTTCTGAGTTGGTACTGCCATTGGACCAAGTCAAAGCCGCTCGACCTGCGATGTTGCCTCAAGACGCAGTTGCTGCTGGGATCACCAGTGCCAAAAAAGATCAGTTGGGGGAAGTCATCAGTGGTGAACCCCTGACGACGGAGCTACTTGAAACGCTTTATCCTGAAAGACAGTTGGAAGAATGGCAAGAGGAACAACTGTATTCCTTTTTCACTTTGAATCATCATCATGTGGTTTTACAAGAAAAAGAATTACAGATGGAACGCTCCCACGGGCATATCTTACTCAGTGGTGAAGAGCTGACTGCGGATACACCTTTGATGAGTACCACCGTCTATATGTTTGGGCTCTTTAATTCGCAAATCGTTTTAGGCAATACCAATGTCAATAAACTCATGAGTAATAGCCGCAACTCTTTAAATGCTATGACGCATTCTGGCCAACGGATTTATCTAAAAGACGGGGGTAAATGGCACCTTTTAGGGTTGGCTTCAGCCTTTGAAATGGGTCTGAATTCGGCGACTTGGTATTACGTGTATCAAGGTGATTTATTGACTATCACCACTTATACCGTGGCCGCAGGTCGTGAAATTCGGACGCGGTTTACCAGTCGTAACCAACGCTCGTATCAACTGCTCCTGACCAATCACTTCATCATGGGAGCTGGCGAAACCCAAAGTTACCAGTTGACTCAAGAAGATAAGCAACTGAAACTTACTGCCGCATCAGAATCATTGATAGCCAGTGAATACCCAGACTTGACTTTTTACCTCCAAACCAGTCAAGACTTTACGGTGACAGATGAAAGTATTTTGGGAGTCAGTGCAGATACACCCGAATTAGTCTGCCTAGCTTTTGACGATACCCCAGATTTAGAAATTGTCATCCAAGGAAACTTGGAGGGGGGCGCATTTGTAGCACAAGATACGGATGTAGCGACTGAGGATGCAGCTTATGCAGCTTTTGTTGATGATTTGCTACGTCATTTCCAACTGAGCCATCCTCATGAAGAAGTTGCTAGTTTCAATACCTTGACCCGCTGGTATTGTCATAATATGTTGGTGCACTATCTGTCACCTCACGGGTTGGAACAATATGGTGGTGCCGCTTGGGGAACGCGGGATGTGTCACAAGGACCGACGGAATTTTTCTTCGCTTTGGATCGGCCGGAAATTGTCGCCAGCATCATCCAACACGTCTTTGCCAATCAATTTGCAGATGATGGCAATTGGCCTCAATGGTTTATGTTTGATCGCTATGAAACTCAAAAAGCTGATGAAAGCCACGGGGATGTCATTGTATGGCCGATGAAAGTCGTCGCTGATTACCTGGCTTATACCGGCGATTACGGTATTTTGGATTTACAAATTCCTTATACTGACCGTGGCACCTTCTTGAAGACGAGCCAAACTGCTTCCTTGTTAGAACATTTGCAAAAAGAAGTGGGGTATATTGAAAGTCATTTCTTGCCAGGGACGATGCTGTCTTGCTATGGGGATGGCGATTGGGACGATACGTTACAGCCTAATGACCAACGTCTGAAACATCAAATGGCGAGCACTTGGACAGTAGCCTTGACTTATCAAGTCATCACGAAGCTGGCCCAAGGATTACAGTCAGTGGTACCGGAATATAGTCAGCATTTGCAGGAACTTGCGACAGGAATTAAAGCCGATTACCAAAGAATAATGGCACCAGCAGGCATCTTACCAGGTTTTGTCTTGCAAAATGAGGAGCAACAATTTGAATTTATCATTCACCCTACTGATCAAAAAACCGGCATTACGTATCGTTTGTTGCCTATGACCCGCAGCATGATTGCCGAATTATTAACCCCAGAACAAGCGGTGGATCACCTAGCTGTCATTAAGGAATTTCTTCAGTTTCCAGATGGGGTCCGCTTGATGAATCGCCCGGCAACTTATGCCGGTGGTGTCAGCACTTATTTCAAACGTGCGGAACAAGCGGCAAACTTTGGTCGAGAAATTGGCTTGCAATATGTCCATGCCCACATTCGGTTTACAGAAGCAATGGCTAAACTAGGAAAAGCTGATGAAACATGGCATGCTTTACAAATCATCAATCCGATTCAAATCCAGCAACACGTACCTAATGCCATGTTGCGACAAGCCAATGTCTATTTTTCAAGTTCTGATGGCGATTTCAAAACAAGGTATGAAGCGCAAGAAAACTTTGATAAACTAAGAGATGGTAGCGTAAATGTTAAAGGCGGTTGGCGTATTTATTCCAGCGGTCCGGGGATTTTCATGAACCAAATGCTCAGCAATGTTTTGGGCATCCGCCAAGATTGTGATCACTATATTTTTGATCCGGTGTTACCGGCTAGCTTGGATGGGTTGCAATTAAACTACCGTCTAGGAAAAGAACAAGTGACGATTTTATATCGTATCAATCAAGGAAAACGCGGGCTAGAGCTAAACGGGGAAGCGTTGCTGACGACAATCGAGAAAAACCCGTATCGTCCAGGAGGCTTAACCATTGCCAAGGATGAGTTAGAAGCTAGGTTAACTGCTGACGCACAGCTGATTATCTATTGCTAAAAGCAACAAACTATAGGAGTGAAGCACATGGTAGGAATTAAAGATATCGCGAAGGCCGCAGGAGTGTCCATTTCCACTGTCTCGTATGCATTAAATGGGAGCCCTAAAGTGACGGACCAAACCCGCAAAAAAATAGAAGCAATTGCTCGCGAGATGAATTACGTTCCCAACATGGCAGCCCGCACTCTGAAAAAGCAACAAACCAATATTGTTGGTGTCTACCTAGCCGATTATGGTGGTAGCTTTTATGGGGAACTACTGGATGGGATTAAGCGGGGATTGGCCACTTTTGATTATGAAATGATCGTCTGCAGTGGCCAGCGCTCCCATCTTTTCATCCCTGAACGGATGATCGATGGGGCCATTATCCTTGATTGGACGTTTCAAACTACGGAAATCAATCAACTAGGAAAGCAAAAACAACCATTGGTGGTATTGGACCGGGAAATTGATCAAGCATCCGTCTGCAAAGTACTTTTAGATAATAAAGGTGGGGCGACGTTAGCGATTAGTAAGTTTGCGGATATTGCTAGTCAAAAAGTCTTTCTCGTGACGGGACCTGATGGCTATGATAGTCAAGAACGTTACCAGGCTAGTGTCAAAGAGTTAAATCGATTTGGTATCGATTATCAGGTAGTTCAAGGAGACTTTACTGAACCTTCGGGCTACCAAGCAGCGGCTGAAATCATGGCCACTAATCCGACATTTCCGGTAGATATTTTCAGTTTCAATGATGAAATGGCAGTGGGGATTTATAAATATTTTGCTCACCGGCCGGAAGAGATTGGTAAAGAGATTCGCTTGATTGGGTTTGATAATATCGAGTTGGGTACGTTTATGAATCCACGATTGGCCACGATTGCCTACTCCAAGCATCGTTGGGGCATGGTAGCTGCTGAGAAGATTGTGCAACTGATTCAAGGAAAGCCAGCAGAAGATGAAGTCATCTATACTTCCTTTGTCGCTGGTAAATCATGTCCGTGAAAGGAAACCGCTAAAGATGGCTATCAACCATATTCATTTTTCATCGCAAATTTTAGGAAAAGGTACCTCGGTCAATGTTTTCTTACCGCAAGTCAAGCGGGCCCACTATCCCGTTTTGTATTTGCTCCACGGCTGGTCTGATGACTGTCACGCTTGGTTGGATAACACTTCCTTGGCTCGTTATGGTAATGAGTATCCTTTTATCATTGTGATGCCTCAAGTCGAATTGAGTTATTACACCAATATGTTTCAAGGAGAAGCCTACTTTGATTTTCTAACCCAGGAATTACCAGCCTTCATCCAACAATGGTTTCCTGTTAGCCCGCGACCGGAAGCGACTTTCGTGGCGGGACTTTCGATGGGCGGATACGGTGCATTCAAATGGGCCCTCAGTTATCCTAATCAATTTCGCGGTGCTGCAGCTTTATCTGGTGCACTGGATGTTGTGAACCTTTGGGAAAACGATCCTAGTCGCGATAAACGTTTCACTAGAATTTTTGGTAGTTTAGCAGCTGTCAAAGGTAGCGAAAATGACTTACAAGCGATTACTGCAAAACACCAAGCTACAGCCCAGCACCTTTGTCTCTATCAATCCTGTGGTACCGAAGACTTTTTGCTTTCAGTCAATCGCCAATATGCCCGACAATGGCAATCACAATTTGCCAATTATGAGTATCAGGAACATCCCGGTACCCATAATTGGGCGTTTTGGGACCAAGAAATTCAAACCGTGCTAGCAAAATTTGCCCATTGCTTAGAGGACGCTGGCCAATAAACGATTGATCATCTCAATGTGCATAGAACCCTAAAAAAGTTTACTATCTTCAAGACATATCAAGCCCTCCTCATGAGTCAACAATCACTCGTGGGGGGCTTTTTTTGTATCGACTAAATGCTAATGATAAATACGGCTTTGAATGCTACTAATGAATTCAGTTGGAAATGTTTTGTTGGAGGATAAAAATATTTCTTAGCTGCTATCATCGGTTATAGCTCAAATAGCGCCTTTATTCTATCGGTTTGCTTTCCATTTTTGGATATCGATGGGAAAGGGAGTTTTTATTGGTCGATTCTAAGTTAGTTGCTGCAGATCAGCACTTTTGCAATAATCAGCTACTAGGCAAAAGACCTATCCTATTAGGAAAAGCTAATCTGACATAAGCAGAATACTTCATTATTTTATGAAGTAATGGTAATTTTATTAGTAGAATAATCATTTTATTTTCTAAAGGAGGATATTAGAATGGTTGACAAAGATGAAGTAAAAGGCAAAGCAACGGAGCTCAAGGGAAAAGTCACTGGAGATGAATCAGAAGAGCTAAAAGGAAAAGCACAACAGGGACTTGGTAAAATCAAAGAAAAAGTCAAAGAAGCAGCGGATGATGTCGCTGAAAAAGTCAACGATATCGTGGATGATTTCAAAGAGAAGGATCAAAAATAAGTCGTCCAGTGCTGCATCCCACGTTCCAAGAGGTAACAAGATCACAGTTAAACTAAATTATCCATCAAAAAAAGACTACCCATGAAAAATCATGGGTAGTCTTTTTTTGATGGATAAAGATATTGTAAAATTTCACAAATGAAAGTCCCATAATACCATGTTTAAAAATATCTGGCTTCATAAATTTGCTCAACTACCGCAGTCAGTTGGATTTAGCGACTTTTGCTTAGTTCAACTAGCATTTTCTAAAATTAAAGTGAAACCGACACATGATAAAGATTACCACGTGTCGATTCCGCCTTAATTCTCGATAGCTAAACGAGTTCTTGTTAGGGGAGACGTGTGAGCATTTCGGTATACATGCGACAGGTATGATACGGTCCTTTCCAGGCATTGGCGATATCTTCAGTGAAATCTGGTCGCCCGTCATTGTTCAGATAGGCATACCACTCGCTGTTGGGTCGAGGATCGATAAAGTTTCGTTGTACCATGTTGAAGTGGCAAGTAGCCAACTCATGATAAGCCTCGTCACCAGTTAATTGGTAGAGATTATAAAAGCCAATGATTGCTTCAGCTAGCGCCCACCAAGTTTTTCTAGTTGGAGCTTTTAAATCATTTGAATGATCCCGGATGATGCCATTGTCATCGAGGCCATTTGCCGCTACCTGCTTGCCAAGATTTTCGATGAGGGCCCGGACTTGCATATCTGTGATCCCAGTAACAGTCAAGGTCCGCTGCAATAGCCAGCTGGTTTCAATATCGTGACTAAAACTGATTTCCTGGGTTAAAGGCTGCCAACTAGTATTGAAAAATTGGAAGCAGCCTGTTGGTGTTGCAATGTTATCGGTAAAAATGGTGAGTAATCTTTGTAGCGCAGCTTTGACTGGGGCTGTTGGCATCGTCAGATAGAAATTGGTGTATGCTTCCAAAAGGTGCAAATGAGTATTGGTGGTAAAGGCTAGCTCTGGTAAATTGCTAGGGCCAATCGATTGGGGAAAGATGGGGGACCAGTCACGGGAAAAATCCTCCTGGTAACCATTTGTCACAGGATTATAAGTCTTCTTTTCCAGCAGATCAAAGAGGGTCGTTGCCATCGCTAGTGCAGATGGATCTTGAAAGGCCAAGTAAAACTCACTGAGGCCGTAGAGGGCAAAACTATTCGCGTAGGTGCTTTTATGGGACGCAAAGAGCGCACCTGTTGCGGTTACTTCCCAGAAAATTCCCTGGTTCTCTTGATCCCAACAAGCTTGTCGGAGAAATTCATAGGCGTGGGTTGCTGCGGCTTTTAGACTAGTCAAAAATGACTTTTTAACAGGCGTGTCTTGCAAAATACGGTAGCAATGACTAAAACTCCATAAGTACCGGGCGTTCATCAAGCAGCTTTTATTCGCAGTGGCATCTGTTTGTAAGTTAAAATCCCGACGGCCGTAAAAACCACCGTGAATCAGATCCATCTCACCTTGCCAGAAGGGGAGGATTTGTTGTGTGAGCTGTGTGTACAATTTCTTCTTATCCAAAAAAAACACCTCCAGTTTTATTACACCTACTATATCGCGTTGTATAAATCATTAGAATTAAAAGTATATATTTATATTGAATTTTTTGACTCCCTCCTTTACAATATGAAATTGAAATCGATTACAAAAAAAGAAAGGTGGAGAAGTGAAAAGATGGAAACAATCAATGGGATGACTTTTGGGTTTATGAGCCAGCGAGGAAACTGGCAAGACCCCATGAGCCGAGAATCGTTGCGGAAGATGAAAGAAGAATTAGCTGTAAGTCATGTGATATTACCAATTACTGTCACCCAAGCTCATCCTCAAGCTACCAAAATCGATTGGCAAAGTGACAGCGTTTTATCAGATGCAGAGGTGAAAGGGATGATTGCTTATGCGCAGGAAATTGGGTTGAAAGTTATCTTAAAACCCATGGTCAATGTGGCAGATGGTACGTGGCGAGCCCATATCAATTTTTTTGATCACGATGTTCCCTGTGAACCGACTTGGAGTCAATGGTTTGACGCCTATCGTGACTACTTGAATCACTATGCCCGACTCGCCGAAGAGACGGGGTGTGTCATGTTGGTTGTCGGTTGTGAATTGGTTAATAGTGATCGCCGGGATGCGCAGTGGCGTGAAACCATTTCCCAGATACGTCAGCATTACCATGGTCTTCTGACGTATAACTGCGACAAGTATCAAGAAGATCAGCTAATTTGGTGGGATGCTGTGGATGTCATTTCTTCCTCTGGGTATTATCCGATTGACAAATGGGAGCAAGAATTGGATCGAATTGAAAAAGTGGTGAAGCATCACCAAAAGCCTTTCTTCTTTTGTGAAGCAGGTTGTCCAAGTCGTGAGGGCAGTCAATATCTTCCCAATGATTGGGGGTTGCCAGGAGAGGTCAGCATGATGGCTCAATCTCAATGGTTTCAAAGGATGTTTACTGCTTGTGACAAGAGAAACTGGGTACAAGGCTTCGGTATTTGGGACTGGAAAGCGCAGCTGTATCCTCGTGAGGCGGCCCTTAAAGACGATGATTATGGGGTTTATGGCAAACCGGCGGCGAAGATCATTCGCGAATTTTATAAAAGTACAAAATAATTTGTATAAAAGTATATACTTTAAATAAAAAATGTAGTATTATGAGCTTGTAATCGTTTTCTCTTTGCAACACACTTAGTAACAAGGCATGAACAGTTTTTGGTAACAGCACTTCATTTATTAATTTTAGGAGGAAAGTAACATGAAGAGAAAAATGCTAGGTTCAATCGTCGTCTTGGGGGCAGCAGGTTTAGTTTTAGGGGCGTGTGGAAACAACAAAGATACCGCCAATGGCAAGGATGGCGGGAAAACGGAGACCATTACCTTCATCAACCACAAAACCGACTGGGAAACCAACGGAAAATGGGATGAATATATGGCAAAATTCAATGAGAAATACCCAGATATCAAAGTCGAAATTCAAACGATTACAGACTATGCTGGTCAAATCAAAACCCGAATGAATAGTGAAGAGTACGGGGATGTCTTGATGATTCCAGGAGATATCAAGCCCGAAGATTACGGGAACTTTTTTGAACCCCTTGGTAAAAAAGAAGAGCTCAGCAAAGATTATATGGGCTTAAACGATCGCTCCTATGATGGGACGAGTTATGGATTGCCATCACAGATGAATGCCACTGGGATGGTGGTCAATCAAAAAGTCTTTAAAGATGCTGGGATTGACGAATTTCCACAGACGCCTGAAGATTTTGTCGCAGCCTTAAAAACTATCAAAGAAAAAAATGCTGAAGTGACACCACTGTACACGAACTATGCAGCTGGTTGGACTTTGTCAAACTGGGATTTTGTCCGCAGTGGCGCTTCTGGGGATAAAGATTTTACCAATAAGATGACTTCAGACAAAGAACCATTTGCAACAGGTAAAGTGATGAACACGATTTATAAAACCTTATACGATGTTAGCAATCAAGGGTTGATTGAGGCTGACCCCACGACATCTGATTGGGAACAATCAAAAGTTGATATGGCTAATGGGAAGATCGGGATTATGGTTTTGGGAAGTTGGGCGGTTCCACAAGTCAAAGACATCAATGCTGATACTGCTGAGGACATCATCTTCCAACCATTTCCAATGACTGCTGAAGATGGCAAACAATACTTGCCAATCGGAGCAGACTACAACTATGGAATCAATGTTCACAGCAAACACAAAGAGGCAGCACGCAAACTGATCGATTGGTTAGTCAATGAATCAGACTACGCCGAAGAAAATGGGGGCTTGTCTGCCAAGATTGGTGCTGATTATCCAGAATCATTGAAAGCGGCCCAAGATGCTGGGGTTGAACTAATGGAAGAAAACCCAGCACCAGCCGGCAAAGAATCTTTATTTAGCGCTATCAATGACCAATCTGAATTAGGTGTGGGCACTACCGATGCTGAAAAACAACGAATCATCGATGCAGCAGTCGGCAACTCAAACGAAAGCTTCGAAGCGATTATGAAAGACTTCAACAAACGCTGGTCAGATGCGATGGCCGCCGTGGGAGAATAAAAATTTTTGAGAAGGCAGCCTAGTAGTCGGTCAAAGACTTTTGGTTGATGGGTAGTAACCACTAGTGTTGCTGGTAGGCACTCACTTTTGTCTGGCAACGTGTGCCAGACAAAAGTATCGTGTCGTCAAAAAAGCTTACCTTGGTAGTGACGCTTTTGTAGGATACGATCAAAGGGGCGTACATAGCGATTGCAGATTGTGGTCGATATGGGGAGTTTTAGAATAAGGAGGAGCCAACATGAATAAACAGGGAGAGTTGACCATGAATAAGACGGTGAAAAAATCCCGTTTTAGCCAAAAAACCGAAAAACGAATCTTGATCTTTACCTTTACCATTATTCCGGTGTTGTTGTTATTATTGTTATCTTATTATCCTTTGGTGAAGATGTTCCAGTACAGTTTGACGGAGTGGAATGGTTATTCCCCAGATAGTAAATTTGTCGGACTAGATAACTACAAGACGGTTTTAACCAATCCCAAATATTTCACTGTTTTCAAAACTAGCTTGTACTATTTCTTCGCGACGTTTTTGCAATTGGGTGTCGCGCTATTGTTTGCAACGATTTTGTCCTTTAAGGTAAAATTTGCCAATTTTTGGAAGGGAATTTTATTTTTCCCTTATTTATTAAATGGGGTAGCAATCGGCTTTATTTTCTTGTACTTCTTCAAAGGTGGCGGTACTTTGGATACGGTGCTATCAGCGCTAGGGTTGGATAGTCAAATTCGGCTATGGCTAGGGGATCGCTCCATCAATAATATTTCCTTGGCCTTTACCTCCTTGTGGCGTTATACCGGCTTTAACTTTTTGATTTTTCTAGGTGCAATCCAGTCGGTCAATCCAGAAGTTTATGAAGCAGCTGAGATCGATGGGGCGAATCGTTGGGATGAGTTCCGCTATATCATTGTACCGAGTATTCGTAAAATCATCTTCCTAAACTTGATTTTAGGCATCAGCGGCTCCTTGAGTGTCTTTGATATTCCATACATTATGACTGGGGGCTCCAATGGCACCATGACCTTTGTCATCCAAACCATCGATACTGCCTTCAAGTACAATAAAGTCGGTTTAGCTTCAGCGATGGCCGTTATTTTACTTGTGATTGTCTTAGTGGTGACCTTGATTCAACGCAAATTTATCAGCGAGAAGGAGGCGTAGCAGATGAAAAAACAGTTATCTATTGGACGGATCGTTCAATATTTAATCTTGATCATTGGGGCAGTCGTTGCCGTATTACCAATCTTGGTGGTTTTTATTGGCTCTTTTAAATCCAACAATGAATTCTTGTCTACTGGTGTCTTGTCGCTGCCAAAATCCTTGGACTTTAGCAACTACAAAACGGCCTTTATCAATGGTCAAATGTTGACTGGTTTTAAAAACACCTTGCTTATTTTTGCTATTAGCATGGTGGGAAAACTCTTGTTAGGTTCGATGTTTGCCTATGTCATGAGTCGTTTTGATTTCAAACTAAAGAAACCGATTATGGCTTTGTTTATGATGGCGATGTTGATTCCTGGTATTACTAGTCAGGTAGCGACGTTCCAAATCATCGAAGGCATTGGCTTGTTCAACACGATTTGGTCAGTTATTTTACTAAACTTGGGAACCGATGTGATCTCCATCTATGTCTTTTTGCAATACTTAGATGAAATTCCAGTCTCTTTAGATGAATCGGCCTATTTGGATGGAGCCAATTATTTTGGTATCTTTTGGCGGATTATTTTGCCCAACTTAAAGGCGCCGATTGTCACCATGCTGATCATCAGTGGTGTGGGTGTTTACAACGATTTCTACAATCCTTTCTTGTATATGCCTGATCGTAAACTAAAAGTGATCTCCACGGCCCTCTTCGCATTTAAAGGCCCGTATGGAACCAACTGGCCAGTGATCTTAGCCGGGGTAATTATTGTTATTTTACCGATTTTAATTGTCTTCTTGGCTTTGCAAAAATACATTTACAACGGTGTGGCTGGTTCTGTGAAATAACTTGCTGAAAAAGGAGGCAGACAGATGACCGAGAAGTCCAGTAAATTGGTAGCTACAGTGGAGTTACTCTATGTCCTAGTGAAGTGTTCCTTGCATTTTTGGGGCTGGTTAGTCACTGGTGGCTTGATTTATGGCTGGGTTAGTAGCCAGAAAAAGTTAGTCCTTTGTGTCGATCATCCAGAGGCTTTACAAGAAAAGCTCTGGCGCTTGACTGAGAAGTTGCCAGCAACGAAACTGTGGGAAAAAGTTCTTTCGGTGGGAATCTTTCTGGCCTTGGCCCTCTTTTTAGCTGGTGCTTGGCTCGGCAGCACTTCGCTAGGCTTGCTTTTTAAAGTGATAGGAGGCTTATCACTGCTTCTTTTCTTGCTCTACAGTGCTCATTGGGTCTTAGGGACCGTGGCGGATGACGAATCGAAGGGAGCTCCTGTTGCGATCGGCTACCAGCTATTGCTTCAGACGCTACGGCCCAGTTTGCTAAATGGCTTCATCCTGGGCACCTATGCCTTTTGGCTCCTGTTGCTACCGGTTAGTCCCCTGTTGTTTTTCTTAGTGGCTCCTGGTGGGGTGGCTTATTTACTGAAAAAAGGCGCGCAAAAATATCGTGAAATGGAAGGAAAAACTCATGATTCATGTCAATCCTGAAAGAAAAGAATTTCACCTACAAAATCAGCACATTAGTTATATTTTTCGAGTGATGGAAGAGTTAGAGGTTTTAGAACAACTGTATTTTGGTAGCAGTATTCCTCATTATGAGCACTATGATTTTTTGATTGAAAGAGAAATACGACCCGCTAACAACCAGATCAAGCAAAACTACACCACGTCTTTGGAACACATCAAACAAGAAGTGGGTGTTTATGGTACCACTGATTTTCGCTATCCGATGTTACGGGTGCGCTATCCAGAGGGAGATCGCATTAGTCACTTTACCTATCAAGACTATCGGATTGAATCAGGGAAACAGGCCCTTTCTGGTTTACCTGGCAGTTTTGGAGAAACGGGAGAGACCTTGATTATCACTTTGCAAGATCGCTATTCCCCGTTGCAGGTGGAGCTTTACTATACTTTGTTTGGTGAAGAGGCCGTGGTGACCAGACAAATGAAGATCATCAATCCTAGTGAGACGACTTATGAGCTGTTGCACTGTCTGAGTTTTAATTTGGATCTTCCAAATCAGCACTATGACTGGCTACATTTGGACGGTGCTTGGGCGAGAGAAACCCAGATTAGTAGAAGTCCCATCGCTTATGGTGTGCAAGAAGTTAGCAGCACTCGTGGCGCCAGCAGTCATATCCACAATCCTTTTCTGGCTGTTTGTGAAGCCAATGCGACAGAAGAACAAGGGAAGGTTTATGGCTTTAGCTTGATTTATAGTGGTAATTTTGTGGCGCGCTTGCAGTTGGATACGTATGATATTTTGCGAATTCAAATGGGGATCAATCCTTTTGAATTTGCTTGGCAATTGACCCCTGAAAGTTCATTTTTGACACCGGAAGCAGTACTGGTATACAGTGAGGCCGGTTTTAATGGGATGAGTCAAAGCTTCCATCATTTTTTCCAAGAGCACCTGATCTCACCCCGCTGGTCTCATAAAAAACGGCCGGTTTTAATCAATAATTGGGAAGCCACTTATTTTGATTTTGACAGTGAGAAATTATTGCAAATCGCTGAAAAAGCGGCGGCAATCGGTGTGGACCTGTTCGTGTTGGATGATGGTTGGTTTGGTACGCGGAATAGTGATGCTGGTTCTTTAGGAAACTGGCAGGTACAACAAGCCAAAATACCAGAGGGAATCGCTGCTTTTGCAACGAAAATCAATCAATTAGGCTTGGCATTTGGACTCTGGTTTGAACCGGAAATGATTTCTGAAGATACCCCAATGTATCAAGAGCACCCTGAATGGGTAATCGGCAATCCTGAGAAGCGAATCTCCCATGGACGAAATCAGTTTGTTTTGGATTTTAGCAACCCAGATGTGGTGGCGACGATTTTTCAGCAAATAGATGGCGTTCTCGCCTGTGGCAAAATTAGCTACTTGAAATGGGATATGAATCGCTATATTTCAGAACCATTTTCCAATTATCTCGCCGCTAGGAATCAAGGGGAGTTGTTCCATCGCTATATTTTAGGTGTTTACGACCTGTATGAAAAAATCTTAGCTAAATACCCTGATTTGTTGATTGAATCTTGTGCTGGTGGTGGCGGTCGTTTTGATCCTGGTTTACTCTACTATGCGCCTCAAACTTGGGCCAGTGATGATACCGATGGCGTCGAGCGTTTGAAAATCCAATACGGGGCTTCACTAGTTTATCCATTAGCCAGTATTGGTAGTCACTTGTCGCAAGTCCCCAATCATCAAGTAGGACGTTCGCCAGGGCTGACGTTTCGTAATCAGGTGGCAATGTTTGGCACCTATGGTCTGGAGCTGGATATTACCAAGATGTCCGATGATGAGCTGCAGCAGGTGAAAGCGGCAATTGTTACCTTTAAAGAATACCGAGAACTGATCCATGAAGGACGTTTTTATCGCCTGAATAGCCCCTTTGATGATACGCAGTGTAGTTGGATGGTGGTTTCAAAAGATTTGAGTGAAGCGTTGGTGGCGGATTATCAAGTGTTGGGTAAACCGAATCCGGCATATCGCCGTTTGTTATTGACTGGTTTAGATTTAGAAGCCAGCTACCAAATCAATCAACAGCCCCAATTGCGTTCTGGTAAAGATCTATCCAGCATTGGTTTACTTATGGGAGGCAATTATATCGGTCGCCCGCAAGACTATTGGTCCCGGCAATTGCCCGGAGACTATGCATCTCAGCTGTATCATTTACGGCGAGTAGGTAAATAATCTCAAAAGAACAGGGGCCCGCTCTTCCCATTCGGTAGCAGATAGGATAAGATGTTAGGACAAGCCATAAGTGGAGGAAACATGACGATGAAAAAATATATCCTTATTTCCAGTGATATCCGTAAGAAGATACTGGAAGGTGTGTATCAAGCAAATCAACAACTTCCCTTCGAAAAAGATCTTTGTGTGGAATATGACGCTAGTAAGATGACGGTGAAAAAAGCCTTGGATATGTTAGTGTCAGAGGGATTGATTATCAAACGTCGTGGATCTGGTACTTTTGTCAAGGATTTGGCCACTGATGAAATGGAACGCATCGCGGTGGCGAATCAATTTCGTGGGACGACTGCTCTGAATCCAGGAAAAGAAGTTAAAAGTCAAATTTTGGAGTTTAAGGTAGTAGAGGCGGATGACTTGGTTAAAAACAAGTTGAATATGCAAGAGGATACCTTTGTCTATGATATTTATCGGGCTCGTTACATCGACGGCAAGCCACTCGTTATGGAAAAAATGTACATGCCTATCGATTTGATTCCAGGCTTAAAAAAAGCCAATATCGAAGGCTCCATCTATGAATATATCGAAGGCGATCTCGGTTTAAAAATCCAAAGTGGTCATCGACGCATCAGTGTGCGTAAGGCGACTGAGATCGAACAACAGTATCTGGAATTGGAACCGGGGGATCCGGTGGCAGTGGCGGAGCAAATCGCCTATTTTGACACAGGGGTGGCTTTTGAGTACTCCATTTCAGTTCACCGATATGACAGCTTTTCGGTGGAGTTCGTCTTAACAAGGGAATAAGTAAGCGGAAAACAACCTTTCCGCTTTTTCTTTTGATTTTCAAATTCAAAAAGTATAGACTTAAAATTTAAATGACTACTTACGATGAAAAATAGGGTAGGTAAATTGGTTGAGAAAGTAGGGGAAGTTCTTGAGTATTTTAGCAATTGATATCGGAGGGACGGGTGTCAAATATGCCCTCTGGGAAGCAGAAGCCTTGACTGGCAACGGCTCCTTTGTGACACCTGCGACTTGGGAGCAGATGAAGGCCGGACTCAAAGCCACGTTGCACAATCTGGCTAGTTGCAGTCAGGAGCCGATTGAAGCGGTGACGATCAGTGTGCCGGGAGCTGTCGATAGTGAGGCGGGGATTATTGGTGGTTATAGTGCGATTCCTTATATTCACCGGATGCCCTTCGTAGCAGAACTGACAGACTTATTGGGAAAACCAGTTTTTGTGGAAAATGATGCCAACTGTGCCGGATTAGCCGAAGCTTTTTATGGAGCTGCTAAAGGGGCCAAAAGCGCTGTTTCTTTCATCATTGGTTCGGGAATCGGTGGTGCCGTAGTGTTGGAGGGCAAACTAGTCAAAGGCCAGAGTTTATTTGGTGGCGAGTTTGGCTACATGCTGACAGAAAACGGTCAAACCTTAAGTGAACTGGCAAGTCCCGTTCATGCAGCAAAGCGCTATTCCACGCAAAAAGGCTTGGTACCGGGGATTACCGGCCGAGAACTATTTGACTTGGCGGGCACTGGCGATCCATTAGCCCAGCAAGAAGTCCAACAATTGCACCGAGCTTTGGCGATTGGTATTTACAATGTCTGCTTGGTGGTCGATCCGGAAGTCGTCTGTCTCGGGGGAGGTCTCTCAAGGCGGAAAGATTTATTGGCGCCAGTACAAGACCAATTGCGTTTGCTACAGCAACAACATCACTCAGAGGACCAACAGATTACAGTGAAGATTTGTCAGTTTCAACAAGATGCCAATCTGATAGGGGCTGTGGCTAACTATTACTTACGAAAGGAGCAAGCTTAATGTATGCAACAGATGCCCAAAAATTGTGGCAAAGCTATCAAGGAAGTCAGCGAAAACCAGCTGATTTTGAAGACTTTTGGCAGGCAGGGTTTCAAGAAGTAGCCGCTTTGGGGACGGACTATCACCTAGAGCCCCATCCCTTGGCTTCTTCCGTAGCTGAAGCCTTTGATTTGACTTTCACAGGTGTTCAAGGAGCGACTATCCATTGTCAGCTCATTCGGCCAAAACATCCACTAAAAAAGGCCCCCCTCTTATTTCAATTTCATGGGTACCATACCGATGCTGGGGACTGGTCCGATAAGGTCGCGATGGCTGCTGAAGGCTTTTGGGTAGTGGCATTGGATGTCAGGGGACAAGGCGGGTTATCAGAAGATGTAGGCTTGACCACGAAAACCAGTTTAAAAGGCCATATCATCCGAGGCGTGGAGTCGGGACCAAAGGCTTTGTTTTATCGAAGTGTCTTTCTCGATATTTACCAATTGACAAGAATCATGGTGGCTGAACCGCAAGTGGATACCAGCCAGCTGTATGCTTATGGTGCCTCACAAGGCGGGGCTTTGGCCTTGATTTGTGCGGCTGTTGCACCGGAAATCAAAGAAGCATTTGTTTGCTACCCATTTTTGAGTGATTATCGTGAAGCCTATCGCTTGGATGTGGAAAACTCCGCCTATGAAGAGTTGGCTTATTGGTTTCGCTTTAAAGACCCCTTGCACCAACGAGAAGCAGCATTCTTTGAGACCTTGGACTATATTGACTTGCAATACTTCGCTCCTTGGATCAAAGGAAAGGTGCATTGGGCAATCGGACTGGCTGATACCGTCTGTCCTCCAAAAACTCAGTTTGCTGTATACAATCAGCTAAGTAGCGCAGCTGACAAAGAAATGTTGTTTTATCCAGAGTATGGTCATGAATACTTGCCAAAATTTGGCGACCACATGCGGCAATGTTTAGCCGACGTTTTGAAAGAAAAGGAGTAGAATACTATGTTGACATTTCCAAAAGATTTCTGGTGGGGTGCCGCCACGTCTGGTCCCCAATCAGAAGGCCGTTTTCAAAAGAAACATGCCAATATGTTTGATCATTGGTATGATATTGAGCCTGAAGTTTTTTATGACCAAGTGGGGCCAGATACGGCGTCAAACTTTTACAATAGCTACCGAGAAGATATCGCATTGATGAAACAGACGGGCTTGAACTCCCTTCGTACTTCGATTCAATGGACCCGTCTCATCAAGGATTTGGAAACCAATGAAGTGGATCCAGCGGGAGTGGCTTTTTACAATCATGTGATTGACGAGTTTTTGGCTCAGGGAATCCGACCAATTTTTAACCTCCATCATTTTGACCTACCAGTGGAACTGTACCATAAATACGGTGGTTGGGAATCGAAGAAAGTAGTCGATTTATTTGTGGGATTTGCCGAGCAGTGCTTCGCTTTGTTTGGTGACCGAGTGAAAGACTGGGTGACCCACAATGAGCCGATGGTGGTGGTGGATGGCGAGTACTTGTTCCAATTCCACTATCCCAAACTGGTGGATGGCAAGAAGGCGGTACAAGTAGCGTACAATTTAAACCTCGCTTCTGCTAAGGTGATGGCCAAATTTCGCGAAATGGGGCAACCAGAAGCCGGTGGCCGGATTGGGACCGTGTTAAACTTGACGCCGACTTACGCCGCATCAGAAGCCGAAGCTGATCAAGAGGCTGCCCGCATTGCCGAACTGTGGAACAATAAAATGTTTCTCGATCCGGCCATCAAAGGGACGTTTCCCGCGGAATTAGTCGAATTGCTGACCAAAGATGGGGTATTGTGGCAGTCAACCGCCGCCGAGCTAGCTTTGATTAAGGAAAACACCGTTGATTTCATCGGAGTGAATTTCTATCATCCAAACCGAGTGAAGGCACCGGATATTGCGCCGAATTCAGTGGGGGCCTGGATGCCTGATCGTTATTATGATGCCTACCAAATGCCTGGCCGTCGTATGAATATTGACAAAGGGTGGGAAATCTATCCCAAAGCAGTCTATGACATTGCCATCAATATTCGCGATAATTATGGGAATCTTCCTTGGTTTGTTTCTGAAAATGGGATGGGAGTTTCTCGGGAAGAACGCTTTATGGATGACAAAGGCCAGATTCAAGACGATTACCGCATCGACTTTATCAAAGAACATCTCCAATGGTTGCATCAAGGGATTGAAGAGGGTTCCAACTGTTTTGGTTACCATCTATGGACCCCGATTGATTGCTGGTCTTGGAGCAATGCCTACCGGAACCGCTATGGCTTGATTGCCAATGACATCCACACGCAGATTAAGACGATTAAAAAATCTGGGGAATGGTTCAAGACGTTGGCGGAGAATAATGGGTTTTAACGGCCTTTAAGGAATAACCTGACACAACCGCAATCTTTCGGCTGTGTCAGGTTATTTTGTTGTAAAAAAAAGATGCAGCCTTGTTTGCTTAGAGCCCTTTTTGTGGAAGTACAGGGGAAATGTTAACGATTGAAAAACTTCATTGGAGAAAAGTAAGGCGATTCGTTTTTCTTATGTATGGGATTACTAGCTCTCGCGATCATAATCATCTTTAATCGATGGGAACATTGGGAGGAAATCAGAAAAACATCCTAGCGCAACCAAAAGGATGTTGGTCATGCTAGGATGTTTGTTGTATCAAGAAAAGTTTATTCCAACACTTGCCAACTGCGTTCTTCATCAAAGTAAGCCGCTTCTTTCTGAGCATTGGCGACGACGGCTTGCGGATACTGCAAAACCTTCAGCAAGGCGATGGCATTGCGGCTGGTGGAAGGGCCTTCCTTGACTTTGTAGTCGAAGGTGACACCTTCTTCATCGGTAACGGTTTCTGAAAAATGCAGATTGGCGCATTTATTTTTGAGAATTTCCGTCAGCTCGATATCGTGAGTGGCGACAAAGGCCAGACTGGGGTGATCAGCAATCCAAGCCACCACGCTGGAAGAGGCTGCAATCCGTTCCACGGTATTGGTACCTTTGAGGATTTCGTCGATGAAGCAGTAACAGCGGATATTGGTTTGCACTAAATCCAACAAGCGTTTGATGGACTTGGTTTCAGCGATGAAATAACTATCTCCTTCAAAAATATCGTCTTCAATCGCCATCGAGGTGATGACGTGTCCTGGTTGTAGGGCGAAACTTTCCGCCACTGCGGTATTGATGGTTTGTGATAAGACACAGCTGATGGCGATGGCTTTGACATAGGTGGACTTCCCAGAGGCATTGGAGCCGGTGATTAGGGTGTTTTGATGCCAATCCACTGGGTTGACGATGGCGCCATTGACCAAGGGATGATAGACAGATTCTGCTTCCACGGAACCGTCACGAAACTCGGGAATGCAGCTTAGTGGCATATAAGTCCGAAAATTTAAGATAGCGATAGCGACTTCTTGATTGCCCAAGAGTTCCCAGAGGTTGATGGCTTTTTGGGAATGGTTACTGATTTTTTTTAGCACAAAATTGTAGGCAATAAAAGGAATCATAAACATCATATTGACATAATCCATAATCATGTCGATTTCTGAGGTGCCTTTGGGGCGAAAGGAGAAGCCCCATGTGGCGATGCCTTTTAAGGGTTTCAGATTTTCCTTGATCGCGGCTTGATCAGGGATTGGTACTTTGGCGATTTTTTCCGCCAAGGCGATGGTTTGCACCAAGTAGCGCATACTGTTGAGCTCAGTTTCTAGTTCGTTTTTCTTCATTAGATAATAAACTACGTTAATCAAGATAGCACCAATCAGTAATAAAATTCCGGGACCTTGGCGGAAAATCAATAACAAAATCCCGAGAATCGGTAGGCAGCCAAGAAGGAGGAAGGTCCAAAAATTCCCCAGCTCTTTTTTGACACCATTAGCCAGATAATCTTTGGTAAAATTGTTGTCTTGTTTGCCAAGGCGGGCAAAATGGTACTGGACATTTTCCCGGATATGGGGATTTTTTTCATAAAAGGCAATCAAGGCTTCGGTTTTATCTGCTTTCCCTAGGTCAAAATTGCGGAGGCGCTGGTACAGGGCTTCGGAACCAACGCTAGAGTAGGTGGCATTAATCAAATCAAAAATAGCAAACATATCCAAGTCATACCAGGTGATGTCATCTACCTCGGAATCGGCTTTGCGGAAGGCTTTTTCCGTTTGCCATGCTTGCTTGAGGCTTTCTTCTTTGTCTAGACGGTTTTGGTGCGGCTGACGACCCCAGCGATAAGCTACCATGCGTTTTAGTTTTTGGCGGCCATAGATGTCCATGAGAAAGAACAAGACAATGACCCCGGCGATGATGGCAAGAGCGATTTTTAATTCATTCATAACAGTTCTCGACTTTCTTAACTATTTTTGGCCAAATAGGTGGCGATACTGGCCAGGATGTTTTTTATTATATCGCGAAATGCGTGATTTGGGGTCATTAAATAGAAGAAGCGATGATTATTTTCTGGTAATTCCTGCCAAGTACTATCCTTGCGTAAGGACAACTTGGAAACAATCGCTTGGCCCACTCCTTGATCCAGTAGGGAAAGGAGCATTTCGTTATTATTGACATGAATCAAATGGGGATTGCGGTTATGAAGTTTTAAGTAGTTTTCATTCATTAAGCGCAGGCCAGAATCTTCTTCGCGTAAAAGCCAATAAGCCGAATCCGGGTTTCCTGCCAAGACGAGTTCATCTTGATAAATTTCTTGTTGGTGTAACGTTTCACTGCGACCAGCCTTTTCGATAAAACCGATATCGGCTTTGTTTTGTTCCAATTGATGTATCACTTCTTCAGAGTTCATCATTTGCAAAGTGAAATCGACAGTCGGGTGTTGTGCTACCAGGTAAGCGATGATGGCTGGTACAAAATAGACGCCACAGGTATGGGAACAGGCGATGATGATGTGTTCTCGGAAATTTTCTTTTTCTTTGATGCGACTTGCGGTGTCATCCCAGGTGGCCATGATTTGTAGCGCTCGTGGATAAAAGAAATCGGCTTCTTCTGTCGGGCGAATTTCCTGTTTGCCACTACGCTCAAAAAGGCTCGTTTGCAATTGCTCTTCCATTTTTTTGATTTGCAAAGAGATGGTGGGTTGCGACAAAAAGAGAATTTCTGCCGCATGGGTAAAATTACGGGTTTCATAGACGGTGATAAAGGTTTTTAGCAATTGGAACATCAGGATTTCCTCCTTGGAAAATAGGTTGAAATAAGTGCAGTTGCGAGCAGACAAAGGCAGAAAAAACACGAAAAAATTCCTACTTTGAAGGTGCTCGTCACCAAAAAGAATGATGGCTCTTTCATTATATTCCTTAATCATAAATATTTATACTATTTATTTTGCGAAATGTAACAAAGGGAGTATACTAGTCGATGTTGAAAGGTTTTGTTCGTTCTTTTTTGAAAATAGCGAATGAAAAACTATCGTTGTTGCTTTTCACAAAGCAAGGAAAATTTAAAAACCAAAATGAAGGAGTTTATGGCATGAAACAGTTTTTGAAAATTGTACCAATCCCAATGTGTGGCTTAATTCTAGGGCTAGCCTCTTTGGGGAATCTCGTGAAAGACTACGGCTATCAAACCATTGGCAATGGGATGGGGATCGTCGCTGGTGCGTTGATGATTTTAATTTTGACCAAGATTTTTTTAACATTTGGTCATGTGAAAGATACCTTGAAAGATCCCATCGTCGCTTCCGTCTCGCCAACATTTACCATGGCTGTTATGGTATTGTGTACGTATCTGCTGCAGTTGACGACGATTGCGCCACTGGTGAAATATATTTGGTTAGTCGCAATTTTGATTCATTACGGCTTGATGGTGTATTTTAGCTATCATTTTTTGATCAAACCATCTGTCGCCATCGATCACCTGTACCCTAGTTGGTTTATCGTCTATGTAGGGTTAGGGGTCATCTCAGTGACTAGTCCGAACTTCTTCCCAATGTTAGGCCAAGTCAACTTCTGGATTGGGTTATTTCTTTACTTGTTATTGTTACCATTTATTATCCATCGGGTCTTCAAAGTCAAAAATATGCCGGATCCAACGCTGCCCTTGATTACCATTATTGCAGCCCCTGGTTCTTTGCTTTTGACCGGTTATTTAAAAGCTTTCCCTGAGCCGCAAGCTTGGCTGGTTGTCCCCTTGTTGATTTTGTCCCAAGTCTTGTATTGGTTCATCATTACACGCATTGTGAAACTCATTACCTTGCCATTTTACCCAAGTTACGCGGCCTTCACCTTCCCCTTGGTGATTTCGGCGATGGCGATTACAGCAGCCAGCCGCTTCTTGAATGCTGCTGGCTACAACATGGGGTGGTTGACCGTAGTTGCGGGGATTGAAACCGTGATTGCAGCGATGGTGGTGCTCTATGTTTTAGGCCATTATGTCAACTTCCTGCGCAAACAAAGAATTTCCTTGACGCAAAAGCTTTCTGAATTAGCAAAATAATCAAAGACGTCTCCTCGATTGACTACTGGTTTGTAGTGATGGGGGAGACGTTTTTTGATTCGTAAGATATTATGCTAGGACAATTCCCTTCAAAATATCATAAACTCGTGTGATATCAGAAGTGGTTCCCCGTAGCTCATAGTCTGCCAAAAAAGGGACGTCAAACGCTTGAGCATATTGTTTGGCAGTCAGGCAGTATTGGCGATTGAAATTCTTATTGCCACTGCCAACGACTCCCAGACAGCGAGTAGCATTGTCTTTATAGGCTAGATACTCCCGTAAACTTTCGGTGAGGATTTCTTGATCGCCATTGTCCACACCGTTGCCACCTTCAAGGTACGTAGGAACAAAAGCGAAATAGGGAGCTTCTTCCAAAGCGGGGAGGGTATTGTCATCGATTTCTACTGCCAACACTCGTGGTGCCTCAGTGTCTTTTTCTTGCTGAGCTTCGGCATAGTCTATCAGTCGTTTGATAAAGGAACGGGTATTGCCCGAAATGGAAATATAAAGGATTTTGATCATCATGAAACCTCCTGTAAGTAGTGAGGCTGTAAAACGTGCCTCACTCATTAGCAAAAAGTATAGCACGAGTTTTGAGGTTTCTCAGGTGAATTGCTCATTAGCAGTTTTGGATTAGGGTTAGCCAACTAAACTCGTTAAGGCAACAAAACCGCCCTAGCAATGGTTCACTAGGGCGGTTTTGGCTAACTATTAGTAATCAGCTTTCTTAACGATGGTTTTTGTAATAATGTTGGCACAAAAGATGGCCGACACGTTCGCCAGCATACCAAGAAAGGCCAATGCTCAGCAAGAGATAAAGCAATGAACCGTAGAATTCAGGGCTGACAAAACGCATCAATGGGAAAATGAAAGCCATCAGGATGATGCCAACCGCCAAGCCAATGATGCCACAGAAGAAGGCAACCGTTCCTTGATCGAACTCCGACACACCGTAGTTGGGAACGACTTCTTCTGATCCGATGGCTAAAGCAGGGATGCAATAAGCAGACAAGGGATCTTGTGGGTTAAACTCACTTTTGGTTAAAGCGGTTTGGCTACGTTCGGCTTTCTTTTGATATTCTGTTGGTTCCATGGTACATCCTCCTAAAATTATCTGGTCTATGTAAAATGAAGATAGAAAACATGGATTTCTATTTATTAACTCTTTTTTCTAACCTTTTTCACAGCCTTATTGTAACGCCTTAAAAGCGGTTTGTATAGCTAGTTTAACTGGCTTTACACAAGATTAAAGATTCAGAATATTCGACTTTGTGCAAGAATTTTTATGAGAATTAAAAAACACTTTTTAATGATAGGGAAACAGAGCAGGCTTGCTTCTGGAGAATTTCTCAGGGGGGAGTGGAAACGGTAAATGCCAACCAAAAACAGTTGTCGTTTTGCTAGTTCATCTTAGCGAACTCTGCTTAGGTGAACTGTGTGCGCCAACGATCATTTAGTACTCAGACATCCTTGACACTACTACCCGAGGCATTCTCCCCCAGCAAGTCCGCCCTGTTTTATCGATAATTGATTGTTGACTTTGCTCCCCAAAACTTGCTATTTTCTTCCTTAAAAAGAAAGCAAGCTTATCGTGAAAAAGGTGGAATTTTGTGCAGTAGGATTGAGATGACAGTAGCTTTCAAGATTGAGCTACCGTCATCTCAATCCTACTACGCTAAATCTCATCTTTTTCGTGACATCAAAATGACGGCATGATACGCCACTTAATTCCTGAACTATCAACCTTTTTGGCGTCTAATTTTTATAAGTTCTTTATCAATAAAAAAGCCAGTGCCACCTATAAAAAATAGGTAGCACTGGCTAATGGATTCTTCAATTGGGTTAGCAGCCATTACTAGGTAAAAAATGCCAGTTATCTTCTTGCTTGGTATTTTTTTTGCGATTATAAAGCCAATAATCCAAGATGGCGGCAATACAGATACACAAGGGGGCATCCTCGTCGTGGGTGACATCTAGAACATAGTAATCCCCCGTCAACAAGGTGGCTTTATCCATCGTCATGATCACTTGATTGAAGTGACGGATACCGTAGCGGTGATTGTATATGTCTCCCTGGACGGTCCAGTGTAATTGTTGAATGTAATAAAAATCTCCTGGCCAATTGAAGATCTTTTGTAAGGTACCGACTTTTTGAAAATCTTGATAGATTTCAAAACGGGTGCCAAAAGTGAAACTGACTTGCTTGATACTAGCCACCAACTGGCCATCCATGGCGTACAAGGAAAGGGCATCCCCTTTGGTCCCCCAGCGGCCGACTAAAAGAAACAAGGATTTACCAGCTTCATTTTTGACGATTGTCCGCGTGATACTGGACAATTGTTTATCTTGAATAAAAAACTCTGACACAACAGCCGCCTCCTTTGCTTCAAATGTGTATCAAAAGTTCATCCATCATAGTTTTCTGCAGCAATTAGCGAAATCAGACTAGCGCTAGGGCCGGTTTAGTTGACTACGCTGATTAAAGCTCTTCGTTAATGGCGCGAAGAATGGCCTTGCCAACTCCTGAGTTGAGGTAGGAGTCGGTATGGTATTTGGCGTTTTCTTTTAATTCCAGATGGGCATTTTCCATGGCAAAGCTGACACCGGCAAGTTGAATCATGCTGAGGTCGTTCAGATTGTCTCCGATAGTCATCACGTCAGCCAAATCGATGCCGCGATCTTTGGCGATATGGGCCACGGCAATTCCTTTTTGGGCATTTTTATGGTTGATTTCTAGATTGTTGGTGCCAGATGAAGTGACGACCAAATCTCCGTAACGATCGATTTCGGCGGCTACAGGTCCTAAGATTGCGGGACCTTCGTTGTGGAGGCAGATAATTTTTAAGACTTCCAGTTCTTCATCTAGCAGTGTTTGGCGAATATTTTCAGTATGAATGATGGGCAATTGCTCTAGGTGAGCCGCTGTCATCGCAATGGCCATCTTGTGGGTCAGATGGGGCATGATTTCTGCGATATGCTCAGCAAAGAGTTGGATGCGTTCTTCTTGGTTTTCTGAATACAACCCCTGATTAGTGAAGACTTCAAAATAAATGTCCCGGCTTTCCAAGAGGTCAAATAAGCGACACGCTTCCTCATAGGGAATGGGCACGATAAATAAGGATTGTCCGGTGGGGTCAAAAACATGGGCACCGTTTAAGGTAACCATGGCACAGTTGATTCCGGCAGCGGACAAAGCTGGTACCGCTTCTTCTCGGTTGCGACCAGTGGCGACGATAAATTCGATACCACGAGCCTGGGCTTCCTTGATGGCTGCCACGTTTTCTGGTGAAATCTGCATATCATTGTCTAATAAAGTACCATCCATATCAGATGCGATTAATTTAATCATGTTCGTTCCTCATTTTTCTCGAAAGTGTTGGGCAATTCTAGTAGCCCGGTTATTCCTAGTTTACCACATTCTCAGGGTGGTCTGACAGGGAAGGCATCAGGATTTGCAAGACAGGAGAAGAGATTTAGCGTAAACTAAAGAAAATCGGCAAGCAGCCTGCGCCGCTCTTGTCAAAAGTCAAAAAGGAAGTGTAACAGTGGAAAAATTATTGACTAACAGTTGGCAGACCATTTTGTCAGATGAATTCACAAAGCCGTATTACCAAAAGCTGTGGCAGTTTTTAGAACAAGAATTTGCCCATCAAACTGTTTATCCGAAAAAAGAGCAAATCTTTGCTGCGTTGAATTTGACACCTTATGAAGATGTCAAGGTGGTAATCCTCGGGCAAGACCCTTACCATGGCCCCAATCAAGCCCATGGACTGGCTTTTTCCGTCCAGCCGGGCGTAAAAACACCACCTAGTTTGCAAAATATTTACAAAGAAATGGCTACGGATCTTGGCTGCCAACCAGTCGCCCATGGTAATCTGACTAGCTGGGCCCAACAAGGAGTGCTATTGCTAAACACGGTGCTGACGGTCAGAAGCGGAGCCGCCAATTCTCATCAAGGCAAAGGTTGGGAGCAGTTTACCGATGAAATCATCCGTAAGCTAAACCAGCGAGAGGAGCCAGTGGTCTTTGTCTTGTGGGGGAAACCGGCGCAGACCAAGGTAAAAATGATTGATACTAAGAAGCATCCAGTGATTACTGCACCACATCCCAGTCCTTTATCAGCCTATCGTGGCTTTTTTGGTTCAAAACCTTTCTCCAAGGCCAATGCTGCCTTAGAAAAATTGGGAAAAGCTCCGATAGCGTGGTGTTTGCCTGATGTAGCTCCGGTTTTGTAATACAATAGATTCAACTGTTATACAATAAAAGGTGGAGTATGTGAAAAGCGTAACGAAAACCATGTTTTTTCTGTATAACAGCAAATGAAACTGTTTTTTTCAAGTGGAATAGTGTATGATGAAGAAGAAATCGTTTGACAGTCGTTTTTATGAAAAAGTAAAAGCGATGGTCGAGGCTCGTGATGACTAAGATCACAAAACAATAATTTAGTGGAGGGTATTTCAAGTGGAATTATTTGAAAGTTTGAAATCCAAAATTTATGGCAAAAACATCCGGATTGCATTTCCAGAAGGGACTGAACCACGGATTTTGGGAGCGGTTGCTCGTTTGAAAGCAGACGGCTTAGTGGAACCAATCTTAATCGGTAACGTGGAAGAAGTGAAAGCAGCCGCTGAAGATCGTGGTGTCTCTGTTGAAAACTTCGAAATTCTTGATCCAAATAACTATGATAAATTTGACGAAATGGTTGCCGCTTTCGTGGAACGTCGTAAAGGCAAAGCCACTGAAGAACAAGCTCGTGAAATTTTAAAAGATGTTAACTACTTTGGTACGATGCTGACATTTATGGGAATTACTGACGGGATGGTTTCTGGTGCGGTTCACTCAACTGGTGATACTGTCCGTCCAGCGTTGCAAATTATCAAAACCAAACCAGGTGTGAGCCGTACAAGTGGGGCTTTCTTGATGGTTCGTGGCCGGGACCAAGAAAAATACTTGTTCTCTGACTGTGCCATTAACGTCAACCCTAACGCGCAAGAACTAGCCGAAATCGCAGTGGATTCTGCGAAAACAGCTGAATTGTTCGATATTGATCCTAAAGTGGCGATGTTGAGCTTCTCTACTAAAGGTTCTGCTAAAGCTCCTGAAGTGGACAAAGTTGCCGAAGCGACCAAAATCGCCCAAGAAATTGCTCCAGAATTGTTAATCGATGGCGAGTTGCAATTTGACGCAGCTTACGTGGCTTCAGTGGGTGCCTTAAAAGCGCCTGACTCACCAGTAGCTGGTAAAGCAACGGTCTTTGTCTTCCCAGATTTGCAGGCGGGTAACATCGGCTACAAGATTGCGCAACGTTTCGGTGGTTTTGAAGCCATTGGACCAATCTTGCAAGGCTTGAATCAACCAGTTTCGGACTTGTCTCGTGGTGCCAACGAAGAAGATGTCTACAAATTGTCATTGATTACTGCAGCTCAGGCCCTTGATAGCAAAAAATAATTGACATCTATATTGCCTAATAGCTTGCAGATGTCATGGAATAGCCCTCACCACTTTTGGTGAGGGCTTTTTGTATCGAAAAATTTCAGTTTCGGTAAAGCCTGAGAAATCTGTCTGCCTTTTCCCGGGAAATCGTGGTATATTTCTTTGAGAAGTGTAGTGAAGGGGGCGTTGAAGTGAATTTTATCGCGATGGATTTTGAGACGGCGAATGCAAAACCCTACAGTGCCTGTTCGCTGGCCTTGGTCATGGTGCGTAATAGCCAGATTGTCGGGGAATACTATACGTTGATCAAACCAGAGACGGACTTTTTTTGGCGCAATATCCAAATTCATGGGATTCATCCAAGAGATGTAGCCACGGCGCCAAAGTTTCCCACCGTTTGGGAACAGATTCAGCAATACTATAATGAAAACAGTCTAATCGTGGCTCATAATGCGCCTTTTGATAATGGGGTGTTGAAGGGTACCTTGGCTTATTATGGCTTGGAACAACCACCATTTTTATCTCTTTGTACTGCTCGCTCCAGCCGAAAACTATATCCAGAGTTTCCGAATCATCGCCTAAACACGATGTGCGAGCAATTAAAAATTCCTTTGTTAAATCACCATGATGCCTTAGAGGATAGTCGTGCTTGTGCCCAGATTTTATTGCGACAAGAAGATGAATTTGGCGTAGCACCCTTGAAAAAATTGGTGACGGTTCAGTAAATCTGCCCATCTAAAAAGCGGCCTTTTCTCATTTTTGAGAAAGGCCGCTTTTTAGATGGTGCAAGCTCTTAAAATTTCAAAAGGCGAAAGTATTCGAATCGTAAAGGGAGCAGACAGCCATTGGACAGTTCGAAAAGCTAGCTTTGAGATTGCTAGTCAATCAGGCGGCTCATCAAATAGACGTCAAGAAAAGTCCCGTCATCGCCGCGGGCTCCCCGGGAGAGGGTCGCTTCTGTGTGAAAGCCAAATCGTTGATAGAGGTGGACTGCCCGCTGGTTGCGGACTTGGACAGTCAGCTCTAGGCGGCGAATAAGTTCACTGGTTTCGGCCCAATAGAGGACTTCATCCAGCAGGAGACTACCGATTCCAAAGCCCCAGTATTCTTTCAAGATCGCAATTCCCACGTCGCCAATATGAGCAGTCCGAGGATCGCTATCAGCAGTTACCGAAGCTGTGCCAATCAGTTCTCCAGTACTTGTTTCTGCGACTAATAGTAAATTGTTGGGACTTTCAGCGATGGCGGTAAGTTGGTGACCCAAGAGCTCTGGTGTCAGAGTCATACCTAAGCGATCTAAGGCCACAAACTCGGTTTCTTGTGCGACTTGATCTAATAAGGCCAAAAGAGCTGAAGCATCCGCCGCTTCGGGAAGTCGTAGTGAAATATCCATGTTATGGCTCCCAACTCGTCAGAATCCGCGTTTCAAAGGCGCTTGCTTGGGGACCGTGAGCTTGAAGGGTAACTTCACGTTGGTTTTCGTCCTTGGCGTCTTTGATTAAAGTCAACTCCAGATAGTCTTCTGGGCGACTGTCTGCTAGCAGATTACCCCATTCCACGACGCAGAGACCCTCGCCTTCAAAATAATCTTCCAGACCTAAATCATCTGCCCCGGATTCGACGCGGTAGATGTCCATATGGTAAAGGGGGAGGCGGCCGCTATTGTATTCCCGAATGATGGTGTATGTCGGACTTTTAATCAGCTGCTTGATCCCTAATCCTTTGGCGATGCCTTTGGTAAGGGTCGTTTTTCCCGCGCCTAGCTCGCCAGTCAATATTAATACATCTCCAGGGGCAGCCACCTTACCGATAATTTCGGCAAAGGCTTCCGTTTCTGTTAGATTATGTAATTCCACAGTGTATCATCCTCTCCTCTGGTGCTTTGAAAATTTACCTCTGAAACAGGTGCTATCGCCAGTATACCTGTTTGTCAGAAGCAACGCAAAAGCCAAGCCGATAAGCAAAAAGGGTGACCTGCTTCTGGAGATTCCTAGGATGGTAGAGAGACCGTAAAATGCCAGCTAATGAACCATCGTCATTTTGCTAGATCCGCTTAGGGAATGCTATATTAGATGGACTAGATGCGCAAAAGTTTCTTTTGTTCTCGGATTTCTTTAAAACGACAAAACTAGGTGACGCCTGTAGCAAGTCTCCCTATTTTGTTGATAGTAGTCTTTTTGATGCTTCAATGGGGGGCAGTCTTTTATTTGCAAAAAAACGAGGCCCAACTTTCGGAGGGCCTCGATTTGATTGGTTATGGGCTTATGATAGTAAATCCAATTCCACGGGACAGTGATCACTGCCAAAAATTTCGGTGTGAATCTTGGCGTCGGCTAAGCGGTCTTTGAGATCTTCTGAAACAACAAAGTAATCAATCCGCCATCCCGCATTGTTTTTACGAGCGTTAAAACGGTAGCTCCACCAAGAGTAGACTCCGGTTAAATCAGGGTAGAAATAGCGGAAGGAGTCGATAAAGCCCGCTTCTAAAAGTTCAGTGAATTTGCCTCGTTCTTGTGGGGTAAAGCCGGCATTTTTTTGATTGGTTTTCCAATTTTTTAAGTCGATATTTTCGTGGGCGACGTTTAGATCACCACAGAGAATGACCCCTTTTTTCGTGTTGAGGCCTTGCAAGTACTGGCGAAAGACATCTTCCCAAGTCATGCGGTAGTCCAAGCGTCGTAGCTCGTTTTGTGAATTTGGCGTATAGCAACAAACCAAATAAAAGTCCGCATATTCTAAAGTGATCACGCGACCTTCTTGGTCATGTTCTTCAAGCCCGATTCCGTAGCTTACGGTTAAAGCTGGTTCTTTGGCAAAAATGGCGGTACCGGAGTAGCCTTTTTTTACGGCGTAGTTCCAGTATTGATGATAGCCAGGTAAGTCCAAATCAATTTGGCCGGCTTGTAATTTGGTTTCTTGCAGACAGAAAAAGTCGGCATCTAGCTCATGGAAAGCCTCCATGAAGTTTTTCTGAACCACTGCTCGCAAACCATTGACATTCCAAGAAATAAATTTCATCCTAAGATCCTCCTATCATGAATCTGACTGCGACTTGCGGGTACAGACTCATATCTCTGTCCATTTTAGCGAAAAATAAGGTAAGATGAAAGAAAAGGACTTCACGACTTGCTAAAAGTCAGAAGGTAGGAGGAAAAGATGAAAATTGGCGTAGTAGGAATCGGTGGGATTGCCCAAAAAGCTTATTTACCGGTCTATAGTGAAAACCGACATCAGGCGACCTTTTTATTTGCCAGCAGCAACCCTGAGACCAGACAGTTGCTCCAAGCAAACTATCAATTTCAAAATGTCTATGGTTCAATCCAGGAAGTATTAGCAGAAAAACCTGATGGCGTGATGATTCATGCCGCTACCAAGGTCCACTACCAGTTGGCAAAAACCTGTCTGGAAGCAGGAGTGCACGTCTTTATGGACAAACCCTTAGCAGAATCCTTCCAAGAAACTGAAGAACTGCTGGACTTAGCCAAAAAACGTGGCGTGTTTCTGATGGCTGGCTTCAACCGCCGTTTCGTGCCTTTGGTGGCAAATTTGAAAGAAACCGCCGATAAGCATTTACTGATTTTGCAAAAAAACCGCGTCAACGAACCCCAGCCGGTGCGTTTCGTGGTTTATGATTTGTTACTGCATTTGGTGGATACGGCAGTGTATTTGCTAGAGGAGCCCGTGTTGAACAGCGAGGGTCAGTTTCTGGTTCAAGAAGGTCTTTTGCAACAAGTCCATGTTCGCCTGACTACGGCAAAAACCACGGCCTTTTTGCATATGGACTTAGTAGGTGGGGCCAATGTGGAACACTATCAAGTGACTGCGGCTAGTGGGCAACAAAATCTGTCGGAGTTAATCCATTTGACTAGTACCAGCAAGCAACAACGCAAGGAAATCCGAGAAAATGATTGGGAAAGCACGTTGCATAAACGCGGGTTTCAACCGATGATTGAGGCCTTTTTGGCAGCGGTAGCTACTGGAGATGCGACTAATTTGCGGCAAGCAAATATACGCACTAGCCATCAAATTTGCGAACAGTTATTACAAGAGGCCGGCTATTGATAGGGAGGGGTTACCTGATTTTGTTGATTTTCTTAAGGGATATTCCCCTAGACTAGCGCCTTTTACTGTCTCGTGCTAAAATAGACCAGATGTCTGTTGACGAGAACTTTCTAGCGCTTGAGTTTTACCAGAGGGGCGCTAGGATTTGAGAAAGGAAACTAACTGTGAACAATGAACTGAAAGAACGTTTCCCCGAGATTGCCATCTTAGTGGAGGAACCTTTAACCAATTACACCTTTACCAAAACTGGCGGTACCGCCGATTTGCTGGCTTTCCCGAAAAATGCGGAGGAAACGAAAGCCTTAGTAGACGCTTGTCGTGAACTAGCTATTCCTTGGATGGTCTTAGGCAATGCTAGCAACTTGATTGTCAAAGACGGTGGTATCCGCGGTTTGGTCATCATGTTGACTGATATGACGGAAGTAACCGTGGAGGGCAATCTGGTGACGGCTGAGGCAGGTGCCAAATTGATTGATACCACATATGTCGCTTTAGATGCCGACTTGACGGGTTTCGAGTTTGCTTGTGGGATTCCTGGCAGTATCGGCGGGGCAGTCTTCATGAATGCGGGTGCTTATGATGGCGAGATTTCTGATATCTTTGAATCCTGCGATCTTTTATTGGCCTCCGGGGAAATCAAAACCTTGACGAAAGAAGACATGGCGTTTAGCTATCGCCATACTGCTGTCCAAGACATGAAGGCGATTATTTTGCGGGCTCGTTTTCGGTTAGCTCCTGGCGATCATGAACAAATCGGCAAACGCATGACAGAATTGACGGATTTGCGGTTGTTAAAACAGCCGTTGGAATACCCTTCTTGTGGCAGTGTTTTCAAGCGGCCTAAAGGACATTTCACCGGCAAGCTGATTCAAGATGCCGGCTTGCAAGGGTTGAAATGGGGTGGGGCACAAATTTCTGAAAAACACGCCGGCTTTATCGTCAACGTGGACAATGCCACCGCTACCGATTATTTAGAGCTAATTGCCCATATCCAAGCAGTTATTAAAGAGAAATTCGATGTGACTTTGGAAACCGAGGTCCGGATTATCGGTGAAGAGGCATAATCGTTAAATTAGTAAATGAAAGAACACGTCAGCCAAAAAGCTGACGTGTTCTTTTGAGTTTTAGGTTGCGATAGCTGGTTATAATTACAAATGCTCGGTATTATTTTTCCGATTCAACCGCAAGAGGATACTGGCAATCGCTGCGGTCAAAACACCGGCTACGATCGCTTCGGGTACACCTTGCGTACCGATGACTAGCAAAATGGCACCATAGACTTGATCGGCGCCTTTCTTGATCAATTCGCCATAAGCATCTTTGAAAATAAAATAAATCAAGTTCATCACCAATAAGGTATTGGTCAGTCCTCCCGCGACCCCCGCGACAAATAAGGAAAGCCCGTCAGCTTTTTCTTTGAGCAAGTGGCGGCAGAGTTTGTAGACGTAATAAGGGACGATACCCACCAAGATTCGGGGAACTAACGCTACGATTAAGGCAAGCCAACTTCCTTGATCCGTCCCAATGATCGGAATAAAAGGCGAGAAGACAAAAGAGAGAGCGCTAGGCCGAGTGGTCGCGTTGATGACACTCATCACGCCAAAGCTCGTGCCCAAAAAAGCACCGAGGCGCGGGCCCAAGACGATGGAGCCGATAATTACCGGAATGTGCAAAATAGTGGCATTCAATGGACCGATGGGGATGAACCCTAAAAAGGGTACAGCGGACATCAAAATCATGATGCCCAAAAAGAAGGCGGTTAGTACGATTTGAAAGGTTTTTTTGTTTTTCATTTGTTTACTCCCTTCGCAAATTTTTTATGTGTCTAGGAAACGAGAACAACGTGTTTGACTACAAAAGCCATAGCAGCAGACGCCTTTGATGAAACCAACCTATTTTTCAGGCGTCTGTGGGCTCTTTGGTGCTTGGGCTAACGCAGCTTCTACGTCTTTGATGATGTCTTCAATCGTGGCTAAGGCCCCCCGACCAAAATCGCCACAAGCCAACATTGCTTCTCTAGGCACTACTTCTTTATACCCAACTTCTTTCAGGTAGGCAAGGTTTTTTTGATTAATCGGGTTTTCGTACATATAAGTGTTCATAGCTGGTGCAATCAGACGGGGGGTTCCAGGACGAATCGCCAGCGCCACGGTCGAGACCATATCATCGGCAATCCCATTAGCCAGTTTGCCAATCGTATTGGCGGTCGCTGGGGCCACAAGAAAGAGACTGGCTTGTTTTGCCAAGTCGATATGGTTGATTTGATCGGGTTGGTTTTCGGCCATCACGTCGATGTGCACCGGACGTTTTGACAAGGATTGTAAGGTCAACGGCGTGATAAACTTGGTGGCGTTTTTTGTCATCAAGACATCCACGGCATAGCCCCGTTTGGTGAGTTCGTTGGTGAGGTCAGCCGCTTTATAGGCAGAAATGCTGGCGGAGACCCCTAAAATAATATGGGTTTGTTTCATCGTGCGTTCTTCCTTTCTTTACAGGCATTTCAATTTAAGGGACTGTCTTAGGCTTGGCGGACTTTTTTAGCCACCGTATCCAAAATCAATTGGGCAATGTCTGCTTTGGTATCGGCTTCTCCAACGATTTTTGTGCTATCGATGAGATATCCGTGATGGCGCCCCTCAGCAATGGCAGTCAGATCATTGGCTAACACGTAATCGGCATGATTTTTGATCAGGTTCTCGTGGGCCACTTGTAGAAGTTCGCTTTCACTGACTGCTACCAAGAGTTTGAAGCCAATCAAGAGAGTCTGAGGTTGTTTTCTTTTGATCATCCCAATGATTTTTTCCGTTTGTTTCAAGACCAATACCAAATGCTCAGTCTTAGAGGAGAGCTTAGTCTCAGCAACGGTGTAAGTTGCGATATCTGCCAAAATATCGTTGAAGGCAGGCCTATCAATGGCGGTATCGGGATGGGCGGTCAGCCAGCGATTCAGTCCGGCAAGGAAGTTTTCTTGGGAGGAACTGATTGCTGGTGTGAAATCACTGACAGCCATGGCATGGATCACCGCATCATAAGTGTTGCTGTCTAACAGTTCTGCCATCGTGGCACCCAATTGAGCGGTATTTTCGATGGGATGCAGTCGAATCCGCGGATCTTGCGGCGGCATGACGGCACCTTTCGCGATGAGATAGTCAATTTGAGTGGTTCGTTGGGCGAGGGCGGCTTTCGCCAAAGCGACGCCTAGTTGTCCTGAGGAATGGTTGGTAATCGAACGAACTTGGTCGATGGCTTCGGAAGTGCCGCCTGCCGTGATTAAAATACGCATACTTTCACCTACAATTTTACGATTGTGCGCCCACTATGAGTACCCGCCAACAAGTTTGCAGCGATGGTAGGGACTTCCTCAAGTGAAATTTCGTCAATCGTTATTTTTTCTAAAATTTGTTTGTTGGCTGCTAGCTGTTGCCAGATTTCTTGGCGGAGGGGCATCGGTGTATTGACCGAATCAATTCCCGCTAAAGTGATGCCTCGTAAAATAAAAGGCAAGACCGTGGTATTGAGCTTGATTCCGCCAGCGTTGCCACAGAGGGCTACGATGCCGCCATAAGCGACGTAAGGTAAAATCTGGGACACTAATTCGCCCCCCACTGTATCAATTACGCCGGCGTAAGCTTGTTTGGCAAGGGGTCGGGGTCGCTCACTGATCAAGTCACTGGGAGGGATTACTTGACTGGCGCCTAAATCTGACAACCATTGACGAGCAGATTCTTTGCGACTGACGGCAATCAATTGATGGTAACCTTTTGCGGCTAACATAGCCAAAGCAAGACTGCCCACCCCGCCGGAAGCACCGGTGATTAGAATCGGATCCGCAGGTGTGGTCTGGGCCAAAATCTGGCGGACTGCCAAAGCAGCAGTAAACCCTGCCGTTCCGAAAATCATGGCTTCTTTAGCAGAAAGAGTGGTAGGCCGTTTGACTAACCACGCCGCTGGGACCCGCTGCCACTGGCTGTAGCCTCCTGGATGACTGACACCAAGACCATAACCAGTCACTAAGACTTCGGTACCTGCGGGAAAGTTAGCGTCTTGGCTCTGACTGACGGTCCCTGCCAAGTCAATGCCAGGAGTCATAGGATAATTGCGAATCACGCCACCTTTTTCGGTTTGAGCTAAAGCGTCTTTATAATTTACCGCCGACCAGTCTACTTTGACGATGACTTCATCATCTGTAGCCACTGGTGCGGGGGTGGTCACTACGTCTACATGAAAAGTTGGCGCAGTGTTTACTTGTAATGAATGATTTTCCATTGGATAACCTCCAAATCCTTTTGCAGCAAGCAAGATTTGCCGCTTTACTGCAAAACAATGATACCATAAAACCAGATACCCAGGACAGGATACGTTTTTGTGAAAAAAGAATCTTAAACAAGGATAGTAGCAGTCGCAAACAGCAAAATACTACTATAATGGCCGGTTCGTCAGGGCCTTTAAATTTTACTTGTTTTTTTGCACAAAATCAGTATGCTTATGAAGGTACGAAAAAAATTTTTAAACGTATCTGAAATCCGTCAAATAGGCGGCAGATGCAAGTAAACGAATGACTGATCGTCAGGTGCCTCATAGGGACTAGAGAAGACCATCAGATCATTGATAAAGGGGAGGACGACAGTGGCAAAACCGATCATTTCATTCGAGCACGTGACCAAGCGCTATGAAGATACTGACGATGCGGTGCTGAAAGATATCAGTTTTGATATCGAGGAAGGAAAATTTTACACATTATTAGGACCATCCGGGTGTGGCAAGACCACCATTTTGCGAATTATCGCCGGATTTTCCGAAGCAACCGAGGGGGACGTCTATTTTGATCAAAAACGAATCAATGACATCCCTGCCAATAAACGCCTAGTAAACACGGTGTTCCAGGATTATGCGTTATTCCCGCATATGAATGTTTTCGATAACGTGGCATTTGGCTTGAAAATCAAAAAGCTGCCGAAAGCGGAAATCGAAAAGAAAGTGATGGAGGCTTTGCGTCTCGTCCAATTAAAAGGCTACGAAAAACGTGAAATTTCAGAAATGTCTGGGGGACAACGGCAACGTGTGGCGATTGCCCGGGCCATTATCAATGAACCGAAAGTCTTGTTATTAGACGAACCTTTGTCAGCACTAGACTTGAAATTACGAACGGATATGCAATACGAACTCCGGGAGCTGCAACAACGTTTAGGTATTACGTTTATCTTCGTCACTCATGATCAGGAAGAAGCCTTGGCGATGAGTGATATCATCTTTGTCATGAATAAAGGCAAGATTATTCAAAGTGGGACACCAGTGGATATTTACGATGAACCGATCAATCATTTTGTAGCGGACTTCGTGGGAGAATCCAATATCGTCAAAGGAACCATGATTGAAGATAACTTGGTGGAATTTGTCGGCAAGCGCTTTGAATGTGTCGATGGGGGGATGCGTCCCAATGAATCAGTGGAAATCGTGCTTCGTCCAGAAGACTTGTCCATTACCACAGTCGACCGTGGGAAGCTAGTGGTAAAAGTCGATACGCAGCTTTTCCGTGGGGTTCATTACGAGATTATCTGCTATGACGCAGACGGCAATGAATGGATGGTGCATTCTACCCGTAAAGCCCAAGAAGGCAGCAAGGTGGGGCTTTCCTTTGAGCCGGAAGACATCCATGTGATGCGTTTCAACGAGTCAGAAGAAGACTTCGATGCTCGTTTGGAAAGCTATGAAGAGTAGGGGGTGGCGAAGATGACCAAAATGCGTCGCTGGTATTCCGTTCCTTATTTTTTCTGGCTGGTGTTATTTGTGATTGCGCCGGTGTTATTGATCGTCTATCAGTCTTTCTTTGATATGAATGGCAATTTCACCTTCAGCAACTATCAAACCTATCTCGCCAGTGGCAAGTATTTGACCATGACCTTAAACTCAGTGGTTTACGCCTTTTTTATCACGATTTTAACCTTAGTGATTAGCTATCCCACGGCTTATTTTTTGACCAAACTGAAACACAAAGACCTTTGGCTGTTGTTGATTATTTTGCCAACTTGGGTCAACTTACTTTTGAAAGCTTATGCCTTCATTGGGATTTTTGGCGTTCATGGGGGGATCAATAACTTTTTGAGCCTCTTTGGCATCGCACCAAAGCAGATTCTCTTTACCGACTTTAGTTTCCTCGTGGTAGCAACCTATATCGAGCTACCCTTTATGATTATGCCGATTTTCAACGCGTTGGAAGAATTGAATCCTTCCTTAGTGTTTGCCAGTCGGGATCTGGGGGCCAATAGTTTTGAGACTTTCCGGCGGGTAATTTTCCCACTTTCTTTAAACGGTGTGAAAAGTGGTGTGCAGGCCGTCTTTATTCCTTCATTGTCACTATTCATGTTGACTCGTTTGATCGGAGGAAACCGAGTGATTACCTTGGGAACCGCGATCGAACAGCATTTCTTGGTGACGCAAAACTGGGGAATGGGTTCGACGATTGGCGTGATTTTGATCATCGCCATGTTTATCGTGATGCTCCTCACGGGGGAAAAACGTAAAGGAGGTCGCCGAGCATGAAAAAGAAATTTCGCTGGTCCAATCTCTATTTGGCGCTAGTCTTTATCTTATTGTATTTACCCATCTTTTATTTAATCTTTTATTCCTTCAATGCCGGGGAAACCATGAACCATTTTAGTGGCTTTTCCTTGCAACATTATCAGGCAGTATTTGCAGATACGCGCTTGATTATTATCGTGTTAAATACGTTTATGTTAGCCTTTTTGTCTGCTTTATTGGCGACGGTCATCGGTACATTTGGGGCGATGGGGATTTATTATACAAAAAAACGGCGGACCCGGACGGCCTTGTTGTCTGCTAATAATATTTTGATGGTATCGCCAGACGTGATTATCGGTGCGAGCTTTTTGATTTTCTTCACCATGATTGGTAATGTGTTTAAAGGCTTTTCATTAGGCTTTGTCAGTGTTTTGCTAAGCCATATCGCCTTTTCGATTCCCATCGTCGTGCTGATGGTCTTGCCAAAATTGCAGGAAATGAATGATTCGATGGTAGACGCTGCCCGCGATTTAGGTGCCAGCAACCTGCAAGTCTTGCAACACATCATCTTACCTTTTTTGACACCAGGGATTATCGCAGGGTACTTCATGGCATTTACTTATTCCTTAGATGATTTCGCTGTGACCTTCTTCGTCACGGGCAATGGCTTTAGCACCCTTTCTGTGGAAATCTACTCCCGGGCCCGACAAGGGATTAGCCTGGAGATCAATGCCTTGTCTACTTTGGTCTTCTTGTTCTCCATGGTTCTGGTGATTGGCTACTACTTCATCAGTAAAGAAAACCGGATTAAGAAACCGGGACGTCTGCGCCGCAAGGGAATGGAGGTGCCAGAAATCCGATGAAACGACTACAATCATTAGTAATCGGCATCGTGGCCATCATTGTCATCTTATTTTTAGGTGTCAAACAGCTGGAACACGCCACAGGAATGGCTGGTGCCCAAGTCGTCAATATTTATAATTGGGGCGACTATATCGATCCCGAACTCATCACTAAGTTTGAAAAAGAAACAGGCTACAAAGTCAATTATGAAACATTTGACTCCAATGAAGCCATGTTTACCAAAATCCAACAAGGGGGGACGGCTTACGATATCACCATCCCTTCTGAATACATGATTCAAAAGATGATGAAAGAAAATCTCTTGATGAAACTGGACCACAGCAAGATCAAAGGCTTAGAAAATATCCATGATGATTTCTTGGATTTAAGTTTTGATCCTGGCAATCACTACTCGATTCCTTATTTTTGGGGCACCCTTGGAATTGTCTATAATGACAAATTCATCGACGAAGGGGCCATCACATCTTGGAATGATCTCTGGGATAAAAAATACCGGGGCACTTTAATGGTCATCGATGGTGCTCGGGAGGTCATGGGGATTGGCTTGCAAAGCTTTGGGCACTCCTTGAACTCCAAAGATGATGCTCAGCTGCAGGAAGCTTTCGAGTATCTGAAAGGCTTGACGCCAAATATCAAAGCCATTGTCGCTGATGAAATCAAGATGTACATGGCCAATGAAGAAAGCTCTTTGGCCATCACTTTTTCCGGCGAAGCTGCCGATATGATGTATGAAAATGAACATTTACACTACGTCATTCCTAAAGAAGGCTCCAATCTTTGGTTTGATAATATTGTCATCCCCAAAACTGCCAAAAATGTCGAAGGGGCTTATGCCTTTATCAATTTCATGCTGGATCCCGAAAATGCCGCTCAAAACGCGGAATACATCGGCTATTCCACACCAAACCAAAAAGCCGAAGCTCTTTTACCAAAAGAAATCTCCGGCGACACCCAGTTTTATCCGACAGATGATATGTTGGAAAACATGGAGGTCTACGAAGATTTGGGACCTGAGTATTTAGGCATTTACAATGATCTCTTCTTGGAGCTGAAGATGTATAGGAGATAATAGCAAAAAGCTGTAGGACTGGGGATTTATCAACCTTCTAAAGAGCTAAAAAGAGTTCTTTTTCTATCTGAGTTTTCCAATCTTCTACTAGCGGCTGAAAAGCCGCTTTTTTTGTGTTATTTTTCTATCAGAAAAAGGTGGCTGAAAAGCTTTACAATCGAGATTTTTACCAGCTGATATTGAAAATAAAAAGACAGAAACACTTGACCGTATATAGACGTTCATCTATATTGTATATAGATAATTATCTATATACAATTCAATAGGAGGTCCTCCATGGAAAACTATGAACAGATTGCTACCATCATGAAAGCCTTAGCTGATCCAAAAAGGCTGAAAATTGTTGACTTACTTTCTACAGCTGACTCTCTTTGTGCATGTGAAGTGTTGGAGCATTTTGACTTTACTCAACCGACATTATCACACCACATGAAGCTTTTAGAGAAGGCAGGAATTGTCAAAGTAACGAAAAAAAGTCAATGGCATCATTACGCTTTACAGGAAGATTTTGTTGAGGATTTCCTAGTAATTTTGAAGGAACTTCTTATCAAAGAAAAATCATTTAGCTAGTAAGCGATAGGAGTCTTATGAATGAACAATGGATCTACGGAAGTAACTGAAAAACCTGCAATCAATTTTTTCGAGAAGTATCTAACGGTTTGGGTATTGTTATGTATGGCAGCAGGCATGCTAATCGGGAATTTTTTACCCAGTGTCGCAGACCGATTAGAAAGCTATCAAGTGTTAAATACCAATATTCCAATTGCTGTTTTAACTTGGGTTATGATTTTCCCAATGATGATGAAAATCGATTTTAAATCAATACTGAATGTCCGAAAAACATATCAGGGAATTATGATTTCTAGCATTACAAGCTGGCTAATTAAGCCGTTCTTGATGTTTGGCTTAGCTTCCTTTTTCTTTTATGTTGTTTTTAGCCATTTTATTCCAGCAGACTTAGCAAAAGACTATGTGGCTGGAGCGGTTTTGTTAGGGGCAGCGCCATGTACCGCTATGGTTTTTGTTTGGTCAAACCTTACCAAAGGCGACCCCGCACATACCTTGGTTCAAGTATCAATTAACGATTTACTAATCATCGTTCTATTTGTTCCCATCGTTTCCTTCCTTTTAGGAGTAAATAATGTGTTTGTACCATGGAATATTCTCTTCGCCTCGGTATTACTTTTTGTGCTAGTACCGTTAGTTGGCGGGGCATTGACGAGATACTTCATGATAAAACGGAAGGGCATTGATTACTTTAACAATCGCTTCTTACCAAAGTTTGACTCCATCACAACGATTGGCTTGTTATTAACATTGGTAATCATTTTTACGTATCAGGGGGATATTATTTTAAACAATCCATTTCACGTTCTCATGATTGCCGTGCCGTTAGTCTTACAAAATATTATTACCGCAAACTTTGCTTATTTTACTTGTAAATGGACAAAGCAGCCTCATAATGTGGCAGCGCCAGCAGCCTTGATTGGTGCTTCAGACTTTTTCGAGTTGTCGGTTGCCGTAGCAATTACGCTTTTCGGTGTCAATTCACCAGTTGTACTTGTGACAACAGTAGGCGTTCTGACAGAAGTGCCTGTTATGTTGTTATTAGTCAAATTGATCAATGGAACAAAAGATTGGTTCCCAACAAAAGGAGAAAATGAATGAAAAAAATCTATTTCTTATGCACGGGCAATTCCTGTCGAAGCCAAATAGCGGAAGGCTTTGCTAAAAAATACTTAGATGATTCTTGGGAGATTCGAAGTGCTGGCGTCGAAACGCACGGCCTGAATCCTAGAGCAGTGGCCGTAATGGAAGAATCTGGAATCGATATTTCGAATCAAACATCTGATTTGATTGATTTGGACTACTTTAATCAGTCCGACATGATTGTAACTCTTTGCGGTGACGCAGCGGATAAGTGCCCCACGATTTCAAAGAAAAGCACTCACCTTCATTGGGATTTAGTAGACCCCGCTAAAGCGAAAGGGTCTGAGGCAGAAATTAGCAGTGCCTTCCGAAATACAAGAGATGAAATCGAAAAGAGAATGATTGAATTATCGCAACAGTTAAATGTGTAATTCAAAAAAGGGTGGGGTAAGGTATGTGGACTTGGATTAGCGACCAATTACTAAAAATGGTTTGGCTAAATGATTTGATGGGGAAATTAATTGAGCGTTTTGGACTTTCGCTAGACAGCAAGATAGGGGCAAGTCTTCAGTTTTTTCTATTTGATACAATTAAGATTTTTATTTTATTAACGATCTTAATTTTCGTTATGGGATACGTTCAGACTTTTTTTCCACCTGAAAGAACCAAGGTATTGTTGGGTGGATTAAAGGGGTGGAAGGGCAATTTACTGGGAGCACTTTTGGGAACCGTTACGCCTTTTTGTAGTTGTTCTAGCATTCCAATCTTTATTGGGTTTACAACTGCTGGATTACCGTTAGGAGTGACCTTCTCCTTCCTTATTTCCTCACCGATGGTTGATATTGCGTCAATTATCATGTTAATGTCATTCTTCGGCTGGAAATTTGCGATAGCCTATGTTCTTTTAGGATTACTACTAGCTGTCATTGGAGGTACACTCATTGATAAACTACACCTAGAGAATGAAATTCAAGATTATATTCGCGAAATGGAGGAAGGTCTTAGCCAAGTTGAAACCTATACCGTTAAGAAAAGAATGTCTTATGGTTGGGGGCAAGTGAAAGAGGTTGCCAGTAAAGTCTGGCTTTATGTATTAATTGGGGTTGGAATCGGCGCGCTCATTCATAATTGGATTCCAACCAGTTTTATTCAAAGCATACTAGGCAATAATAATCCGTTTGGCCTGATAATCGCGACCTTAATTGGGGCACCTATTTATGCAGATATTTTTGGTGTTCTCCCAATAGCAGAAGCGCTATTCTCAAAAGGAGTACCTGTGGGAACGTTGATGGCTTTCATGATGTCTGTCACAACGTTATCTTTGCCGTCACTAATCATGTTAAGCAGAGTAGTTAAACCTAAACTGTTAGGAATCTTTATTACAATTTGTATTGTAGGTATTCTATTGATTGGCTTTACTTTCAATAGTGTAGCTTTATAAAAAATAAGGGGATTAGATGATTATGGAAATTAAAATTGTAGGTCCAGGTTGTAAAAACTGTCAAAAGTTAAAAGAAAATGTGGAAACAGCAGTATCAGAGTTAGGTATGACACCAACAATTACAAAAGTCGAAGATATGGCTGAAATCGTGAAAGCTGGTGTGATGAAGACTCCAGGGTTGATTATTGATGATAAATTAGTCGTTAGTGGCCGGGTTGCAAAACCAAAGGAAATTAAACAGCTTTTGCAAGAAGTTTGAAAGATATCATTTATATAAAAATCACTGGATGTTTCGAGATATTCGAAAGAAGTACAAAATAATACTGTAAAGACAAACTCCAGGTCGGGTTTCGCCACAAGCGAAATACCCGATCTGGAGTTTTGTCTATTGCAGGAAGGTGCAGCCGGACTGTAGGAATAAAGCCCCGGTTCTAACAGGGGGCTAACAAAGAACAGGAAACTGGGACAACTATCCATTGAAAAGTGTCCTAAATGTACAAGACTTTTGGAAGAAACTATGAAGATAGAGTATACTGTGAAAAGTTTTTTATTACTGATAAAATAAACGGTAGAGAAATGAGGAGATAAAAATGGATATTAAGCAGTTAAGTAATGAGAATGCTCGTATCATTGCGGATACTTGGCATTACCCTGATCAATACGCTTTTTATGATTTGCAAGCCGATCCAGAAGACTACCAAGAAATCATAGACCCTCTTGCTCGTAAGGATTGCTATTTTCAAGTAACCAAAGATCACCATTTAGTTGGTTACTTCGTAGTCGATGGGACTTCAGATGTTTTGGATATCGGATTAGGCTTACGTCCAGATTTGACAGGGCAAGGTTTTGGTGAGATTTTTTGGAACCAGATTTTCGTTTATATTCGCAATCACTACACGGCCCCGAAGATTCGTTTAGCTGTGGCCGAGTTTAATGTGCGGGCACAAAAATTGTACGCAAAAGTAGGATTTAAGGAAACCCGGCGTTTTTTTCAAACAACGAATGGTGGACAGTATCCCTTTATTGAAATGGAACGGGAACTGTCATGAACTATACTAGGATAGAGTAGCGAACCATTGTCTAAATCTCATCTTTCAAAAGCGAGAGCAAATATTAAGAACTATAGTATCTGAAGATTTCTTTTTACCAGGCTATTAAAAAACTGAAATAGGGATAGATCTGGCGGTATACATCTGTCTATTCGCTGCAGGGTAGTTAATTATGTAGCAATAGTCAAGTGGTACGATGACTTGGTTATCTTATATATCCAAAGGCCTCTTCTCTTTATATCTTGTTTAAGAAAATAGCAGGAATGGTCACGAGTTTGAGGGTACAAAAGGATCTTGTATGAATAGTTAGACAATAACCAACCAAAGTAATCATAGCAGCTCAACTTCTTGACAAAACAAAATAATTTAGCTATTCTATCAACGTGAACAGTGTTCATGTTGTTCAGGAGGAGGTGTCAAATGAATAATGCGGTGAGCTCTAAAGAACAGCTGATTGCAGAATGTAAAGAATTGGTGAGGGTGCAGGGAATACAGGGGGTAAGTATCCGCTCATTAGCCAAACAAGCAGGGATTTCTACAGGTGCCGTTTATAATTATTTTTCTTCCAAAAATCAATTATTAATTGAAACTATCGGAAGTATTTGGGCTGAAATTTTTCACTTGGCTGATGTAGAGCAAACCTATCCCCGCTTTACAGACTACTTGCGGGCGCTGTTAGCAAGTGTTGCAGAAGGCAAAAAACGCTATCCGCATTTCTTTTCAGAGCATGCGTTGGCTTTTTCTTTTGATGAGAAACAGCAGGGTCAACAAGCGATGGCCAAGTATCGGGAGCGTCTCAAGGAAAAGCTCTATCAAGGACTGAGGGCGGATGCTACTGTTCGACAGGGCGTTTTTACTGCAGAACTTACCCAAGAAGAAGCTGTGGATTATATCTTTGCGCTGTTTTTGACGGTGATCATCGAAGGGAAAGCCCCAGAGAGTTTTTTAAAATTTGTAGAAAACAGCTTGTATTAATTTTTTACACAAAAGTGAACCGTGTTCATCTTGTTTTTTGAGAAAAACTAAGAGGGATCAAAAAATCTAGAAGGTAGGGAATCAGATGAAAAAAGCAATGAATAGCGCCTTGGTTTACTTGATTTTAGCCTTAGGTGCGGGAGTTTTTTATCGTGAGTTTACGAAAGCAAATCATTTTTCAGGACAAACCACACTAGGGGTGTTGCACCCGCATTTGCTGCTGTTAGGAACGGGGGTCTGTTTGCTAGTGGCGTTTGTGTTTAAAAATACTCAGCCTAAGCATCTTCATACCTTCTTTACACTATACCAAGTGGCCCTGCCAATGATGATCATAACGATGGGGTTACGGGGGATTGTCCAGGTGAAAGCGATCAGTCTATCAAAAGCCTTGGATGCTTCTTTATCAGGAATTGCAGGCTTGTCACATCTGTTACTAGCAGTTTCCTTGGTGTATTTTTTATTGGCGATTCGAAAAAACTATCTTCAAGAAAGTTGAGGACCAACAATGTCAAATTTATTAATCGGTGCAATTGTGGCCATGGTGATGGCTCTGTCTTTTTATACAATTGGTGTCTTTGCCGAGCGAAAACAAGGGCGTTTGCTTTGGTGGCATGCGGTAATCTTTTGGTTAGGCTTCCTTTGTGATTCCCTTGGCACAAGTCTGATGAGTAGGATTTCCGGCGGCCACTTTTCTTTGACTCTTCACGGAGTTACTGGGCTGATCGCCATTCTTTTAATGGCCTTCCATGCGGTTTGGGCGACGGTTATCTTACTGAAAAAAGATCAACAAGCCCAAGTGAAATTTCATAAGTTTAGTCTTTGGGTATGGGTAATTTGGCTGATTCCTTTTGTAATGGGGATGTTTATCGGCATGATGTGAGGGAACTTTTAAAATTCTTCAGCGGTGATATTGTATGTGATGGCGAAGTTTTGAGGAGCTGGCGACGGCCCACTGATTTGGTGTAGGATGTCTGTTGAAACGCTGGTGGATGCCCGCAAGTTGAGTCAACAGTCGCTAAATTACTTTTTTCATCTTTAGACACTAATTTTTTGTTATCTGAGCAAAAAACTTAGCTTACAAAAAGTAAGATGTTAAGCTGTTCCTAAATAAAGATGAAAAGAGGCTGTGTTGACGATGCTGACAGCAAGTAAATTTAAAATCGCTAAAGAAACTAAAATTGGCTATGTCGCGTTAAAAGTAGCTAATTTGGAAAAAATGACCCGCTTTTACCAAGAAGTGATCGGTCTTCAAGTATTGACTCAAAATGAGCAAGAAAGCCGTTTGGGGGTTGGCGGGGATGTCTTATTGCAGTTGAGGAAAATTGCCAATCCGTTACCGTTAACTCGCAAAACTGGACTTTATCATGTGGCTTTTTTAGTCCCTAACCGGCAAGAACTAGGCAATGCATTGTTTCATTATTTACGCGTCTCTGCTCCTTTGACTGGGGCTAGCGACCACGGCTATAGCGAAGCGTTGTATTTGACGGATCCTGAGGGAAATGGCATTGAAGTCTATCGAGATAAACCTAGAGCTCAATGGGATATTCGAGCAGACGGGTCAATTATTGGCGTCACGGAGGCGATGGATACGGAAGGGGTCTTGGCGGCAAGAGCAGCTCAATGGGATGGCTTTGGCTTAGGGACGACAGTTGGTCATGTCCATTTGAAAGTTGCAGATCTGCAAGCCAGTGACCAGTTTTATACCGAAAAACTGGGATTGACCTTGACTAGCAATTTTGGTAGTCAGGCGAAATTCTTTGCTGCCGGGGCGTATCATTATCACTTGGGAGCAAATAATTGGCTAGGAAGTCACGTGCCTGCCATGAGTGACGCTGACTTAGGATTGGATTATTACAGCTTTTTATTGCCAAATCACCCTGCATTTGAAGAATTGGTGGCTCATTTGGAAGCGACTGAGGTGCATTTTGAACGGCAGGGAGAGCAGCTCTGGATGACGGATCCCAACGGTATTAAGCTGTTGATAACTGTTGAGTAATTATAAAAAATGGGGACAGACCGCTTCGTTTTTAGCGGCTTGTCCTCATTTTCTATTTGGTAGCTTGTTGTTAGCTAGACGACTTTCTTAAGGTTATCTAGCTAAATCAATTCATTTAGATTTTTTGAAGGAAGGCCCAAATCCTCTGCTACAGCGGCCAGAGTCAAGTGGCCTTGGTAAGTATTGACGCCACGATAGAGGGCTTTATTTTCTGACAAGACTTCGGCCAATGGTTTTGCTGCCAAACGTTTCATGTAAGGTAGTGTGGCATTACTCAAGGCGTAAGTCGAAGTCTGGGGTACTGCACCGGGCATGTTGGCCACCGCATAATGGATGACCCCTTCTTTGACATAGGTGGGATCATCATGGGTGGTTACCTGATCACCAGTTGCAAAAATCCCTCCCTGATCGATGGCGATATCGACAATCACTGAGCCTTCAGACATACCGGCCACCATTTCTCGGGTAACCAGCTGCGGGGCTTTGTGTCCAGGTAACAGTACCGCACCAATAACTAAATCGGCAGTTCTCAGAGCTTCTTGAATATTGGTTTGGTTGGAGGCGAGGGTTTGGATTTGACCATTAAACTGGTTATCCAATTCTTTCAGACGGTTGAGGTTGATGTCAATGATGGTGACTTGGGCTCCTAAACCATTGGCAATCTTGGCAGCATTGGTTCCAGAAATCCCCCCGCCGATGATGACTACTTTGCCTTGTTTGACTCCAGGAACACCTGAAAGGAGGACGCCTTTTCCGCCTCTTTGCCGTTCCAAAAATTGAGCGCCTAGTTGTGGTGCCATGCGGCCGGCAATCTCGCTCATAGGTGCTAAGAGGGGCAGGGAACCATCGTCGGTTTGGACATTTTCATAAGCGATGGCGTTGACCTTGGCAGCTAGGAGAGCCTCGGCAAGCTCGCGGTTGGCTGCCATATGCAGATAGGTGAAGAGCGTCAGTCCTTCGCGGAAATAGCGATACTCTTCTTTGACGGGTTCTTTGACTTTTAAGACCAATTCGCAGGCCCAGATTTCGGCTGGTGTAGCGACGATTTTAGCACCAGCTTCTTGATACTGGGCATCGCTAATGGCCGAACCAATCCCGGCTTTGGTTTCTACTAAGACTTCATGTCCCAAAGCTACCAGTTCTACGACACCAGATGGGGGTAAAGCGACCCGATTCTCGTTGTTTTTAATTTCTTTTGCGATTCCGATTTTCATGTTACCACTTCCTTTACTTGTGATTGATGGTAGTTTCATTATAGCAAATCGCAAGCGTGACTACGGATTTTCTTTTTTCGGTGCTCAATTTAGCCATCCTCAACAAAAAAAGCCATCGATGGTGTCGATGGCTAGTAGGTCTCGGCTAGAGGGCGGTTGTTTTAGTAAATGTCCAATAATGAATAATCTGTGATTGGAGTTCTTCTGGCGTGTACCAGTTATAGCTGTGATTTTTTTCATCATCATCGGCAGGATCTAAGACTTTGATCAAGCCGTCTTGCATTGCGGCTAATACCATGATGTGACCACGAGAGGTAAACTCGCCTTCAGTGACAGAAACCACCACTGGAATCTGATTTTTCAAATAGGTTTGGGCTTGTTGGAAATCATCTTGCAAGTCATGAAATTGGTAGCCATACTCTTTGGCAAAGGCGGGGAAGATGGACCAATCTGTACCAGAACCGGCGACATAGTACTCTTGATGACACCAATCCAAAATTTCAGGAGGAGTGACCGTGGTTTTTTCGTGATAAGAACGGATCATAGCTAAAGAGGTGATAGCACAGCCGTTTTCGTAGATCGTGCGCCCCCCATCAGTTCCATAATCTTGATAGCTCCAGTTTTCGTCTGTTTGGAGGAGCAGCGGCGTTTTGATGTTTTCGGTTGCCAACATATCATTGGTTTGTTGGGCATAGGTTGTCGCACTATCGTAATAAGTAGGTCCGGTGCTTTCGGGCTCGACATAGGCCATCTTCGAGTCGCAATGGGTGCTGTAGCTAAAGGCTTCGACTCCCAATAACCCCATGCCACAAAAAATCATAAAGATACCCAATACCACTAGCCCTGGTCGGCGTATCCGATTTTTTTGACGAGGGAGTAGGCGTCTTTTCTTAAAAACGGGGTGGTTAGCAACTCGCAGCTTCATGATGAACCTCCTTAGGTTGGTTGAAAACTAGTCTTCCTTGATTGTCTTGCCTCTTATTAAAGCAAAAATAGGCAAGCTTGCCATCGGTCCAAAGTCTGAAAAACAGCCAAAACCCCTCGTGACGAGGGGATTTTGGCTGTTGTTGAGTTATCCTTGATATTCTTCCAATTCCAAAGAGAAGGTTTCCCATTGCTCTAACAAGCTTTCTTGTTGACTCTGGGCAGCTTCCAGTTGGGAATTGAGGTCAGTGAGGCGGACATGATCTTCCAAAACATCAGGCTCGGCCATCGCTTTTTCTAGGTTGTGGAGCGTTTCTTCGATGGTCGCGAGATTGTCTTCCACTTCGGCGACTTTTCGTTGCAAGGAGCGGAGGATTTTTTGTTGTTCTTTGCTTTGCTGGAAGGTTTGTTTGCCAGTAGAAGGCGCACTAGGTTGAGAATTGTCGGAATCAGCGAGCATCGCAGCGATTTCAGCTTCTTCCCGTTTCTTTTCCAGATAGTAGTCGTAGTCGCCAAGGTAAAGCTTGCTTCCATCTTCTGAGAGTTCGATAACTTTGGAGGCAATCCGATTGATGAAATAGCGGTCATGGGAAACAAAAAGAAGGGTACCTTGATAGTCAATCAAGGCGTTTTCCAAAACTTCTTTATTGTCGATATCCAAGTGGTTGGTAGGTTCATCGAGAATTAGGAAGTTTTCTTTGTTCATGGCTAGTTTGGCTAATGCCACCCGTGCTTTTTCGCCCCCTGAAAGCAAGGCGATGGGCTTGTCCACATCCTCACCAGAAAATAAGAAACCACCTAAGACATTGCGGATGGTGACTTCGGGTGTGGTGGGATGTTCGTCCCAAAGCTCAGATAAAATCGTTTTGCGGCTATTGAGATCGGCCTGACCTTGGTCGTAGTAGCCGATGGAAACGTTGGTCCCCAGATGAACTTCCCCCTGCAATAATGGTAAGGCGCCAATCAGGGATTTCAAGAGGGTGGATTTGCCGATCCCGTTTGGACCAACTAAGGCAATGGCATCTTGTCGACGAATATCTAAATCGATGGGTGCGGCCAAGACTTCCTCATCATAACCGATGGCGCCGTTTTCTAGTTGGCAGACTACATTACCAGAAGGCTTGTCGATGTCAAAGAGGAAATGCGCCGATTTTTCATCCCCTTGAGGACGGTCCATCCGTTCCATTTTTTCCAACTGTTTGCGTCGGCTTTGCGCCCGTTTGGTGGTGGAAGCGCGAACCAGATTACGGGCAACAAAATCCTCAAGCTTATTGATTTCTTGTTGTTGTTTTTCGTAAGCTTTCCATTCGCTTTGTAGTTGCTCTGCTTTCAAATCGAGATAGCGACTATAATTTCCCTTGTAATGGCGCATCCGGTGGCGACTGAGCTCGTAAATCTCGCTGACCACTTTGTCCAAAAAGTAGCGGTCATGGGAGACAATCAGCAAGGCACCGTTGTAGTTTTGGAGGTAGTTTTCTAACCAGGCGAGGGTTTCAATATCCAAATGGTTGGTAGGTTCATCGAGAATCAGGATATCTGGTTTTTGTAAGAGCATCCGGGCTAAGGCCAAACGGGTTTTCTGACCGCCGGAAAGGGTGTTGATGGCTTGCTCATAGAAGCTTTCGTCGAATTGGAAGCCGTGGAGCACAGAGCGAATTTCCGTTTCGTAGCCGTAGCCGTTTTTTTCGGTGAAATCGTGCTGTAATTGGTCGTATTCTTTCAATAGCCGAGTATAGGCGTCGGAAGTATGGTCCTGAGCATCAGCAATGTGTTGTTCCAACATGCGCAGACGAGACTCCATTTGGCGGACTTCTGCAAAAGCTTCTAGCATCTCGTCCCAGACGGTCGCGTCAGATGCCAATCCCGTATCTTGGGCTAAATAACCCATCGTCGCGGTTTTGTTCTTGGCTATTTGGCCTTCGTCAGGAGCTTCCAAACCGGCGATGATTTTTAGCAAGGTGGATTTGCCAGCACCATTGCGACCCACCAGACCGATTCGTGAATGGTCGGCGATTTCTAGTTGAATATTTTTGAATAACACGTCGGCTCCAAACAGCCGGGCGATTTGATTGGCTTGTAATAAAATCATGATCAAAATTCCTTTATGATTAGTCGTGAAGCTGCGGTGATTAGCGCCGGCCTTGTGAAAAAATGATTGCCGTTTTTTTGGCTAAAAACCGTGGCTTTTCCTGGCGAATTTTGCTTATCAGTGAGGGAGAAAGAGCGGATAAAAAGGCAAACAAAATCCTTGATTCTTGGTAAGTCTACCATATTTTTGAAAAAGACGCGACGCCTTGAATAAAGGAATCTGTGAGAACAGGTGATTACTTGAGCAATCCTGTTGTTTTTTCACAAAATTCCTGTTATTATCCCGTTAGTAAGTGAAAATTTCACAAATCCAGCTGCGGTTCTTGTAACAAGGGAGCCAGCAGCCCAAATAAACAGTTCTCAAAAAAAGAGCAGCGGGGTCTCACAAAGTTTCACAAATTGGTGGTGACCAATCTGGGAGCCTTTGTGCCCATCGAACAGAAGAAGGAGGAACTACCTTGAAAGACCAAGTAATACCAAAGGCGACAGCAAAACGGCTGCCTTTGTACTATCGTTATCTGCGAATTTTAAACAACTCTGGGAAACAAAAAGTCTCATCCACAGAACTCAGTGAAGCGGTCCAAGTCGACAGCGCCACGATTCGTCGGGATTTTTCATATTTTGGCGAACTGGGCAAGCGGGGCTATGGCTATGACGTGGAAGCCTTGATGAACTTTTTTGCCAAGACTTTAAACGACGATCATATGTCAAATGTCGCGTTAGTCGGTGTCGGGAATTTGGGAAGCGCCTTGTTGAAATATAAATTCCACCAATCCAACTCTATCCGGATCAGTGCGGCTTTTGATGTCAATGAAGACATTGTGGGTCGGATTGTGGATGGCATCCCCGTGTATCCCTTAAGCGACATGGCGGAGCAAATCAAGCTGCAACAAATCGATATTGCGATTTTGACCGTACCGGCGGAATCTTCCCAACCGATAGTGGATGATTTAGTTAAATCCGGCATCAAAGGGATTCTTAACTTTACGCCAGCACGACTACATGCTCCTAAGAGTGTCTTGGTGCAAAATGTCGATCTGACCAACGAGTTGCAAACTCTGATTTACTTCTTGCATGCCAATTCTCAAGACGAGAACAAATAACAACAAATCGACCGCAGGATACCCCTGATTCAAAAGGGGCACGCGGTCGATTTTCTTTTGTAAGCGGGACGCCACAAACTAGATAAGCGGACAGCTCACTCGCTTTGTTTATTGTCCTTCGATTTGATCAAACAGCGCTTGATAATCCACCGGTGCCAGTTGTTGGCTCTCTTGGTAAGCGTCAATCGTTTTTGCCAATGCAGCAAAGTCGATAAAACGGGCTTGTCGCTGAACTTCTTTGCCATCGATAAAGAGCAAGACGGCTGGTGCGGTCATGACTTGAAACGTACCAGCGACCCGAGGCAGTTGGTGGGCATCAAAATGATAGATAGGGACCTGTCCTTGAAATCGTTGCCTCAGTTGGGGTTTGACTGCGAGGCAGACACTACAGTTGGGCATGGAAAGATAAGCGAGGGCAATGGGTTCGGCGAGTAGCTGTTGTACCCCCGTATCAAAATCATCGACAGAAATCATGGCTCAACCTCCTTGATAAAGATCGCTAAAAGCAACCTACTATCTGCAATGTAATCTTCCTACTCCAGAAAGTCAAAATCTTGGTTTCTCCTTGACTTTTTCCTAATTTTTCTTTAGCGACTAGAAGATTGCTTGCGAGCCGAAATTAGTGGGGGTATAGTGTTTGAGGGAACTTATAGCGGTTGTTCGTTAAAGACAAATATTAAGGAAAGTGACTTCAGGAGGTCGGAGAATGTTTCAAAGTTTGCCAAATTCGGTTTTACAGATGGGGATGATTTTTTTATCCATTGTGATTGAAGCCTTGCCCTTTGTTTTGTTGGGCTGCTTAATTTCAGGAACATTGCATGTCTTTTTGACACCGGAGCGAGTCCGGCGCTTTTTGCCGAAAAACAAGTTTGCTTCTGTCGTGGTAGGGTGTGTGATGGGGGTCTTCTTTCCTTCCTGCGAATGCGGGATCGTGCCCATCGTCAATCAATTTGTCAAAAAAGGTGTGCCAACACACACCGCCTTTGCTTTTATGCTGACGGCCCCCATCGTCAATCCGATTGTCATTTTTTCTACGTATATCGCTTTTGGCGACACTTGGCGTTATGCAGCCTTGCGGGTGTTGGGGGCAGTGATTGTAGCCTTGGTGGTAGGCAATTGGTTAGCCTACTTCAATAAAAAAAGTATCTTGAAGAGTGCTCCCCAGAATGATCTCGTAACTATCCCAGAACAGGGTGAGTTAGCTGATGTGACATTGATGGCCACCGAGGATATTCAAGCCGAGCCACTGCTGGCAGAATCTACTGCCGATGTAACGGTGACAGCAACTTGTAGCGTGACTCACGCTCATCACGGCGGCTTCCTTCATCAAATTGAGCATGTGTTGCGGCATAGTTTGGATGAATTTTTTGATACCGGGCGCTATTTGATGATTGGTGCTCTGATTGCATCCGGCATGCAGACGTTTTTACCGACTGCTACCCTTTTGACGCTGGGTTCATCGAAATTGCTAGCCATTTTGGTGATGTTGGTGCTAGCGCTGGTCATGTCTTTGTGTTCAGAAGCCGACGCTTTTATTGGCTCCTCCTTGTTGAGTTTATTTGGAACCGCGCCAGTTGTGGCGTTTCTCGTTTTTGGGCCGATGGTGGATATCAAGAATTTATTGATGATGAAACGGTATTTTAATGGCAAGTTTATTCTGAAACTGGTGGGCTTGATTTTGATCGTGGTCACTGGTTACGCATTGGTGGTGTAAAGATGGCACGAGTTTTGATCTTGGCAGGTTACGTGGAATTGATGCTTTATTTGCAAGTTACTGGCAAGTTGGATCAATTCATCAATGTTCATTACCAATATTTGGCTACCTTATCCACAGTCTTGGCGCTGATCTTGGCTTTGGTCCAACTGTATTTTTGGGTGAAAGATGATCCTGCAAAAATAGCTAAGGATTCCCAACACCATGAAATGCATCAGCACCATGAGTTGGAAGACGAGCACGATCATGGTCTTCACAAAGGGTACCAACGAGGAATCGCCTATGTCTTATTGGCTTTGCCGATCATCGTGGGCAGTCTCTTTCCGACGGTTTCCTTGGACACGACCATTGTTGAGGCCAAGGGATTTCAGTTTCCCCTCGCCAAAGAATCAGTGGGGGATGACCAGATGAAGACTCAGTATCTGCAGCCAAATACCAGCATGTATTTCAATGCAGAGGACTATCAAGCTCAGATGAACAAACTTCAAGAAAAATATGGCGATAGTGGCACGTTGAAAATTACCGATGAAAATTATTTGGAAGTCATGGAGTTGATTTACAATTACCCTAGTGATTTTATTGGTAGGAAGATTAGTTATGAAGGATTTATCTTCCATGCCCAACAAGATGAGTCCCAAGATGACTTTGTTTTTCGCTTTGGCATCATTCATTGTGTGGCGGATTCCGGGGTCTTTGGACTGCGGGTGCACATGCCAGAAAAGACCTCCACGGAAAATGATCAATGGGTCCGGGTGGAAGGGGTGATCCAGTCCGGTTTTTATAAACCTTTCAAGCGCACCTTGCCACTGGTTCAGGCTGAAAAAATCACCACCATCAAAGCGCCGGACAATCAATATGTTTATCGCTCATTTTAATGGGATTCCTTTGCGGTTTTGAGGGGTTGTTTATTGTATTTTCAACATTGATGGGGTAACATAAACATATTGTTTTCAGGTGTTTTCGAGATGAAAATAAGCAGAAAAGATGACTGAAAAGAAGAAACGCTTTCTTTTCTTTTAATGAGGTCGCTTTTCTGAATGATTTATTTATTTAACCAAATCCAGATCAATTCAAAATTTTTAAAGAATGGGTGTATATCATGAAGAATTTTCAACCGGTTATTCTTGGGACCGATTTAAATGCGTACAATGTTGCTCGCGCCTTTCATATGGCTCACGGGGTGACTAGTCAGGCATTTGGGAATGCTGAATTAATGCAAGTCAAACATTCCAAAATTGTTTCCACGACAGTTGTGGACGGCTTTTATAAAGACGAGGTGATGGTGGAAACCTTGGTCAACTATGCCAAATCCATGACCGACACAGAGTTAATCTTGTTTGCTTCTGGGGAGAACTATGTGTTCCGGATTTTCTCCAATTATGATGTTTTGTCCAATTATTATCATATTCCTTATGCCGAACCTAAAATGGGGATTTATTATAGCGATAAAGTCAACTTTTACCAAGAATGTGAAAAATATGGGATTCCTTATCCAAAAGCTTACCAAGTGAGTCGGGAAAACAGTGATTTAAGTCAGTTAAATTTAACCTTCCCCCTCATCTTAAAACCAAGCGAAAGTACCGATTATTTCAGCTTGACCTTTGAAGGCAAAGAAAAAGCCTATATCTTACAAAATCAAGCCGAATACGACAAAGCCATCGCTGACGTATATAACAATGGTTACCAACATGACATGCTGGTTCAAGAGTATGTCGCCGGTCCCGTCACCGATGAATATGTATTAAATGTTTACAGTGACAAAAAAGGCAAAGTGCGCTTATTGTCCCTTGGTCAGATTGTATTAGACAATCCGGATTCCGAACTCCGGGGCAATTATTTAGCGATTACGAGTCCAAAACCAAGTCAACAAATCGATCAATTGTATGCGGATGTCATTCACTTTTTAGAAGACATCAAGTTTACTGGTTTGGCCAACATGGATTTCAAATGGGATGAAACCGCCCAATCCTTCAAGACCTTTGACTTCAACTTACGCCAAGGCCGCTCAAGCTTCTTTTCAGTCGTGGCTGGTGCCAACTATGCGATTAGCGTCGTGGATGACTTGTACGACATTGATCGAGATGTGATTTATGGGGACCAAGCTTTTCTTTGGTTAGATTGTACCGAAAAATTTATTCATGATCAGTATGCGAAAATCAATCCAACAGAATACGCTAAAATCAAAGACATCAAAAATGTGGACACTACCATCACTTATGCCGCGGACAATTCGTTGTTACGCCGGGAAACAGTGAAAAAATATCTTAAAACCAATGATAAACGCTTGAAAGCAAGTTTTTAATTGAAAGGAGATTCCCATGCCAATCTTAAATTTAAATGACACAGAAAAAGTGGCAGAATATGATAACTTTATCGAAACATCTCCTTATGGGCACATGATGCAAGCTCGTTCTTGGTCAGATGTCAAAAACAATTGGGAACACGACTATGTGTATACCGAAGATGAAAATGGCAAAATCAACAGTGCCTTGTCTATTTTATCTGTGAAAAATGATGGAGAACATGCCTTTTTATATGCACCACGAGGCCCGGTGTGTGACCCCACCGATATTGGGCAAATCAAAGCCTTACTAGCAGAAGCCCAACCAGTTGTGGAAAAACACAACGCCTTCTTGTTGCGAATGGATCCAGAAGTCCGTTATTCAGAAGAGCTGGTGGCTGCCTACAAAGAAGCCGGCTTTACCATGCGAGCAAGTTCAGATGACGCCGCAGCTGGCCACCACAGCAATCCTCCCTACAATATGATCTTTTATTTAGATGGCATGACGGTGGAAGATGTGATGGCATCCTATCTGAAAAAACATCGCTCCAATATCAGAAGAACCTATCGTGACGGCTTAACCACTAAGATGTTTGGAGCAGCGGACCCAGAGTTTCCTGAAGCTTTAAAACGGTTAAATGATCTTTTGCAAGTGGTAGCAGAACGGGAAGACATCGCCTTGCGCAACTTGGATTATTTGAAACGTTTGACAGCGGCCTTCGACGATGTCAAAATCTTTGAAACCTACCATCCTGATGGCGAAGTATTGGCTTCAGGTATGGTCATTTCCTACAATAAAAAAAGCTTTTACATTTACGCTGGAAGCAGCAATACCCATCGTAATATGGGGGCTAGCACCCAGCTTAACCAAGAAGCCATCGAATACGCTATCAGCCGTGGCTCCTCAGAATATGATATGGGGGGGATTTTCTCCACCGATCCAAAATCGGACGGACTGTATCTCTTTAAACGGCATTTTGTCAGAAAAGATGATTATACCCGTTTTGTTGGGGAAATCGATGTTGTTTTCAATGAAGAAGTTTATCAACAATTTTTGCCATAAGACAGCTTGACTGCATCGCTTTACCAACCGGCAATTGCAAGAGGCTGCTGGAGAGCTTCACAGATGACCTTGGATGAGATCATCCGTAAAGCGTTGAGAACTTCAACAGGGCCCTCATCATTTGTTTGTAGTTTGCCCACGGATGAAGTACAATTAATACAGGTAAAATAAATAACCTATACCGCAAAAAGTGAGTCATCACTTTTTCAAAAAATAATTAAAAGAGGTGTGAAGCATGGGGTATACAGATGAAACAGTGCGTTTTGATTTTGACGATAGCCGCAAAAAAGAAGTCAGCGAGACGTTGGCCATCGTTTATCAAGCGCTGGAAGAAAAAGGCTACAACCCAATCAACCAGATCGTCGGGTACCTACTCTCCGGAGACCCGGCTTATATACCTCGTTACCGGGACGCTCGTAACTTGATTCGACGCCATGAACGAGATGAAATCATGGAAGTCTTGATCCGTTACTATCTCGGCAACCACGGAATTAAGCTATAATGCGGATCATGGGCCTAGATGTCGGCTCCCGCACCGTCGGGATCGCGGTCAGCGACTTGATGGGGTGGACAGCACAAGGCATCGAGATCATCCGCATCAACGAAGACGAGGGAAACTTTGGCTTTGAACGCTTAGGAGAATTGGTGAAAGAATACGAAGTCGAAAAGTTTGTCGTGGGTTTACCCAAAAACATGAACAATTCTATTGGTCCCCGTGCCGAAGCTTCCATGGCCTATGGGGAAAAGATTCAAGAACTGTTTGGTTTACCGGTAGCTTACCAAGATGAACGTCTCACCACCGTTCAAGCAGAACGCATGTTGGTGGAACAAGCCAACACCTCCCGCGCCAAACGTAAAAAAGTCATCGACAAAGTAGCCGCTGTCATGATTTTACAGAACTATTTGGATCAACAAAGTGGTGGCTTTTTAGGCTAATTGCTATTGGTTCACCAATGGCAAAGAGGCGTTTTCAATAAAAGCCCATTTTTGGTTCATACTTGTTTCACAATCACTTGTTATCATTATTGTGACAGGAGACCTTAGTCGTTTCCATCACTTAAAAAGGAGCTAATATTATGGCAGAACATACTCACCACGACCATGATCACGATCATGACCACGAAGGACATGAACACATTACTTTAGTCGACGATCAAGGTAATGAAACCTTATACGAAATCTTATTGACCGTCGATGGCCAAGAAGAATTCGGTAAAAATTACGTCTTGTTGTATCCAGCCGGTGTACCGGAAGAGGAAGACGTCGAATTGCAAGCCTACGCTTACCTAGAAAATGAAGAAGGTACAGAAGGCGAACTGCAACAAATCGAAACCGAAGCTGAATGGGATATGATTGAAGAAGTCTTCAATACATTCATGTCTGAAGAAGAAGAATAGTCTTAAAAAGTGGGAGAAACCTTGTGGTAGCAGGGTTTCTCCTTTTTCTTTTATTTTTTGACCCACATATTGACCCACATTAAATTAGTTGCCAAGGTGCTGAATCAGTTTTTCCACTGTTTTCTCCTTGGTTTCTTTGCTTAAGTGTCCGTACGTGTCCATGGTCATAGAAATTTTGGTATGCCGTAACCGATCTTGAACTTCCTTCATGTTTGCCCCAGCGTCTAAGAGCATGGAAGCGTGAGTATGCCGGGTTACATGGATTCCATAAAATGGTACGCCAGCTTTTTTAGTGATATTTATCATGCGTGAATAGATGGCATGATGAGTAATAATCTCTTTGTACATACCACAGAAAATCATTGTCGGATTTGTAATCCCTAGGCGGAACATAACTGTCCGCTGCTGAATACTCCATTTTTTCAATACAGACAAGGTTTCTTCATCTAGAGGGACTTTGGCCACACTATTTTCTGTCTTAGGTGTAGACACCTTGTAACCGTACTTTGTTTGACTTAGGGTCTTACTGATAGAAACAGTTTTGTTCTCAAAGTCTATATCAGACCAATCCAACGATAAGGCCTCACCGATTCGGCAGCCGCTATAAAACAGAAATCGCAATAGTGTTTTATCGTATTCGTTCCGATAACCGCCAGACTTGGAATTTACATATTCCATTAGCTGGATGAATTCTTCCCGAGTATAAACCTTTACGATTTCCTGGGCGGTCTTTGTTGGGCGTTTAGGCATCATTACATTTTCTAGTGGGTTAATGTCAATAATGCCAAGGCTGATTGCGTATTTAAAAACGCGTTTTGCAGTGGAGTGGAGGTTGCGATATTGGTCAGTTTCGTTAGCCCACTTATTCAGAATCATTTGCGCTTTTTTTACGGTAACTTCCCGAATACGATAGTTACCGTAGGCAGGGAGAATCCATTTTCTAAACTTAATTTCATTTTTGATGAAGGTAACTTCTTTCACCGTTGTTTTGTAGGCCTCCAAGTAGAGATCAAATACTTCTTGGAAAGTGTCGTTTTTTTCTTTGACTAGCCCTTGTTTTTCATATTCTACCTGAAGCCTACTCAATGCGAGCTGGGCTTCTTTTTTTGTTTTGAATCCACGACGTGTGGTTTCAACTCTTTTGCCTGTCGCTGGGTCAATGCCCAGATAAGTTTTAAAGAGCCAAAATTTACCTTTTTTGTTTTCGTATTGTTTGATTGTTGCCATGTTTATTCCTCCAGTTACAAACGCTGGGGGCGTTGTGGGAGGAAAATCTGCCGCGTGTCATAATTTGAAATTAGAATAAACTAACGTCAACGTTAAAGGATGATTTTTTATCGTGGCCATCTAGTCCAATCTTTAAAAGAGCTTTTTCAAAATCAGAATTTATTTGTGCAACAAAGCTATCAGGCAGTGAATCAAAGAATTTTTTTGCTTTTTCACCTTGAGTTTTGTCAGCCGGTTTTAATGACATTTCAAACATATCAATATTGTAATCAATTAATTCTCCAACGTAATCTAAGGTAAAAGAATCGGATTCTCCTTGAACATTTATATATGCTTCAATGTCAAAAGTCATTGGTTCTTCTCTGGGATCATATTTGAATACATTAGAAACGTCAATATAGTAATCAAGATTATATGGAATGTATTCAAAAAAATCAGATACAGGGATTCTAAGGTACATACATAGAGTATTTACGGTTTCTAGCTGAACCATTTTACTATCATTTTGTGCTAAAGAAGTGAGGGTTGTTCTTGATATTTTAGTGATACTTGAAACCTTACTTATTTTTAATTGTCGTTCTGCTAGCAAAACGGCCAGGCGATTTCTAATCATGAAGTGAATCCTCCTTTTTTTATTTAAGTGTAGTCTATGTTGGACAAATAATCAATTCAAATAGTTGAAAGTTCAAAAAGATATTTATATGTATTGCATATAATTTGAACAAATGGTATATTGTAATTGTAAAATGTTCAATTAATTGGACAAATGAGGAGGTGTGTGAACATGGATGGATTGCAAGTGATGCTAACAGACGAACAGGCGGCTTCTTTGAGAATCTATATTTTTGAAACTGCCAAGGAAGCAATTTCCGAAGCAAAGGAAGTGGCTGGGCTGGACAAGGTATTTTTGAAAAAAGGTGAAATGGCAAAATGGCTTGGTATTAGTTATGCGACGCTGTCGAAACTAGAGCGTGAAGGTTTACCGTCAATCAAGATTGATGGATTACAGCTTTACTCAAAAGAGGAAGTCAAAGCATATTTGTTAGCAAAACAAAACTAATCGCAAACGCTGGGGGCGCAAGTGGAATGTCGGAAGTCAAGCGTCGGTCACTAAGGAAATGTTGAAAGGGGAACAATTATGGAAAGATTGGTCTTTACAGAAAGCCTAAATATCGATTCCGTACCGTTCACAACTTCGGATATTATTGCGGAGTTTTCGGGCAATAGTCGGGAAAGTATTATGCGGTTGATTCGGAAGTATGTCAAAGATTTGCAAGAATTCGGGAAGGTCGGATTTGAAATCCGGGCTATGCCGAGTGGGCAAAAAGCTAAGATTTACCATCTGAATAAAGAGCAGGCAACGCTATTGATTACTTATCTGGATAATACAGCGCCAGTACGGAAATTCAAAAGGGAATTAGTTCGACAGTTCTTTGCGATGGAATCGGAACTCTACGCTAGACGAGCGGAACGGCAAGCTGGGAAGTCAGTCCATCACAGTTTGACAGATGCAATTAAGGAAAGTGGCTTATCCCCACATTTTTACAAACACTTCACTGATTTAGCTTATAAGAGCGCCCTTGGATATACAGCGAAGCAACTTCGTGCGGCAAGAGGAGTTGGCAAATCTAAATCCCCACTTGATTTTTTGTCTGCCGATGAATTAATGGCAGTAAATGAACGAGAACAACAGATTGCAATGCTAATCACGCTAGACATGGAATATTCGACGATTAAAGAGCTTGTGAATCGGAAAGGTATTATTTATCAAACCACCTTGCAGATGCCGGCAAAGTCAACGGTAGGAGCATAAAATTATGAAAACAGGCAAAGAAAAAAGCCTTATCCCTAATTGTCTTGGCGGACAGGATAAAGGCTACCACAAGGCTAATTAAAGCCGTTTTCTTTGTCCTGAGTATACCAGACTTAGGAGGAAATTACCATGGAAACAGTAAAAATGACGAACGATGAACTGATGAAATATGCGGTTGAGCTAACCAATCTATCCCAACAAGCAAAGGTATTGAAGCGATTGGCTGAAACGGTGGAATACGCCAGAGTGACCGGTGATGATTTTTCTTTGAAATACCAGATTAATAGCGGACTACTCGGAGAAATTGGAGATAGTCTTGAAATACTGGAGGAAGGAATACAGCGAGTCTCAAACGAGATTTGCCCGGATTGAGGTGGCTATCATGACAAAACAAATAGGCCAAGGCCATAAATCAGTAACAATCATTATTGTTGAAAATTGGAAATATAAAGAAGTCGAGATCCCGGAAAAGATTCGGACGTATAGTGCCACCTTAGAAGCAGCAACCGATTTTGACCGGGAGTTGTCCTTGTCAGTGCAGATTGATTCCACTGGCGAATGGTTGACGTATACAGGACAGCAAGTAATCCTTCGCTTTGATACAGGCGATGCGGTCTTTGCTAGTTGAGGTGGCCAATATGAATAAAAAATTCAATCTGTTTGCGTTAGGGGTAGTGGCCGGCTTAGGTATTGGTTTTTCCCCAATGGTAGTTAAGGCGCTGACGTTGTTTTCAGTGGTGGCAATATTATGGAATGAATGGGACGAGTACGAAGTGAGGAGGGCAAGCGATGATTTATACAAATATAGTGAAAACGTTGGCACCAATGCACGAAGTAAAGAATATTGACCGTGATTTTGATTTCTTTAAAACGTGTAAGGCCCAGCGCCTTCCTTATCCGAAAGACAAAGACGAAGAACTAAAGATTAAAACACAACAAATGCTGATAGTTATCGCTGGTACTATCCTTGGGGACTTAAAGCGTAACAATACAAATTTGGTTAGCCGTTCGCTACTTTTTATTGATTTTGATGATGTCCAAGAAACAGAATCCGAATTTTTAGGGAAGATAACGGACAAGCTAAAAGCCGTCAATTACTGCTTATATCCAACCCTGAAATACAAGCCGGATAATATCCGTTATCGATTGGTTCTTGGATTGGATCGTGCAGTAAGCCGTGAGGAGTACGAGAAGTTGCTGTTTGGGCTTTGCTTAGATCTGGCCGTTAAGTTTGAATTTGATGAAAGTAATAAAACATGGTCACAGGGCCAAGGTTTGCCAGTGATTACGGAACACAGTAGCAATGAAATGCGATTGTTTCACGATGGGTTTACAGCAATTCCGGTTGATAAGTTCCTTTATCAGATTACTACCTCACCAGAGTGGGCTGATGCACAAAAAAAGAAGCAACGTCCTAAAACAAGTGGATATACAACCAATAGTTCCGGCAAGCAAAAATATACAGGCGTTTTCCTGGAACAATTGTTTGAAGGGGCAACCGTTGGGAACCGAAACATTTGGTGGCGGCAAATGGTAGATAAAATGCTAAGTGTTGATACACCAATTGAAACGATTGCTAAAGTGATGGGAGCAATTAATTTCAACTTAGAAATTTTTCCAGAACCGCTAGATCAAAAGGAGCTGGACACCATTTTTCATTCCAGAATTAAAAACCATGCTGAGAAAGGAGGAAACCTTTATTGAGTAGTATAAGCGATTCGGTACTAAAAGACACAATCGCCATTAGGCATACGGTGCAGCAAAAAAAGAAAAACAGTTACTTTGGTAAAACACCGTTAAATTTGCGTGTGGCAATCAAAGAGATTGAAAGCAAAGACGTTGGTATTGCCCAAGCAATGGTTGATGAATTGAACAACATTTCTCCAGATTGGTTTATGTGTACGGTTGAAGTGAACCAAAAAGATTCAGATAAATTTTCAATTGACCATTACTTTGATCACGAAAAAATGGGCGATATGATTATCAAAAAGAATCATTTGTTGCGATTTCCTAAGTTGTTAGAAGGGGCTGTCTATGAGCCGTTAAAAGGCGCTTGGCGGTACTTTGGTAAGAATGAGATGATTTCCTTTACAGAGAAAATCTGTCTCGAAGAACTGCAAGAGTGGGGCTACTATGACCAAAGATATATATCACCGGTCAAGACTTATGTAAAACAGAAAACGTATGATCCTTCTTATTCCAACCGTTCACCTTTTGAGGAAAGCAATCCGGCATTGGTTCCCTTTAAAAATGGGACGTACAATATTCTCACCAATGAGATGAAGGCCCACGATCCCGATAATTTCATATTGATTTCTTACAACTATGAATTGGATATGACCGGAACACCGACACCAGCGACAGACAAATTTTTCCATGATTTCTTTGGTGATGCCGCCTTATTCATGAAGCAGTTTATTGGATATACCTTTTATCGAAGCCATGCCCCAGCACAAGACTTGGTTTTCTTGTATGGGAAAGGTGGAGAAGGAAAGTCTAGCTTTTTGAATATGGTAGCGGAGAACTATATCACTAAAGAAAATCGTACAGCACTAACTCCACAGATGCTAACAAAAGATAAGTTTGCCGTTGTTGAATTGTTGGGAAAAGCATTAAATCTTAGTGGAGATATTGATGATGATTATATTAGCCAGACAGCAATTTTGAAACAGTTGACTGGTGGCGATGCTGTCCGGGGTGAGTTCAAAGGAATCCAAGGTTTCACCTTTGTGAGCCACTCAAAGCATATTTTTAGTATGAATGGCTTCTTTCACTTCAAGGATATGAGCCCAGGTTTTGCGGATCGTTTAACCATTGTCCCAATCACAGTGGGCAACCAGCGATTGGAAGGTGCTACTTTTTGGGATAGTCAAGATTTAGATGCAATGGAGAAAGAATCTACCAGCTTTGTTTATCAGTGCATACAGGAGTTCAAAAAAATATTCAATGGTAAGAAGGCCAATTTCACACGTTCAAAGGAAATGGCAGATACCAAGGCAGAATGGTTATTTGACAATGACCGTATAGCCCAATTTTTATTTGAATGTTGTGTGATTGATACTGCTGAAACAAGAGGGGAGATTGCAAAAACGGTTGCTGCCGAGTACAGGGCTTTTTGTTCCAATAACGGTTATAAAGCGTTGTCAACTCAAGAACTAACTAAGTATTTGAATGATAAATGTGGAGTGCCAAAAGTCAGAAACACAAAAGGGTTTAACGATAGTGGTCAACATACCCGCCGATATAGCGGTTTAAAGTTAATTTCAACGTACAGAATTTTAAGTGATTGAATAATGTCCCTACTGCGTCCTTAAATTGTTCCTACTTTGTCCAACAAGAATCCTTATGTACCAAGGTTTTGTCCCTAATGTCCCTAATTTCACTAAATTCTTTTGAAGATAAAAAAGAGAATACCATTATTTATTTTTTATATATAAAGTAATGGGGCAAAATCAAGGACATTAGGGACAATCGCCGGTATATCAACATTTATAAAAATAGAATTAGGGACACAGCAATAAAATCATGAACAATAATTGACAGGAGGAATCAGATGAAACAATTTCTAGTGATAGACAAGAAGCCGAACCTAGCTTATGTGGATATGATGGAACGCTTCTTGATGAACGTGGTGGCATTTAGTGTGGCATTGGTAACAAAGGACTATTCCACCTTTTCCCCGGAAGTGCTTGAGATGATGGAATCTAACCCTGAATGGCTAAAGGAAACAGTAGCATGGGGGCAACAGATGTTGGCACAGTCAGTAGTGGACGGGGAGAACTACCTGACTAATGAGGAGATGGCAGAGGACTTATCGGGGCTGATAGTCTTATATAACACAGCCACGCAACGAGAGCTGACGGATCGTGAAGATGCCCTGTTTACCAATCTGCATGATAGGTTCTTGACGTTGCTGTTAGTTGATGATGAATTGATAAAACATTTTTTGGAGGACGAACAATGAGCAACTTTACAGGTAAACCCAACCCAATGAAGATGAAGCTATTTAGAGCAGGCGGACCAATCTATCAGTATGTACCAGGTTCCAGTCCGAGACGACCTGACCTAGAAAAAATGGTGAATGAGTTTCTAGCAGAGAATCCAGATAGAGCAATCTTTCACATTAAGCAAAGCACGACTGCTATTGGGGATAATGAGGACTTTCAATCAGAGACTACCATTTCTATTTGGTATAAAGATTAATTGGAGGAGAGAGAACTTAATGAATAAAAATCGGATTTATATTGATACGGATTGCAAAACGATTGATGTTGAACTACACGATTACGGGGAAATTGTGTTAATCGTAAAGAATGGGAAAGTGGTCTTATACGAAGTGAAAACAACAAATAAAATTGATTAAAAACGTTGCTATATCAACGGTTATGGCGGTTTTTGTGGTATAATAATAGTAACGAAATAACAGTATCTGACTAGGAAGAACCAGCGGATGCAAGGTATTACTTCATGCTTTTATGAAGGGTATCTTGTGTCCGTTTTTTTATAAAGATAGGAGGGGAGAGCAATTATGAAAAGTATCCGTGAAATTTTGGTATTGAACAAGCTTGCACCGGAAAAGTTATGCAGACTTACCGGGATGAGCGAAGCACAACTAAACGAGGCTTTAGATAAGGAAGAAGCCGGGAAGCTGAGCGATAAGCAGACAGCCACATTGCTAAAGGCGACTATTGAAACGTTGGGTGTGCGATCTAGTTTCTTTAAAAAGTTTGCGAGAGGAAAAACAAAACCTTCTATGCAAGCCAATCTTCAATGGAAATATACAGGAGGCAAAAATGAAAACTGAAGATGATTTTTTTAGTGATCGAGAATGGTTAAGATACCAGCAAGAGATGGAAGCGAAGGCCAAGACTGAGAATCCACCAATCGAAACCTTACCTTTAAAAAAAGTGAATGAGCTGTTAAATCTTGACCCCAGGAATCAAGAAGCTATTGAAAGGCGAAGTCAATTGTTGAAAACTAATCGAGCTAAGCGAGTATCTCAGGTTAAGCAGTCAAACTCGAATGTGATTGAAAAAATTAAATCAAAGTTAAGCGGAGGAAAATGATATGTCGAATGAGTACAAAGTGACTACACCAGTAGTAGAAGAATTGAAAGAAATCGATGCAAACCTTAATGAATTGGAAGCGGAACTGGATTCCTTAATGGCAACTCGGGACAAGGAGTTAGCAGCCAAAGGAAAGTATACATTGGAGTCGTTTAAAGCAAACAAGAGTGTGAATAAGGATATTGAGGATCTGGAGAAAGTGATTGCTTTGGCCTATCAGGAGCGGAAAGAAATTGCGGACTCAGTTTCCAGTAAATATATTCAGAGGCTAAAAAAGGAAACGTCGGAGAAAAACACAGCATTATTGAATGAAGGTAAGAAGCTATTCGAAGGAAAAACTTTCTCAGAAGTAGCAGCGGCGATGAGCACGGATTTTCACCGGCTATTAGTAACACATGATGGGTTATGTCAATCTCATAATTTTGCAATGGGAAAACTTGTAGAAGTTTTGGGAGGCGATCCTCGTTCAAATAAATCCCATAATTTAGATGCAGCGCTATACGGGGGCGTGCGTAGCTACTTATATTCTGTTAAGCGAGCGGTTAACTCGTGGTTAGATGAAGAATTGAGAGTTTCCGGAAGATTAGATCACGATTTTAGAATTGATTCGTAAAAACAATCCCCCCTGTTCAAAATGATTTTCAAAAATAAAAAAGGGAACGGGAAGGGACCTCCGAAAAATACATTCGGTTCTTACGGGAGGGGGGCAAAACGATTTGGCAAAAAAAGAGGCTCTAATTAAGGCTGAGATAGCCAAACTTAAGGCACTAATGGAAGAAGTTCCTAGGAGTAGCGTAAAAGTTGTTGAAGGATTGATAGAACGAATCGCATTTATGAACGTAACCCTATCAGAACTCGAATCTGACATGAACAAAAACGGCACCATTGAATTTTTTAAGAATGGTAGTCAAGAATTTTATAAAGAATCGGCAACGGCGAAGACTTATAACACGATGGTCAATAGATATACAGCGGCAGTGAAAGAACTACTCCGTTTAGTAACTGAGTACGATAAGAATTTAGAAGATGTCCAAAGTTTGGCAGAATTTAATAGTTTCTTGTCTGAGAGGGAATAGTGGAGATGACAAATGAAAAAGACTGATTTGTTAAGAATCGAAATGGATTTGGTTTGGGAACAGTATATGCTTCCTGATTGGGGGAGTTCAAAAGATGCGGCTAGTAGTTTAAAAGCATTAGTAAAAAAGTTAAAAAAAAATCAAGCGTGAATTGATTATAATCCAGGTTCGAAAGCTTGAGGAAGTCGAAAAAAAATATTTAAAAGCATTTATGCGATTATTATCGAAGCGAATCGAGTTGTGCAATTTTTTGATCTCGGAGTTCAACAAGGGCGAACTTGTGGATGGAAATAAATTTGATGTACTTAAAGATGAAATGAAGGAGAAAGAAAATGAGTTCTTAGCGACGATGCAAAGGAGATGGTAGACGTTGGCAGTAAAAGAATCTGATGTAGTTTTAAATTTTAAAATGAATGGCGAGGTTGCTTATTCGCAATCAATTAAAGCCATCAACAAAGAAATGAACTTGGCTAACACTGAGTACAAGAACCATATATCCGCAATGGATAAAGATGCCACGCAAACTGAAAAACTGACCGCAACCAAGAAAAAGCTAGAGAAACAAGTCGCATTAGCTGAACAACGAACACAGATGCTCCGAGAAGAATATGAGAAGTCGGTCAAAGAAACCGGCGAATATTCTGCACAATCTGAAAAGCTTTACAAAAAAATGTTGGAGTCTGAAACGGGACAGAACAAGTTAAAATCAGCTTTAGAGGACACCAATGAGGCTTTGAAAGAACAAGGTAAGATGTCTGATGAGACGGCTGAAAAGCTGGGCAAGATTGAAGAGGCCGGAGAAAAGGTTAAAGGCGTTGGCGAAAAAATGTCCGTTGGGATTACTGCCCCAATCATGGCAGCGGGTGCAGCAGGATTGGCAGCATTTAACGAAGTGGACGAGGCATTAGACACCATTATTACCAAAACTGGCGCAACTGGCGATACAGCCGACAAGCTATCCCAATCCTTTGAAAATGTGGGTAGCAATACTCACTTGGAATTACAAACTGTCGGCGAGGCAATCGGAGAAGTAAATACTCAGTTTGGATTTATGGACAAAAAGCTAGAAGAGTCCACCGATTATCTTTTGAAGTATGCCGAGATTAACGATACTGATGTCTCACAATCTGCGATATCTGCAAGGCAAGCGATTGAGGCATACGACATGAGTTATGACGATCTAAACAGTGTGTTAGACGTTACAACCAAAACATCACAAAATACTGGTCAATCTGTGGATGACTTGATGCAAAAGGCCATTGATGGGGCCCCACAAATTAAGCAATTAGGCTTGGGATTCGGGGAAGGCGTAACGCTAATGGGGCAATTTGAGCAAGCCGGGGTGGACTCAGGTGCTGCGCTAAGTAGCTTATCAAAAGCAACGGTTGCCTACTCAAAAGACGGCAAGACATTGTCCCAAGGTTTGGGAGAGTTGCAAGAGAAAATCACGAATGCCAGCTCCGAGACAGAGGCAATCAATGCGGCTGCTGAAATTTTTGGCGCTAAAGGTGGTCCAAAAATGGCCGACGCAATCAAGCGTGGGGCGCTTAACTTGGAAGATTTAGCTGCAATTGCTGAAACTAGCGCTGGAGCTGTTGAAGATACTTTTGGAGCTGCAGTAGACCCAATCGACAAGTCGAACCAAGCCATGAACAATGCAAAACTAGCAATGGCAAGTGTTGGCGAAAGTATCCAAGTAGCGTTACTGCCAGTGTTTGAGATGGCAATCGATGCATTAACCCGATTTAAAACGTGGTTTGACTCGTTAGACGAGAGTCAGAAACAAACGATTTTAACAGTCGCAGCAGTGGTCGCAGCAATCGGACCGTTTTTAGTTATTCTCGGTACGTTACTTGGTTCTGTATCAAAAGTTGCTACTGGAATTAGGGCGCTCCAATCGGTATTTACAGCGATGAAACTTGCTTTTGCTGCTAATCCTTTCGTCCTAGTAATAGCCGGAATAGCATTGCTAATCGCTGGGTTCGTATTAGCATACAACAAGTGCAAGTGGTTCCGTGATGGCGTTAACGCATTTTTCAAAGGAATAAAGGACGTCGGTTCGTCAGTGTTCAATTTTCTTAAAAACCACATTGGTGGTGTGTTTGACGGTATCATGGCGAATTTTAACAACTTTGCTAGTGCAGGAAAGCGAATCTTTAATGGTTTTCTTGACTTTATTACTGGAGTATTTACCGGGAATTGGTCGAAAGCGTGGAAAGGCGTAGTAAATATTTTTGGCGGTATCTTTGATGGCATTGCGGCAATGGTAAAAGCGCCAATTAACAGTGTGATTGGTTTAATCAATAGCTTCTTAGGGCATTTAGGCACTATCAAAATTCCAAAATGGATTCCAAAATGGGGAGGAAAGACCTTTAGCATTGGGAAAATTCCATACTTGGCCAAAGGTGGTCACCTAATTAACGGTCAAGCGATCGTCGGAGAGGCCGGACCTGAGTTGCTAAATGTTGGCAACGGGAAAACCACAGTTACACCGTTAACGGATGCCGAAAAGAAAAACAAATCGCAAGCAAGTAATATCTCCGTCGAACAACACAACCACTTTGGAAATGTGGATGCCAATAATCCGTCCGAGTTAGACCGATTAAATCGCAAAATGGAACAAGCTAGTAAGCAAGCAATCATGGATATGGGAGGTGTGCCGGTGTGAGTGTAGATTTAAAAAAGAAAATCATTGGTTCTGTAAAATGGTTTGATGAAGTTAAAGGATTTGGTTTTATTGCTGGGGAAGATGGGCACGATTATTTTGTTCACTACTCAGAAATTGATATGCCAGGATATAAAAAACTGGAGGCGAATCAATCGCTAAATTTTGAACCAGAAGAAACAGAACGAGGATTGAACGCTACAAATGTTAGTCTTATCTAATAACTTATTTTTTGAGGTGGCTTTGACCACCTCTTATACATAATAAAAGGGGGCTTACTGCATGGACGTGATGGACGAGTTGGTTGTTCAAGAGTATTTTAGACTGAGCAAGAGGATATCGGAACTCAAGAGACACTTTAACGAATTGCGTTGGGAGTTCTATCAGCAGTCCATGACCACCCACCTAGAATATTCATCCTTAGGTGTTGTTTCGTGCGGTTTTCGACCGGATAAAGAGATTGTTAACCTTTATGACCGCATGGCCTTAGTAGAACGCCGTATAGACCGCAATATCTTTAGAAATAAGCATTTTAATATGTATCTTGATACTTTACCGGCCGATGAGCTAAAACGCCTGAAATCACGTTATACAGGGCTAAAAAGAGGCTATGTTTCGATGGACTTATTGCAAAAGGTAGCGACCGAGATCCAAGAGATTGAAACGGCTATCTGTTTTAGAGAACAGCTAGAGCCTGAACCGGAGCAAGTCACGCTGTCCGGCGATGTATTGAACGATGTAACAACGATGGCGGAGGTGTTTGCATTATGAGCTGGCTTGCGAAACATTATTTGCGACAATGGCAAGGTTATATTGAATTAAGTAGTGAGTTGACCGAATGGGACCGGAAGGCGGCTACTGTATTTTTCAACGCTTTAAAGCTGGTAGATGAGGCTGATGTAAAACTCTTATCTGATAAGTATGTCACGCATATTAAACGGCGAGTAATCAGTCAGCAGTATGGCAAGCCGTTTAGTGCTGAACCAGGCACAGATAAGGCAATGGCTGACCTATACGGCATTGAACCCTACGAGTATAGACAAAGACGGGTTGAAGCAGAGGCACGGCTAGAAACGCAAATAAAGGGCATTACAGACGTATACAACGAAAAGCAAATAGCAAAATTGCCGGAGTTCAATCTAAAAATGGGCAAGCTGTATCTGAAAAGCTATGAACCTTCCTTCCTAGGGATCATACGTGATGAAGTGGTATTTACGCTAGACCCAAGCAAGGCGAAAATTTTCAAACAAGGCGATGAAGTTGCAGCGGAATTTATGCGATCCCTGAACCTAGAAAAGTGTGAAGTAGACCGCAACAGCGTTGGAATGTCGCTTATTGTCGATTTTAAGTGAGGACCGTGTGCCAGAGGAGCATTCTAATCGTGTTTCGCTAGGAATACTGGAGGGCTGGGTGAACGAATCGTTCAGTTAGCTAACTAACGTGGCGGACAGATTTGTCCAAGACGGTAATGTGTGGAGGGTGTAAAGTAGTTCACGCCCTGAGCTGTTACTCAAATTTGACAGTTTGCGTTACTTAATTTTGTAAACGGTGAATCGTTTTTTTTTGTGGATAATTAGAGTGTCTTATAGTTTTCCATGTTTTTCAACCGAGACGATGCTGTTTGTATAGAAAATAGGTAAGAAAACCGAAAAGGGGATAACCTGTATTGACCACATTTTGCTACGATGATATAGTTTGAGTAATGAGTGGAAGGAGAATGCATTATGAATGAACAATATGTATTTCCGGAAAAGAATAAGCTAGTAAAATATCTATATTCAAAGTTAGATAATCCGACACAAATAAAAGTACAAAAAACGTTATACTTGTTGTATGCCTTTTATGGAGCTACTTACGGAAGGCTGGCCAGCAATACAGAAGAGACTGAGTTCGAGGATCAAAACTACCCTAAAGAGTTATTTCCTGCAAAATTTGAAGCGTGGAGATACGGACCGGTTGAAGCGGATGTTTATAGAGATGAAAAAAGTGGCTGCTTTGATACCCCGGATGAAGATTTTACAATAGCTAAGAACTCAGCAGAAATGAACAATGTAATAGAGTTTTCAGATAACATTATTAGTCAAACAAACAATATTGATGATTTTAGCTTAGTGGATCGTACCCACCAAGACTTTGCCTGGAAAGATAAATATGAGCCGGGAATTAGCCATATCTCTATGGAAAACGAAGAGATTGTTGATGAGTATGTCAAGAGATATATTTAATAATTTATCAGTACTTAAAAACAATGAGGGTACTGTTGAGAAAATTATTAAGAATAGGATTAGTGCTAGAAATTTTGTTACGGAGTCATACAACCCTATCTCAATTAATGCAACAAAACCTGATGTTAAAGTTAAGTTCGCTGAAAATGTTACGCGTAGCATGAATATAGAAGAAATTTTTTTCTCAAACATGTTACCTGCCCTTGAGCAAAAGGCTTTAGATCCATATATAGTAGACGCGTTTAATTCTTTAAGAGGTAATCCTGCAATAATTAAATCAAATTGCGAACCAGTTAGCTGTTCTGGAGTGCACAAGGATAGAATAATTAGAATACTTTCTGAATATATTGGGGAAGATATTGTAGATTTATATGGGGATTACTTCAGAAAAAGCGATATACTTACTGGTATTCAAAAAAACAACAGAGGTGCCTTTCGGGTGATTTCTTTTTATAAGGTTGATCCAATAATTCATAAAAAACAGAAACATTCAAAGCATACCTTGATTATTACTTTGATAGATCCATATCATTTGTTTATCCCTAGTAAATTAGGAAATAAAACTGCCGAAGAAGCAATGAAAGAGCAATATAACAAGATTCGTGAATTTTCAATGCAGATTGCTGATGAGTACCCGGTTCTGATTGAGCATGACAGTTAATGATGTCATGCTCTTTTTGTTCCTTATATGCAGTAAGTATTGTTCTATGTTCACAAAAAAAGCACTTGCCAATAACTGACAAATGCTAATGCCCCCAGCGCTTATGAGTGAATTTTTATTGACCCACAAATTGACCCACATTTACTTTTGAGCCATTGGGAATTAATGAAATATTGTCGAACTTTGAAATCTAGAAAATACTGATATAACAACGATTAATAACTACTGTCTAGCGTTTTCCATTCATGTCTGAAGAAGAAGAATAGTCTTAAAAAGTGGGAGAAACCTTGGTGTGACAGGGTTTCTCCTTTTTTAACGTAGCGGAAGAGGTAGGTTATCCTTTGAAAGGAGGGCATTAAATGATTCAACGAGCAGTCGTTTCTGAATATATCTCTACTAATTTTGGAACTTCTGAAGATTTTTTATTTGAGAAACATCCCAGTTTTGGTGTCTTTCGTCATCCCATCAGCGGCAAGTGGTTTGGGGTATTGATGGAGATTCCTAGAAACAAGGTGTATGTATCTGAAGCCGATGATGAAGACATCGTCATTCTTAATGTCAAAATAAATCCTGAACTCGGGGAAATCTTGCGTAATAAACCCGGTATTTACGCGGCATACCATATGAACAAGCAACACTGGGTCAGTTTGGATTTGTCTCAGTTATCGGAATTGTCCGAAGTCGCGCAATTGGTGGAAGATAGCTTTAAGTTGACGCGGTGAGAAAGTCTTTTTTGGGTAGGGGTAAAATGTTTTTGAAAATGACAGCTATGTCTTATCTGTGAATGTACGACAAATTGCCCGGGTCTTTTGAAGACGCGGGTTATTTATTGTGGGCTGGATTCGCTGACCATGGGAGGAGCTAGCATAGTTGTTTGACTGTTTTCTTATGGGAGAAGGAACAAGCTGGGAAACCACCTGAAGTTGTTGAGCCCTTTTCAGATACCCAACCAATTGCCATCCCAAAAATGGATGCAATGCCTGATACCGCAATTGCAAGATTCGCCATTCTTCAGGGGTGAAAAACTCCCGAAACTCTCGTAAAAACAGCTGAAGCCAGCAGGTTGCGGGTGACTCCCAGTGGGTCTCAAGGAAAATCGCGCGGACTTCTTTCCGATACAATTCCGGTTGCAGAGGTTTTGCTCGTTCTGCTAGCTGGGGCAGATGACGGATCAGCCGCAGATAGCCTAAGAAGATGACCGGGTTACCTTCGCCATGGTAGTAGTAATTTCTTAGCCGGCGGGCGGTGGTTTCAGGTTTGAAATAAGCGATTTGATTCATGGTGAGAAGGAATTTCATGGAAGGCCTCGCTTTCATTGATATGGTAGTGCATATCTGATTTATGGGTAGGCTCAATGGAAATGATGCTAATACAAAATGTAAAGGCTCTCTATAGTTCTATTATAATGGGTTATCAATAATTAACGAAGGTTATTTTCTGATACTAGGTAGTTTATTTGAAGCCGTCAATTTAACTGGATTGCGCTATCATCAATCCTGAGACACTGCTTAAGTACATACGAGGAGGAGAGAGATGAAAAATAGTGGGGGATGTATCAATATAGGATGTAGTTGTTTAACGATCGTATATTAAGGGGTTATTGCAGGAATGGTGACAGAGTAGAACATAAGATTAGTGCAATAATAAATGGGACTGACCTCGTTGGATTTAATTTGGAAAATAAGGTAAAATGCTATGTAGCAGTAATTTTAGAGTTCTTATGTGTTTGGAGGAAAGAGCTTGGAAAACAAAATGGACGAAAGAAAATTAAGGGAGCTTATCGCTCAGAGTGAATCTGAAATCCTTGAATACAAAGGAAATAATACCAATCCAGATCGAATAGGAAAATATGCATCAGCATTGGCGAATTCCGCTGCTATGTTAAGTAAGCAATTTGCCTATATGGTTTGGGGGATTTCTGATGAAAAAGAAATCATTGGAACGACCTTTTACCCTGAATCAGAGAAAAAAGGCGGAGAACCGTTTATTTCTTGGTTGGAAAGAATGCTAGAACCTAAAATATATATTGAGTTTAAGAGTTTATTAGTAGATAGCAAACACATTGTTGCCTTAGTGATTCATATGAATGCAGGCAGACCTGTTGCATTCAATGGTGAACGGTATATCCGTAGTGGTTCTTCAGTAAAGAATTTGTCTCTTTATCCTGAAAAGGAAAGAGAGCTATGGCGTTCTTTTGACTCTCGGACATTTGAACGTGAATTTGCTCGGGTGAATTGTACGAAAGATGATGTTTTTAATGTTTTAGACGTACAAACTTATTTGACGATGCTTATGTATCCGACTGATAGTGAGATGGATGAAATTCTGCAAAAGATGGAAGCGGATTTTATTATCGAAAAGTCTGGGGAAAACTACAATATTACCAATTTAGGAGCGTATACATTTGCGAGAGATTTAAGTACGTTTGATAATCTGCGGTCTCATGCTGTCCGAATAATCAGGTATCGTGGCGTCAATAAATTGGTGGCTGTGGCTGACACGACAATTCTTAAAGGTGTCGTGGTTGGTTTTGAAGACTTATTATCCTATATTCGACTTCATCTGCCAGTTCAAGACGAGGTCTACGAAGAGAGTGGTCGCCGAGTACAGAAGACTGACTATCCGGCACTTGCTATTCGTGAGTTAGTGGCTAATCAAATCGTACATCAAGATTTCTCGGTTAGAGGTAGTAATCCTATGGTAGAAATTTATGATAACCGAGTGGAAATTATTAATCCGGGAGCACCAATCAATGATGCCAATCGTCTTTTGGATTTGCCGCCAATTTCTAGAAATGAAGAATTAGCTAATTTATTCAAAAAGATGCATTTAGTCGAAGCTCGGGGAAGTGGAATTGATAAAGTAGTTATTACCTTGGAAACTGATATTCTACCGGCACCGACTATTGTAGCAAAAGAAAATAATACATTAGTGACTTTGTACCAACGAAAGGCATTTACTAATATGGGTGATCGGGAACGAGTCAATGCAATCTATTATCATGCCAGTCGATTGTACCTTGAAAATTCCTTTATGACGAATAAATCGGTGCGGGAAAGATTTGGACTATCGGCGAAGCAATCGGCAATGGCAAGTAAGGCCATTGCTTTAGCTGTCAAAGGTGGTTGGGTGAAAGCTTATGATGAAAATGCTGGTAACAAGTTTATGCAATATATCCCATTTTGGGCGGATAGTTACAATGAATAAGTGATAGTTGTATCCTTAACTAAGGACTTTTGCGATGGATAGTTGTTTTGTGGAAAGATATTGTTTTGTCTTGTACAAGACCTTAAAAGAAATGAATAAGTTTTTATATCTGAAACCCAATTTTGAATTACAAGAAAGCAGGCATCAGTTATGTTGCAGACCAATCATATTTATACGCTAAAATCTGGCATTGAAGTAAAAGTACTCCAGCGTTTGACCGACTACTTTGCCGAGGAGGAATATGTGGTTTTTAGCGATGGTCAGCAGACTCAGATTACAACTGAAAGAGCCTTTCAAGCGAATTTGAAGACGAATCAAGCACTCCAGAAAAAGTATTCAATAACTGAAAAAATCGCCCTGTATCGAAGTTATTTTCGAGGACGGGAGGATATCGTGGCGTATCGTTATGTGGATAAGCGGACAGATAAAGCTGGTTGGGTCTCACCATGGTGTTGGTCTCGTAATAAATATCCTTGTCCTAGAGCTAAAAATAAACATTTTCCCTGTAGTAGCTGTACGGTTTCAAATTTTGTCCCGTTGACAGATGAACGAATTCACGACCATCTGAGAGGCAAAACCACCAAAGGATATGCGGCATTTTACGGAATCTATCCAATTTTTAATGGTAACCAAGTTTATTTTCTCGCTCTTGATTTCGACAAGAAGAATTGGCGAGATGAGGCTTCTATAGTGGTTGAGACGGCGGAAAGTTTGGGATTACATCCTTTATTGGAACTTTCTCAGTCCGGGAATGGCTGTCACATCTGGTTCTTTTTTCAAGAGGCTGTAACAGCTAAAGAAGCCCGCAGACTTGGAAAAGGTATCTTGCGTTTGGCGCTAGCAAATGACCCTGGGCTAGATTTGGAATCCTTTGACCGGATGTTTCCAAATCAGGAAGAGACGAGTGACGGTGGTTTTGGTAACCTGATTGCTCTGCCACTACAAGGAAAACGTGTCGTCATCGGGTCAAGTCGCTTTATTAACAAAAACTTTGAAATGATTGATGATGTCTGGGGGACATTGGCGGCGACTCCAAAAATCTCCCGAGATCTTTTAAATAACGTATTGCAACAGATGCCAGCAGCAACGCCGGTTGAGTATTTCCGTCCAACCTTAGTAACGGATACTACTGACCAGATAGATTTATTTACTGTGGCAGAAGGTGAAGGAACCGAAGTCATCACGGAAGCGCAAGTGACTGTCTTATGGGGAAGTCACTTGTCGATTGCAAGAGCTCAGTTGACCAATGAAGATATTGTCAAACTTCGCTACTTAGCAACGTTTAATAATAAAGCCTATACAATTGCCAAACGTAAACGCCTACCAACATATAATATTCCGAAAAAAATTACGCTAGCACAAATTGACGAGACAACTCTTTATTTGCCTCGAGGGCTAGTCAACCAATTGGAAAATCGTCTGCCAAATCTAGAATTGATCGATCAAAGAAGCCAAGGACAATCTTTAGCTGCAACATTCATCGGTGAACTCTATCCTGCTCAACAAGTAGCTTTAACAGCTTTAGCAGCAGATGATTACGGTGTATTGAAGGCGGATACCGGCTTTGGGAAAACTGTAACTGCCGCCAAACTAATTGCTGACAAGAAAGTCAGTACGCTAATCTTGGTTCACAATAAAACTTTGGCAGATCAATGGCAATCCTCGCTGGAAAATTTTCTAGAAATCGCTGGCGAACCGTTTCCTGAATACACACCGACTGGCCGTTTGAAAAAGAAGGCTCAGATTGGCAAAATCTATGGTGGCAAAGAGCTGAGAAGTGGTTTGATTGATATTGCCCTTTTCCAATCTTTGGCCAAGCGAGATGCTTTGGAAGAACTCTTTTCTCAGTATGGCATGGTGATTGTCGATGAAGCTCATCATATCAGTGCAGTGACTTTTGAGGAAGTGGTTGCCAAGGTATCATCGAAGTACCTCTATGGTTTGACCGCGACACCTGAGAAAGATGATGGGTTAGAAAACATTTTGTTTATGCGGGTTGGGGAAGTAGTCTACAAAGCTCACAAGGAAATACCGTTGCATATTCAGCAAAATCTCTATCTACGGTTTACTGGTTTAGGGGAACAGGAAAGAGAGCTAGTCGGTCGTAGTATTCATGAGTATTATGAAATGATGTTGGAATCAGACGCACGAAATCAATTACTACTAGCAGATATAAAAACTTGTGTAGTCGAAAAGCGCCATGTGATTTTGCTTACTCGTTATGTCAAGCATTTGGATCGTTTGAAGGAGTTGATTGAGGCAGAGAATATCGATGTGCCTCTCTATGTTCTCAACAGTAAAATTAAGTCCAGTGAGTTGCGACAGGAGTTTGCAAAACTGAAGGATGAGGGGCGACCGTTTATATTATTAACCACTGGAAGTTATGCTGGTGAAGGTTTTGACTTACCAGCTTTGGATACTTTGTTACTAGCTATGCCTAACTCTGGGGCAGCCGTCATCAAGCAGTATCTTGGACGTCTGCAACGTAATTTGGATGAAAAAGAGGAACTGAGAGTTTATGATTATGTAGATTACGCTATCCCTACGCTATTTCGCATGTATCAAAAACGAATGCGGGTCTATCGCAAACTGGATTATCAAATTTTGCACGATAACCAGACACAATTGCAACAAAGTAATTTCTTTGGGGCGGAATATCAACCGGTGTTTGCTAAAGATTTGCAAGGGGTGAATCATCAAGTGAACCTCTACGTAACCTTTCCAACGCGATCATTGGTGGAGTCCCTCCTTTCACTGGACGTGGAAACTCGAGCAAAGGTGAGAATTGGCATCACGCCTCTGAAAAAGATTTCAGAAGACTATCGCAATGCTTATCGGGAAGGTCTTGATAAGCTAGTGGCTTCCGGGATTGAAATTCATGAGCGCTACGGACTTTCGGGGAGTTATGCGGTAATCGATGAGGAGTTAGTGTGGTTATTGCCACAATCTAGCGGGGATGGTGAGATTGTAGCGATGCGAATCTTTTCCAAGCAAATTGCGGGACGGATTCGGAAGCGATTTGGGTGAGTAAATTGGAAAATGTTGTATCCTGAACAAAAAGAAAACCAAAAGTTGAGAGGAGTCATCCATGAAAAAGCAACTAGCACTACCAGTTCTAAGAAAACAATTGGACGCATTGGAAAAAGAAGAACTGATTCAACCGATTGCACAAATTTATAAAACCTCCGCAGATGCTCACTTGATGGTGGAAGAGGCCGCATGGGAACCTCTGTTATCTGAGTATCAGAAAAAACTAGCCAAAACCTTCCCGAAAAACAGAGCGTCAGGAATTATGAAGTATCCAAATCTGAAGCAGTCAAATCAACTTTTGAAAGATTTTAAGCGTGTCTGTAAAGTGCCAAAATTAGTGTTGAGCTTGGAAGTCTATTATTTGGAAGTTGCTACTGCTTATCAGCTACCATTTGGAGATATCTATTCGAACTACTATCCTCATTTGATAAAACTGTTTGACGATGTCATCAAGCAGTGGTCCAAAGATAAAAGTGGGGAACTACAAGTGCTGTATTTTACAAGAATGCAAAAGCTCTATCAGGACTCCCTCAAAATTGGACGGGGATACAAAGAGGCAATCCAGGAGAATTTTAGTGCTGTCTTTGAACCGTGATGGCTAAGAATTGAATGAAAGCAAGCTAAAATGCCCGGGTCTTTTGAAGGTGCGGGTTATTTATTATGGATAGATTTATTGGCTGATAGATATTCTAACACAGTAGGTTAAGACTTTTCCTGTGAAGCGATTCGGCACTATCTTTTACAAGCTGTGTAATCAGCTGAAGTAGATGAGACTTTTTCAAATACCCAACCAACAGCCAATTCAAAAACGGATGCAACACCTGATAGCGGATTTGTAGCATTCGCCATTCTTCAGCAGTGAAAAACTCACGAAAATCCTGCAAAAACAGCTGGAGCCAGCAAGTTGCTGCCTATTCCCAGATGATGTCGAGAAATATCTCGCGGACTTCTTTACGTTATAGGACTGGTTGCAATGGTTGTCCGATCTGCTAGATGAGGAAGATGGCGGGATTGCCTTCACCGTGATAGTAGTTCTTCAGTCGGCGGGCGGTGGTGGCGGTGGTTTCGGGCTTGAAGTAGGCGATTTGGTTCATGGTGAGGAGAAATTTCATGGATTCCTTTCATTGTGTAGTGGTAGATATGGATTTGAGTCAATACCTCGGACACGATTTGTGAGAATTTTTTCGAGATTCCAGCGGGTTAGTATCTCATCGTTTCGACCA
>NZ_MAEI01000025.1:0-3154 GCF_009933255.1 Enterococcus diestrammenae | reverse complement strand
CTGCTCAAAACCCAAGACCGTAGGTCTTGTAAGGTTAAGTGAATAAGGGCGCACGGTGGATGCCTTGGCACTAGGAGCCGATGAAGGACGGGACTAACGCCGATATGCTTTGGGGAGCTGTAAGTAAGCTATGATCCAGAGATTTCCGAATGGGGGAACCCAGCATCTTTGATAGGATGTTACTGCTACGTGAATTCATAGCGTAGTAGAGGTAGACGCAGAGAACTGAAACATCTAAGTACCTGCAGGAAGAGAAAGAAAATTCGATTCCCTGAGTAGCGGCGAGCGAAACGGGAAAAGCCCAAACCAAGAGGCTTGCCTCTTGGGGTTGTAGGACTCCAACCTGGTAGTATTTTCAGATAGTCGAATGACTTGGAAAGGTCAGTCAAAGAGGGTAATAACCCCGTAGACGAAATTTGGAATGCACCTAGGAGTATCCTGAGTACGGCGGAACACGAGAAATTCCGTCGGAATCCGGGAGGACCATCTCCCAAGGCTAAATACTCCCTAGTGACCGATAGTGAACCAGTACCGTGAGGGAAAGGTGAAAAGCACCCCGGGAGGGGAGTGAAATAGAACCTGAAACCGTGTGCCTACAACAAGTTAGAGCCCGTTAATGGGTGATAGCGTGCCTTTTGTAGAATGAACCGGCGAGTTACGATTGCATGCGAGGTTAAGGTGAAGAGCCGGAGCCGTAGCGAAAGCGAGTCTGAAGAGGGCGAATGAGTATGTAGTCGTAGACCCGAAACCATGTGATCTACCCATGTCCAGGTTGAAGGTGCGGTAAAACGCACTGGAGGACCGAACCCACGTACGTTGAAAAGTGCGGGGATGAGGTGTGGGTAGCGGAGAAATTCCAAACGAACTTGGAGATAGCTGGTTCTCTCCGAAATAGCTTTAGGGCTAGCGTCGAAGTTGAGAATGATGGAGGTAGAGCACTGTTTGGACTAGGGGCCCATCTCGGGTTACCGAATTCAGATAAACTCCGAATGCCATTCATTCATATTCGGCAGTCAGACTGTGAGTGATAAGATCCATAGTCGAAAGGGAAACAGCCCAGACCACCAGCTAAGGTCCCCAAATATATGTTAAGTGGAAAAGGATGTGGGGTTGCACAGACAACTAGGATGTTGGCTCAGAAGCAGCCATCATTTAAAGAGTGCGTAATAGCTCACTAGTCGAGTGACCCTGCGCCGAAAATGTACCGGGGCTAAACATATTACCGAAGCTGTGGATTGTACCTTTGGTACAATGGTAGGAGAGCGTTCTAAGGGCGTTGAAGGTAGATCGTGAGGACTGCTGGAGCGCTTAGAAGTGAGAATGCCGGTATGAGTAGCGAAAGACAGGTGAGAATCCTGTCCACCGTATGACTAAGGTTTCCTGGGGAAGGCTCGTCCGCCCAGGGTTAGTCGGGACCTAAGCCGAGGCCGATAGGCGTAGGCGATGGACAACAGGTTGATATTCCTGTACCCGTTGACTTTGTTTGAGCAATGGAGGGACGCAGGAGGCTAAGAAGTGCAGACTGATGGATATGTCTGTTCAAGCAGTGAGTCTTAGATGGAGTCAAATGCTTCATCTTTTAAGGACAAGCTGTGATGAGGAGGGAAATTTAAGTACCGAAGCTTCTGATGTCACACTGCCAAGAAAAGCTTCTAGTGAGAAGACAACGGCCCGTACCGCAAACCGACACAGGTAGTCGAGGAGAGCATCCTAAGGTGAGCGAGAGAACTCTCGTTAAGGAACTCGGCAAAATGACCCCGTAACTTCGGGAGAAGGGGTGCTGACCGCAAGGTCAGCCGCAGTGAATAGGCCCAAGCGACTGTTTATCAAAAACACAGGTCTCTGCAAAATCGAAAGATGACGTATAGGGGCTGACGCCTGCCCGGTGCTGGAAGGTTAAGAGGAGTGCTTAGCGTAAGCGAAGGTACGAATTGAAGCCCCAGTAAACGGCGGCCGTAACTATAACGGTCCTAAGGTAGCGAAATTCCTTGTCGGGTAAGTTCCGACCCGCACGAAAGGCGTAACGATTTGGGCACTGTCTCAACGAGAGACTCGGTGAAATTTTAGTACCTGTGAAGATGCAGGTTACCCGCGACAGGACGGAAAGACCCCATGGAGCTTTACTGTAGTTTGATATTGAGTGTCTGTACCGCATGTACAGGATAGGTAGGAGCCGTAGAAGTCGGGACGCTAGTTTCGACTGAGGCGCTGGTGGGATACTACCCTTGCGTTATGGCCACTCTAACCCGCACCACTTATCGTGGTGGGAGACAGTGTCAGATGGGCAGTTTGACTGGGGCGGTCGCCTCCTAAAAGGTAACGGAGGCGCCCAAAGGTTCCCTCAGAATGGTTGGAAATCATTCGAAGAGTGTAAAGGCAGAAGGGAGCTTGACTGCGAGAGCTACAACTCGAGCAGGGACGAAAGTCGGGCTTAGTGATCCGGTGGTTCCGCATGGAAGGGCCATCGCTCAACGGATAAAAGCTACCCTGGGGATAACAGGCTTATCTCCCCCAAGAGTCCACATCGACGGGGAGGTTTGGCACCTCGATGTCGGCTCGTCGCATCCTGGGGCTGTAGTCGGTCCCAAGGGTTGGGCTGTTCGCCCATTAAAGCGGCACGCGAGCTGGGTTCAGAACGTCGTGAGACAGTTCGGTCCCTATCCGTCGCGGGCGTTGGAAATTTGAGAGGATCTGTCCTTAGTACGAGAGGACCGGGATGGACTTACCGCTGGTGTACCAGTTGTCTCGCCAGAGGCATCGCTGGGTAGCTATGTAGGGAAGGGATAAACGCTGAAAGCATCTAAGTGTGAAGCCCACCTCAAGATGAGATTTCCCATTTCTTTAAGAAAGTAAGATCCCTGAGAGATGATCAGGTAGATAGGTCAGGAGTGGAAGGCCAGTGATGGTTGGAGCGGACTGATACTAATCGATCGAGGACTTAACCAAATGGTTAGGAAAATAAGAAGATTCAAGGTTTTGTAAGAGATACTTCAAGTCCAGTTTTGAGTGAACAAGCAATTGTTTACTTAATTAAATAGTGTGGTGGCGATAGCAAGAAGGATACACCTGTAACCATGTCGAACACAGAAGTTAAGCTTCTTAGCGCCGATTGTAGTGCCGGGTTTCTCGGTGTGAGAGTAGGACGTCGCCACGC
>NZ_MAEI01000024.1 GCF_009933255.1 Enterococcus diestrammenae | reverse complement strand
GCGTCGGCATCCGCATCAGCATCAGCATCCGCATCAGCATCAGCATCTGAGTCAGCATCGGCATCAGCATCTGAGTCGGCGTCAGCATCGGAATCTGCATCCGCATCGGAATCCGCATCGGAGTCCGTTTCATCCGGATCCCCAGTTCCCGTAACAATATTTGCTGTTGATTTCAAATAATCCTGAAGATAAGAATTTTTAATCTGAACCTCGGCACCTGATTTCACTCGTAAAACTTCAATATCATCGTTAAATTTCGTGTTAAGAAACTCAACTGTTTTTAAAGCGTCCAAATCATGAAGTTTTGTATCATTCGATATTTCATTATGATCCAACTTAACTGTTTCCAAATTAGGTAAATCTTTGATGTGTAAATTGTTATCAAAATCAGTATTACTAATAGTAATACTCTCCAACCTACTCATATTTTCAATATAAGCCGTTCTGTCAACGTAACAGCTCTCTATTATCAAAGACTTGATTGAAGAATCTGTATGCTTCATATCAACTTCATCTAAATTAATATTGTAAAAAGATAGGTCCGTTGTTTCATTTTTTTTGATGTTGATTGGTTCTCCATTTTTCCACTTAATTTCAGTAGCACCTTTACTCATTTCAATTTCAACTTTTGCACCTGCTGGCACTATATATTCTTTCGTACCGACCGTAATTTTACCGGTTTGTGTAGCGTTATACCCTTGTCCAGGTACAACTCCCATTACCTCACCATCTACGGCAAACCATGCGGTTGTACGTGTCCCACTTGAACCATGATTAAGATAGATTTCCTTATCATCCACAGGAATCGTGAACTTACAGTTGTTGTAAAACATCTGACTTCCGCCAGAACTAGAACTAGCATTGGCATAGTATTTAACATCATCGTTAAATGTACAATTCGTTGCTGTCCCTTCATTTAAAGACTTATTATCTTCAATGGTTAATTTGCCCTTAAACGTGGAATTGCTAAAAGCAAGATTTGATAAATTAGCACAACTATCAATCTCGAATGTCCCATTTGCAGTAATATTCTTACCTGTAATCGATGTTAATGCATTCACTCGAATTTCTGACCCGTTTGCAAGATAGACATTATCTAAATTAAGTGAGGTAATATCCTCTAAGACATATTTTTCGCCACCAACACTTACCGTTAGTTTTGAAGAAGTAGAGGACAGTGTGACTACTCCACTATTTTTCACAGGTATCGTCTTTGTCTGACCGGATGCATCCACATAAGTGATCATACCCGTCACTTCTGCTCGCGCTCCGACTTCAACCTCGGCTGCAAATGCATTCAGTAGTTTCGGAGAGGTTAATCCGACGCCACTGACACCGGTAGCGAACATCCCCAAGATCGCCATTTTGGCCACTTGTTGTTTTCTTCTTTTGGCGGCCAACAACTTCTTATAATCTTTTCTTTTCATTTCCTTCCTCCTTTTGAACATCTTTCACTACATAGCAACTTTTCCTATTCAGGACGTTTCCACTATAAGGGCTAAAAAACGAAAAACGGCTGCTCTCTTGTAGATTTTGCTAAATACTACGATGTCCTTTACTTAGTTAATGATTCCCGTAGTGTTGTCGCAAGTCCCCTCTGTTCTCCCTTAAGTGAAAAGTTGTCACTACCGGTTACCAACCCCTTTCTCCACCTCAAGACAAAAACTGTACCAATTAGTAGAAAAACATCAAAAACTAGCCATTCTTAAATAACAAAACAGACAAAAATAACGAATTGAAAATAAACTCATCAGAAATAATTAGTTTTTTTTGCCTATTTCGTTACTAATTCCATTCTATCATTCCTCTTGAATCATGAAATATCTGAAATAATAAATAGAGAAAAGCATGGCATTTTTAAGTAAATTAAATTTTAATAAATAGCTAAACAAAGGCGATTTCAATTAAAAATCAATAGAATGATGTTACCATTCTCTTGTTTTTCTTATTCATCAAAAAAGAAAGAATTCTCAGTTTATCGAAAAAATATTCGTTGGAGCACCAAATTATTATATAACTTTATATCGGAATAAAATGTCTCCTATCATTTCTCTTTAATTAGTGTATTTTTAAACGAAGCTCCCGATTTTTAACTATACCAATTTTTAAAAATATAAATTAACTTCAAATTTCTCTACATATTTCCCGTCAATTACTACTTCTCCTATTTTGGCAAGCAGCGGCTTCAATCCCTTTCAAAAAGTTAACGCTTTGTTAGCCCTTCCTTAATCATGGCAATTTCGTGCTGCCCTAATTCCTATGTGACTGTGTTCTACGCCAGATATCGCATTATCAAATCAACACTAAAAAAACCATCTATCAAAAAAGATAGACAGTTTCCCCTGCGGATTCTATTCAGACAAATCAGGTACCATAAAGCTGGATTTTCTCTCCTATCACCCGTGAAATGGCTTGAGCGACGTTATTTGCACTTGGTAACATCATCAAATAAAGAGCATCCCAATAACTCATAGTATCGCCGGGCCATAGTCGCGGTCCACTTCCACCTACCAAATCCGTCTCTTGAATCGTGAATCGTTCATGTAAATTAGACACATGTTCTGTCAACAAAAGAACCGTCATTAACTTTGTCAAAGAGGCAGGACGGATTTTTTGCTTTTCATTTAAACTCAACATTTTTTTAGGTACCTGATGCGTCCAAAATAATGGCTGATTCGTAATCTGAACTACTTCTCCTGCGATTGCTTGGAGCTCTACTGGCAGCTGATAGTTGGGATCAAGTTGTCTTTTTTTTGCGGCTTTAACTAAAAGTGCTGCATCAAGATAGCGTTGCGTTGTGGAATTTGACTGCAAGACTATCACCGCAAAAATTTGATTGTCCTGATCTTCAAGTAACACAGCCGCACTATAGATATCTGGTACAAGCGTGCCAGATTTACCTCCCAAAATGACAAACTCTTTTTCTAGCTGGGGATTTTTCACTGTCGTTACGACTTTTACAGAACGCTGATGGGGCCCACCAATGCCAACCGTGTAAGATTTCGCTCCCCAGACTCGTAGAATTTCCGAAATGCCACAAACTTGCAGAAATAGTTTTGATAAATCAGCTGCCGTAGTCGACTGGCCGCTTGTTGCCAGTCCATGAGCATTCGTAAAACGGGTGTTCGTCAGGCCTAAAAGGGTGCATTTTTGATTCATTGCCTGCACAAAAGACGCGATTGCTTCATCAGTCGTTACAGAGAGTGAAACAGGCTGAGTCACCCTCTGCAAATCACTATCATGAGAACAAGTTTTATCATGGTTAGATGTTGCCTTCATTAGAAATCTCTTTTTCGCCATTTGGTTTCCTCCTGCCTGATGGATTGTCTATTTTGTTTAGGATGAAATTAATTCTTTGATACGCCATCAATATGCCCTCCTCTTTTGATTAGCTAAAATTCATAAGGTGTTTTCTAAAAGAAAATACGCATATTGTGTTTAAAAATTACATCCTCCATTCGAAATTTCACTTTATTTTTTCACCGAGAGATTCCCTTGCCTTTCCATAGCTTACCAACACAAAAAAACAACTCACGAAAATGCCACAGAATTCTCGTAAGTTGTTTCGTTGTCATATCTATTAACGATTTCGTTGTCCTCGTTGTACAGCGACTAGTAGTCGTTTCACCAAATTTACCACTAAGAATAAGGCGATAAAAACTAACGTAATCGTCGCAGCTGGAGGTGAGTTGAGATAAAAGGAACTCACTAAGCCACTAGTCATCCCCACCAAACCAACTAGTATGCTAATAAAGAGGACCGCATTGAAACTTTTCCCTAAGCGCATGCTAATGGCCGCTGGTAAAACCATGATTGCAGATATCAACAGCGCTCCAGCAATCGGAATCATTACCGCTATCGCCACTCCGGTGAGTACATTGAAAGCCATAGACATCCAGCGTACTGGCAGACCATCTACGTGAGCGACCTCTTCATCAAAGGTCAGCACATACATCGGTCGTTTGAACAATAAAAATGCCACTAAAGTCACTACGAACAGTACGGCCAAGGTCACTACCTGACTCGTGGTGATCGTAACAATCGAGCCAAATAGATAAGACTGGATGCTGGTGGCAGAATTGCCCGGCGTCAAATTCATCAGCACCAAGGCCAGTGCCAAGCCGCCAGCCATCAAAATTGCGATAGAAATTTCTGAATAGGTGCGATACATGGAACGCAAATACTCCATCACAATCGCCGCCACTACTACCACAGCCAAAGTCGTCAAACTAGGGTCGAGATTGAGGAAAAAACCCAAAGCTACCCCGGCTAAGGAGACATGAGATAAGGTATCCGCCATCAACGACTGTCGCCGGATCACCAAAAAGACGCCTAACATCGGTGCAATCCCCGCAATGAAAACCACTGCCCATAAGGCTTTGATCATGAATTCATATGAAAACAACGCCATGGCGAATCCTCCTTCCGCACCAACCGAATCTGCCGATCAGCGTAATTTTTGATATCTTCATGGTCATGGGTGATCATCAAAATCCCCTTACCATGTTCATGAGCATTGTGTCGTAATAACTTGTAAAACTTGTTACGGCTTTCTTCATCCATCCCAGTAGTTGGCTCATCTAAAATAAATAAATCCGGATCGGTAGCAAATAAGCGAGCTAAACTAATCCGCTGTTTTTGGCCACCAGATAGCTCACCGATACGTTTGTGGCGCATTTCCCACATACCGACTGCCTCCAAAGCTCGGCGCACATGCTCCTGATCTTTTTTGTTCAGTCTTTTGAACCAACGTCCTCGAGGATAGCGCCCTGACTGTACCAACTCCAAAACCGTGCTGGGAAAGCCAGCGTTGAAGGAAGCCACTTGCTGAGGAATATAACCAATACTGATTTTTTCTCCCTCTACATTCGTTTTTGCTAAGGTCACTGTGCCCTTTGTCGGCTTCAGCAACCCCATCGTCGCCTTGATCAAAGTAGATTTAGCCGCGCCATTTTCACCAGTGAGAATCACAAATTCACCAGCGTACACTTGATAAGAAATATTTTCTAAAACCGGCTCTTCATCGTAATAAAAAGTCAGGTTTGACACATCGATATAGTGCACCACGCACCGCCTTTCTTATATAAAAAATGATTCTTGCACTGTCATAGACTACTAATTCATTGAAGCTACTAAAACATTTCAAAGAACCAAGACTTCATCTGTCTTGGTTCTTTGAGTGTAGCATCTTCCCGCTCTTTTTGGCAAAAGTTGCCCTTTTGCGTGATGCGAGTAGTCCCTCGTCAAATCGCCTTATTTGATACTCTTTTGCAATGCCGCCAGATTGTCTTCCATCACTGAAAGATAGGTTTCACCGGCTTTTATTTGGTCATTGGTAAGACTTTCTAGCGGATTAAGCACCGCTAATTCGACGCCAGTTTCCGTGGAAAGTGTCTCCGCTACTTTGGAATTGGCATTTTCTTCAAAATAAATCACCGAAACATCATGCTCTTCCACGAAATGTTTCAACTCTGCCAACCGAGCTGGCGTCGGTTCTTGATCCGGAGACAAGCCGGCAATCGATTCTTGCGTCAAGCCATATTGATGAGCTAAATAACCAAAGGCCGCATGTTGTACCAAGAAGGTTTTATTCTTGGCATTCTTGAAGGCTGCCTGATAATCCGCATCTAGTTTTTCCAATTTGGCAATGTAGTTTTGCGCATTTTTTTCAAAAGTCGCCTTTTGATCTGGATATTTCTCACCCAACTCTTGCGCAATCTCCTGAACTTCCTTCACTGCCATCAAAGGATCGGTCCAAACGTGGGGATCTACTCCCGCATGATCATGACCATCCTCGCCTGTTTCGGCTTCTGCCTCGTGGTCATGGTCTTCTTCAGCCGTCGTCAACAACTCAATCTCATCGGCAGCTTCTACCACAAGGATTTTGTCTTCATTCAAGTTATCGGTCAAATTTTCCACCCAAGTTTCGAAGGCTTCCGAATTGTAAACAAAGACATCTGCATCACTAATCTCCGCCATATCCTTGGCGCTAGGCTCATAGTCGTGAGGCTCCGTTCCCGCCGTCACCAGCAAGGAAACCTCCCCTGTATCCCCTAATACTTCTTTCGTAAATTCATACATTGGGTAAAAAGTCGCTACTGCCTGGATTTTGCCCGAGTCTTGTGACGTATCACCTGCACCATTCTCATTGCCGCAAGCAGCTAGCAATAACCCGCTAGCTACAATGCCAGCTGTCAAAAAAAATTTCTTCATTCCATAAGCCTCATTTCCTTTACTTGCACTATCAGTGACTATCCAAAATAATTTCTTCAGTTGCAAAATCTATGCAAATCGTAAAATTCCGATTTGTTTCCTGAATCAATTTACCAAAGAAAAAATCACCCGTCAACCGAAAACGTAAAGTTTCCGATTTGAAGCGTGATTTTCATCGTAAATCGTAATAAAGGCTGATTTTATAGGATTTGTTGTTCATATGAAGGCGTGCTAATGTTTAATTAAAGGAAGCAAAATTTACTAATAAACGAGTGATCAACTCATTTATCACCGTCACTTCAACGTCCTGACCAAATAGACTTCTTCACAAAAGCCCTTCAGCCCATTGTAAATCCGTTGTGCTCGGGAATGTTGTTGGCACAGAGCAAAAACGGTAGGGCCACTGCCACTCATAAGGGCGACGTCCGCACCGTATTTCATCATCCGGTCTTTGATTTGTTGGATGACAGGATGGCGCTGGATGGTAATGTCTTCTAGGCTATTGCCCATTTGGCGAATCATGGCGCCGTAATCGTCAGCTTCAATGGCTCTACGTAAAGCAGCAATATCCGGATGGCTGATATGATCCACATCCACTTCAGGAAAGACTGTGCGGGTGGAAACACTGATTTTGGGTTTTACCAATACGACCCAGCACTGAGGCATGGGAACCATCAGCTGGACTTGTTCCCCTTTGCCACTGATATAAGCCGTGTGACCATAAAGACAATAAGGGACATCGGTTCCAATTTTGACGCCGATATCAATCAGCTCCTCTGGCGACAAATCGAGTTGCCACAGACGGTTTAAGCCTCGTAAAACGGCTGCTGTATCTGAACTACCCCCACCTAATCCTGCTGCCACGGGGATTTGCTTGTGAATGTCGATTTTAACACCTTGCTGAATGCCATAGCGTTCCTTTAACATCGCCGTCGCCTGATAGACATTATTGCGCTTGTCTACCGGTAAAAAGGCTTTGTTGGTTTCGATGACAATCTTGTTTTCCGCAAGTTCTGTGATGGTGAGGCGATCCGCCAGATCCACACTGGCCATGACCATTTCCAACTCATGATAGCCATCTTCTCGTTTATACAGTACGTCCAAGCCAAGGTTGATTTTGGCTGGCGCTTTTTCGATGATTTCCAACTTCTCACCTGCTTTCTCATAAAAGGCTGTCAACATTGGGCCCTTCAAATGAAAAAATGCAAAGCAAACTTTGGACTGCTTTCGCCAAAGTTTCTGCGCTTTTTCGCTGTGGTCGCCTAAATCACGATGGTGAAAGGCCGCATGCAGTCAGACAGCTGCTGCGAAGGCATCGGTTTGGACCGAAATGCTGGTCCGTACACTCCTTCTTCACATAATAGTTGCCTAGATTCTATCATAAACCATGATTTCTAGCACCTTTTCCACAGCTGGGAACGAAAATTGTATAAGAAAAGAGGCCTGCTATTTCAGCCGCAACAGCCAAAGTTTAAGAAAAAACTATTCTTGCTAGCTTCACCCGCAAATCACTTCATTTCAGTTGCCTAACCCTCCCCCGACTCTTACAATAAAGAGAAAAGACAGAAACGAGGACTAGTGATGACCGATAGGATACCGAAAAATTTACAAGGTGCTAGTGAAGAACTCAGCGGTCGCACCATGAATCATTTTTGGCAAGATCGCCAAATTGCTACAGACATCAAAGAATATCCAGACCGTTATGAAATTTTGGCGGATCTTCCCGGTGTAACAAAAGAAAATATTCTCGTTCATTATGATGCAGAGCAACTGACCATCTCCGCCACTCAAAATTTTACTGAGAACGACACTGATGACGGGCACTATCTTCGCCGAGAACGCGCCACTGCCAGCTTCCAACGCAGCTTCGCCATTAAAAACATCGTTGCTGAAGAGATTACCGCTAAATACGAAAACGGCGTCTTACTGCTAAGATTGCCCAAGAGAACCCCTAACCTCACTACTGGCAAAATTATTACTGTTCAGTAAGCTACCTAACATACGGTCCATAAACTATTCACCACCAACAGCAAAATCCCCATCGCTTTTTAAGTGATGGGGATTTTGCTTGCTTAGTGACATCTTGACATCAACTGCTAGCTCGTCCAGAAAAACTGCGGAGTCTATCGAGGGAAGTGGGACTGTCAAAACGCAACTTTGATGTTTTTAATTCTTTAAAAACATCAACTTATCTTGCCAACCGCCCCATTTTCTGTTACCTTCCCCTCATGAAGACAATTCAAGCAAAACTCCAACAACTCCCGGAAGCGCCCGGAATTTACCTGATGAAAGATGCCCATGGGGATATTTTGTATGTTGGGAAAGCGAAAAATCTCAAAAATCGGGTGCGTTCGTATTTCCATCATAACGCGCAGCATTCAAAAAAAGTGTTGCGAATGGTCTGGAATATCGCGGATCTTGATTGGCAGATTGTGGATACCGAACTGGATGCCTTATTATTGGAATGCCAGCTGATTCAAGAGCACCATCCTCTTTATAATCGCATGATGAACAGCCACCTCAACTATTGTTATGTTAAATTGACTGCTACTGGACCGGTGTTGATCACCGACCTGGAGCCAACAGATACGTCAGCAGTGGGTGGATTAATGGCAAACATATCGAGAGAGTCCACCTTGCAGACCTCCCTAATACTTGGACCCTTTCGCCAGTATAAAAAATTACCGTCATTGATTGAAACATTGCAGGACACTTATCTATTACCAGGAGTCAATCCGTTGACCAGTCTCGCCGTGCAACGACAACTGCCTCAAATGACCCAGCGCCCCTTGTCGGAACGTCTCTATCAGGTAAACCAGTTTTTCTTAGGCAATGAAACAACCGTTTTTCGAGAGCTAGAAGCACGGATGACTGCCAGTGCCGAACAACTGAATTTTGAGAATGCTGCACAACTTCAGCAACATTTAGAACAAGCGCAATATTTCTATCGTTACATACAAGAACATCAGCAATTTATCGCTAAGAAACGACTACTTTGGTGGACCCCGCTTGAGAGAGATCCAAAACAAAAGAAGGTTTATTACATCAGTCATGGTCAGCTATTGACAAGTCGCGTAATCCCACTAGCAACACCAGTGTCCTTCGATATAGCGCCGCTTTCGGCTCCACCACAACTCACCAAAAAAGATGTAGATCCTCAAGATATTCTGATAAGCTATTTGAAATACCACCAAGTATAGTATCGGTTCACGTTTGTAGATACTTCAACTACGCAAACAACCGCAAGCCATTTCTCACGGTTTGCGGTTGTTTGTCATTTTTTATCGAAAATGATGTTCTTTTCTACCCTAGCTCAAAACTTCTGCATGACCAATCCGGCTCTTTTCTTTCACTGCGCCAGTCATATCCAATGTTACGCTGTCGATTTTTTCACCATTGGTAAAGACTACTAAAACATCTGTTTCTTTGCCGCTAGCCTTGACCGCGGTTAAATCCATTACAGCAAGTAAGGTTTCTGGTGTCACTTGATCGCCTTCTTTGACTTTCACATCAAAGGGGGCACCTTTAAGCTCTACCGTATCCAAGCCCATGTGGACTAAGACTTCAGCGCCTGTAGCAGTCGTAATACCGATTGCATGTTTTGTCTCAAAGACGCTGACAACTTTCCCATAGACCGGGGCATAGATTTCATTGGCTGTAGGGCGGATTGCAAAACCATCTCCCATCATTTTTTTAGAAAAGACTGGGTCGTTGACTTGATCGATAGCAATCACTTCACCGGCAACGGGGGCATAGATCATTTCTTCTGTCACAGTCCCGGTGCCCTTATCCATGACACTGGCTGTCACGGCTGCTGGTGCACTTGCCCCAACACCAGCTCCCACTGTTGCCAAATCTGACAGATCATCATCATCAAGCGCTGGTTCAATTTTGTTCAATGCCTTCACTTGACGTAAAATATAAGTCATGATGAAGGTGATTACCATGGTTACGACCATCGAAACAATCGTCCAAGGATAACTCTTAAGTGGGAAAGACAAAAGACCAGGTAGTCCCCCGACACCGATCCCCAGTGCCCGACTATTGGTAACCGTGATTAGCATCCCACCGATGGAAGAACCAATCATGGCTGCCACAAATGGGTATACGTATTTCAAGTTAATCCCAAACATCGCTGGTTCGGTAACCCCGAGATAGGCAGAGATTGTTGCGGGAACCGAAACTTGTTCCTCTTTTTTATTGCCTTTGTGTTGGAAATAAATCGCTAATACCGCCGTCCCTTGAGCAATATTTGATAACATAATCATTGGCCATAAGTTTGTCGTTCCAAAATCTGAAACCAACTGTTGGTCAATCGCTAGCGTGGTGTGATGTAGCCCGGTAATAACGAGTGGTGAGTACAAAGCCCCAAAGACGAGACCAAACAACCAGTTGAAGGAAGATGACAAGCCAGCATTTACCACATAAGAAATCCCCGAACCAATCTTCCAACCAACTGGGCCTAATAACACGTGAGCCGCAATAATCGTCGGTAATAAAGAGAACAATGGAACAAAGATCATCGCCACCGCTTCAGGAATATGTTTCCTAAAGAAGCGTTCCAAGTAAACGAGTAAGAAACCAGCCAACATCGCCGGAATTACTTGCGCTTGGTAACCGATCTTATCAACAGTAAAGAAGCCAAAATCCCATGTCCAGTTAGCCGCAATGTCCGCAGCACTCGTCCCATTTACGGCATAGGCATTGAGCAATTGAGGAGATACTAAGGTAATCCCTAACACAATCCCCAAAATTTGCGTCGTTCCCATCTTACGAGTAATCGACCAGGTAATCCCGACTGGTAAGAAGTGGAAGATCGCCTCACAAGGTAACCACAAGAAGCTATTGACACCATTCCAGAAAGTGGAAGCTTGTGTGATGGTTTGATCCCCCAAAAAGCCCAATGGTACCCCTTCGAGAAAGTTTCGGAAACCAAGCATAAGCCCCCCGATGATGATTGCTGGTAATAAAGGCGTAAAGATTTCTGCCAAAGTTCCAATGGCTTTTTGCACTAAGTTTTGATTTTGTTTGGCAACTGCCTTACTCTGTTCTTTGGAAACCCCTTCAATTCCCGATACTGCCGTAAAATCGTTATAAAATGAGGGGACATCGTTTCCGATAATGACCTGAAATTGACCAGCATTGGTAAACATTCCCTTTACACTGGGAATATTCTCAATAGCTTTTTCATTGGCTTTACTCTCGTCGTTTAAGACAAAACGCATCCGTGTAGCACAATGAGTGACTGCCGCAATATTTTCCTTCCCACCAATCTCCTGTAACAGCTTTTCCGCATCTTGTTGATACTTGCCCATTTCTCAGGCTCCTTTCTTTTCTCGCTGTGTCCGAAGTGTTCCTAGCAGTGTTCCCCGATCTAACCTAATCCTGCCCCTAAGTTTATTCTTCGAGCTTCAGCAAATCCCGCGCTTCAAAAACTTGTATATATAAGTTCGTTACAAGACAATCATAACGGCTCACCAGAAATAATGCAAGCGTTTTATATTTATTTTTTTGCAGCGGTCTAAAAGTATTTCCTACTTTTATATTTTTTAAAAATACCTTCCTATTAATGTTTTTAATTGATTCTCCCCAATTTGAAAATATTTATATGAAAATGGTCAAGCATCTTTTAATTTATTGGAGATAACATTTGAAATCGGTGTCATTCTCCGCTATAATGAGGTTGCATGTATAGACAAGTTGTAATTTCATTTGAAGCAAGGACCTCTGCTTCAAGCACAATGTACACAAAGATCAAAAACTGTCTAGGAAATCTCCCTGAGAAACTCCCGACACTCCAAGTGATTTGAAACACAGCAAACAAAGAAAGGAGAAGCAGAGAGGCACGCACCTATCTGCAAACAACTCATGAAGCTGACTATGATTACCATTACCTCCCAAGGCTGGCGAGTTCAGCTGCCCTCGGGTAACCAACAGCAACTAACCGACCTTCCTCAGACAAACGCAAAATCCCTTTTTACTATCATTCAATCGGAACCAACAGATGGAGGTATCCTTTATTGTGAGCTTCCAGAAATTATCACTTTTCCAGAAGGGACTTTTGAGCTGTCCCAGTGGCTGACGGAGAATTTGAATCTGCCGTTTCTGACCAATGTCAAGGTAGATGAGTTCCCTGAAAAAGCTGCCGATTTATGCTGGCATCTCGATTATTATGGCTATCGCCCTGGCAAAGATGAGTACTCAGTGGAAAGTTTACTGACGGTTGGTAATGGCTATCTCGGTTTACGGGGGACGACACCGGAGATGGAAATTTCTGATGATAGCTACCCAGCAACCTATCTAGCGAGTCTTTATAACACTGCCTACTCTCAAGTCCAAGACCGCACCATCGCCAACGAAGATTTCGTCAATGCACCGAATCTACAAAAAATCTACTTAATCATCGATGGCGAAAAAGTTGCGATGTCAGAAACGCAAGTAACCACGCTCCATCGTTCATTAGATATGCGAAATGGCTTAATGACTTCCCGTAGCCAGCTTTCTTTGGCAGACGGACGGAGTTTAACCATCGAAACGGCTAAATTTGCCAGTATGGCCCAACGAGAATGCTATAGCCTGCGTTATCGGTTCACTCCGGATTTTGATGGCACGATCCAAGTGGTGACGAAAGCTGATGGGACGGTCTACAACTACAACGTCGCCCGTTACCGCAGTCTTGAAAACCGCCATCTAGATGTTTTGAAGACGGCCGTGGCAGGTCCCCACGCTCTTTTAGCGGCCCGCACAAAAGACTCTCACATTACTGTTTTACAAGAATCCTTTTTGCGGAGTCCTCTCTTGAAAACCCATGAGCTCCAAACAGAAGTGACCGATGAAAAAGTTTTTCAATCCTTAACCATCGAAGCCCGTTGCCAACAATGGTATGAGTTGGAAAAAACCGTCCATGTGACCCAATATCGTCCTGACGAGGAACAACCCGCTCTTCATTTAAGCCCAGAGAATCCAGCAGAAAAGTTTCCTGATTTTGCAACTTTATTGGACCTATCTGCAGCGGCATGGCAAGTTTTATGGGACAATGCTGCCATCAATGTTACGGGGGATTTTATGAGTCAAAAACTTCTAAATCTCCACACGTATCACCTTTTGTCTTCCGCCTCCCCTATCGGCAATGTCAATCTGGATGCTTCCGTAACTGCCCGTGGTCTTCATGGTGAAGCTTATCGTGGCCACATCTTCTGGGATGAACTGTTTATTTTGCCGTTTTATATTTTACGTTTTCCAGAAACAGCGCGGCAATTGTTGCTCTACCGGTACTACCGACTGCCAGCTGCCAAAACCGAAGCCCAAAAAGCCGGCTATCAAGGGGCGATGTTCCCATGGCAATCTGGTCTAGATGGAACCGAACAATCCCAAGAACTCCATCTCAATCCCATCAGTGGAGAATGGAAAGAAGATCACAGCCGCCGCCAACGCCATGTGTCGCTGGCGATTGCCTACAATGTCTGGTTCTACTGGCACAACACAGAAGATCATCAGTTTATGAAAGACTATGGATTGGAGTTAATTTTAGAAATAGCCCAATTTTGGCAAAGTATCGCTACTTTTGATCCGACAACAAACCGCTACGCCATCGCTGGGGTCATGGGGCCAGATGAATTTCATGAGGCTTATCCTGGTGCTGAAGAAGGTGGGTTGAAAGACAATGCCTATACCAATATGATGGTGGTCTGGCTCTTTGAAGAATTAGCGAACTTAAAAGAAACGTTCGGCACTGAGGTTTTCCAACAAATCCAAGCAAAAACTGGGGTCACCGACGACCTGGTCTCAAAAATGGAAAAAATCCGACATCAATTAACCTTAGACATCAACCCGGACGGGATCATTGCCCAATTTGACGGCTACTTCGACTTGCTGGACTTGGATTGGGACCATTATCGCGCAAAATACGGCAATGTCTACCGCTTGGATCGCATCTTAAATGCGGAAGGCTTATCCGCTGACGACTATAAAGTCGCCAAACAAGCGGATAGTTTGATGATTTATTACAACTTCTCAAAAAACCAAGTAGAAGAAATCTTACAAGATTTAGGCTATCGGGAGCAGTTACCTGAAGACTATGTCAGCCGTAACCTGCATTATTATCTTGCTCGTACTTCCCATGGATCGACTTTGTCTCGCGTAGTTCATGCCCAATTGGCGGCGATGGTAGATGAGAAGGAACTGGCGTGGGAACTGTACCAAGAAGCCCTTTACTCTGACTATCGCGATATTCAAGGAGGGACGACCGCAGAAGGTATCCACGCGGGTGTCATGGCCGCCACCCTTTATATTCCACTGACGACGTTTGCTGGCCTAGACGTACGAGAAGAGGTAATTCATATCAATCCGAATTTACCAGCTGCTTGGTCCGCCATCGCCTACCACATTACCGTCAAAAATGTGGACTATTACGTGAAAGTCACGACCACAGAGGTGATTTTAACCACCTCAACTGACACCCGTGTTATCATCAAAGGCAAAGAAGTTCCACTAACGGCTAGTGAACAACTGGTCTATCCCTATCATGACGAACAAAATAAAAACTGACAGAAAGCCATTTGTTTTTCTGTCTATAAAGGAGTAATTATTGATGAAAAAAGGTTTCGTATTTGACTTAGACGGTGTCATCACCGATACTGCAAAATTTCATTTCTTAGCTTGGCGAGATTTAGGAAAAGAAATCGGGATTGATGTCGATCTCAAATTCAACGAGCAGCTGAAAGGCATCAGCCGTATGGACTCTTTGGAACGAATTTTAGTCCATGGTAAGCGTCAAAATGACTTTACCCCGGAAGAAAAAGAAGCCTTGGCTGCCAAGAAGAATACCCATTACGTAGAACTTCTACAAGACTTGACACCAGCGGATCTGTTACCCGGAGTAAAAGACTTCTTAGAGGCTGCCAAAGCCCGTCAAATTCCCTGCGCTATCGCTTCTGCATCCAAAAATGCGCCTTTTATTTTGAAAAAATTGGAAGTTTTTGAACGCTTCGATGCAATCGTGGATCCCGCGACTTTGCACAAAGGCAAACCGGATCCGGAAATTTTTGTCAAAGCAGCTGAACTACTGGGCTTTACTCCAGAAGAATGCGTTGGTTTTGAAGATGCTCAAGCTGGCTTAGATGGCATCAAAGCTTGTGGCATGTATGCTGTCGGCGTTTTAAGTGGAGAACCCCTTCATGGTGCTGACCAAACTGTCCACAAACTCACCGAATTAGACCTCGATGCCTTGTTAAATGCGTAAACTCTTATTCCCGGGCCACTGTTTGGTCCGGGTTTTCCTTCTTTAGTAGCGGACCTTTTTTAAGAAGACGATTGTTTTTCTCGTCAAAAATCACTATAATAATGGGGAAATAGCACTTGTCTAGGCAACTGGTTGCAGCAGACAAGTCGTTGACATCTAAAAAGAAATTGCTGCAGCATGAGCTTTTCTTGCTGTCACTACCCCACCAACAAAAAGTGAGGATGTTTAAAATGAATAAATTTCGTGAAATCTTCTTAGACCTTGAACAAAAAATTATCAACAAAGAATACCCGCCCCAAACCTTGCTGCCTAGCGAAAATCAGCTGATTCAAATATATAATGTTTCACGGGAAACAATTCGGAAAGCGCTTAATTTGTTGAAAAACGCTGGCTATATTCAAAAAAAACAAGGCAAAGGTTCCATCGTATTGGACATGAATCGCTTTGAATTTCCCATCAGCGGCTTAACCAGTTTTAAAGAGCTGCAAAACGCCCAACAAATTCACAACGAAACCAAAGTCGCGGAGTTGAAAAAAATCGCTGTCTCCACTAAATTGCAACAAATTACTGATTGGCCAGTGGCTTCGGAAGCTTGGAAACTCGTACGGCAACGGGAAATTGATGGTGAAGTTGTCATCTTAGACCGGGACTATCTCAATGCTGGGATCATCCCTGAACTTCCCCTCCAAAAAGCCAAAGATTCTTTGTTCGCTTATTTTGAAAATGAACTAGGTCTGGAAATTTCCTATGCTCAAAAAGAAATTACCGTCGAACCCGTCAACAAGGAAATTCGTGACTTGATGACCTTAACGGCTGAAGATCAACACGTGGTGGTGGTCCGCAGTTTAGTCTATCTTGAAGATACTCGTTGTTTCCAATACAGCGAATCTATTCACCGCTTAGACAAGTTTCGTTTTGTAGATTTTGCGAGACGCCGCCGGGTGTGATTAAAGGAATTACTACTGATTATTGTAAACACTAGAGGGTAAAATCAACGACGGTTGATTTTACCCTCTAGTGTTTAGTATGTTTTTATTAAATGATTTAAATTCTAGTAGAGGTGAGAATCGCTTTAGTTTGATTTAAATAACTTCTTTACTTCAGGAGAAAAGTAATCTTTTACAACGATATCAGCAATATTTAAGGACATTAGATCATTCCGATTATCACCGATTTCAATAGCAATAATTTTAGCGGCTCCAGCATTTTTAGCTGCTAGTAATCCAGAATATGAATCTTCAAAAATTACAACATTTCTTAAATCCACATTAATTCTTTCTGCCGACTGTATATAATAATCTGGGAAAGGTTTACTCTTCATTTCACCATTGTCATAAATGATTTTTTCAAAATCAAACCAACGATTGAGATGAAAAAAATCAAAGTAAAATCGAACGTTTCCATACCCAGCTGCTGTCGCAATATTAACGGGAATTCTTTTTTCTTTTAAATAATCCAAAAATTCTGGAGCGCCTGACATCAAGTGCTGAGTTGTTGGGTCCTGTCTCACCATTTGACGATAGATTTCTTCTTTCTTCTCTCCTAATTCAATACTTTCTTCTTTAGTAAAGCTCCGATCAAAAAGGTATTTCAAAACTAGGCGGTTATTTTTACCATGTACATTTTCTTGAAATTCTGAGGGAGAAAGAATCTTTCCCGTAACAGTTTTAGCAAATTCCAACCAAGCAGCCTCATTTTGTGGAGAATCTGAGAGCAATGTACCATTGAAATCAAATAATACAGCTTTACACATTTAAACACTTCCTTAAAATAGGAAATCTATTTATTTTCTAGGTAGCTCATCTTTTTCACAATCACTACTTGACTTTCATCTCCGTGATTATATGTTCCTAAAATTGTTCCAGTAAAGGTACCTGACAGTTCTGATGCTAAAAAGGCACATTCTGCTTGACCAAGTAAATTCTCTTTTCCTTCTACAATATAAGAAAAATAATAGTATTTATCGTCAGATGTTACTTTTAGTTCAATTCCGGAAACCTCTGGCAAATCATATTCACAAACAACGTAATCGATACTGCCAATCTTTTTTCGAAAAGAAACTGTTTCTCTCTCGGAATCAACTTCAACCAAATAATGAAATTCTCTAGACATGAAAGCTGCAATCCCAAATTGCCCCTGATTATGGTTGCTAAAATCAAGAAGTACTGAAAAATAAATATTAAATTCAGATTGACGAATACCCATAAAAGAAATTTTGCTTGTATCAGTTAATTTCCCTTGGGATCCATGCATTATTAAACCGTCATTTTCAACTATTTTGTAGTTATTGATATCAGGGTTTCTAAGAAAAATAACTCTTTCTGGAATTTTTTTTAACGCTTCAAAATCATAAGTCGTACTATTATCCTTAATGATTTGTGGCACCGTTAATGGCCCCTCCATTTCAAATTCTAATGGATTATTATTATTTACAATAGGCCATCCTTCTGAATTCCAAGTAACCGGTGCTAAAAAAGTTTCTCTACCCAAATGGTGATAATAACTATGACTCCCTTTTACTCGGATGCCCAAACAGAAGGTCCACCAGTTACCATTCTTATCCTCAATAAAATCGGCATGTCCCACACATTGAATCTTACTTTGAATACTCCGATGAGTTAGTATTGGATTTTCTGGACATGATTCAAAAGGGCCTGATATGGAAGAACTTCTAAAGATAGTTACCATATGCCCATATTCAGTTCCTCCTTCTGCCATTAAAAGATAATAAAAACCATCTCGTTTAAAAATATGAGGTGCTTCAGGAGCTTTACCCCCTGTACCAGCACAAATATAAGATTTTTCAGAAAGAAGTACCCCCGTAGTAATATCTAGTTCCGCTTGATAAATCCCCAGTGTTTCATCAGACTTATACGAGTTACCTTGAATATATACTTTTCCATTATCATCGAAGAATAAAGATGGATCTATACCTGACCAACCATCAATAAAAATAGGATCAGACCAACCAGATTCAATATCATCCGTATAAACATAGAAGTTCCGCATAATTGTGACATTGGTTACAATAACATACAGTCGTTTACCATCACTTCGAATCGTTGGTGCAAACAAACCTTTGGATACTTCACTATTAGTCAAATCTAAATCACTATTCGTGTCTAGACAATGTCCTTTTTGTTCCCAGTTTACTAAATCATCACTTTCAAAAACCGGAATTCCGGGGAAATACTCAAATGTTGATGTTACTAAATAGTATTTCCCTTGGAATTTACAAACACTTGGATCTGGATAAAAGCCTTTAAGAATTGGGTTACGATATTCCATAGTATCCTCCTAAATAAATCCGACTGCAGCAAGAAGCATTGATAAAACTAAAATTCCAATAATAATCTTGTTCGCACTAACTTTCTTTCTAACTAAAGCAAAACAAGCAAGTGTAGCAATCATAGGAAGCATGCCTTTAAAGATTTGATCAAGAATTTCTTGAATTTTATATTCTGTTCCTGAAACAGTAAATGCTAAATTGGTAGAAATAGAAACTGTTGAAGAGATCATTCCCCCCACCATAATCAAACCTAAAATTGTAGCAGCTTTTGTAATAATGTTAATCAAGCCATTTTGATAAGCTTTCTGAATGAATTGTGCACCAACATTATAGCCAAATTTAAAGCCATAAAATCTCGGAACCATATAGGTTAGATTAAATAATACTAAAAATAAGATTGGACCTAATACATTTCCTTGTTCTGCTAAGCTAATCCCAATTCCTGTAGTAATAATTCGGAAGGTTCCCCAAAATAGAGAATCCCCAATACCTGCTAAAGGCCCCATTAAACTAGCTTTTACGGCATTGATTGAAGCTGCATCAAAGGAAGAATCTGCCGCATTTTCTTCTTCCATACTAGTAGTAACACCTGCCAAAAATGTTGAAAATGGAGGAGATATATTAAAATATGCCATATTTCTCTTCATTGCTTCTTTTAATTCTTGAGGTTTATCTTTGTAAATTCTTTTCAAAGCTGGAAATAATGTATATGCCATCGCATTTCCTTGGGCATTGATGTAATTCCATGATCCTGACAGTGTCAAAGAACGATAAAAGCTAGAACGATTTAATTTATTCAATTCCTTTTTTTCCAGTTTAGTCAAAGAAATCATCTCCATTCGTTGTTGACGTGCTAGTTGTATTGCTATTACTCATTTCAACCAATTCTTTATCTCGGAGTCCAACTACAACTGCAACTACAATTCCAATACAAGCGATACCCATCAAAGGCATTCCAAGATATGCATTTAAAATAAATCCCAATAAAGCAAAGACTGCAATTTTAGAATCCCACAACATGTTCAATAAAAGTGCAATCCCTAATGCAGGAAGAATTTGACCAGTTAGAGTAAGACCATCCATAATCACTTGAGGGATAATGTCTAGTAGATGTTGAATGGCTGTAGTTCCTAATAAAATACCAACAAATCCTACTAAAAAGTACACAGCACATTGAGCTAAACAAAGTACCCAATGCAAGGTAGCAAACTTCTTATATTCACCTTTATCAACCAAGGAATTGAAGCGATCCAAGAAAAGACCGACTACAAAAAGACAAGCTTGGTTGATAGCAACTGCTAACATACTGATTGGAATGGCCAATGTCAATGCTATTTCAACATCCTGATTAGTGAGAATTGCAAAGGCCGTTCCGAAGATTGACCCCGTCATTGTATCTGATGGGAGTGAACCACCAATTTGAGAAGTCCCTAAGAAAACAACTTCAATTGCTGCTCCCATAATTAATCCTTGTCTCAAATCACCTAATAATAGTCCTACTAAAGCTCCCATTACCAATGGACGTCTGAACATTGGATCCCCTAATGCCTTATCAGAAAATAATCCAAATGCCATTAGTCCTCCGACAACTAACGATTCATATACCATAATTAATTCTCCTTCCCAAAGTTAACTTTTGTTTTTGAATCAGATGGAATTGTTTGAATGTATAAATCATCGACCATTTCATCAATCATTCGTAAGTCTTTCCTATCTTCATCCGTAACAAAAATATTTCGAGATAACTGTTCTTTCTTAGCACCTTCCAAATTATTCATTCTTCCATAATTCCCTAAATTTACTTCATTGACTTGTTCTGGCAACCCTGTTACTAATTTCAATGCATCTTTAGGGGAGGCTACCACTACAAAGATATTCAATTTTTCAGCTCTCGGATCCCGCAACATATCAACTGCATCATCTACGGTTTTAAATGCTGCCTTAATATTTGAAGGAACCGCCATTGATAAAGCCATTTTTTGTGTTTCGTCCCTAGCAGCCTGATCATTAGCGACAACAATTCTTGTTGCCCCTAAAAATTTCGACCAGACTACTGCAACTTGACCATGAATAAGTCGATCATCTACTCTTAATAAACTAATCATTATTAATCCTCCCAAATATCTTCTTCAATAATTTTTTTGAACTTTACTTCTTGCATTGCATTTTTTCCTACTTCAACACTCTGAACAATGGACTGACTAGCATCTTCTACATTTGACATTACAAACTCAAGCAACATTGCAGCATTCATACCAGAAATAAGGTGAATATTTTCGCTAGTGATAAATTTAGTCAATGCTGTATTCACACTACCACCAGGAAAATCACTGAACATAAAAAGTTGATCATTTTGACCCATTCTATCGATTATCTTTTGTGTTTCATCTAAAATAAAGCTAGGGTCCTTATCCGGGGTCATACACAATGCATGAATCCTTCCTTTATCTCCTGTAATCATCTCAATAGTATTTTGCATTCCTTTTGCAAGCTCCCCGTGAGATGCTAGTATTATCTTATTCATTAAAATCTACCTCGCTTCCTTTACATAATATTTAAAAGCAATAATCGTGCCAACTTTGAAAAGACTGTTATAAAGCTTTTTGAAAGCACACAAAAAGAGTGTCTAATACAAACAATAAAATTAGACACTCTTTTTAGACATATTATTTTTTTAAAAATGTTCGTAATAATTCATATAATAGTGAAAGTTCATATGCATTTACCTTCAAATTATACTTCATTTCAAGTGGTTGGAAGATACTCCGGGAGACATAATAGAACTCTTCTTCAGTTGGAGATAATTCATGGGTTGGATCCTCTGATTTTTCGGTTCGTGATAAAAACAAACGTTCCATCATCAAAGCTGTATGCATATATAAATTTAATTTGATTCTACCATTTAAAGTAAATTGGTAATAATTTTCATACTTTGATATAGCTGTTTCCACCTCAGAAATGACAATCGCAGGATTTAAAAAATTTAATCGACTGACAACTCCTTCTATCGAAAAGAACTTCACTAATTCTTGAATCAACTCTAAATATTCTTGATGAGTAAGCTCATCTTGTAAAATCTGTTCCAAACGATCACTTTCTTCACCCTCTAAAATATCGTATATATTTATATTAGGGATTAAAAATGATTTAGGGAGATCCGAAGTTGTAATGACTAACTTGGTATTATCAAAAAACTTTTCATCATTTTGGCTAATCAACTCCCTTAATTCTCGATATTCTTTTACAAAAACTTCAATTGTATCTCCTGATAGATATTCTGAAAAGACATCTTTTAGCTTATTTGAAATTCCCAAACCAGACATACAAGAGATGATGATATTTTTTTTAGGAGAAAATCCTTCAAAATATTGAACATTTACCGAATACCTACCGACAGCATCTTCCGATATTCGATTAAAAGGTACATTAGTGGTCATTTTTAGGCCAATATCCAAAGCAATTGAGGTAGTCAAATTATTAAGAATTAACAATTCCCCTTTTAAATCACTTTTGATTTTTGTATAAATTTGATTCAGTGACCCCATATCTACAATTAAAATTAGACCATTAGTATTGACTTGATTGTTTACAAATTGCTTTGTCAACTGTACGACTTCTAACACATTACTTTCGATAGGCATGTCAAACGCTTCGAAAACGTAATCCCCGCACAGTTGGTTCACTACTGATTGGATACTCGTCGCTGTAGAATCACCGTGAGCTAACAACAAACCTTTTAATTGTAGATTTTCATCCACATGATCAGATAAAGTTACAATAAGTAGCAGTTCTAACAGTTCTCGCTCTTTTTGAGTAAGTGCTGGTAAATGATCTAAAAATGCTGAGCAAACATAGGCCGTTCTAGGAAATTCTTTTGTTAGACTGCTAACTACCCTAGAAAGATTTATGCTATATTCCGGTATATTTGCATATATCCTACTACTAACTTCAGCGGCAGGATAACTATTAATTAAACCATATTTTTTTTGAACACTTTTTTTCCAAATCTTTTGATACAGTTGCATTTTAAGTTGTTGTGAATCTGTTAATTGAACTTTTTGATCCAACAATGGAATTAAACTTTGAATTTCTTTTTTTAACATGATTGTTCTTGCTGATGAATCAATATCGTTAAATTGAGTCATAATTTTTTCTAACCGCTCATCTAAATTAAAAAAAAGCCGCTTATTTAATGAAAAAGCTTGAGCATATGAAATAAGTAAATCATTAATTGGAAAGGTAACTTCCCTTGCCATTTGATTTAGTGATTCAATTGGTAGGTCTTCTATTGTAACTACTAATTTTGAACCTAGTCTTTTGCTATAGGCATTCGCACAACTTATTTTAATAATATTCTTTAGCCGGCCAACATTACCTAATATTGAATGTGTAAGCAAAATTTCTAGTACCTCTTTAGTAACTAAAATATCTTTTTCAAGAATTTCTGCTTCATTATGGAAAAATAATTGAGCAAACTCAATTTGTTCAATTAACGGCCTCTCTCTAAAATCTGGTATTTTTAACATAACTTGAATCCGACGCTCAAAAGTATCTAGAAAATAGTCTTCACTTTTTTCTGTAGTCGCAAAAATAAAGCGAATAGTGGCTTCGGACCAATCTGAATTTTCACCGATGGGCCTATATTTTCCTGTATCCATGAATAAGAAAAGCTTTTCTTGATTTTCCCGAGAAAGTCTATGGATTTCATCTAAAAAAAGATATCCTCCATCTGCATGCGCTAATAATCCTTTGGTATCTTTTTCAGCTCCAGTAAATGCTCCTTTTTTATAACCAAATAATGTCGCAGATAACAATTCAGGATTATCCGCATAATCTGCACAATTCAACACTGATAAAGGTGCATTAGGTCCAATAACCCCAACTTCTTTAGCATATTTAAAAATTTGATTTGCCAAGAAACTTTTACCAACACCAGTACTACCATTTATTAATATATTCAACCCGTTTGGTGGATATCTTACAGCAGAAATACACTTTTGAATAATTTCCCGCAGACTTCCATCATAACCAACTACATTTTGAAAAGAATTAGTTCCTTCACTAGAATTTTCAATCATAATCTGTTTAATCGGTTTCCAATAAACAGGTTTTCCAGAAATTTTATCTACAAAACCCTCTTCCATTAATCTGGTTAAATAATGACTAACATTCTGTCTAGAAATCCCTAGAACAGAGGCAATATCAGCAGCAGTAGCGGATGGAACCTCCTCTTGATGTGTAATACCTATAAGAGTTTCAAACACCTTATCTTTAGCACTTTTTTTCATCTTTACCTCCGATTTAAGAATGTGTCTAAAAAACTGTCGAATGCATTATACTTCAATAACCCATATGTGTCTAACAATAAAAAAACGAATAGATACTCACTTTCCTTGAATAAGGTTGGTAAGACATCTATTCGATACTTTTTCTTAATTCTCTTCTTTCTCCTCCAACGCCTCTTCCACTAGCGTCGGTCCTTTACTCCGCCCTCTACCCATCAGCTGCAACAATTGTCCCGCAGCAAGATAGAAGCTGGATCTTTTTTCATAAGCGAAGTAACAACTTTCCCAAAAGCTGGCGAAAGGTTTCTTGCCTTGATAGTTTTCTTGAAATTCGTAAAAGGCATTGCCGTAGTTGAAGATGACATTCATCACCCGTTCTTGGAAGAAAGAAGATGGCGCATCCCCTACGTGAGCCAGTGGTGCCATGCCCATATCAGCGTAGTGAAGCCCGTCTTTTTGCCACTGCATCATCATGTTCAAGACGAGATAATTGGCCACATCTTGATCTACCCCTTCAGCCAACCGTAACAAATCATAAGAGACCCACTCCTGATTGATGGCTTGCTGGGTGATGAAGCCAGCAATTTTATTTTGTTGATCCCGGACTACCCCAACTGAATTAGCCAGCAAATAGTCCACATCAAAACGCCCGCTAGCAAAAAATTTCTCTCGTTGACCAGCCAACCACTGGTCACTCACCTTCTCCAATTCACCCACAAGTTCCACTGGCAAATGACGGTAATAAGTGAAACGATAGCCTTGCGTGGAGGTCTTGCGATAGCTTTCTGTCTGCGTAAAGTCCGGCAACGTATCGGCAAAATTCACCGAACCAGTCTCGCCAATTTTGGTAAATTCAAAACCTAAATCATGAAGCATCACCACACTCGACTCGCTAATTTTATAAAAAGCCAGCTGATAACCTAATAAATCCGCATCCTTCAAAAAGGCTCGGGTCGCTTCTTTGAACAAAGTAGGATCCCCGATTGGATTGCCTAAAACAAAGCAACGATTTGCTTTTATTTGGAAACCAAAGACCACCTTGTCCTCACCGTCTTTTTGATAGTAATACATCTGATAGCCCGGCAAACGCAAGCGATGGCTATTTTTATTGCCACCAAAACGGGTTAACAACGCTTCAAAGCGGTGAGGTTCAAAGGCTTCCCCCACCTTTATTTCCGGCTGGTACAAATACTGTTGCAGCCCGAACAGTACTAATAATGACAGACCTAAGCCAATCAATCCTGCCAGCCACACGTCTTCAGATGGGAACAAGACAAAATTCCCCAAGACTTGATTGTTCCACCATTGGCCGCGATGGAAGCCCGCCACGGCATAGACAATCAATAACGTGCCGAACAACAAGCCATCGAAAATCATCGCCCCCCAAGAGTAGACGAATTTTTCCCGGTAAAACTCATTACGAGCCAACCAAACCGCCACTAAAACTAAACAATAGACCACCAACAACCGGGTGGAACGTGCGCGGGAAACCGTATTGAGAATCCCAAAAACCAACACAGCAATCGTCGGCAAATAAGCTTTTTTAACTTTGGCATACAGCCCGCGAGCCAAGCCCAATAACAAGAAGCCCACCAATAAGTTCAAGGTCTGATCGAGAAAATCAAAGGAAAATGGCAATAGAAATTTGAAAATCTGATTAATCGCCGAAAGATTTTTCACCGTCGACAACAGCACCATCATAATCCCGGCAAAATAGACTGCCAGAATCACAATCATATGGGCAATTTTTTGGAGCAAAATTCGTGGTAAATTGTCGAAGAAGCGATTGAGCCGGACACCGCTTTGGGTTAGGAAGATTACCAAGCCGGAGATAAAAGGTACCAGATAGTAAAAGAGACGGTAATATAACAACCAAACCACGGTCTGATTTTGTGAGAATCCTAACCCGCTCATCCCTAAAATCATCATGACATCAAAGGTTCCCATTCCCCCGGGCACCATCGTCAGCATCCCAATCAAGGTCGCAATCAAAAACATCGGATAAACATCCGTCACAGCAAACTGCAGCCCCATCAACCAACCAATCCCAAGAAAAATTCCCAGTGCCCCACTCCATTGACAAAAGGAAGTGACCATCAGCTGCAAGACCCCTTTAGGAAACAGGTCAGCGAACAGTTTCTTGCGTCTGAGATACGATAAAACCAATAACCCCGGCGCCAAGAGACTGCCGATAGTCAACCAAATCCAATAACTGCGAAACTCCGGATGCCAACCGAAACCAAAAATCTGTACCGCTAAAATCAGCGCCCATAGACTTAGGCCACTTACCATAAACAGCGCCACCTTGGAAACCATGGCTAAAACTTGTTTACGATCGATTCCTTTGCCATAAAAATTGGCCCGCAAACTCGCGCCCACAATCCCCCCAAAGCCAGCGAGATTGTTAATGGTATTCGTGGTCCATGCCGCTACAAAGAAGTCTCCCAGCGGCATCTTCGGCTTGCCCTTATTTTCCAGAGCCTTCACCGTCACCCAATCGTAGCCTAGCATCGGCAATACCGCCATAAGCCCCAGCACCGCCATTATCAATAACGTACTTCGCCCCTGTTGGTTCATAGTGGCTCTGACTTCGGTCCAGCTCATGCCATGAGCGATATTCATCACCTGATTGGCCACAAAGATCAAAATCGAGCCAAAAAATAGCAATCTCAGTAGCAAGCTATGTTTTTTTAACCACACGGAAGCGGTATGTATCAAAGAGTTCATGAGTCTCCTCCAGTATTTCGCAAAAGTACTTTTTCTTAAATGGTACTTGATAATAGGCGATTTGCCAAACTATAGCTGTGGTTTGGCTAGGATTTTCTTGGCGTAAGCTTCCACTTGTTGAAAAATGATCTGGCTCTCTGCCGTATCTAGGTGTTCCTTCGTCAATCTGAGGCAGATGCCACAATGCCAACAGATGTTGGTAAACTATTCTAATGCTAAATCTCTACTAAAAGCACTGTAAGAGCGCTGGCTACGGATAGTATCTGACAATCCATCATAAAAACTGGACACTATTTGTTGTCCATCACTTTTCGAAATTGCATACTTCGCCGGCGTCATGCCAAACTCCGTAAAAGCCAACAATCGTCCCAAATCTGCCACATAGGTTCCAGTACGCCCATATTCCCAGTCGATAAAAGAAACTACACCTGGATGCCAAAGAACATTAATTGGTAATAAATCGTCGTTAGTAAAGGCTTTTGGTAATTGATAATAATTTGATAGGTAGATTTGCAATACTTGCATCACTGCTGATTTTGGTACTAATTTTTCTAATAGCCGTTGATGGGTTTGAGTATTATTATCCGGTGGCAAACTTGTACTTCCCAAATAACCTGCATTCACTAGCTTCGCAAGCTCCGAACCTACTAACGCAAAAATCTCGCAAGGTGCACTCCGCAAATCCTTCCCTTCAAAATAGGACAAGACTAGCCACTGAGCGCCTGCTTCATCAACCAGAGTTTTCACTAGATGAGGTACCGTCAAAGATTGTTTATCTGGATTGATCTGCTCAAGGCGTTTCAATTCCTGATAGACTCGAATTTCACCAACCGTTCCTCGCTTTAAAATCAGACGTAAATCCCTGTCTTCAACCAGAAATACTTCATAAATTTTTTCTAGTTGAGCGTCAGAAAACTGAGTAATCCTCACTGTCTCATCCCAACCACCCATGCGCCGTAACTGTTGTAGTCGTTCTCGGTTTAACTCTCGCATACTAACCAGACCTCCTTTTTAACATTTGATTTAGTGTACCATATTGACGTTTGCAAAGGACTTATCTCAGAGCATCACCTCCTTCTCGTTAAAAAGCGAAAATAAGACCCCCGAAATCACTCTCGAGGGTCCAACTTCATTCATTTGTTTATTTCGCATAATCCACTGCTCGGGTTTCCCGGATGACAGTGACTTTGATATGACCAGGATAGTCCAGATCGTCTTCGATCTTTTTGCGGATATCCCGAACCAAGCGAGCGGCATCCAAATCAGAAATTTCTTCTGGTTTAACCATGACCCGCACTTCCCGCCCAGCTTGAACGGCAAAGCTTGATTCCACGCCAGCAAAACTGTTGGAGATATTTTCGAGGTTCTCCAAGCGACGGATATAGTTTTCCAATGATTCGCTTCGAGCCCCAGGACGCGCAGCAGATAAAGCATCAGCTGCAGCAACTAAAACGCTGATAACCGAAGTAGCTTCTACGTCACCATGGTGAGAAGCAATGGCATTGATAACCACTGGATTTTCTTTATACTTCGCGGCAAGTTCGGCACCGATTTCCACGTGGGAGCCTTCGATTTCGTGATCGAGAGCTTTCCCGATATCGTGCAATAAGCCCGCCCGTTTTGCCAATTGAATATCTTCACCTAGTTCAGCTGCCAAAACGCCAGTAAGCTTGGCAACTTCGATGGAATGATTCAAAACATTTTGACCGTAACTTGTCCGGAAACGCAAACGACCCAAGATTTTGATCAAATCCGGATGCAAGGTATGGGCGCCCACTTCAAAGGCTGCCTGTTCCCCATATTCACGGATGCGTTCGTCCATCTCTTTACGGGATTTTTCCACCATTTCTTCAATACGCGCCGGATGAATCCGACCATCTTGAATCAGTTTTTCTAGTGTCATGCGGGCGATTTCCCGACGAATCGGATCAAAGCCTGACAAGACCACAGCTTCTGGGGTATCATCGATGATCAAATCAATCCCCGTCAAAGTTTCCAACGTGCGGATGTTACGGCCTTCACGACCGATGATGCGGCCTTTCATCTCATCATTTGGCAGTGAAACCACTGAAACAGTGTTTTCTGAAACCGAATCAGCAGCGCAGCGTTGAATCGCCAATGACAGCAAGTTTTTAGCTTTGCGGTCGGCTTCTTCTTTCGCCCGTTGTTCGGATTCCTTCACCATCAAAGTCAACTCGTGGTTGAGCTCTTCTTCGGTGGTTTTCATGATGATGTCTTTTGCTTCATCGCGGCTAAGACCAGCCACTCGTTGCAATTCTTGTTGTTGTTCGTCAATCAGTTTTTCGACTTCTTTTTCTCGCTCGTCAATTAATTGCTGTTTTGAACTAAGTGTTCGCTCACGGCTTTCCAAGGAGTGTTCGCGCTTTTCGATGGAATCGTCTTTGCGATCCAGAAGCTGCTCTCTTTGCAGTAAGCGATTCTCTTGTGATTTGATTTCGAGCTTGCTTTCCTTCAACTCACTTTCGATTTGGGCACGATACTTCTGGTTTTCTTCCTTAGCTTCCAACAATGATTCTTTTTTCAGCGTTTCCGCGTCTTTCTGCGCAGCTTGGATGATGCCTTGCGCGGAGTTTTGCGCACCTGCCAACTCTTGTGCATGTTCTTTTTCATGCTTTTGTTTGGCAACGGTGAAGCCTACTAAAAGACCAACAATTATACCGGCGATAGCGAGGAGAATGTAAATTCCCATTAAATCCACCTCCGTACTATCCGTATTCAAATATTCTTGTAGTTTTTTGATAAACTAGGTTGCTTCTGAAAACGCCTGCGACTTGCTGATTTGAACTCTTTTATTAAAATCATCGAAACAGTCACATTTATCGACCTCATAAGTGTCTTTTCAAGATACTGCTCGCGGTAAAAAAGATCAAAATACTTGTGCCAACGTTTTTAGCTACACCCTAAATAACTGAAATTATCAACATGCCTACATTCGCATGCGTGCAAAGTGCACAACTTTATTCTAATGTTTGTACACTAGGCTGTCAACTTTTTAAAGGTGGAAAAGCCTTGACTAAACAGCGGTAAAATCCTGTTATTTCAGAGAGTTTGCTGAAAATGAAAAGCGCCCGTTATTCCCCAGTAAAAAGCAAGCCCCATAAACTAGCCAACAGATTGCCAACGGAATTTATCATTGACTGCTTTCAAAAAAAAAACAAAAAAATCAGTTCTCATAGCTCTCAGTAAAGTCCTCGGATAATCAGTAGACCGATAAAAACTCACGCATCGTTCTTCTGAATTCCTCTTAAATATTATCTGACCCTCCCTTATAAGAGCCTAGAAGCTTACAAAAAACTACCGGCCACTGAAAATCAGCTAACCGGTAGTTTGTTTTGGCTATTCCACATCTAAAGGTAATTCTTCTTCAGCAACTTCTTCTACGGGAACGGCATCCCCGATATCAAAGGCTGCTCGTACCAGTTTGTTGAGTTCTTCTTTCAGCTCTGGACGTTCTTTAATATAATTCTTGGCATTGTCCCGACCTTGGCCGATACGTTCGCCATTGTATGAATACCACGCACCACTCTTATCCACGATATCTTTTTCCACCGCCATATCCAAGAGTTCGCCTTCTTGAGAAATCCCGCGACCGTACATGATATCGACTTCTGCCACTTTAAATGGTGGTGCGACTTTGTTTTTGACAACTTTAATCTTGGTACGGTTCCCGATAATATCCGTACCAGATTTTAACTGTTCCGCCCGTCGAACTTCCAAGCGAATCGTCGCATAGAATTTCAATGCGCGCCCCCCAGGAGTGGTTTCAGGATTCCCAAACATAATACCGACTTTTTCACGGATTTGGTTGATGAAGACGGCAATCGTCTTGGTTTTATTGATGGAGCCAGAAAGTTTCCGCAAAGCTTGAGACATCAAGCGAGCTTGCAGACCTACGTGGGCATCCCCCATCTCCCCATCAATTTCGGCTCGAGGGACTAAGGCCGCTACGGAGTCGATCACGACGATATCCACTGCACCACTAGAGACAAGGGCATCGGCAATTTCTAAGCCTTGTTCCCCTGTATCTGGTTGGGATAGCAACAATTCATCGATGTTGACACCAAGGTTTTGGGCATACAATGGGTCCAAGGCATGCTCGGCATCGATAAAGGCAGCGGTGCCCCCTTCTTTTTGAACGGAAGCAATCGCGTGTAAGGCTACCGTGGTTTTCCCAGAACTTTCAGGTCCATAAACTTCTATGATCCGACCACGAGGGTAGCCACCGACACCTAAGGCCACGTCCAATGCCAGTGAACCACTAGGAATGGTAGAAATTCGTTGATCCACCTTTTCCCCTAATTTCATTACGGCGCCTTTACCATAATTCTTTTCAATTTTTTTTAACGCAGCATCTAAGGCTGCTTTACGATCGTCTGCCAAATGATGATCCTCCTTAAAATATGCTAGAAGTGAACTATCTCAAATCAGAAAGGACGAACCAGTCGCCTTCTGAGTTTAATTCATCAGTACTTTTTTATGATACCTGTTTAGAAATCAAAAGGCAAGAAAAAGGCGAACATATTTTCGCATTGTTTAATTTTCCTTTAGCTTTCCTCACTAAAATTATCCTCTGCCAATAATTCCCGTCGGAGTAAGTCTAATCCCGCCATCACAGCACTGTGACGCACATATGCCCGATCACGGGTGAAGTGGTACAAGCGGCTTTCAACACCGCTTGCCGATGCCAAAGCAATCCAAACTGTCCCAGCTGGTTGTTCCTCTAATGTTTCGGGACCAGCCACACCCGTGAAACTCAACCCATAGTCAGTTCCCAATTTTTCCCGACTAGCGACGGCCATCGCTTCAGCACATTCTCGACTGACCGTCCCATAGGTCGCCAAATAGGCCGGATCGATTCCCAATAAGCTCGCTTTCGTCTCGGCACTGTAAGTCACCAAGCCACCTGGAAAAACCGTCGATACGCCAGGGACATTGCCGATGGTTCCTTGAAATTCCCCGGCAGTCAGGCTCTCTGCTGCTGTGACTGTTTTGTGCTTGTCTTTCAGTAAAGCCACCACCACCTTCTCCAGGGTATTTTCCTCACCATATCCGTAAAAATACTCCCCCACCCGGTCCATGATGTGGGCTTCTGTCGCATCTAACAACGCCTGGCCAGTCACTTCTTTTGCGGTCTTCACCGTCAGTCGCACTGTTACTTCATTGGGTTTCGCGTAAGGGGCGATGGTAGGATTGGTTTGTTGATCAATCAAATCCGCCAATTCCGTCACCAATTTTGACTCCCCGATACCATAAAAGCGCAAGACCCGGGAGAGTAGTTTTTCTTCATGAGGAAGTTTTTCTGCCAATAGTGCCTTAGCATGATGCAAAAACATTGGCTTTAACTCACTTGGAGGCCCCGGTAAAAGAAGATACGCCGTTTGCCCCGGTTTCTGATAAAAAATTCCCACTGCTAACCCTGTTTCATTCGGCAATGCTAGCCCCTCAGCAAAAACTAATACCTGCCGTAGATTATTCGGTGTCATCCTTCTTTGGGCCTTTCTATAAAAGGCGTGTAACTGCTCTAAGCCGGGCTTATCCTCTACTAAGTCTTGTCCGACAAATTCGGCCACGACATCTTTGGTCAAATCATCAGTAGTCGGTCCCAACCCACCACATAACACCACCAAATCACTGCGTTTATCTGCTACCTGCAACAATTCTAGCAAGCGCTCGCGATTGTCCCCTACCACGCTATGGTGATACACTTCAAAACCCATATCCGCCAATTCTTCTGATAAAAAAGTAGCATTGCTATTGATTACTTGCCCCAGTAAGATTTCCGTTCCCACGGCAATAATTTCAGCTTTCATTTATTTTTTCGCTCCTTATCCACGTACTGCTTCAATCTTTGAATCTGCAGCTAAAGTATAACACAGGGAACCTTTCCTAAGATTTAACAATCCCTTTGCCTGAGTTATTTATAATTAACAAATTAGCAGCCGCTCGTTTCAGCTGGCTTTCGCCTATAAAAAAGACCGTCACATGTCAACCACGCAACGATCTTTCTCAAACTTATCAAGTTTACATTGAGCCTTTAAATACAGCTGTATTTTTCGCGAAGTAATCTACACCGGAATAAATCGTAAATACCAAGCAAGCGTACAACATGATTTGATCCAATGGCAAGCCCATCAACGCAAACGGAATATTGTTAATGAACAATAGGATAATCGCTACCATTTGGGTCGCCGTCTTGACTTTCCCTGGCCATGCAGCTGCCATAACTTCCCCGTGTTCTACTAACAATAAGCGTAACCCAGTCACTGCCAACTCCCGGCAGACGATGATTGCCACCACCCAGGCCGGTGCTTTACCAAGCTCTACCAACATGATAAAAGCCGTCATGACTAACATCTTGTCTGCCAATGGATCAGCAAATTTACCAAAGTTGGTCACTAAGCCGCGGGAACGCGCAATTTTGCCGTCCAACCAGTCAGTGATACTAGCTACTGCAAAGATGATCGCCGCTACCAGATGGGTAACCGGCAGCGTCACATCCCCGGCAGTCACCACACCCCAATCCAAAGGCAATGCCAAAATCAGGATAAAGATGGGAATCATGCAAATTCTGACCACTGTCAGTTTATTAGGAAGATTCAATTTAAGATACCTCTCAATCTATTTTCTCAGTGTATAGAATCATTGGTCTGGATTCTCTGTTTTCAGATGAACTACCTGAAAACTCTTTATTTTTCATCAGCTTTTAAGCTGCTTAGACGCTTGGCTGCGAAAATACCTATTTATTTTTACAAAACTCGTCTATTGATAACTAATCTCCAAGTTGATTGTCTTGCGCAAGGCCTGCATGCCAGCTTCCGTAAAGAGCACATCATGGTCATTGGCTTTGATGGCGATATTGGCGCTAGCACCTAATACAATCGTAGCATTGGTTGTGCCTTCTGGTAAGGTGGTGCTTTGAGCTTCATTGGCTTGCAAGGTGTATTGATAGACGTAACCATCATTGACCATCACGCCCACCCAACAAGGCCCTGTCGCTTGTCCTTGGAAGTCCAAGCGCAAAGGGGCTTTGGCATCACTAATTTTGATATTTGCCACCGCTTGGGTATTATTAACCATTGTCACAGCCATTTCTTTTTCTTCAGGGGCACTAGAAGATTCTTTTGTACTTTCTTCTGTCTTAGAAGAGCTGGCCTTCGTTTCAGAACTGCTGGACTCTTTGGGTTTGTCCACCACTACGGAAGACGAACCCGGATCGACTAATAGGGGCTCGGAATTGCGGTCTTGGATAGTTTGCCAAGCCACAACGATAATAATAGCTAATGCGATTAAGCTGAAAAAAATCACCGGTAATAAACGAACCCAGCTGTTTTTTGGTTTTTCTTCCACATGCAATGCTTTGCGCGAGCCTCGTACCGTTTCAGGCCGTGGCCGTGGTGGCGGTGGCGGAGTCAATTCTTCCTTACCTTCCAGTACCCGTACTAGGCGATCGCCGTCTTGCCCCACTGCTTGAGCGTATTGGCGGATAAAAGCTCGTACATAAAACGTCCCTGGTAAGGCGTCAAAATCGCCGTTTTCGATAGCCTCCAGATAACGCCGCTGGATCTTGGTGATCTGCTGCAGTTCATCTAGAGAGAGGTTTTTGTTCAAACGGGCTTGCCGTAGTCGTTGCCCGATAGTGGTTGCTTCATTGGCCACGTAGTCATCTTCTCCAGTCTTATTATAACAGCCAGCCGCCGGTCACTGGGATGGTGACCCCCGTCGTATACTGGGCCTCCTCAGAGCATAAATAGGCCACAGCTGCTGCAATCTCGTTAGTCGTCGCTAGTCGTGCTAGCGGGATTTCCTCTGTCAAGGTTGTCATTTCGCTATCGGTGAAATCCTCATTCATAGCAGTCGCTACCGCTCCAGGTGCAACACAGTTCACCGTGATTCCCAAAGTGGCGACTTCCTTGGCATAGGCCTTGGCGAAGCTTTGCTGAGCGCCCTTAACACCGCTATAAACAGTTTCCATCGCGCTGCCGGATAAGCCATACACCGAACCGATAAACACTACCCGCCCATGACCAGACTGTCGTAATTTACTTTCCAGTCCCGCCAATAACAACAGTGGCGTCTCCATGTGTATCTGCCAAAGGTTTGCCATCTCTTGTCGGCTATGCTGCGATAACAGGGCATATTTCGTAAACCCAGCCGCAAAAATCACTCCGTCTACTTGGAACAAACCCTCTAGAAATGGCGCTATTTCCCGATAGTCTAACATGTCTAAGCATACCACAAAAAAATCTTGGTGAGGATAGGTTTCCCGTAGTTCACTAACAATTTTTAAGACTTTTCTTTCATTCCTGTAACAATGACAATACAAGGACCAACCATCACGAGCCAACCGGCGACAAATAGCCCCTCCGATATCACCGGAAGCTCCCATTACAAGGGCTGTTTTCATGGCTAATTGGCACCTTCTTCTGGATAAAGGTAATAGACGCCACTAGCTTCAGCGTGTAACAAAGTTTCCCCAGCAGCCAAGACATCTTGTAACGTAATTGTTGGAATAATTTCTGGTACATCAAAAATCGTCAAATCGCCATATTGGCTCTGAGTGAACTGATTTGCGATGTATTCTAAGGAGTTCAAGGATTGGAAATATTTTCCTAGCATTTTCTTCTTCAACAATTCCAAATTGGTTTCGTTGACCTCAGGATCTTTCGCAAAATTAAACAAGATTTCTTTTAGCGCCTCAATCATTGCTTCTGGTTGATCACTATCCCCATAAAGTCCTACAAAATGAAACCCACGATCCAAGGTATATTCATAACCAAAGGAATCGTCAATCAAGCCTTCGTTGTACAGGCGCAAATAATTTCCACTAGTATTGCCTAACAACAGCGCCAACAACAAGTTGGCCCCATAACGAAAACGCACTAACTCCCGCGAATCTACGGGTAAATCGGCCAGTCTTCCCCGAACTCCTAGCGCCCCTTTCCCGCGACTTAGCGGCAAGGTCCGGCTAGCTTCAGATCGGATTTGACTCAAGGACTCCTCAGGAAAGATTCGCTGGATTTTCCCTGCTTCCACCGCTGGAAAATCTTTACCGGCTTGGTTTTCCCGGATCCAAGCCATAGTTTCTTCTGGATCGATATTGCCCACCACCAACAATTTCATATTGCTAGGGTGGTAGAACGTGTTGTAACACAAGTACAAGTCATCAGCAGTAATTTGATCAATGGTTGCTACCGTCCCCAAGATATCCACCGCTAAGGGATGCTCTGGGTACAAACTTTCCAACAAGCCAGAAAATTGGACAAAGTAAGGATCATCTTGATACATACCGATTTCTTGACCGATAATCCCCTTCTCCTTATCGACACTTTCTGGGGTGAAATAAGGCTCTTGTACAAAATCCAACAAGGTTTCCAAATTTAAGCGGATATTTTCCGTAGCTGAAAACAAATAGCTCGTCTTAGTAAAACTGGTGAAGGCATTGGCACTTGCCCCTTGTTTCCCAAAAACTTGGAAGATGTCGCCAGCTTCTTTTTCAAACATTTTGTGTTCCAAGAAATGGGCAATGCCATCTGGTACACGGACGGCTTCCGTTTTGCCAAGAGGCACAAACTGATTGTCGATACTGCCGTAGTCCGTGGAAAATAGCCCATAGGTTTTGTGGAAGCCCGCTTTTGGTAATAGGTACACAGTCAACCCATTCGGCAACACTTCCGTATACAAGGTTTCGTTAATTTGGCGATAGTCGATTTTACGCATTGGCTCCTTCTCCTTCCAAGAAATAGATGGCTTGTAGCTGAATTGATTGGGCCACCTTCTGCACTTGGGCCACTGTCACTTCATCGATACAGCGCAAAAAGGTCTCGTCATCCATGACAGATTCCGGTAACCAATTGTCTAGATAGTCTGCTTCAATCAATGCTTGCGGACTATCCAAAGACAACAGATAAGAATTTTTCAACATCGCCTTGGTCTGTTCCAACTCCTCATCAGTGATTTGGCCTTTTTGCAGAGTAATTAACTGTTCACTGATCAAATGCAGAACTTTCTCGCGGTTTGTGGCATCGATCCCCGTTTGAACATTGACAAAGCCACGGAAACTATCGTAGCTAGAGGAAGCATAATAAGCCATGCTTTCCTTTTCTCGGACGTTCATAAAGAGTCGTGAATGGGGAAAGCCGCCAAATAACCCGTTGAAAACCATCAAAGCAAAGCGATTGAGTTGGCCATAGTAGATCTCGCTGCGATAACCCAAATTAAGTTTGGATTGGGTAAGGGGTTCTTGTTCTTGCTTTTCCTCGACATAATTGATGGCGGGTTGCTTGAAGAAGATTTCTGGATGCACCCGCTCCCCTTTTGGAAACGGCAATGGAGCAAACAAAGCCAGCATCTCGTCTTCGGTCACATCGCCCACAACAAATATATCTACTTGATCTTCTCGCACCATCTTTTCATAAGTCGTCACCAAATCAGCAGCAGTCAAGGCCGATACCGTCGCCAATGTTCCAAAACTTGGTACTTGTTGGTCAGCGTCTTCTTTAAAAAACAGCTGTTGCAACTGTAAAGAAGCGTAGGCTTGTTTGTCTTCAGCAAAACTCTTGATATAAGACAACATATTTTCTTTTTCTACTTGAAAAGTTGCCTCATCAAATTGGCCATTGCTGATATTAGGAGCAAACAAGACTTCCCGCAAAAAGGCTACCCCTTGCGCCAAAAGGGCATCATCGCCTACGTACTTACCATTGACTAGCGTCAACGTCGCATTGACTTGGTGTAAATTGCCTTTTTTGGCCATCCCCACACCAAAACTAGCCCCATAAAGTTCCGCTAATCGGCTAGAAAGAGCGGTTTGCGTCGGGTAATTTTGACTATTGGTTTCCAAAAGAGAGGTCAGTAACGTCCGGGCCCCCGCATTGTCTTTAGTATGTCGCGCCGAAAAACGGATCATAAAGCGGACGGTTTTAAATTTTTCAGTAGGGAGTACATGTAAAAAAACTCCCGGTTGGATTTCCTGGGTCATAGGTATTGCCCCTTTCATTTATTTAAAGGAGGATTCAAGTTGAAAAAGCCATTTTACTGGTGGTTTTTTTCAACACATTTTCACTAAATTATAGCACAACCCCCTGACTCAACCCATTGAAAGCCATCCACAACTAGTCGTATCATTTTTCATATTTCCGCTTCTTCGTTATACTGAAAACGAAATGCCTAATCGGCTTTCGTTGACTGCATCGGATTTGGTTCATCTCGATCTCGCAGCCGGTTGGCGAAACCATAAAAAATCAAGGAGGAAGGAAAATGATCAAAGAATTTAAAGAGTTTATCATGCGAGGGAGCGTCTTAGACTTGGCGGTTGGTGTCGTGATTGGGTCAGCTTTTACCGCCATCGTCACTAAAGTCGTCGATGGTTTAATTACACCATTGATTGGATTGCTCGTCTCTTTATTCTTCAAAACCAAAAATTTGGATGATGCCATGAATATTCTCGACGTGAAATACCGTGGCAATACCTTTGCTTTTGGCGATGTAATTAGTGCGATTATCACATTTTTGATTACCGCTTTTGTTTTATTCTTAATCGTCAAAACGGCCAATAAAGCCAAAGCTGTGGCTGCTCGTAAAAATGGTGTGGAAGAAGAGGAAGAAGCGGAAATCGTGACGACTGAAGCCCTCTTGTCTGATATCCGCGACCTGTTGGAAGCCCAAGTCGCTGCCCAAAAACCAGCGGAACCAGCTGTGAAGGTTGAAGCAAAAGATCCAGAAAAACCAGAAGCTTAACCCCGAATAAGCTTGCACCTAATAAAAAATGACAGTCGGACTGATTTTCCGGCTGTCATTTTTATATGAAAATAAACCA
>NZ_MAEI01000023.1 GCF_009933255.1 Enterococcus diestrammenae | reverse complement strand
GGCGGGAAATTGCAGTATAGTTCAAATTTGAGGGGAAAATTTGGCTTGTTTCTAGGGAAAAACACAAGTAAATCTGATTGTCAAAAATAATCATAAGAAGATTAGCATTTTTCACTAGTAAATTGAATAATCTGCTTTCTAATGTTAAAATCAGGTAAACTTTTTAATGATAGAGGTGAGTTATAGTGGCTTATAAAGAAATTAAACGATTTAAATATATGAGAAAAGACCCCAAAGTGGAATTTACATCACGATTTCACTCCCCTTCCGCGATGAAAACCGGCTTTTACATCTCACCGATTAACAACGGCGTCAAACTTAAGCGTATCACCAATGAGTTATGGGCCAACAACATTCCAGAGATTACCTCTTTAATAAATAATATCCAGAAGGTGTCCCGGCAATTGTTAGCCTTTGAATTGGACCTTACCGAGAACCGCTACCATGAGTTTTTGGATTTTCTGTTAATCGAAGAAATGCAAGCAACCAATGAATACGAAGGTGTGAAAAGTACCCGACAAGAGCTCAAAGAAGCCCTGGATTCGCTAAATGATAAGAAAGCCCGCCATCGGTTTAAAGGCCTTTCCCTTTTATATAAGAAAATCGGTAGTGGTCATTCCAGCAGAATCACCTCACCAGAAACAGTAAGAGCAATCTATGATGAGTTGGTTGCTGACGAAGTTGAGGACGAGGCAACAATCGAAGCAGATGCCTTATTCAGACAAGATAAAGTAATGATTGGTGATGATTTCGCTACGGTTCATGTAGGGGAAGACCCAGAGAAAATCGAAGAACAACTACAGATCATGCTGGATTTTTTGAATCTGGAAGATCTGAATTTCCCCTCGTTGGTCAGAGTGCTGCTCTCTCATTATATGTTTGAATATATCCACCCTTTTTATGATGGCAATGGCCGCGTTGGCAGGTATTTATTAGCGAATTATCTGGGTTTTGAACTGGATGTTTTTTCAAGCTTACTCATGTCCAGTAGTGCTGTTGCTAATCGAAAAGCCTACGAGAAAGCCTTTGTCATTACTTCAGATCAAGAAAATTATGCTGAAGGGACGTTTTTTGTCCTGAACTTGTTGGAACTGCTGTATGAGGCGCAAGAGAAGATTGCGTATTTGCTAAACCGAAGTCAGCTGGAAACGAAAAGGGCTGTGAATTTTATTAAAGAGGCCCAGCTTTCAGACTTTGAGGAAAAAGTATTTTGGCTCTACTACGATCATGCAGTTTATGGCAGTAGCGTCAAAAGTCTTACTAGAAAAGATATCCATTCCCACTTTGAAGAAGGAGCTTGGTCGGAGCATAAACAAAGGAAAGCCGAGAATTTGTTAGAGGGTCAAGGATTTATCGAAAGAGTTGGCGAACGACCGGCTAAATTCCGCTTAAGTCCCGCTTTCCAGAATAGGTTAGAGAAAAAAACAGATAGTGAATAGCAAGAGGTGGATTTCTAGTAGTTCGACTCTCCGGTAAAACTAGAAATTTTAGGTATAGTGATAATTCAAAAGGAAATAGTGGATTTGTTGTTAGAATAAGAACTTTTAAAAAGGGACACCACTCGCTTCTAGGAAAAGAAACAAGTGGTGTCCCTTTTGAACTAAACTTGGCAAGACCACGAGTCTATTTAATCTGGCAATTGATTGTACAAATCCCCTAAGATATCTTCGTGCATCTCAGTAGCGGTGTCGTAGCCTTTCGCCGCCAAATAAATGGCCAATTCTCGTTTTGAAACAGTTGTGCTAGCGTCAACGGGTGAAGCTCCCTTTTCGTGTTGTTTCAAAAAAACTTTTCTATCAGCTTTTTCATATTCAATCATGTCTTTCTCATTCATTGCTAGTCTCCTTTCAACCATCAACTTTTCTTTACTGCCAAAGTAGCATATCCATACACGGAGGTCTACCTCTCTCAAAAGCACTAGTTTAGTAACTGTTTTAATCTCAACTATCCGGTTTAAACACTCAAAAAGCCCAACTACACTCACGCAGTTGGGCTTCATCACTTGCTTCTTACATCTTATGTTCGTCGCGGATTTTCTTTTCCATTTCTTTTTGATCCCGTTCTTGTTGGGCTTTCTTTTCTTCCTCTTCCATCTTGATCCGAGCACGTTTGATTTCTGGATGAGGATCGTTGATGACTGTTTCAGCTTCGATTTCTTCTAAAGCTTGGCCAACAGATTTCACTGAATCAAAACTTTCAACAGTTGGTTTCGCACCGGCATCCAGTTCGTGAGCCCGCTTGGAAGCAAGAATCACCAAGGAATATTTTGAATTGACACGATCTAATAATTTATCGATGGACGGTTTTAGCATCATAAGTCTTACATCTCCTCTAACATTTTGATATATTTTCCGATGACTCGGTCGACGCGAAAGTGTTCACTAGCGATGATATCTTTGATGCGTTCCACCGCTTTTGGCACCTCATCGTTAACCACAGCATAGTCATACAAGGCCATCATCTCAATCTCTTCGCGAGCGACTTTCATCCGTTCTTCGATGATTTCCATCGCATCGGTGCCACGATTGACAATCCGATTTTTCAATTCATGCAAATCTGGCGGGGTCAAGAAAATAAAGACGCCATCTGGCACTTTTTCTTTCACCTGGCGAGCGCCTTGGACTTCAATCTCCAAGAAAACATCCTTGCCTTGATCCAAGGTTTTTTGTACATAAGACAGCGGGGTCCCGTAATAATTACCGACATACTCGGCATATTCCAGCATCTCACCAGCTTCAATCAGCGCTTCAAATTCCTCTCTGGTACGGAAATAATAATCCACACCCTCGACTTCTCCCTTTCGCATCGGACGGGTAGTCATGGAAATCGAATATTCAAATTCATTGTCATCACTCTCAAAAATCGCCTTTCTGACAGTGCCTTTACCCACTCCGGAAGGCCCGGACAAGACGATCAATAACCCTCGATCTGACATGTTTACTTCCTTTCTCGTTGGGGACGCCCCGACGACGGTTCGGAAAATAAAAAAACCGGCTCGCCACCGAAAACTACACACAAAGTCCCAGTCTATCTTTTCGTCTATTTTGCACTTTTTTCGCGAAAGTTTCAAGTAAGACTTACACTTTCTCGTGAATTCTTTAGGATTTCGGGAAAAATAATCCCGCCCCAGACTGTTCTTTCTCCGAGGTATCGCACCTAAATTGCGCAAAAGCCTGATCAAAAAAATCTGACCCGCCACTTTCGGTAGTCCTCCGAAGCTGGCGGGTCAACTCAGTTAAAAGCCCATGTTCGATAGCGTATTGATGACGTTACGAAGCTCATCTTTCCGATTTTGAGCTTCTTCCAAGGGATCGGTAACCCGTTCGACATCGATGCGGGCGATTAATGAGCGGCGCATGGTGACGTAGGTGTCATTGACTAACAAGCGAATCTCTTCGTCGGTAATCTGAGCGCAAGCATCTTGCCAAGCCTCATAAGGATCTTTTTCAGAAGGCACCGTTCGCTTAATCACCGATCGTCCACTGATACCGTGGAAAGTAATATCATAATAGTTCATTTGTTTGCCACCTTTCTTGTGGCGGGTGCTAGTGGCCGCCTTGATACTTTCATTATAGCCGTCTGTAGCTACTTTGTGAAAATATCCGACTGCTAATTAAGTGATGAAAGGTTGGTGGTCCGTTATTCCACGTTTTGGACTTGTTCCCGGATTTTTTCCACGGTGGTTTTCATTTGGACTACCAATTCTTTGATTTCGATGGCCCCAGATTTCGAGCCGATGGTATTGATTTCCCGGTTCATTTCTTGAATCAAGAAATCCAACTCCCGGCCCACGGGTTCTTCTTTGGTTACTAGTTGGTCGAATTTTTTCAGATGAATCGCCAATCGATCCAGCTCCTCATGGATATCTCCCCGTTCCAATAACAAAGCCATCTCCGTCAGCAAACGTTCCTGATCCACGCTGCTACCCAAGTAGTCCTGCAATTTTTGTTGGAAACGAGCGCTGAATTCCGTTTCATACACCGTGACAAATTCCGACAATTGCGTCAGGGCAGCCCCGATAACTTGACGATTAGCCACCATCACAGCTTCTAAGCCCGCCCCTTCAATCAGGCGAGAAGCAGCATTTTGGCCACAAGCTTCCGTCACTGCTGCTAACAACAGCCCCGCTAGACTCTCATCTGTTTGCCCTTGTTCGGTAATCTCCACAAAATCTGGCAACGTCACCACCTGCTGGATAATCTGAGAAACTGGTAAATCCGTCGCGCCATATTTGGCAGCGCCGACTTGCAATTGCGTCACCAGTTGATCGATCAACCCCCAATGAATCGCCACCTTTTTCCCTTCATCGCTGGTTTCTTTGATGGTGACAAAGACCTCCACCCGCCCCCGAGGTAACGTGTCCTTGATGATTTGGCGAATCTGGGTCTCGTAGGCGTTCACTTGTTTGGGACTACGAATCTGAATATCTAAAAAACGATGGTTGACGCTTTTGATCTCGACCGTGACACTATAATGCCCATTGACTTGGGTACTTTCCCCAAAGCCAGTCATACTTTTCAACATTTGACTTCCACCTTTTGTTTTTGATTGTTAGTGACTTCGTGGTTCGTTCTAACTACCTACATTTTTTCGATGGCTGCTTTTAAGGCGGCAAATTCTTCGTTAGACAAGGTTACCCCTTTGCCCATCTTCTCATGGTCTGGCGCCCAGTCACGGATATCAAACTTCGCTGGACGACCATTCCAACTCACGAGGTTAAATTCTTTGCGCCAGCCTTTGGGATTTTCTGATAAAACAGCAATTTCTTCTAAAATTTCATAGGAAAACTCTTGTGCCATAATAGACTCCATTCTGCGTTTCCCGGCATCAAACCGGAACGACAAGTTTATTCTGCTGATGTTTCTGTTTCAGTGGTAGCGGTCAACTCCTGCAAAAAGGCCCCAGCCACAGCTGTGATCGGTGTTAATTCTAGCAATCGCCGAGAAACCTCGACCTTGGCTTCAAAACTACGGCGCCAATACAGCAGTTGGCGGGTATCTGAGAAGGCCACTAATCGTTCTCGGTATTGGTGAAGCCATTCCCCCACTGAAAGTACAGCTCCCACTGGCTCGGTTTGGGCCCGACAAGCTTTAGCCAACTCGGTGACAAACGCTTCAGCTGGATAAATAACTTCTGGTGGGATATTCAATAACATCCCCCCATATTCAGTCAAGGTCAAGCCCGCCGTTTCAAAGGCGACTTTAACCCCTAGACCGCGGCGCAGCTTTTGCCAAAAACTGCGGTCTTTGATGATTTGCCACAAAGGACTATCGGCTTTTTGGTGGCGCCGAACAAATGCCAACCAAGCGTTTTGAAAAAAGGCGGTTTGGGCCTGCTCAAAAGTATACCAGTGTCCGGCATAGCGGCCGAAATATTTCAGCGTTTCCAAGTAACCCAACTGGTAATTGACCCGGGAACGCTCTTGATCAAATACCAAAAAGCTTCCCAACGTCCAAGGAGAATCAAAGGTGACTTTCGCTACCCCCGCAGGAATTGGCGTCCGTTTGACAAAACCTGGACCCTCTACATCCACCACAATCAACTCGGTGGCTCCTTGTTTCAAAGCGACATCTTCAGGCAAATTATTACGGTAGCCGCCATCCATATAGTATTCACCATTGATTTCTTTGGCTTTCATAGCGGGATAAAAGGAAGCAGAAGCGATTAACCAATCCAATTGTTCCATGACTTTTGTCTTATCGAAATGAATGACCGTCTCATTAAAGTCTGGCAAATGAGTAGCACAGACGAAGAGTTCAGCCGGATTTTCTTGCATTTTTTCAACCTTCAAAGCTTGATGAATCAATTTTTCTAAAGGCTCGGTACTGGCCCCATTATCTCGTAGCGCAGTTACCGCCAAAGAACGCACCTGTTGTAATAACAAGCTCAAACTCGTATTGTCAGCGGCGGCTTGCGGAAATTGCAAGACTTGATCGGTACTGATGTCCAACCACAGTTGTTTGGCTGCGGGGACATCGCCTACCAACAGTAAGCCGCCATTTAGCGCCCCCACTGAGGTCCCGGTGATCAACTCAGCAGTAATCTCCAACTCTTTAAGGGCTTGCCAAACGCCGATTTGATAGCCACCGCGAGCCCCACCGCCACCAAGGACGATACCCGTGTGATAGCTAAGTGTCTTCTCAAATCCTCGAGCAGTCTCGACATAACCCTGCTTGGCTAGCCACTCTCGGTTACTTTCAGTGGTTTCAAAAGCCAACCGTAGTTCTCGCACAAAACGCCTGCGAGCCACAGCTTCCAAAAGGGTCAGCAAGGTCCTCCAAGTCAAATCTTCCTCCTCAGACAACAACTCTTCCCGAGGTGCTGCTAGGAAATTCGTCACCGTCAGTCGCTCCCGCAACGTCTCTTCTGCTGCTAAATAAAATTTACGCCCTCCTTGTACCAACTGATAGGCACTGCCGGCTTTGACTGCCGCCAGCAACTGTTCCCGTCCACGAGAATGGCTGCCATAAAAGGGCAACAACAGGCGACTTTTCTGAAAAGTCGCATCTGTCACCAAAAAATCACTAGGATAAAGTTTCTCAATCTGCAAATGGGTCCCCCCTATTTCCTCATTTCTGACAAAAACAACGGTTAGGAACAGAAACTCAGCCATCATTGTTGCAGTTTTCGATGAGGCTTTGCTGTCCCACGCGCTCCTATCTGTCACCAGAATATTCTTATTAAGTATACCATGCAGCAGGCTCCCCTTAAAAAATCCGGCTTCCATCCTTTGCAAAGGAGTGGTCGAGCCCATTTACGAAGACAAGTATTGCTAGACTAAAGCCGTCTGATATGATTGATCCCAGCCTTTCCTCAAAGCTCCGATATTTTTTAACGACCTTTATTCGCTGTCACCTGGCGTCACTAGTTCACCAGAAGCTTGCCAACAAGTCAATAAATGTCTCAGCAATTTTTCCTCCAACTTTGCTTCGCCGAACGTTGGCATCTTATCTTTTTTTGTCAAACCTTCTTGTAGGAGCTGGATTGCTTTGATATCGTCTTTTTCCACCACTTTGGCGTGAAGCGCTTTTAGGCGAAAAGTGCCCATCAACGGCTGTTGCAACAGTTGTTGCAGCCGAGGGGTTTGCCAGAGGGTAGCAATCCGAGGATCAGTGGGCGCTAGCAAACATAACAATCCCATCAACTCTCCTGCGATGGCCCCTTGATAGTGCGGAAACGCGATTTGGTCCTTTTTGCTCCACAAATCTTCCAATAAATCCCACGCCGCTTCCAACCGCCCTTCGTCCATTAATCGATTGACCCGCATCAGTTCTTGCTGGGTATTAAGGTAGGTATATTGGGGAACCGGCGGCACCAGGGCAAAAAGTTCGTCGGGCATCTCCGTGTAAGTCACCCCTTTTGCAGAGAGTTGATTGATCGCCAAGCCATTGTAGAGGATGCGTTGGTTATTTGAACTTTGCCCGGCCAACTGAATCGTTCGGGCATCATTGTATTGCATCGGTAAGCCATTAGTGACAACCATCAAAATACCAACAAAAACAAAGGCCAGCCCAAAAAGCGAACGACTCCCTAACATCAGCCAAACCAAAAAACTCGCCACAGCATTAGCCAAAACCCCGCCCCAAAGGTAACGTCTATAGGGAAACCCCGCTTCTCGGTATGCCGGTGGCGCCATCAAGCACTGCCCGCCAGTACCAGCGACAGCATACTGCGTCACCTGTAGCTTTCCTTGGTCATTTTTCGCAATTAGCAGATTCATGATGCGAAAACTGACAAAGCGATAGCCGCTGAAAAACCCCATCACCAAATGACCCAGCTCATGAATGATAATCTGTAAGAAAAACGAAACCAGCAGTGCTAAGCTAACCAAAACAAGGTCCTTGATCAGCTGATCTGGATCTAGATTTCCGACAAGCACTGAGCTATCTGCCCCACCTGCCAGCAGACCTCCCCCAAAGCCAATCACTGCTACCACCACTAAAATCGGTAAAAACTTTTTCATAGATGCCTCCTATTATTCGTCAAACAACCCCGTGACCCATTTTTCTTCAAGTATAACAGCTTTTCCACCGTAAAATGACGAGTTTTCAGAATCCTCTGTAAAAAACCTAGCGAGAAGCAAGTCTTTCAGCTTAAGAAGCAAAGCAAAGCTAGGCGAAAGATTTCTGAGGACATGATTTGTTGACTGGATAAGCGATCCCCCGCGGATGATTAAACCGGCAAGAATTGCTACCAACAAGGTTTGCTATCCGTAAGATACGCGAAGGCCAGCTAGTTTTATCTAAAAAAACTCGTTGGCTAACTGGGGATAAAAAGTCAGCTACTATCAGAAGAAACAGCTACCAGCTCTTCTGGTCTTTCGTTATAATTCAAAAAGTATAGCGCTAACGGTTTTTCAATTTAAAACCATTGTATCAGTATTCAAAAACCTATTTCTTAATGAAATCTCCAATTGAAAACGATTATCATCGTTATTTTTTAAACGATTTACTACGACCAACCAATCGCATTTCCTCAAGCGGACGCCAACTGCTGCCTCGTATTTTAAAAAAGCGGCACCTTCAAAGTAAAGGAACGTTATCTGAAGAAAATCCCAATTGCCCTTCCCGACAGGCAGTGCTACAATTCTCACTGTAATTAAAGCGGTTACAAAATCTGCGTACCCTAGACGCATCTTTTTTTACAACCGCCACTAAAAAATATTATTTTGCAAAATCAAAGTTTTATAAGAGAGGAGCTTTTACATGAAACACCAGACAATCGGCCACAATGAGACACGCTGGGATGCCATCGCCAAAGTCAAAGGGGAAGCCAATTTTACCGATGATTTTGCCATTCGCAACTGCCTGTATGCCAAAATTTTGCGCTCCACCATCGCCCACGGACGCGTGGTAGACTACGACCTCACTGAAGCTCGCCAAGTCCCTGGCGTCATCAAGATTGTATTGCCGGAAGATTTGCCCCAGAACCAATACGCCACAGCTGGTCACCCTTACGCTATGATACCCGCCAAACGGGATATCGAAGACCGCCTGATGCTCAACCGCGAGATCCACGTCTATGGAGAAGAAATCGCCGCGGTGGTAGCCAAAACTGAGCTAGCAGCGGAAATCGCCGTCAGTAAAATCAAAGTCACCTACAAAGAATATCCGGTCTACCTGACACCACAAGCTGCTATGGCCCCTGATGCCCGTCGTATCCATCCAGAACGAGACAACATCATTGCCAACACAAATGTCGGTTTTGGAGAGATTGACAACGGCCTAGCTGAAGCAGACGTGATCGTTAAAGAAGAATTCTCCACTGGTGTCCAACAACACGCCCACATGGAAAAACAAGTGGCAGTCGCTTATCGCGGCGAAGATCAACGCTGGATTTGCATCAGTTCCACTCAAATTCCTCACATCTGCCGGCGGATTATCGGTCAAGCGCTAGGTCTGCCCTGGTCACAAATCCGCGTAAAAAAACCTTTCATCGGTGGCGGTTTTGGGAACAAACAGGATATCACCATTGAACCTTTAGTCGTGGCTCTCAGCATGCTGTGTGGTGGTCGTCCGGTGAAAATCAACTTAACTCGCGAAGAATCCTTAGCCAACACGCGGACTCGTCACGCGATTGATTACCAAGTGGCTCTCGGAGTGAAACAAGATGGGCACATCACCGCCATCGACTTTGATGTCCTCAGCAACCAAGGAGGTTATGCTTCCCACGGTCACGCCATCGGGGGCAAAGGCGGCAGCTTTATCAACGCCTTGTATGCTTCGGATAATCTCCGCTATGCCGCTAAAACGGTCTACACCAACATCGCTGCAGCTGGTGCGATGCGGGGCTACGGGATTCCTCAAGTGATGTATGCCTTGGAAGCCGCCATTGCTGATGCAGCGGACAAACTTGGAATGGACCCGATTGATTTTCGCCTGCAAAATACTCGTCCAGAGGGCTACCTTAATTCCTTGAGTCAGGTGCAACAATTCAACTTCAAGATTAACGACTGCCTCAAACGGGGACGGGAAGCCTTTGATTATGACCGCAAGCTCGCCGATAGCCAAAACTACAAAACTGGCGATAAGCGTCGTGGCGTCGGTGTTGCCAGCTTTTCTTACGGTTCTGGTACCTATCCTTTTGGCTTAGAAGTTGCTGGTGCGCGTTTGATTTTGATCCAAGATGGTTCCTTCAAACTGATGCTCGGAGCGACAGAAATCGGGCAAGGTTCGGACACAACCTTTAGCCAAATGGCCGCCGACACACTAGGGGTGAGCTATGACAAAATCATTCGAGATGCCATCACCGATACCGATATCGATCCCTTTGATACTGGTGCTTATGCCTCACGACAAACCTATATCACCGGTTTTGCCGTGCAAAAATGTGCAGAAAAGATGAAAGCCAAAATTTTGCAACGGGCAGCGGAACTTTACGATATTCGCACAGAGTATCTAGACATTGTGGATAACAATATCGTCTACGCCCACAACAACCAGCTAGTCGTCTCCATGGCAGACTTTGCCATGGCCTCCTTCTATGATATGGCGCACGGCCGGGCCATCGTTGCAGAATCCTCTGTCAATATTCACCACAACTCCTATGCCTGTGGCTGTACCTTTGCCGAAGTGGAAGTCGACGTAGCAACCGGTCAAATCACCTTATTGAGCTGTATGAATGTCCACGACTCCGGTAAGATTATCAATCCGCTACTGGCAAGTGGTCAAGTGGAAGGCGGGATGGCGATGGGGGTAGCCTTTGGGTTAAGTGAAGGCTTACGCTATAGTCCTGAAGGCAAACCATTGAACAACAACCTGTTGGACTATAAGATCCCTACCACGATGGATTTACCTGATTTTGAGATGGCCTTTATCGAGTCCGAAGATCCATTAGGGCCTTATGGGAATAAATCTCTCGGTGAAAATCCCTTGTGTTCCCCCGCACCAGCAATTCGCAACGCCGTCAAAAACGCTACCGGAGTCGCCATCAATCAGATTCCTTTGGCTCCTCAAAAAGTCTTTGAAGCCTTAAAGCAGGCCGGCGTGATTGAAGAGTAAGTTTGACTAACCGTCACAAGGAGGGCAGATGAAGCAAGCGCTCCTCCCCTCCTTATGAGGCTGGTCTTGCAATGTCGCTTGGCAGCCATCAGTTTAACCCCATGTCAACAGGTGGGATACGCCTCGAGAAGCAAACTGATTTTTCGCCGTTTGAAAAATCATTCCCTTAGTACGAGAAAGGAGCATCATTATGTACGCAATTACTGGCTACCATGAAGCCACAACCTTATCAGAAGTCTTTGCCATCACCGCCGAAAAGCCTGACGCTCGGTTGGTGGCGGGAGGGACCGATGTCTTAGTCAAAGCCCGGGAACTAAAAAAAGGCTACGTGGACTGCGATTTGATCGGGATCACCCGCATCCCTGAGCTACAAGAAATCTATCTAGACGAAGAAGAGACCGTGGTGATTGGTGCCATGAATACTTTCACCACCATTGAACACCACCCGATCATCCAACAATACGTACCACTTTTAGGAGAAGCTGTGGCTTTGGTGGGAGGACCCCAAACCCGTAACGTTGGTACAATTGGTGGCAATGTCTGTAACGGTGCAACTTCCGCCGACAGCGCCCCAACCTTGTTTGCTTATAATGCCTTGTTAGAAATCCATACCGCCACTGGAGTGAAAAACGTCCCCATCGCTGACTTCTATAAAGGTGCTGGCTGGGTGGACTTGGCTCCCGGAGAAATCTTAGTAAAAATCAAAATTCGCCGCCAAGACTACCAAGGCTACGTTGGTCACTATACAAAATTTGCCCAACGCCAAGCTCTGGATATCGCCAACCTCAGCTGTGCCACTTTGGTGAAAGAATCCTCAGGTGTGATGGAAGACTTACGGATTTGCTTTGGTGTTGCGGCACCGACACCGATTCGCATGACGAAGGCTGAAGAGTTTGCCAAAGGGTTGCCGATTACTGATGATAACTTAAAAGCCATCGGTAAAAAATGCTTAGAAGATGCCAAGACTCGGGATTCTTGGCGGGCTTCCAAAGAATACCGGGACCACTTAGTAAAACTCTTGCCAGGTCGCAATATCGTCGAAGCGTTGAAAGCATCTGCCCATCAAAAGGAGGCCAATTAAGATGAGTATACCTACAACTAGCGCCCTCCCAGCGGTGCCAACCCAAACAATCACCTTTACTTTAAATAACGAACCCGTCACCTGTACCGTGGATGTCCGCAAAAGTTTATTGGAAGTCTTACGGGAAGAATTCGGTCTGATGGGTACCAAAGAAGGCTGTGGCGTCGGCGAATGTGGTGCCTGTACCGTCATGATCGATGACCACACTGTAGATAGTTGCCTTTACTTGGCAGTGTGGACACAAGATCACAATGTCACCACCATTGAAGGCATCACCGATCCGGATGGTACTTTAAGCGACATCCAAGAAGAATACGTGGATGCTGGTGCGGTCCAATGCGGCTTTTGTATTCCCGGGATGATTATTTCTAGTAAATCATTGTTGGATGAAATACCCAATCCGACACGGGAAGAAATTCGCCGAGGGCTCTCCGGTAATATGTGCCGCTGTACCGGATATCAAAAGATTGTCGATGCGGTGGAAAATACAGCCACACGCCGCAATTTACAGGAAAAATAAACAGCGCTATTCCCGAAAAGGTGAACAGGTAGCGGTCATTTTGCTACCCCTCTCACCACTTAACCATTTGCAAAAGCTGTGGCAATCCCAACTTGCCCACAGCTTTTGTAATCATTAAAAAATGAGCTATTGAAAGGAGTTTTTCCATGGTTGACAAAGCTGTTACACTGCCAAAAACGACCTCTGCTACCGCTGCGACGACGGCTCCCACTGATCGCAAGTTACCTTTGAGCCAGCTACTCCCTCTAGGCTTCCAACATGGGGTCATCGCCATTTTAGCAGCTATACCGGTTCCTTTGATCATCTCCGCCAACGCTGGCTTGAGTCCGGCTGAAACACGTTATTTTGTAAGCGCTATTATTTTTTGCGCTGGGATTAGCTCCTTATTGGCGTCGTTAAATCTTCTCCCCCGTACTAGCCCATTAATTCCCATGGCATTGGGAGCAAACTTCGCTGTTATACCAGTGGTTTCCAGTACTTTGACAGGCGCTACTAGTATCAAGGAAGGCTTTGCATTGGTGGCCGGCTGTACCATGTTTGCTGGACTCTGCTGTTTTTTATTAGCCGGCGTCTGGGTTAAACTGAAACGCTTTTTCCCGCCGATTGTCGTGGGTACCAACTTAATGGTGTTAGGGGTGGCTTTGTTACCCAACACCTTTCATTGGATGATGGGAACCGCCGCCAACGATTTGACCCAAGCGATTCCCCTCCAGCCCTTTTTATTAGCCTTAGGGATCTTCTTATTTCACGTTATTTTGAGTAAGTTTCTCAAAGGCCTGTTAGGTAATCTAACCATTTTGATTGCTTTGTTAGTCGGAACCGTTGTCGCAGGCTTCATGGGCATGGTGGACCTTTCTCCAGTGGCTGACGCGCCTTGGTTCGCCTTAAATTTACCGGGGCATTACGGTTTACCTAAGCTGAATCTCAGCTTGCTGCCAAGTTATTTGATCGTGATGATTTTGGGAATGGTGGAAGTCTCCGGCACCTCTATGGGAATCCATGCTATCGTGGACAAAGAGATGGATGAGGCCCAATTTAGCAAGACTTTACGCACTTTAGGTCTAGCAACTTTCGTCTCCGGCGGCTTCAATGCCGTGCAGCCCACCGCCTTCGTACAAAATCTAGGTATTTTAGATCTGTCCAAAGAAAAAAGTCGTTACGCCACGGCTGCAGCCGGTGGGATGTTATTATTGGCGGGCTTTGTCCCTAAATTGTCAGCAGTGATTGCGGCAATACCAACCCCCGTCTTAGGAGGCGTCGGTTTTGCAATCTTTGGCGTCATCATCGGTAGTGCCGTCAATATGTTGAAACAGGTAGATTTTAGCGGCAATCAAAATATGTTAATTATCGGTCTCAGTGTCGGTGTGGCTATGTTGCCTTCCGTTTACCCTCACTTTTATGGGGAATTTCCTCAGTTGGTGCAAAACATTTTTGGCTCTGGGATTTTGGCGGGTGCGTTGACTTCGATCTCCTTAAACTTTTTCTTCAATTTTCGACAACTAGTAAGCAAAGCCGCTAAAGCCCCCAGCACCGCAGCACCGGATTGCGAAGTGGAAACAGCAGAATAACTCCCAAGTCTCGCAAAACTAGACGTTGAGCTCCGCACCTCGAAAAACCACAAAAAGCTTGTCCATCAAGGTCCTCCCACGATTTTCGCAAGGAGCGCCAACTAGGACAAGCTTTTTCGTTGTTATTTTTCCGTGTAAAAATTACCAATCAGATCCAGATAAGGCGCTGATTCTTTTAGGGGATAAACCACAAAATCATGCATCATTTCTGGGGCGATACTCAAGGTCAGTCGGGTACCCGTGGAATCTGGCGAACCCAGCGCCTGCAACCGTTCCTCTAAATTTAGCACATCCGGATTGAGGATATCGTCGGTGCCACTGATAACCAATAACGCACCCAAATCCGTCAGCTCTCCAAACAAAGGCGACACCCGCGGATCCGTCAGCGCCAAACCACCGGCATAATTGGCGGCGGCTTCTGCCAACAGCTCCCGTTCCAGCAGCACATCACGATTTTCAATCCCTGCGATACGAGGATCTTGTAACGTCAAATCCAACCAAGGAGAAATCAGCGCCAACTTCTGCGGCCGGTGCCTGGCAGTCTGACGAAGATCCGCTAAGCCGGCTTCTGACAAAGACTCTGCTCCTGGGCTTGTCGAGGTATTTGGCGCCGAGCTAGCAGCTGAATTTGCGGGCTGCTTACGAAGGGAATCTCCTGGGACTTCTGCCAGCGCTAAATCCCGCAAATGCTGAGCCAAACTCAAGGCCAAGCCACCTCCTGCTGAATCGCCGAACAAATAAAACTGGTCATCTGGATACAAAAATACCAGTCGTTGGAAGGCTTTTAACGTCTCGCGTAACGTCACTTCTGCCGTATGCTCCGGTGCCAAAGGATAATCAAAGGCACTGACTTTTAAGCCATACTTACTGACAAAATACGCCTGAATTTTTTTATGAAAAGGGGAGGCTTCCAACGCATAGCCACCCCCATGAAGATAAAACACATGCTGCGTCGTAGGATGTGCCGGAAACAAGGTAATCAGGTCCGACGCTCCGATGGTCTCCTGGCGTTGCGGCAGTTGGCTACGCTTTAGCTGTTGCGCATTAAGCTCTAGTCGCGGTGGAGGATCCACCATATTTTTGCCCACCAATTTTTTCATATGGATTACTTTGAAAACTTGTTTGACAAATTTCGCGGAAAATCGCATAGGCCCCTCCTTTGATAAGTTCGCTTGTGTTTGCCAGTAAATGAATAACAGCTACTCCTAAGGCACTCAAGGTATAGCAATGGCGCTTTTTTCCCATTTGCTACCGGTAGTTACTAAAAAACGTGTTATCATATAAGCAATGGTCTCGCCAATTTTTAGTGTATGGGAAAACGCCCACGAAAGTAGATTGGTTTTGGCCATTCCTCTTGAGCCTTGTTATCACTTGTCTCAAGCATACCTTATCCCAACTGGGGGTGTCTATTATTTCAGAAGCAACCCATAAAAATAAAAAAACAAATGAGCAAAATGTTAGCGCAACTGCCCCCGCTAAGGCCAGCAGTGATGAATCAACAAAAAAGACAACTGCTAACAGTAACAGTCCAACAGATTTCCAAGCAAATACCCAGGCAGTAGATCACTCAGCAAAAGAACCCCCCTCGACTGCTGAACAACCTTTGTCCCACAACTCGACGGAAAAAGAGCTAAATGCCGCAGCACCGCCTGCCTTTGTCAACGACTTCGACGATCCGGCCATCCCCCTAGACGTCCTAGATTCCCCCAACCACGAACATTTGACGTTGCGGGAATGGATCCAACTACGGGAAGCACAGCGGCAACAACGGCGAGCAGCCGAGAAAGGGCTAGCCGGGTCAGAGACAGGGATTGATGCAGAAAACACAGCAAGTGAAAAGACGGCAAGTACGAGACAACAGGAGACTCTCAACTCTCAGGGAGTAGATTCGTTGCCCGATTCCCAGCTGGAAAAAACTGACGATTGGTCTTCCAAAACCGCTCATCAGCTTCCACCAACATCGGCGCCCACCGTCACTACACCAACTACCAGCCTAGCAATGACAGCCAAGCCAAGTCGCGATTACTCCTTTGATAATATTCGCGCTGTGCTGATCTTCTTGGTAATTTTCGGCCACGCCATCGAATATTTTCGACTAGTCGATCCAGTGGCGGAATTCATCTACGTCTTTATTTATCTCTTCCATATGCCGGTGTTCATTTTTATTTCTGGGTATTTTTCAAAAAATCTCCCACGGGGTCGAGAAACCGCCGTCCGGAATTTCCTCTTACCCTACCTGTTATTAAATGTCGTCTTAACTTTGATTATGCTAGCCTTGGGAAAAATCGATGAATTCGCCATTTTAAATCCCGGCTGGACGCTGTGGTACCTTTACTGCATGTTTATCTGGCGGCTCCTCTTGCCAGACTTGGTACGGATCCGCCACGTCTTAATCGTCAGCTTTTTGGTAGCGATTCTCTCCGGCTTTCTCACCGAGTTTGGTACCTATATGGCGCTAGCTCGGACGTTGGGATTTCTACCCTTCTTTTTGGCGGGGTATTATTGCCAACCGCGACACATCGATCGTATCCGGCATTTTCCCTTTCGCCGGGTCATCAGCCTGATTGTGGCGGCTGTCGGACTATTGACCGCTACATTGTGGTCAGTGGCAGATTTACCACCAGAGATTTTGTGGGGGGATCGCGCCTATGATTTGATTGGCATCCCCTTGTGGCAAAGTCTATTGGCGGATATTTTACTGGCTATCTTGAGCTTTGCCTTCATCTTCGTCTTCATCACCTTAGCAAAAAATCATCGCCGTTTTTACACTATCTGGGGGCAAAACACCCTGGCCATCTATCTGCTTCACGTCTATCTAGTAGCCCCGCTCGTCCAAGCTGGCGAGCAACTAGCGGCTTCTAGGTGGGGGGCTACTGGAAGTTGGTTTGGCACACCCGCGTTAGAATTTCTACTGCTGTTACTAGGCTCTGTTTTAATCCTCTGGCTGTTGAGCCGCCCGATTGTCAGTCGCGGTGTCGCTAAGGGCTTAGATAAAGTGACTGGGATTGTGATGCGGCGAGGCCAAGAATAACATTACGAAAAGCCACAACTCATTTTTTGATGAGGTGCGGCTTTTTCGTTAGCAAGTAATACTTCCAGTTATTGTTTCACAAGCTGATACTCCATCTGACTGCTAAAGCCGCCAGTATTATCCTCTGGCACGGTTAGAGAAATAGTCCCATCAGATGCATAAAAGCTGTAGAGATACTGCCCTTGCCAGCTTTGAGCGAAATCATCGTTGGCGGAAATGAGATTAGTCAATTTAAAGCGAGTGTTAACTTTCACTGTTCGAGGTACTTGAGAATAACTAGAGACCTCTAATTCCTCCGTCGGGACAGTCTCTAATTCAACTTGATAGACAAACCGCCCAGAATAATTAGTCCAAGCATCACGATAAACGTGACTCCATTCGAAATAGTATAAATCATCGACTTTTCGGATAAGCGCTGATTTACCACGATTCAACGTTCCTATGCTATCTCCTTTTGGTCGAAATCTGAGACTATCCTGTTCTGTGAAGGTGGCAATATCCACAGCATAAGGAGCCTCAGCGGTAGATGACCCGATATCTGAAGAAGCGCTTGTCTCCTCCGTTTCAGCACTGGCGGATACAGCAGTTTGCGAAGTATTTCTAGCACTACCTTCTTGCCTTTGTGTAACCGTTGACGAACCAGTAGAGCTAGCGGTCTGTTTCGGTTGCTCGTCTTTTTTGGTGAGTAAGATAAAGGCCACCATCGCAACAATTACTCCGACTAAAAACATCACAATATAAAGCCACCACGGATTTTTTTGCTTCTTTTTGCCTAATCTTGTTTGTTCCAAGATACCACCTCGTTTCCCTTGAGTGGATGTCGTATGATCTTTACTACCAGCATAGCGAGAAAACGCGAATACTGTCAAGTTTTCCCTTACTCCATCCGCAAAAACACCGCTAACCAAGACAGTTCCCAAGTCTTAATTGGCGGTGTTTTCCTTTTCTCCCAACTAACTAACGTTCTATCCCAAATCTACTTCGCCCCACTAGGATAAGGCTGTGGTGTCACGGTTGGTCCATAGACTTGCAAAACCGTCTCACCCTTGGCATTTTCCGTAAAGCGCATCCGGTCAATGGCAAATTCCCGCGGATCAGTACTATACAACGTTTGATGCCGGTGATAAATCATAAACAATTCTTTGCCATCTGGGGATTCAGCGACAGCGTGATGCCCCGCCCCGTGAACTAAAGAATTGGACTGCATGATAGGATTTTCGGTATATTTTTCAAACGGGCCGAGGGGAGAATCACTGACCGCATAACCCGCACCATATAACGGACTTTCAAAGTGAGAACCGGAATAGGTCAGGTAATACTTGCCCTCATGTTTGAGCATATATGGTCCTTCATTGATATTCGCCATGTCCTGCTCCCAAGCTTGCGATGGGGCCAAGACTTCCACGATGGACTCCTCGTCGATGGTCTGCATATCATCATTTAATTTTGCGCCATAGATCAGATTACCATTGTTAAAGCGAACAAAATACAAATAATACTGGCCATCATCATCAAGATAAGCATGAGCATCGATTTCTTGGATGTCCTCGTGCATCGGTGCCACATTTTCCTGTTTAAAAGGGCCAAGGGGATTGTCCGCGATACTGACGCAAAGGTGTTCATTGGCTGTGTAATACATGTAAAAGCGACCATCCTTTTCAATCAAATCCGGTGCCCAAAACCCTTCAGTTCCCCAGTTATCGGGACCGGCCGTCATCGCCATCCCAGCATCTTCCCAGTTCACCAAATCTTTAGACGTATAGACTTTAATCCCACCGATATTGGTTCCAGGAGTGGTGGCATAAAGGTAGTACGTCCCTTCCCAATACAACACATCGGGATCGGCAATCTCTGGCAGAAGTGGGTTCTGATAAGTCGCCTCTTTCCCTTCACTTTCCTCGTAGCCCTTGATGGCAAACTTAGTGAATGCCGTCTGCAACTGTTGGTTTTGCACACCAATCAGCCCTTCTGCAAAGTCTTCAGCCACCACATCAATCACCGGCCAACTGTCCTTTCTTTCATCTACAAATCCTATGATATGGTTTCCCGCTACTTTCACCGTCAAGCGATAGTCAGTATTGGCTTCAATCAAGTGCTGTTTAGTGGCGATTTCTTGCCATTTTTGGCTTGCGCTATCTCCTTGCTTCAAAAAAACCTGTTGCTTATAAAGGTCGATACCAAAATAATAACCATCCACCACATCTGTTCCATCCGACAAACTGTCCTCTTGAACTCGGAAAAGCAGCCCCGCATCTGGCAGCTCCCCTTCTCCGACACTGACGGGATTGGTTTGAATCCTCACCGAAACAGAAGCTTCAAAATCAGTTTTTTCTTGTTGGTTAATCCATTTATTGCCAATTCCCACATTCATTTGTAACACTCCTTGTGATTGTTTTGCCGCAGTTTCCTCACTTCCAGCATAGACTTGCCAATTTCTTTGATCTTGAAAATTGCTGTGATAGCCTCGGGATCTGAGGAACGCCACAGTGCTTCCGGCAGTTATGATAATAAGGCTAAGGACTGCGATGATTATCACAATTCGCCGCTTTTTAATTTTTGTCATCCGTCTCTCCATTTTAAGGAGAACCAGCGACTGCAAGCCACTGGTTCTCCTATTATTTAAGTGTCTGGAATTATTTCAATCGTCGCTCATTAATCGCCACGATTGGCGCTACCGGTAATTTAGGCTTCCGATTGACATCTAACAATCCGTTAACTTCTTGTTCCACATCTGTCAATTGAGTGTAGCAATAACCAACTACATACGGTAAATCTTGAATTGCTTGGTGAATCTTATCAAAACGGTTCATAAACTCCGCTTCATTGCCAACATGATGACCATAGCCCCACTCTGCTCCTTCTGCAGTTGAAAAAGCAATTCCACCAAATTCAGAGATAATCACCGGTTGACCATGATAGCTGTAGCCATCAGCAAAAGCATGAAAGTCTTTGTTAAACTGGATTTCATTGTTTACAATCGCATCTTTGTCAGCATACCTAGCAGCCAACATTTCTCCATACTCTTCATAATCATGAAGGGTCACAATATCAGAAATTGTATGCACCCAACCATCATTAGTAATCACCGGTCGGGCAGGGTCATAAGATTTAGTCAAATAGTAGACTGTTTCAGTAAAAGCTTGCTGCGCCTTATTATGAGCGATATCTTTGATGCCCCAAGATTCATTAAATGGCACCCAAGTAATAATAGCCGGATGATTATAGTATTGTTTCACAATGGCTTGCCACTCTGATACAAAATTTTCTACAGCAATATCATTATAAGTGTACGTTGATGGCATTTCACTCCACACCAACATCCCCATTTGGTCACACAGATACAAAAAACGTTCATCTTCTAATTTTTGATGCTTCCGCAACCCGTTATAACCTAGTTCTTTGATCCGTTGCAAATCTAGCTCTAAAGCTTCTACTGATGGCGGTGTAATCGAAGACTCTGGCCAATAGCCTTGATCCAAAATTAAGCGTTGGTACAAGGTTGTGTTATTTAGTAAAATCTGACCATTTTGGATATGAATTTTACGCATCCCAAAGTAACTAGACACTTCATCTAACAGTTGATCAGATTCATCGTACAAACGAAAAGTGACATCATAAAGATTTGGATCCGCCGGTGACCAGACTTTGGTTCCCCAACAAGGATCTTCGGCTAAGCGAGTATCAGAGGTAAAAATTTGCATTTTTTGATGTAAACTTCCGCGAACTTCACTAACTGCCGCACCAGCAAAGGTGATAACCGCTTCAAAAATGACTGTATCTGAAAAACCGGCTGGTGTGATAACTCGAGGCTGAAAAGTAACTTGATCTCCATCCAAATCTGGCGTAATTTTTACCATATCTAAAGAGATACTATGTTGTCTTTCTTCCATCCAAACTGATTTCCAAATTCCGGTATTCTGGACATACCAGCAGCCAAAGTTATCCTTTTTCCAACGCTGTTTGCCCCGAGGTTGTTCACAAGCCATAGAATCTTCGGCTCGTAGCACGATTTCATTTTCCCCAGCTTGTACAAAAGCGGAAATATCAAAAGAAAATCGTTCATAGGCACCCTGGTGTGTACCTGCTAAATAGCCATTAATCCAAACAGAGGTTTCATAGTCTACCCCTTCAAAATACAAGGTTAACAATTGATTAGTTTTTTCAGCAGTAAAATGCTTGCGATACCATACTACTGAATGATGCTCTTCTTGATGGATACCACTAGCTTTGGTTTCATAGGTGAAAGGTACTGTAATGACCATTTCTTTTTCGAAACCTTCATACCATTTTTCTGCCAAGCCTTGATTCTCATCATCAAAGCGAAAGTCCCATTGGCCATCTAAAGATTCCCAATTTTCGCGGATAAACTGGGGCCGGGGATGTAATTTTCGTGTGATTGTCATTTGATATAGCTCCTTTATCATTTTGATAATGATTACCATTACTCACCAAAAGCCCCTTTTATCTCTATCAAGGGGCTTTTGAAAAAGTGAGTATCGCTAGTCATTTCTTATTTTTCCTGCCGATAAGATGACTTCTGAATTACCACTGATGGGAAATATCAATCCGTTCTGGATAATACTGATCATTGATTTCTTTGATTTTTGCTAAATCAACTTTTGCTGAGCGATCATAAGCTAACAGCCCATTAATTTCTTGCTCCACATCGGTCAACTGGGTATAGCAATAACCCCAAAGCGCTTTAGAATCATAAATCGCTGCCATAATGCGGGCATAATCATCTAAATACTGTTGATCATTTTCGGCCGTAGTATAACCCCAGCCAGCTTGATCACCCACCTTATACCCAATACCTCCAAATTCTGTCAGTAGAATCGGTTGGCCTTGGTATTCGTAGCCTTCTGCAAAGATTCCCCATTTTCCTGGAGGCATGTCAATCAGCCCCCCAACCGTTGCCAAAGTATCTTTAAAATGTTGGTATTTTTTCGTTTCATCAGCGGCTCCGTGGGAATAATTATGAATAGCGCAAATATCCGTTTCCGTCATTTCCCAGCCGTCGTTGGAAATCACCAGTCGAGAACCATCTAAAGCATGAAGCATATGGTAGATTCCTTGAGAGAAGTTTTGCTGCTGAGAATTATTATGGATATTAGGTACGCCCCAACTTTCATTCAATGGTACCCAGGTTACAATACTTGGATGATTGTAATCCCGTTCAATAATTTCAAACCATTCTGCAGTTAAAGCTGCTGCTGCTTTTGGTGTATAAATTGGTGAAGAGGCGCATTCTCCCCAAACCAAGTAACCCAACTGGTCCGCCCAATACAAGAAGCGTGGATCTTCAACTTTTTGGTGTTTACGACAACCATTAAAGCCCATTTCCTTGGAAAGTTGGATGTCTTTGATGAAGTCTTCATCAGTAGGTGCTGTCAATAATCCATCAGGCCAATAGCCTTGATCCAACACTAACTTTTGATAAAATGGCCGGTTGTTCAAGAAGACCATGCCTTTTTCTGTGTGAATCTTTCGCATACCAAAGTAAGAAGTGACCTGATCTAGAACCCCTTCTTGCTGATCAACTAAGATCATTTCGACATCAAAAAGATTGGGATTTGCTGGCGTCCAAGTCCAACCATCATTGTGGAAATTACCTCGATCGATTTTGCCAGCGGTAATTGGAACGGTTCGGCTCATAATAGCATTCGTAACCTTCAGACTATCTTCCACCAATAATTCACCTTTAAAGGAAATAAAATAGCGAATATACTGATTTTCCACGGCCTGATTCAGCTGAAACTCAATAGCCACAGAATCTGTATCCAAATCCGGTGTGAATTTCACATTGTGGAGATAGTTTTTACCCACCGGCTCTAACCAAACCGATTGCCAAATCCCCGTGGTATTGGTGTACCAGATAGCTGCTGATTCTGGATGCCAATACTGTTTTCCCCGAGGAATTTCTTCATCATCGTGATAATCTTGGGCACGAACTGACAAAACATTTCCAGAGGCTTGAACTAAATCAGTGATATCCATTGTAAAAGAGGTATGACCACCCACATGCTTTCCTGCTAACTGGCCATTGACATAGACATCTGCCTGATAATCCACCGCACCAAAATGCAATAAACAGCGAGTGCCTGCTTCTTGCTGCCAGTCAAACTCTCTTTGATACCAAACGATATCATGTACCTCTTGACTATCAATCCCACTGAGTTTGGTTTGATAGGCAAAAGGAACCTCAATCTTTTGATCAAATTTTTCCGGGTGATTAAACCATTTTTCTTGATTTCCCCGATCTTGATCATCAAAAGCAAAGCGCCAAGTGCCATTTAAATCTTGCCAGTTTTTACGAACAAACTGCGGGCGCGGGTATTCATTTCTCATTTTTTTCTTCCTTTCCGACAAATCAAATTTCATGTTCATGATTGAGCAACTGCTTGTTGCTTCAATGCTTTATTTTTGGCAAAGTACACCACACCACTACAAATCCCCAAGATCATTGAAGGGATATCCAATACAAAATAGGAGAATAATCCTTGGCCTAAAAGAAAGAGACCATGTTTTTTGGCGGTTGTACCATCTTTTAAATAACGTTTAGCTGAAACTAAATTTAACAATCCCAGCCCGATTAATAAGGACCCAAAAGTACAAGTCAAGGTAAACATACTGCTATTTACGGTTTGACTGGCTTGTTCCGTGATGGCATTTCCTAATTTCCCAGTCAAAGGGGCCAACTTAATCAAGCCAAAATAGATAATCGTCACTAAGCCATCAATAATTTGCCAGACTCCCATTGCAGTGCTTAACCGACGTTCTAATTTTCGTGTCATCAATAATCATCCTTTCACTCCGGCGGACAAGGACATGGATTCCAAGAAGTATTTTTGCGCAAACAGATACAAGATAAAGGTTGGGACAATCGCAATTAACGCTCCCGCCATTAACAAAGTTGGTTTAGCAGCGTACATTCCTTGTAAAAGCTGCAACCCAGAAGTGATCGGCATTTTTTCGATGTCATTGAAGACAATGGAAGGCCACAAGAAATCATTCCATGAGCCAGTAAAGGCAAACAATGCCACCACTAGCAAGACAGGTTTGATCAATGGCAAAATAATCTTGACAAAAATCGTCCCTTCGCTAGCTCCATCAATTTGGGCTGCTTCATCAAAATCTTTCGGAATATTGCCCATAAACTGTTTCACCAAGAAAATATTGAAGACTCCTGATGCACCAGGAATAATCATTGCAAGTGGTGTATTCACCCATCCGAGAATATCAACAATTTTATATAAAGGAATCAGATTCACCACGCTTGGGAACATCATAGTTGCTAGTAAGAAAGAAAACAGTGCATTTTTACCTTTAAACTGTAAGCGACTATAAGCAAAAGCAGATAACGACACTACGCATAGCACCAGTAATGTGTGAGAAACAGAGATCAGCAAAGAATTCAAGAACCAGCGGACAAGTGGCGTGCTAGTATTGTCTACCAATAATTCTTGATAGTTCGTCAGCACCCATTCAATTGGCATAATCTTAAAACCAGAAGTCATCAATTCCATTTCCGATTTAAATGACGTTAATACCCCGTAAGCTAACGGAATCAACCAGACACAAGCCATCGCCAACAAGAATAAGAAGGCAACTAGCCGAGAGACAGAGAGTTTTTTATGTTTTTTCATGAAAAAGGCCTCCTAGTTTTCTTTGCGAAGCAGTTTAAACTGAATCGCTGACACGATCATGATACAAATCCCTAAAATAACCGCCATCGCCGAAGCAATCCCTGCAATGGATTGACCGGAACCAAAGGCATTTTGCTGAATGTACATCAACAACACTCGTGTGGAATTATTTGGTCCCCCACCAGTCAGCATTAAAGGTTGTCCATAAATATTGAATTGGGCAATCGTCGTCATCACTAAGGTATAAAGGATTTGGCCTTTAATGGCTGGTAAGGTAATCTTCATGAATTTTTGAACGGCTGTCGCTCCATCAATGTCTGCTGCTTCATAGAAATCTTTAGAAATCCCATTTAACGCGGCTTGATAAATAACCATATTCCCACCGATCGTCCACCAAACTGTCACTACGACTAACGTTATCCAAGCATATGGCTGGGTGCTAGTCCACGGGGTATCTGTATTTAATATGGTATTCACTGGACCGTAGTTGACGTTAAAGATCAATGTCCAAATAATCACCACTGCGGAAATAGCAAAAAGAGACGGCATATAAAAAATCGACTGAAAGATTTTTCCAAGCTTTGGTTTCGTATTGAGAGCAGCCGCTAGCAACAATGGCACCGCAATACAAAATGGTACGGAGAAGATGACAAACTTAAAGGTATTAAATAAACCAATTCGCAACTGTTCATAGAATGTCGAATCTTTTTGAAAGAATAATTCCTTATAATTATCTAGTCCGGTAAATGTTGGCGCACCAAACAAATTCCAGTCAGTAAAAGAAATATAGATCCCAAAGATGACTGGAATTAAAAAGAAGATTGTAAAAATTACTAAGTGAGGTGCAACGAACAGCCAAGGAATCAGTTTGCTTTTGTTCTTATTGCCTTTTTTCACGGCATTTTGAGGTTCATTTTTCGTCGCCATCATTTTTATTTTCCTTTCTTGAAGCAATTTTTTTGCAGAAGAAGAGTTCTCTTCCACGGTTACTTTCGACAGCAAATCAAGGCTATCGGCGCTTACCTGGCATAACCTTTACCGTCAAAGTATGTAAGGGAGCCAGTAACAAACCGGCTCCCAAGCCTACTTATTTTCCTGAATTATCTTTTGCTACTTTGTCGGCAACTTCTTTTTGCAAACCAGCTGTAAAGTCATCGACTGTCATTTTACCGAATGTGACATCTAAGGCATGCGCATCCAAGTATTCAGCTACATAGCCATTGTATTTGTAGTCAAAGATTGTTAATGTCGCTTGTTCTTCTGGGGAATTAATGAAAACAGATTGTTCCATGTCGGTATACTCAGAATTGTCTAGTAAATCAAGGGTTGCTGGGTTTTGACCGGCTTTCGCCCATTCCAATGAGTTTGTACGTACCCATTCCAAAAATTCCATGATCCCTTTTGTTTTTTCTTCGGAACGATCTTTGTTTTTAAACATCACGAATTGGTGAGAGGATGCCCAGTTTACTGCTTTAGAAAGGTCATCTGTCAATTGTGGTGAATTAGTCAATCCCCAATCAAATTTTGCTTCTTTTACTTGGTTACGCATCCAAATACCTTCTGGATAGAGAACCATTTTGCCAGAAAGGAATAATTGTGCTGGATCTTCCCCATCGCGAGTGGTTACTTTTTCTTTGTATAAATCAGCATAAAGTTGAACGGCTTTCTTCATTGCATCGTTATCCAGTGTTGGCGTCGTACCATCTTCGGTCAATTTACCACCTTCTTGGGCGTACAAGGACAAGAGGTTTGGTTTTGCCCAAGTAATCCCCATGCCACGGATACCATCTGCTTCAGATTTCTTCCCGATTTCCTCTACTTCATCAAAGGTAATAATATTATCATCCAAAGCAGTTGGTAGATATTTATCTACTAATTCTTTATTGTAGTAAACGCCCCAACTATGAATATCCAAAGGTACGCTGTAACGAACGCCATCAATTTCACCTAAATTCCAAGCTTCTGGCACATAGTTATCTGCTTTTATTTCAGGATAATCTGCCAGTACATCGTCATAGGTTTCCAACATGTCATTATCTTTATACTGTTTGATCCGTTCCGCATGGACAATATTCAAATCAGGGATATTTTTCCCTGAGTTAACAACTGTCGGGATTTTGGTATACATGTCACTTTCTTTTAAGGAAACATTTTTGACTTTGAAGTCGGGGTTGGTTTTATTGTAAGCGTCAATCATTGCTTTCATATTGTCCCCATCTTCACCAACGAAAGGATTCCAAAATACGATCTCATTTTTGCTTGATGAAGAGCCTCCAGATGACGAACTTCCGCCACCGCAACCAGCCATCAAGGCAACACTTGCCCCTGCTACCAATACCACGCCTGCTAATTTCTTGATGTTCATTTCCTTACCTCCATTTTACTTTTTGGTTATTTCTACTTTTATGCAACGCTTTGATAGATTTAACCAATTAGTATTAATATTGATTCTTTCGCTTGATGCATCTATAAATTAACAGCTTATGCAAACGCTATCAATCCTATTTTTACAATAATCATCAAAAACAACTTTACAGTTAATAGCATCTTGATTTACAATAGAAAGTGAAGATATCTATTTTACTTTTCAGTTAAAAGGAGCGGATCCAATATGGAGTTAGACTTAGAAAAATATTCTTTACCCGTCTATGAATGTCTCGCTAGCGAGACTCGTTTAAAGATGTTGAAATTTATCGGTAATCGCAAAAAAAGTATCGGGGAAATTGCCGACTACCTAAATATGAGCAATGCCATCGTCACCCGTCATGTCCAACAGATGGAAGACGCTGGACTTTTAAATTCCGAAAGAGGTGTCGGGGAAAATCGCAACAAAAAAATGGTCTTCTTAAAAGTTGACGATATTCATATCACTTTCCCAGAAAAGGTTTATCAAGGTTATAAGTTACATCAAACCAACCTCCGCTTAGGTCACTTCACAGACTTCAATGTAAAACCCACCTGTGGTTTAGCCACTACCAAAAATGTAGTTGGAAAATCAGATGATCCAAAATATTTTATGGCTCCTGAAAGAGTAGATGCCAGCCTGATGTGGTTTAGCGAGGGTTTTGTAGAATATAAAATCCCGAATATGCTAACCGAAGATGAAGATCCTAATATGCTTGAAATCAGCTTTGAAATCGCCTCAGAATTCCCCCTATCCAATAACGTTTGGCCTAGCGATATCTCTATCTATGTCAATGATATTTTAGTAGCTGTCTATACTGTTCCTGGTAATTTCTCAGATATTCGCGGGCGTTACACTCCCCTTTGGTGGAACGACGAATTCAGCCAATACGGCCTATTAAAACACCTACGAATCAATAAATTAGATACTGGTATCGATGGAGAGGCGTACTCTCCAGTGACGGTAGCTGACCTCAACCTCAACAAAAATCCCTTCATCAAACTACGGTTAGCTGTCGAACCTGACGCTGTGAATAAAGGCGGCCTCACGTTATTCGGAAAGGGATTTGGTAATCACAATCAAGATATTGTGATTAATACTTATTATTTAGATAAATAGCTACCTTTAAAGGTAATATCCCCCTGCCTTCATAGTCACCGCGACCCTTTTCCTGACCACAACAACCAAGTGCAAAAAAACTGTCGATAGCGCCAAACTTTTGGCCTACCGACAGTTTTTAATTACTCATAACTACCAACCGCTAAACACTCAATCCACTTGCACAGTAAAACTAAAATGAAATGGGTCAGTATACAACCGATAACGCGCCAACGGTAATGGTCCACAGCTATTGCTACCCAAAGCTTGAACGCGACTATCGATACGAATTTCATCCCCACCATCTGTTGCACCCAAGATATTTCCCGCTTCGCCAACGACATTCAAGTTTAACGGATGAATAGCCGTCAGTCGCAAACCGATATCACTCGCGGGTAAAGTAAGGGTCGCCCAGCTAACATCCATTCGATTGCCAGCCTCTTGCGGTACCACATACGGAAAGGCCCAATTCGTCCGACTCACTTGATAACGTCCTACCAATGCATTGGCAAAACTATCCGGATAGCTTTCTTCTGGCCCACGACCATACCAGCCAATCTCACCGATCTGTTGATTCAAAGGCAGGGAATAGCCGATACGCGGTACTTCAAGGGGTTTTTCACCATCAAACCAGCCCTTAGTGGTTACAGTCAAACCAGCATCCGTTACCCACAAAGTAATCTCCAGCTCAATTCCCCAACTAACTGCTGGCGGCATGATTCGTTGCCGCAGAACCACCATCGCTGCCGCTTCATAAACTGTCATCCGCAAATCTTCACAACGATAAAACAGCGTTCCAATCCGCTTTTGTTTTCGATCAGCAACAACATTCATATCGTTGCTGATAGGTAAACGGTCCAAGGTCAAGGACATTTCTTTTTGTAATAGCGTTTGTCCCTTTTGACTGATTTGGCAAATATTTCCACTTCCTCGATTGATGACAACTTCCAAGTCACCACGGCGAATCACAAGTCTTGCGGCGCTATCTTCAACCGTCACGTTAGCCTCAATTCCAGCAGTCTCTATGGCTTGAGCCTGAGTTTGAGTAGCAGCTATCACGTCTCCCACTTCAAATACATCAAAGCTCTCCGTTGCTACCACGGTTAAATTGAGATACGCCCCCTGCTCGATGGTCGTCGGGAAAGGTAAGCTTATGACCGGTGATAACGCCTTGGCAGCTAATGGAGGTAGTGGGACACTTCCCTCTGCTAAAACTCTCCCACTAACTTCCACTGACCATTGCAACTGCAAATCCACGACTGTCTGATAGTGATAAAGACTTTCCACCACCACATGATTTTGCGCAACATAAAATTTCAATGGCTGAATAATCCGTGTATACTCTAGCAAACCTGGAGAAGGTGTCCCGTCTGGCAATACGAGACCATCAATACAAAAGGTACCATCATTGACAGGTTCATGAAAGGCACCGCCCCAAACATAGTTTTCCCCTTGTTTCAAGCCATGATCCTTCCATTCCCAAATAAAACCACCTTGCAAGGAGGGGTACAAGCGAAAAATATCTTGATAATCTTGTAAGCTGCCTGGACCATTGCCCATCGCATGCCCGTATTCACAAAGAATCTGAGGTTTTTGATGAACTTGTTTCGAGGCGCGTTTTTCTAGTTCTTCTACACTGGTATACATCGTGCTATACATATCCGCAACTACGGTATCTCGATCCCCTTCATAGTGAATCAAACGACTCGGGTCTGCTTGGCGCATTGCCTGAGCCATCGCAATAAAATTCGGACCAAAGTCACTTTCATTGCCCAATGACCAAATCAGAACACAAGGGTGGTTAAAATCACGATGCACCATGCGTAGCCCTCGTTCAACAAATTCTGCTTCCCAATAGCTATCTTGCGCAGGATGTACTTGAACCCACATTCCATGAGTCTCGATATCACATTCATCAATCACCAGCAATCCTACTTCATCACAGACATCGTAAAAATACGGGTCATTTGGATAATGAGAAGTCCGAATCGCGTTAATATGCATTTTTTTAATTTGCAGCACTTCAGAACGGATGGCTTCCCGGCTCAAGGTACGGCCATGTTCAGGATCAAACTCATGTCGATTGACGCCATTAAAAAGAACTGGGACACCGTTCAAGCAGATTTGATCCTGCAACATCTCGACACGACGCAACCCAAAGCGGACTGCCACTAGCGCATCTTTTTGAACATCTTGAATCACTGCCGTATAGAGGTTGGGTTCTTCATTGTTCCATTCTTTGGCATCAGGAATCAACACTTGCGCGGTCTCTTCTTTCAACAAAGCCGTGGTAACAACTTCTCCCCTATAGTAAATATCCAGCGCTACAGGTTGAAAGCTACTCAAATTTTGCTTCACTTGAATTTGAGCAAACCATTGATTCTCCTGATAAACTGGCGTGATTTGGAAATCTTCAATCAGCGTTTCTTCAACAATCGTAACATCACGGAAAATCCCCGACAGCCACCACATATCTTGATCTTCCAAGTAGGAATACTGGGACCACTTTTCCATTTCAACGGCAAGTTGATTCTCACCATCAACCAAAAACTCAGTAACATCAAACTCGGTCATCAGACGACTCCCATGTCCTTCACCAACTAGTCGACCATTCAGCCAAACTTTAAAGACTGAATCCACACCATCAAAGCGTAGGATTTGACGATCCAAGTGTTTTTGGTAGGTAAAGGTACGATAGTATAGCCCAGTCGGATTTTCTGCCGGCACATTTGGAGGTGCTACCGGGATTGGAAAATCAATATTTGTATAGTTTGGCTCACCATAGCCCTGTAATTCTAAATGGCCTGGAACTTGAATACTCCCCCAGTCTAAGTCTTGGTAACGACCTTCCAAAAAAGCGGTTGGAATTTCTCGCGGTGATCCCAAATAACAAAATTGCCATTGGCCATTCAAAGAAAAGGCATAAGGACTCTTTTGATCGTCATAGTTTAGTGCGTCAGCTAGCTCAGCATAATAGAAAAAGCGGGCGCGTGGCTGTAGTTTCATTGTCACTGTTGTATCTCCTTATCAATTATTTATTCGTGTAGTTTAAAAGCTATTGACCTTTTTACCTATCTGAACTCACTGCAATCCAACTCATAAATCCCGCATACCATCTTCGGAGAATCCAACGCATCGGCTTTTGCTAAATCGTCACTGTTAAGATTTCGTAGACTAATTGTCTGATTGACAAACACTCGCACAAAAGCACAGGTGATTGGACCCCCGGTAAGCCTTGACCATACCTTTTTCAAGAGGTACCACTGTTAATTACCATTTATCAAGACCGTTATTCGTAAAGCGGATGCAGAATATCACAGCATCACGATCAAACAAGTGAACTTATTCTTAAAAAAATCGATATTATAGAAATGCCCAAGCATCGCGAATCATTTTACCCAATCGCTGAAATGTTAATCAATTTTTATTCAACTCCCGCTCCAACATCGGCATAAACATCGCACCGACTACTGAACGGTTTTTGAAGTTCATTTGATGACCATCTAGCGTATCGTACCAGTCCGAAAACGCAACTCGTGTTGGTGTATTTTGCAAATAATGCGCGACTGGACCGATTATTTTTTCCAAAGTATCTGCATCTTGAGCAAAAATTGCTACCCACATCAGCCAGTCAGCCTTAGTATAAGTCGCCCGTTGATCCAGTGGTGTCCCAAATTCATTGGCTTCTTCAATATATTTCACCAATTCTTTAGCCATCAAATCAGTTGGGAACAAATCCAAAGAGAAAAGTTTATCCCAGACGATGTTATATTTTAAGCTCCAACTATCTGGACGATCAAAAGCTAGCGGAGTATGATCGCCATCAGCGATAGCAGTCTCTTGCCAAATTTTCGCCATCGCTTGAGCTTTTTGGCTGTATTGCTGGCCATCCTTCGCATCACCAAATTGCACCAAGGCTTTCCCAAATAGAGCCAATGCCGTGATGGCTTTTAGCGATAAATTGCAGTTATGCGCTAAGTGTCCCGCAAAATCATCCGTACACAGCTGATTTTCTGGATCTTGACCAAACGCTGCCAGATAATCTGCCCACTTACGATTCGTTTCTAAGTAGCGACTGAAAAAGGCGCTATCTCCGTCTCGCAAATAAGTTGCTGAAACCAGAGCCAACATATTACCACATTCTTCAATAGGCATTTGATGATCAGCAGTATACACATTTTGCCCAGCTGGTAATTGGTAATAGTCATAAAGCGTGTCATAACCGCCGCGGTCTGACCAATCCAATGAGCCCGGGCGATGCACTTCACTATAAACTTGCCCGGTAGCATAAGGATAACGACCCACGTCATGAGGGGCAAAATCAAATTCCCAGACAGGCATAGCTGCAAATTTATAAACCGGACGCAGCATGCCTTTCAAAAGTTCGGTCTGCCACAACAAGTACAACGGTGAAGAAGGATAACTAATATCCACCGTACCGATACAACCGTTGGAACTATTTTCTTTGGATAAGAAAACAATTTCTCCTTCTTGATCCCGAATCAGCTTATGAGCGCAAATCGATTGCCGATAGCTAAAAGCCGTGATCAAGTCCAAGGTTTTGCCACCTGCTTCAGTCGCAGCGTCAGTCACCATTTGATCGATACGCTTACAATCTGCCAAGCGTTCTGGCAATTCCTGCAAATAAACTTCTAATAACTCACACATGCCACGGTATTTTTCTTTCCAAAGGGCATTGGTGGGGGTACCGAAATAATTAATTGAATGAATATCATCATAAGCCACCAAAATCGTCGTCCCGGAAGCATCTGCTAAGGACTGCTTGTTGCTAGTCACAGGATAAGTCGCTACCAAGAAATCACGATTCTTACGGTACGTAACGTCTAAGTCAGCTGCTGCCCCCAGATATAAGTAGCCCCAATTGATATCAATTAAATCACCAGAAGAATCCAGTGGGGTTTGACGCCCTTTTCCCATCCAGACAAGTTTTGCCGTTGGTGTAGTGATGGTGCGCCAATGCAAAGGTTCTTTTACAGTTGTGTCGCGACAAATCTCTTCTGAAAACGTGAGACTGATAGTCACTGAATCCTCACCATTTTTCGCTACCGCTCGAGTAGTAATCGCTGTCACTGGTTCGGAAATTTTATGCAAATCCTGCAAATCCAAATCAGTCGAGAAAGTCACTTCTAGCAATACTTGCTCATTTTCAAAGGTGTATCGGGTTTGAGTCGCAGTCACTGCCATTTCGGTTTGAGGGATTGCCGGTATGACTGAGTCAGCTCCCATAAAGCGAAAAGTCGACTGACCAATCGTCACGTAGCCTCGTACTGGCTGTTCTTTACCAGTCCAGCTTTGAGTGTCACAGTCATAGAGATGATCCGCCGGCGACCAGATAGAAAAATACGGGTCACTGAGAATTAAAGGAATCGATGCTGCTCGGGTTATTGTTGTCATTTTAAGACTCCTAATTTAAATTTTTCTAGATATTTATCATTTTCTTTAATTGAAATAATATTGCTAATTGTGATATAAGCTATTGCTTTGAATTCCATCTAACCATACTTTCATAGGTCCGGCTCCACGATTATCCCACGCATAATAAGGAAGGAGCTGCAAGGGAGACTTTTCTACACCCTCTGTCATACCTTTAGTGAAAATTAATTTTTCACAGTCTAATTGCATATCCCAATTGATTTGATAGCTCGCTCCTGATTCCAAAGCAAACTCATCGTATAGGCGATGGGGATTATCTGCCTTTTCAGCACAGTAGACCAACGGATCTTTCATAATGGCTACTTTTCCACGATTGCTCAAAACATTGCGATGGGCGTAAACTTCCCTTACAGTATTCTCAAAAACTAAGTCAATTGTTGTTTCGGTAACAGCAGGAGATAATTCAATATTTAAGTAACCTTTCTCATCCACCGGAACAGTCATTGTTTGACCGTTGACCGCCACCGTATAGTTACGTGTCCAAAAAGGTTTTCGTAGACGGATTGAACGATAGTCGGTATCGCCGACAATCTTCACGCCAACATTGCCGTTCCAAGGCATAGTGGAAGTGATACTTACACAGCTATCGCTTCCATCTTTATGAAACTGACTACCAATATACTGATTCACCGTCAACGTTTCACTATCCAGGGACTCACTGTAGATATAATTTCCTAATGAAGGTAAAAAGCGAGCTAAGTTTGTTGGGCAACAAGAAGTTCCAAACCACTCACTACGATGATGATCCCCTACAGAAGCCATAGGATTGGTGTAGAAAAACTTATTTCCCTCTTGAGATATACCTGAAAGAATCCCGTTATAGATGCACCGTTCAATGATATCGGCATACTTGGCTTCATCGGTAATCAGATTCATTTGCTGATTAAAGAAGACTTCGCCGATAGCGGCACAAGTTTCACAGTAGGCACTTTCGTTTGGCAAATGGTACGCCTCTTTAAACCCTTCATTTTCTCGAGAAGAACCGATGCCACCGGTGATGTACATTTTCTTGGTGGTGACGTCTTCCCAGACCACTTCCAAGGCTGCAAAATAACGGTCATCATGATCTATCTCAAAAATTTCCGCCATCGCCGTGTAGAGATAAACTGCCCGCACCGAATGTCCTACCGCTTCAGTGATATCCTCAACTGGCACATCATCTTGGCAGTAAGCAGGGCCCCAATTGGCTTTGTTCCAGATCATCCCTTCACCTAGACCATGGCCTCGTTGACCTAACAACCATTTAGCAAAATCGAGATATTCTTGTTTGCCTGTGGTTTTTGCCAATTTTACTAAAGCCAGCTCAATTTCTTCGTGGCCTTCTACCCAATTGCGCTTGCCACTACCGAAAATCGTCAAATAGTGATTGACCATTTTTTCCGCTACATCTAAGAAAGTCCGCTTGCCAGTTGCTTGGAAATAAGCTACCGCCGCTTCGATGAGATGTCCACCACAATACATTTCGTGGCGTTCCATATCTGTCCATTTGTTTTCAGGTTCTACCAAGGTATAGTAAGTATCTAGATAGCCATCGTCTTCTTGAGCAGCGGCGATATAACTGATAATTTCATCAATCTCTGCTTCCAATTCAAGATCCTTTTCCAATTGCAAGAAATAGGCAGCACCTTCTAGTACTTTATAGACATCGGAATCATCGAAATAAATGCCGATAAATTCTCCAGGAATCAGGCCGCCCGCTTTTTTGAAATTATCTATGCGACCACTTTCATAGCACTTATCTAAACAGGTCCGGATTAAAACTTTTTTCCATTGATTCAGTCTCGGAGTCCAAAAATCATCGTTGATGGTGACTTGGTTGAAGTTGATTTGAGTTGTCATTTGACGCCTCCTATGAAAGAAATGACTTTGATAGGTCACGGAATAAGCCACTTTTGATCAGTGGCTTATTTCGTGATAAAGTTGTTTATTTTTTGGTCATACTAAATGGTCGTTCTTGGTCGAAACATCTCGGATTTGGCACCATACCAAGTTCAAAATTTAAGTTCATCCCTGCCACTAAATCATCATGAGCAATAAATGATTTATGATAGGTCTCGCCAGATTCAGTCACTCGATGAATAAACTGTTGTTGCGGATTATTCATCTCAGTAGTCAGACTAACATCCTTGCCGTTAGCCAGATGTAGCACAGCTTGGTCAAAGTTGGGCATACCAATCAAGTACTCGTCATGTCCTGGACAGAAAGGATAGAAACCTAGAGAGTTGAAGATATACCATGTAGCCATGCTGCCATTATCCTCATCGCCAGGATAGCCTTGCCATCCATCACTAAATAAACGATTGATGGCTTGTTTTAATAAAGGTTGGGCATAATATGGTTTCCCGATATAACTGTAGAGGTAAGGCAAATGGAAGCTCGGCTGATTTCCAACATTGATTTGACCGAATCCATTGTACTCGCTTTCAGCCATTTCATGGATCACGTGACCATAGCCTTCAACAGTGAAAGCTGGTTTGGAATTACCTAAGCGCACCAAAATGTCTTCAAAATCCTCGTCGCTCCCGTAAAGGTTAATTAAACCTTGGATATCTTGGACGACGGCAAAACTGGATTGCCAAGCACAACCTTCTGTGTAATCCCCACCCCATGAAATTGGACTAAAGTTTTCATTAAAATTTCCTTCACGATCTTTAGCCACCATAAAGCCGTCTTCTTTCGAAAAGAGGTTGCGGTAGTTCATGGATTGGTCCGCATATTTTTTGGCAAGTTCCACCTCGCCTAATTTATCTGCCACCACCGAAATACAATAATCACTATAGCAGTAATCTAAGGTATGGTTGACAGATTCATGCATATCTTGAGGCACATAGCCATATTCCAAATATTCAGCGCAATAAGAGCGGCCAGCTGAGCGTTTTTCATCTTGTACCGTCGCCGAATGAAGCATTCCTTCCAAAAATTCCGGCATCAAATCCATCCGAATCCCTTTGGCTGCCGCATCGGCAATCACCGCGTCCACATAGTTCCCTGGCATCCCTCCAGAATCTTCTGGAGATAACCATTTTGGTAAGAAGCCACTTTCTTTATAACTATTCAAAAAGCCTTCCAAAATCTTTGGATATTCTTCCATTTCAATCAAAGAATATAATGGATAAACAGTTCGAGCTGTATCCCAAAACCCATTGTTCATATAAAGATAGCCTGACTTTACTTCGTCGGCGTATACATCTCGGTGAACAGGTTCACCGGTTTCGTCAAATTCATACAACCGTTGAGGATACAGAAATGTTCGGTACAAATTATGATAGAAGGTGCTGACTTTGGTTTGATCCAAGTCGGTTACTTCGATTTTGGCCAGTTTCTCATTCCATAGATTAGCAGCGGTTTCTTGTAGTTTGGACACCGGTTCCACAGGCGTGTTTTTCACGGCATATGCGGAGGAAATAAAAGATGTACCCATCCGAAGTTCTACTGTAGGTGTATCTTGGAAATCAATTTCGTAGGTATCATCATCTCTTCTAGTCCAATTTGCCACACCAGTTGCCACCTCAATGTGGAAATACAACTTCAGGGGCACCTTGCCATGAGTATGCAACTGATCAGACCATCCTTCAATTACCTTATCTTCAACTTTGGTAATTGTTCCCGAAGTCGGAAAACTCACTAATACACCTTTTTGATCTTGAGGTGACGTCATAGTAATTACCGCTCCGTATTCTGTTGGCACAACATTTGTTTCCAACTGATTATTCGGCTGACTAATCTTTAGATAATGCGGATGGAACTCTGAGCGTTCCGGACTATAAGAGACTGATTTTAAACCCTTGGTAGGACGAGTATATGGCAACAAGCAAACGGAGCAAAAATCTCCTTTTGTTCCTGCCCACATAGTAGGCTGGTGAGACAATCGCAGTCCTCGAAAATGTTTGGCCTCTGGATGAAACCACCAATTGTCCTCATGAGTTTCAACAGCAAAAAAGTTCATTCCAAACGGCAAAGTGGTAAAAGGAAAGCAGTTCCCTCGAGATAGTTCAAATGAATTGCTCGTTGCATGACGCGTGTCGATTTGGTTGACATTCATTGATAAAGACTCCTTTAATTATGTTTTATTATTTAATTTCTTTAATGACTCAGAGAAATATAATCTGTTTAAACCCGTCTTTCATTAATTCGACGCACATCGTCCAAATTAACTTTTGCTTTACGGTCTGGCGTCAGTAAGCCATTAACTTCTTGTTCCACGTCCGTCAACTGCGTGTAGCAATAACCAGTGATATAAGGAATATCTTGAATGGCTGCGTGGATCTTTTCAAAACGAGCCATAAATTCAGCTTCGTTTTTCACCTGATTGCCGTAACCCCATTGACCTTCGCCTTCTAACGTAAAGGCAATACCACCAAATTCAGAGATAATAATTGGTTGTCCTTGATACTCGTAGCCTTTAGCGAAAGCAAACCAACCATCATTAAACTGAATCTTGTTATCCACAATATATTCTTTATTGGAGTGGCCTTCTACTGCAAAATCTTGATGATCCGAGTAGCGTTTAGCAAAGGCAGCTCCAGCTTCTTCATAATCATGTAAAGTCAAAATATCAGAAATCGTATGCACCCAACCATCATTAGTAATCACTGGTCGATTTGGATCAATTGCCTTAGTCAGGTGATAAATACCTTCTGTAAAGGCTTGTGGACGTTGGTAATGGTTGATGCCTTTGATACCCCAGCTTTCATTGAAAGGTACCCAAGTGATAATAGACGGATGATTGTATTGTTGCTTGACGATTTGCAGCCATTCATCGGTAAATTGACCGATAGCATTGTCATTAAAAACATAAGTGGATGGCATTTCTGACCAAACTAACATCCCTGCTTCGTCACATAAGTACAAGAAACGTTCATCCTCAATTTTCTGATGCTTCCGCAATCCGTTATAGCCCATTTCTTTGATATGAGCGATATCCTCAGCCAATGCATCGACAGACGGCGGCGTAATTCCAGATTCTGGCCAATAGCCTTGATCCAATATCAAACGTTGATACAGTTGACGATCATTTAAAAGTACCATACCATTTTCGATACTGATTTTTCGCATTCCGAAATAACTGAAGACTTCATCAAGTAGCGTTCCCTCAGTATCATACAGACGCACCGTCAAATCATATAGATTCGGTGTATGGGGTGTCCAGCGATGGGTACCGGAATCAGCGTTACCTTTTGCTCGGGTATCCATGGTAAAGCTAGAAAAGTTATGAACTAATAATCCCTTATGGTAGCTAATCAATTGGCCGTCAAAGTGTGCTTCTGCCTCTACGAAATAATTCGGTGTATCTGGCATTACCGTCGCATCTTGCAGGTTTACCTCAACTTTAAGTAAATCCTGATCTAAATCTGGTGTCAGCTTCAAATCTTTTAAGCGCTGAAGGGGGGCTCTTTCTAGCCAAACAGACTTCCAAATCCCAGTTGTCTGAACATACCAACATCCAAAATTATCTTTGAGCCAGCGTTGTTTTCCTCGAGGTTGTTCACAAGAAAGTGAATCTTCTATGCGTAAGATAATCGTATTTGTCCCATCAGTTAAATATGATTCTAAGTCAAAGGAGAAACGTTCATAGCCACCTTTATGGGTACCCAACAAATGGCCATTGAGCCAAACTTGTGTCTCAAAATCCACTCCTTCAAAGTACAACACATGGTTTTCAGCACTAGCTTCAAAACTACGTTGATACCACACAATCTTGTGATGAGACGGATCGTTAATACCGCTTAATTGAGTTTCATAAGTAAAGGGAACATTGATTTGATGGGTCGCTGGTAAATTTTGATACCAGTGATTCAGTAAACCCTGATTTTCGTCATCGAATGCAAAGTCCCACTTACCATCAAGAATTTGCCAGTTACTTCGCATCAACTGCGGTCTTGGGTGTTCTCTTCTGTTCATTGATACAAAACCTCCGCAAAACGCTTATCATATTCTCTATAAGTCATTTGACTTATAAGTTAATAAAAAGCTACAATTATATTGTTAATTGATATTAACATCAACAATCAAAAGAATAACAGCGTTTCCATCACTGGTCAACGGTGTCTCTTTATTCTTTACTAACTTAACAAGCAAGAAAACTAAGAGGAAGTCATCTTTCTGATTTCCTCTTAAATTCAACCTAACAGTAAAGGAGCTTCTAATAATGATTATCGATACTTCTCAAAATTTTTTACCGATCTTACAAGCATTGGCCAACGATACTCGCTTAAAAATTATCAATGCGTTAGCTACAAATGAAATGAATATCGGCGAACTAGCCAAGACTCTCAATATTTCAAACGCTATTACTACCCGTCATATCCAGCAGCTAGAAGAATCCGGGATTGTCAAAACCCGTCGTTGTCCTGGAAAGTTTGGCTTGCAAAAACTCGCATCATTAGCCATTGATCAAATTACTATCGATTTTCCAGAAAAAATCTTCCCGGAATATCGATACTATCGAACAGATGTTAGCGTTGGACATTTTACCGACTTTCTCGCAGTACCTACTTGCGGCCTCGCTTCCGAAAGCGCGCATATTGGTATGGCAGATCACCCACGTTCTTTTCTTGATAACCAGCGGGTCAATGCCCAGATTGTCTGGATTGGCAGCGGCTATTTAGAGTACAAAGTTCCAAATATGATCCAAAAAGGGGATCACTTGGAGCTTATCGACATTAGTTTTGAGATTGCTTCTGAGTTTCCCATCTCCAATAATAATTGGCCCAGCGACATTAGTTATTACATCAACGGTATCAAAATAGCCACAGATACAGTCGGTGGAAATTATTCCGATGTTCGTGGGCTATTAACCCCTTTGTGGTGGCCTGACGCTTGCAGTCAGTATGGCGAATTAAAACATTTACGCATAAATCAATATGATACGGGAATTGATGGCGTGCCCACGAGCAATGTAAATATTCATGACCTCGGATTAGAAGGAAGTGATTATTTCACCTTGCGAATCGCTTCAGAAGAAAACGCGGAGCAAGCCGGTGGCCTGACGCTTTTTGGTGAAAAATGGGGTAACCATAATCAAAGTATTCGCGTCACAACTTATGTTAGTTAGTCCGTCGCTTTCTTACCAAAATTTGATAGTTAAAAGCAAATAAACTGCACGTAGAGAAACGTTTTCTACTTTCATTGATAAATTTTCTTGAAGAAGAATGCACTCTCATTATCCCATTTTTTTATTAGATAATGAGAGTGCTGAAATTAATCAATAGTAAATGCCAATGTTATAATCTGATATGGCCGATAAGCAATTGTAAGTTGTCCTTCTTGAATAGTAATTGGCAATTCCTCTACTTCTGCCAAGTTGGTTTGATAGGCTTTTCGATAATCAAAGTTTGGCTGGATTGTTAATTGCCCAGCTTGTCCAGAATAATCATGGAAGCGCAAAATAACTGCGTCAGCTTTTTCGTTCAACTTGATAGCATCAACAGCAACTGGTTGATTACATTCCCCAAAACTAAACAAACTAGCTAGTGTTTTACTACTACCAGAAATCGCTACTGTCGGTGTATTCAACTCGCTTGCAATCACTTCCACCTGCCCTTCCACAAAATCACCAGCATGAGGCAACAAGCTATAAGTGAAATGATGCTCTCCTTGATCACAGTCCGGATCTGGCCAAATACCTGATTTGATTAAGGAAAGGGAAATAGTTTGCCCTTGGACGTCGTACCCATATTTCGAATCATTCAGCAAAGCAACCCCATAATCATGCTGAGAGAGGTCCGCCCATTTATGACCTACAGATTCAAAGCGTGCCTCATCCCAAGAAGTATTTCGGTGGGTTGGCCGGCTAACGTTTCCGTATTGAATATCATAAGTGGCATGATCTGATAGGATGTCTACCGTGAAAGCAGTACGCAACAATTGTTGATGCTCATGCCAATCGACAGCTGTTTCAAAGTCGATACGGGAACTATTTTCTGCAAGAATTAGTTTTTGCATGATAGTTGATTCGTGGAAACGATAGATAAAGGTTACCACTTTACGCAAGTTATTATCTTCGGTCAATTGAATGTCACTAGCCTGCAACAGCACTGCTTTTTCTTGATAATCTCCATCGATATTCCAGTTATCCCAATACAATGGCCGGTCTTCGTAGATAGCTAGTTGATTTCCTAAACCGTTTGTCAACACTGCTTTTTGATGCTTTTTGTCATAAATCTCCGTCAGTTGGCCGGCTGAATTCCAAGCAATCCGGTAACGGCTGTTTTCGATTTCTGATACGGACCTAGCGGTAGTCACAGTTTCCGTCACTTCTTCTGTCGCTACAAAGGAAATCACCGCACCTCCCAAGGCTGGTACTTCTGGTGTTTCCAACAAGTACACCCCATCGATCCAGACACTATTGAGTTTCTTGTGATCTGCTGTTTCAAAATAACCCGCTACTGGATTTTCGATGGCAATAATGGATTGTACTGGCCAAGCAAGCACATTACGCAAGGTATATTGCCCTTCTGTCACCGAAACCGTCACTTCATCCAGTTTGTCGTGTAATGCGTCAATTCCCGCAAAGGCTTCCCGGTATTCCACATTATTGTCTTCATAGACTTCTTTAATGGAAGATCCTGGCAAAATATCGTGAAACTGATTGCGCATGATGATTTGCCACAATTCACGGATTTTCTTCATAGGATAATCTACCCCATGACGTACTTTGGCATCAACATAGCACATTTCCAATTGTCTCATCGCTAGTTCAAGCTGGCGATTTTCCTTTTTCACCCGGGCTTGGGATGTATAGGTACCCCGATGGTATTCCAGGTAAAGTTCTCCAACCCATTTTGGCACTGCTTCTTCACTGTCTTTGATTCGTTGGTGCAATTTTTCAAAGTAATTATCCACTCGCGTTGGTTGAACCGTAGGCATCCCTGGGAGTTCATTGATGATTTTTATATTCTCCACCATTTCTCGAGTCGGACCGCCACCGCCGTCCCCATGACCGAAGCAAACCAACAAATCATCGTTTAACGGTTTATCTTGGTACATATAGTAGCTCCCCATCACTGAGTGTGGGGTAACCGTCCCGTTATAAGTCGCACCAAAGCCTTCATCTGACCGGAAATCATAATTTTGATCCACTGTTGTAATAAAATAGGTTAAGACTTCACTACCATCAATTCCTTGCCAGTTGAAGGTGTCATGAGGCATGTGGTTGGTTTCATTCCAGCTAATTTTAGTGGTCATGAAATCTTTGATACCAAAATTTTGCATGATTTGTGGCAAAGCGGCTGAATAGCCAAAGACATCTGGTAACCAAAGAACCGTTTGTTTTGCATCGAAGTGTTCGCCAAAGTAATCCAAGCCGTACAAAAATTGCCGTGTCAAGGCTTCCCCCGATGGAATATTCATATCTGGCTCTACCCAAGCTGCGCCATCTGCTTCCCAGCGCCCTTCTTGGATACGCTGATTAATTTGTTCAAAAAGTTCCGGATAGTCTTCTTTAATATATTGATAAACTTGCGGTGTACTGTGCATAAAAACATAGTCTGGATAATCTTTTAATAAGCTCAACTCGGTAGAAAAAGACCGAGAAGTTTTCTCCCGGGTATGAGCTAAGCGCCACAACCAGGCAACATCAATATGAGTATGCCCTACTGCGGAAATGGTAAATTGTTTCTTTTCCCCCTCATGGTCTTTGATAAAGGCTTGAATCAAGGCCAGCGCTTCTTCTATGTTTTCCTCAAAAAGAGTCGGTGTCATCCTCCCCCAGTCAAAACGTTTGACGATTTGGGTCATGGTTTTTAAATAGGCATATTTGATAGGTTCATCTTTGGCAAACTCAGCGACAGCTTGAGCCATTACATCTAAGTAACGGAAGCATTCGTAGCCGGCACTGTCAAATTTCCCCCCACGAATGTCTCGATAGGTATAAGTCGGTACAGGGTAGACAGTCGCATTGTGGCTGAGGCCAGTCCAAAAACAAATGGCAATCTTGACATTTTTTTCAGAATAGTTGTGATCCAACATGATGTCTCGGTGGTTGGCATCTACCGCTTGAATCGGCGTACCATCAGCAAAGACTAATCCTTCTGGAATCGAGTTACCACCATCGTTGTTACACAAGACACCAATGTTTATCAGATATTTTTCTTTTTCAGCTAGCAGACATACCGGCACTTCAAAACGAAGCCAATAATACTGATCCCGACCGGCAAAGCTTGCGTCAACAGGAAACGCGTCCCATTTGGCATCTTGCGGCAAGGTATTGTGCATTTCTCGCAAGTCATGAGTACTTTCGATTTCATAGCTGTCTTTCAATTGCTCGAACCAATAGTCTTGAATTAACCCAATCTGTTGGCGGAGCTTTGGTAAAGTGTACATTTTTCTGCCTTCTTCCTAGAAAATTTATGTGTAAAAGGAGGTTAGGCTGGCCCCCAGTATGAAACTAGAGCACCTCTCTACCTGTTAACCATCTTTACGAACGAGTGTTTATAATCAGTAACAAATAACAATACTCCTCAGAAACTGCTGCTAGTTTAATTGCACCGAAACTTCTCCACCGGTTCCAACGTATTGAATCACTTGCAACACCGTTTCTTCAGGATTAATTACTTGGCAAGGTAGAACCTGTCCGGCGTCATCCTTTATGACAACCCGAGTCCCCCTCACCACGTGGTTCAATGCGAGATAAGAAATTACTTGTTGCCCAGTTTTCACAGTCAACTGCGTTTGAGTACCTTCCGTAGTCATCGACAACACCCGTCCCGTAGTTCCTACAATGGTCACGCCCTCATCCACACCGCAGTCTAAATCATAAAAGAGCCGCGTCTCTCCCGGTTTAACAAGAACCTCGGTGACATATTGAAATTCAGGAGTACTCAAATCAACAAAGCGCCCCTTAAACCGATGATCCTCCTCGTTAGTTTCTTTCATGACCCCAACCACCAAATAGGGTCCTCGTTGCAAACTGAGGGTGTTGGTTTGTTGCCACTCTTGTCCGTTAGCGGCTATCACAGCTGCTAACCAAGTGCGATATGCTTCTTCCAATGTAGATGACTCACAAATCGCTGCAGGCGTTTCCTTTAAAACACTGACACTGCCTTTGCCCACTGGCGTTTGTTGATGCTGATTGCCGTCAATTCCAAGCAATTGTTGCAAATGACTCCAAGGCGTCTGCTGGCTACGTCCCCCATCATTCCACCAAGCGGGGATTTGATTGTAAGGATCACTTTCATTGCCTACGTAAAGTAAGGTACCGCCATTTTGCACCCAAGCAGCAATCTCGCTATTGACAGCTGGTGCACTGGGTTTCATAAAATCATAACTCAAAACTAAATAATCCAAATCTGCTAGGTAATTGGCTACTCGCAAGACATTGTCAATTTGGACACAACGAATTGGTAGACCATTTTTTACTAATGGTAACGCCATGCCATAGAACATGGGAAATGCATCCGAGGAATAAAAATCAAGTGCTTCTGTACTCAGTGGTGTCCCAAAAGTATCCCTATCTGGATAGCTTCGTTGATACAAAGCCGTATCGCTCAAAGCTACCCCCAGACGCAAATCATTATTGTGTAAATAGTGATACTGCGGCTGCTCCATATTTCCCAAAGTCTGAAACATATTGTTTAATTGGGTACGATAAGTTTCCGGAATCGGTTTTGAATTATCAGCTGCCGGGCCTTTTTCTGTCGGCCGAGGGTACAAGCCGTTAAAGACGCGATTAGGCCAAGGACAGATTTCATACTGGTGCACTCGCGGATGCAGCAGAGAAGCGATCACTGTCTCAAAGTAGTTCTTCTGATAATCAGACCAGTCGTATTGCGGATTATCCTCAATTGGGTCAGCCAGGAACCACATTTGCTTATTCGTACCTTTGATCAACTCCTGCATCACGGAATATTCACAATACGCTGTCTCAAAAGTCCGTTCTGCCAATTTGCCTCGATACATATTCGGTGTCCGGCTAGTCCCCGTCCACACTTGGGCAATAAAGCCATCCAACGACGGAATTTCATTAAGCTTGCCTTCTGGGCTCATAATTTTCCATTGGGTGTAATTGATCAAGCTATGAGTGGGAATATAGACTCGCACCGCCTGCCCGTATTTTCGTTGGGAGTATTCTTTGACCCGATCAGCCACCCGACGAATCGTACGAGCATACAGATACGCCTTCAATTCCGCTGCTTGATAATGAACCTCCAAATTTTCTTGTGGTGACTGCCACGGCTTACGATAATAGAGTTCGTACTCCTTTTTGAAAGCCTCTGAGTAGCCGGAAAAATCCCAGAACTCCGGCTCTTCCAAATGAATCGCCACCACTCCGGCATCAATGGCTTTAAATAAACTTTCACTGATATAGTCGGCAAAAGCCACCGAGGGTACCATATACGGGGTGTCTACCCCATGACCGACGATTTCGCCATTTTCCCGCCTTTGTGCCTCCGACCAGTGGTCTTGACCGTCCCATTTACCATAGAGGTAATCCTTATAGTCTCCCCAAGCAATTCCTGTCATCAAATGGACGATATAGCCACGATTTTTAAACTCTCGGATCCGTTCAACCAAAGACGGATCATTGCCATAAGCCATCACAAAATCCACATTAACATCAATGGCAGGATTCCAAGGTTCAATTTCTTGATAGCCGGTTAATTCTTGATTTTTTTCTCTGATGAAAGACATAGTTTGCTCCTTAATTTAGTCTAGATTTGTTCTGTAAAAAAGACTTCAATTTTTTGATAGCTCACAAAATAGCCCCGCCGCTATCGATATTGGTTCTCTTCGGCTGGGCTATTTTCTTATCAAGTTGCTTAATTCTTTGAAGCATTACCTACTAACACAGTGGTACCTTGATACATTTTGTTATTCACTCATAAGCAAACGGACGTTATTCAAAAAACTTTTAAAGATTGTCGGCTTAAGATTGCGTCAAATGATCATTGCCAATATAAGCAATTCTCTCTTGCAATCTATCAAAGCGTTTCAGCATCATACCCATCAAGAAGTACGCTGGCAAACTAAGGCCTAAAAAAAGGACCAATAACGGATTAGTCATGTATAGCAAACTAACAACACACGCCATAATTACTGTTACTATCGCCTGCAAAGGATTAATAAAAAGGAATAAGAACGGCTGCAACCAAATTTTACTACCGTGAAGATCAAAATGGACATAAACTGGAAACAAGAAGATTCCTGTCATCACAAGCAACATTCGCGTTGCCTTTAAAACCATTTGCAAAATAAAGTCTTGCTGACCAGCACCATTAATCAAAGCTGTCTCAAAAAATACCACCAAAGCCAAAACTACAAAGCCCATGGTAATTGGTAAGCTTTCTTTGAAAATGTCGTGATAACCTTCTTTAAATTCTACATAGACCTTGCCTTCATATTGATTTCGTAAACGATTACGGATACAACCAAAGACGGTTAATGTCGCTGGGATCACGCCAAAGATGATACCGCCTCGAAGCGTAAATAGTATCCATAAAATGTTCAACTTCATCATGTAGTAAATGTCATTGATAATCACTAGTATTTTGTTTACAACCATTGTAATCTACCCCTTAATTGCACCTACCATGATGCCTTTTTCAAAATATTTCGCTACTACCGGATAAAATAGCAATACCGGTAATGTGGAAACAACTACAACACTGTATTTCAAAGTCAATTTCAGCATCATTGTTTGGGCACTGGCACTATCTAACAAAGCTTGGCTGGTATCCCCAAACTGACCTTGTACTAAAATTTCCCGCAAAACTAATTGTAATGGGAATTTGGAACGGTCTTGCAGATAAATCATCGCGTTGAAGTAATCATTCCAACGACCAACACCGTAAAACATCGCCATTACAGCAATAATTGGTGTGGATAAAGGTAACACAACCTTCCAAAGTAATTGCATGTCATTGGCACCATCCACATAAGCACTCTCAATAAGTTCCCCTGGAATATTTTGTTGGAAATAAGTACGCATCAAAATCATGTTATAAACACTTAACGCCCCTGGTAAAATCATGACCCAGATAGTATTAACAAAACCTAATTGTTGGTTGACCAAGTATGTTGGAATCAATCCACCACTAAAGAACATAGTAATCGTAAAGAAGAGGGTAAAAAATCCTTTCCCACGAAATTCACTACGAGACAAGGGATACGCACCCAACGTCGTTACAGCGATATTTACCAATGTTCCAGCAAAAGTATAGAAAACAGCGTTTCTAAACCCAATCAGGATATCATCGTTTTTAAGGATTTCAGTGTACCCATCTAGGGAAAATCCTCGGGGTGTCAACAATAATGGAGTATCAAAAATCTTTGTCGGATCACTAAAAGAAGCATTGACTACAAAAACAATAGGATAAAGAATTAATAATGTAAAAATCAATAAAATCGTGATATTCACAATATCAAAAACTTTGTCTCCCTTAGATGGTCGATATATAGCTCTAGTTTTCGCCATTTAAACTCTCTCCTTTCCTACCACAAGCTTGTTTCACCGACACGACGGGCAAAGTGATTTACTACCCAAAGGAAGATGAAATTAATGACGTTACTAAACAAACCGACAGCCGCTGAGAAACTGTACTCACCATTTACCAAACCTAATTTATAAGTATAGGTAGACAATACTTCTGAGGAAGCCAAGTTTGAGGCGTTTTGCATTAGGAAGGTCTTATCAAAGCCAACTGCCATTATTCCACCAGTAGCTAATATAGAAGAAATAACGATTGTTGGCATAATTGCTGGAATCGTAATGTTCTTAATGCATTGGAAACGACTGGCCCCTTCAAGATAGGCTGCTTCGTATTGGTCTTGAGGAATTCCAGACATAGCTGCTGTATAGATTAACGTACTCCAGCCAACGCCTTGCCAAACCCCAGACCAGACATACATATGTGGGAACATTTTAGCACTTCCGAGGAAGTCAATAGTGTCACCACCAAACATTTCTACGATATTGTTTACCACACCATTTTGAGAACCGAAAAAGAAGTTAATCATCCCTACTATGATAACTACCGAAATAAAGTTTGGAATATAAGAAATAGTTTGAATAACAGACTTCAATTTCTTATTACCAATTTCATTGAACATCAATGCCAAAATAATCGGTAAAGGGATCGAAATCAATAAACTATACAAACTGATTCGTACGGTATTCCAGATAACATTTACAAAAAAATACGATTGAAAGAAGCGAATAAAGTGTTTAAATCCTACCCATGGACTAGCAAAAATACCAAAAGCTGGCGAATAATCCTTAAAGGCAATAATTACACCATACATTGGCCAATAATTCCAAATCACTACAAAAATAACTGGAATTAAAATCATTAAGTAAAGAGATTTGTGTTTCTTGATGTACTGCCAACTCTTTGCCCGCTCTTTCTTTTTAAGTTCTTTTCGGGCTGCTTTCATATCTGTAGCTCCTATCATCATGTGTACCTCCTGACAAGTGTACTGAAGCGACATTTTGCTTATTGATTAATAGGAGCTACTCCTATTAATCAGCCATAGTGATAAGGTTGAACAATCACGGCGACCTTTTTCGGCACCGTGATTGTTCCAACTTTTCTCCAATTCTATAGGCCGCTTTAGTCATCATACGTTTTTTATATGAGAAACTAATAGAATAAGAAGTTACCCAAGGATCCCCTCAGGCAGCTTCAGTGATTATCCTACTCTTCCATGTAACGAGCGTATTGTGCTTGACGGATTTCTACCCACTTATCCAAACCAATGTTTTTCAACTGTGCAAGATATTCGTCCCATTTTTCGTCGATGTCCCATTTACCAGTCACAAATTGAACCCGAGCTTGTTCAATATATTTGTTCATATCTGTCGTAATCGTAGACAATTCAGCAGATTCTTCTGAGGTCGACATAAAGGTTGGCAAAACGACTTCTGGTAGATTTTCCAAAGGTGCATCTGTATATTCTTCTGGTGTACGGCCATAAGCAATTTCTTTTTCACGTTCCGTTGGTTCGTTGTATGGATAGAAACCACCATATACATTGTCCACAAATTGAAATGCCCCTAATTGAGAGCCTTTTGCATAATTCAAAATCTTGTCAACATATACTTTGTCGCCATTTTCTTTCACTTCATAGGTTTCGCCTTCTTTACCGAAGAAACCCAGCTCTGTTCCTTCTGGTCCATAGAAATAGTCGACCCATTCAATCAATTTTGCCGGATCAGCTGCATCTTTAGTAATAGTAAAGGAGCTAGTTCCCATGACAGAAGATTGGGTAACCAAAGTGCCACCAGTGCCATCAGGCCCGTTTAAAATCGTTGTTGGTACATAATTGTTCATTGCTTCCGCCCCGATAAAGTCACGCCCTACCCAAGAGAACATACCAACAGTATCTTTACTAGCATCAGCTACCCATTTATCATAATCCACACCAGCAAAAGCAGTTTTAGCAATCAAACCTTTTTTATACAAGTTGGCTTCGTATTTCCAAACTTCTTTCATATTGTCAGAAGAGAAGACAAATTGTAATTCCCCATTTTCATCTAAGTAGTAATTGTTTTCCATGGCAGTTCGACCAGCTGAGTTCAAACCAAATGCGGATTTAACCATCAATTCCAACGGTCCAAATTGTCCAGAATCCATATAATAACCTTGTTCATCCGCCTTCCCGTTACCGTTAGGATCCTTCGTTACAAACGCTTCCAAAACTTCTTCTAATTCTGTTGTATTAGTAGGAGCTTCTAACCCCAATTTTTCCAACCAAGCTTTATTGAAGTACATCTTGAAGGCACGGCCGCCACCCATCGGATCAGAACAAGTATAAGGTAAGGAATAGATATGACCGTCTGGGGAAGTGATGGCTTTTTCGATAGTAGGATCTTCTTCCATCAATTTAACCAAGTTTGGTGCATGCTCTTTAATCAGATCTTCTAGCGGGATAAACAGCCCTTGTTCGCCGTATTTGACCAACTCTTCATTTGAGAAACCTAAATTATAGAAAGCATCTGGTAATGTCTTTTTAGAGATAATCAATTGTTTCTTATCTCCCCAATCCTTCACTTCTTCCCAGTTCACCTTCACACCAGAAATTTTTTCGTATTCATCCCACATCCAAAGGTCTTCACGTTTGGGATGGACATCTGTCATGTCGGGTGCCATCAAAGAGATAGACCCATCATCTTTTTTCTCACTTGATTCTCCGGTGCCACCACCACAAGCAGCCAGGCTCAAGAGTGTTGCCGAGGCAACAGCAGAGCCCACTAAAATCGTTTTCCATTTCTTCATTTCTTTTTCCCTCCATCACTAATTAAATAACTATTTTTAATAAAAACTCGGAAGCAAGCATAAGTTTAATCGATTATATCATATATAACATATAGCATTTCCTTTACTACTCGTTCCGATTACACATCAAATATTAACGCCTTAAAAAGTAAATGTCAACGCTTTCTTTATTAAAAAATTATGATATACTATATATAACATTTAAAAAATGTATTTATCCAAAAATCACAACTTTTTTAATAATAACGACGAAAACGTTTTTTTAAGAGGTCCTTTATTTCAGCAGTAAATACTAGAAAATCGTTATCTTCGTTATATCAATAAACCAAACTAATAAACTACACTATTGAAAAAACTTATCATTTTGAATTTAATCATAAATCAAATAGAACTAGCCAAGGCACACTACTTTTTTCAATAGAAAATTAAACGAAACATGTTATCATAGTAATGAAGAATTTTGGGAGGATTAATTTATGAACGCTTCGCTCTATATCAAAATTTACAATGACTTGAAAGAAAAAATTACCGCTGGAGTCTATCAGATTGGAGATATGATTCCTCCAGAAAAAGAACTCACAGAACTTTATGACGTCAGCCGAATCACCATTCGACGAGCAGTAACAATGCTTGCAGAAGATGGTATTGTAGAACGTAAATCCGGTGTAGGTACCTTTGTAATAAAAGATTGTCAAGCCGAGCGCCCGAATAAGTTTATCGGCTTAATTTTATCAGGACTAACTGATAGCTATGGCAAGCACCTCCTACAATCCATCATAGCCACTGCCGATGCAAGAGGCTACGAATTAATTTTAAAGCTTACTGAAGAGGATTCCGAAAAAGAAAGCGGATTAGTGGATGAAATGATTGCATTGGGAGTTAGTGGTTTATTAATCGAACCTGTACAACGCAATTTCTATAACACAACTCTGATCAAACACATTTATGCCGGTTTTCCAATTGTCATCATCGATAAAGAACTTCAAGGAATCGATAGTCTGTTCGTTGGATCTGATCATTACAAAGGCGCTCAAGATAGCGCTCAAATGCTTATTGACAACGGCCATAAAAATCCTGTCATTATTGGCTACAGTGAAGTTCGAAACTCCACTTTAGAAAAACGAATCGATGCCTTTACCAAGACTTATTGGCAATCAAATATGCCCTTTGCAGCTCAAAATATCGCACGTGTTGCCACTAGTACTTACCTATCAACAGATATAGATACTTTGCAAAAAGATGTTTGTTTAATCAAAAAAACTCTACAAAAATTTAAGCCATCTTGCGTTGTTTCTCTCGATGCCCATTTGACTGGACTCGTCCAACAAGCTTTATGGGAACTCGATTTACGCTATCCAGACGACATCTCTTTATTCGGATTTGACTCTGCCAACTCTTCATTTATCAGGACCAACTATACCCATTTGTCTCAAGATGAAGAAACCATCGGCTCAAAAAGTGTCGAAGTTCTAGACAAAGCTATTCGCAAAGTCCCCATCAAGAACCATCGCTTGTTGATTCCTGCAACACTCAAAGATTTCGGAAGTATCAGTATCTTGAACTACACCTTCTAGCATCTGTTAGAAATAAAATAGCTTTGCAAACTAAAAAACTTATCTTTATGTTTTCTGTTTGAGCTAATTTCATAATTCACTTTTTTAGAAAAGCAGATACTAGTCCAAATTCGAAGAGAACTTTTTTTTCGAAATCAGGCGACTATTTCTTTTCTTGAATTTTGGTTGTTGATTCTTTGGGCAGCGAAG
>NZ_MAEI01000022.1 GCF_009933255.1 Enterococcus diestrammenae | reverse complement strand
GGCTTTTTGTTTGCCCAGCATGGGCAAACTCTTAAGGGTTAAAGTCCCTAACGTGTCCCAGTAACGGAAAACGTATAGCTAAAGACAAGGGTGTCCATCGCGAGGTGGAATCTGAAGGAAGTCTAAGGCAAATCTCTGGTCCGACGAACAGAAATCACATAAAAGGCGACACTTGAGGGTAAGGCTGCAAAAGAAGTTGAAGCCCAATAGTTACTGACATAATCAAGTGGTGTAAATGTGGCGGATAGATGGAGAGGAAGAGTTTGTACCTTAACTGGGGAGGTCTCACGTCTCTGCACCAAACTCTTATAGTGATATAGGACTGGAACGTGAGAAGTCAGCCGAAGCCATAGTAATGAAGACGTCTATCGAAAGGTAGAAGGAGTGAAGGGCTGAACAGTTTTATTGTTAAGAATTCTCAATTGGAAGCAGGCAAAGGACTACTGGCATTGAGCGTAAAAGTAGATACCGACTTCACGAAACAGAAAGGACTAACAGACATGTATACAAAGAACTTGATGAAGGAGATATTAAGTCACGAAAATATTGAACTGGCAATTGGACAAGTGCGGAGAAATAAAGGAAAACCTGGCGTCGATGGTATGACTGTCGATGAGGTGAAAGCTTATTTTGTACGAAATGGCCTAGAGGTGAGAAAACAAATACTTCAACGACAATACAACCCCCAACCAGTTCTGAGAGTGGAAATACCAAAACCTAATGGCGGTGTACGTTTATTGGGAATACCCACGGTCGTCGACCGTGTAATCCAACAAGCAATATCTCAAGTCATCACGCCTATATTCGACGCTGAGTTTAGCCAATACAGCTATGGTTTTCGCCCTCGTAAACGAGCTGAAATGGCCATTCAGCAGGCGTTAGAATATATGAATGAAGGCTATCAATGGGTAGTGGATATTGATTTGGAGCGATTCTTTGATACCGTTCATCATGACCGCCTTATGAATCTTGTGGCTCGAACAATAGAAGATGGCGACGTCATATCGCTTATCAGAAAATATTTGGTGAGTGGGATTCGTACAGATGAAGGTGATATTGAATCAACGATGGGTACACCTCAAGGTGGGAACTTATCCCCGTTACTCAGTAACATTATGCTCAATGAGCTAGATAAAGAACTCGAGTCACGTCAATTACGTTTTGTAAGATATGCCGATGATTGTATCATACTTGTCAAAAGTGAGATGTCTGCAAGACGAGTCATGCGTAATGTTGTGCGATTTATTGAGGATAAACTAGGGCTAATTGTGAATGCCGAGAAGTCTAAGATTGTAAGACCAAATAATCCCGAGTTTAAGTTTCTAGGCTTCGGATTCTTCTGGGGAAGGAAGGAAAGAAAGTATCTTCCAAAGCCACATGAGATTGCCATCAATAATTTTCGTAAGAAAATCAAGTATCTCACTAAACGTAGTTGGGGAGTGAACACAAAGTATCGTGTTCAGAAAATCAATGAGAATATTCGTGGATGGGTCAATTACTTTAGGATAGCCAGAATGAAAATGGTACTAGACAAAATTGATAGTAATCTACGAGTACGTTTGCGGATGTGCATTTGGAAACTATGGAAAACACCTAAAAACCGACGAAAGCAGTTACGCAAGCTCGGAATGTCGACAAATGAAGCATACAAAAACAGCTATTCTAGCAAATCATATGCCAGAATAGCCTACTCTTGGGTTTTAACCACTACCATAACAAATGAGCGACTAGCAAGATTTGGCTTACTATCCGCAAGTTCATATTATCAGACAAAACATGTCATGTAAAACTGAACCGCCGTATACGGAACCGTACGT
>NZ_MAEI01000021.1 GCF_009933255.1 Enterococcus diestrammenae | reverse complement strand
CGCGGAGCATTGAGTATCTGATGACCCAATGAGATTGAGACGGTACTCCGAGCCATTAGGTGCTGAGCTTGTCTAGCAGGTGCCGTCAGGACAAGTCAATCTCATGGAGGTAGCTCCTCCGTTTGGCGTGTAGTTTAAAGAATGGTAAAAACGGCTCCACTATCAGGAGCAGATGCAGTGTCGATAGCTGCCACGTCAATAGCAGGTGAAGCGAAGTACCGAAAGGGAAAAGAAGTAGTCTGCGGTACATAGCAACCGCCACTCCTCCTTTTGAAACTAGCTGGGACTGTTGAATTGTCATGCGGTAACTTGGTGGTTGCATGTTTAAGATCGCTTCGGCGGTCTTTTTTAGTACATAAAGGAGTGTTAATCATGCAAATACAAATGAAACCAATCGAAGAACTGATCCCGTATATTAATAACCCACGTCAGAACGATGATGCGGTGGATGCAGTGGCGTCTAGTATCAAGAATTTTGGGTTTAAGGTGCCGATAGTCGTAGATGGAGCCAACGAAATCGTAAATGGCCACACGCGGCTAAAAGCGGCTAAAAAGCTAGGTCTTGATGAAGTGCCGGTAATTGTGGCGGATGATTTGACACCGGAACAAATTAAGGCTTTTCGCTTGGCCGATAACAAAGTCGGAGAAATCGCTAGTTGGGACGAGAACGCTTTAGCGGTGGAATTAGAAGAATTGGAAAATTTGGACTTTGATATGAGTGAGTTCGGGTTTGAAGAATTAATAGAAGATACATTTTCGGATGAATTTGAGTTACCTGACGGAGATAAGCCGAACGCTACACAAATTACATTTACGTTATCGAACGAGCAAGCGGAAATAATTAAAGATGTATTAAGTAAGTATCAAGCCCAAAATGTAGAAACATTCGGGAATACTAATACCAATGGAAATAAATTGTTTGGAGTGATTAAAGAATGGGAAGAGCACTTGATGTAGAATTGAAAGTCATTCCATCCAAAATTGCAGTTCCTTTTATCAAAAAGCATCATTATTCCGGAAAGGTTGTCAATAACAGCAGTTTACACTTCGGGGCATTTTTAGATGGAAAATTGCACGGTGTAATGAGTTACGGCCCTCCGTTGGATAAAAGGAAAATTCTTGGGTTAGTTCCCGGGACTGGTTGGAATGAAATGTTAGAACTCAATAGAATGGCGTTTGATGATGTTTTGCCACGAAACAGCGAAAGCCGTTGTATTTCACTTTCTATAAAACTGTTAAAAAAACACGCTCCGCAGATTAAGTGGATCGTCAGCTTTGCGGATGGCACGCAATGTGGGGACGGAACAATTTATCGGGCATCTAATTTTGTGTTAACAGCAATTAAAGAAAACTATAATCTGGTAGAACTAAGCAATGGAGAGAAAATCCATAAAATGACTTTGGAAAGCAATCCAAACAGCAAAAGACCGGAATTAGGTGGTAAGTCATATTATGAGGTTACTGGCGGTAAATATGACTTTAAAAAATATATTCAAGTTACTGGCGGTAAAGTGCTGCAAGGTTTTCAACTGCGGTATATCTATTTTATTGATAAAAAATACAGGGCGATGTTAAAGGTGCCGGAAATTCCATTTTCCCAAATTCGTGAAATGGGAGCCGGTATGTACAAAGGCGTAAAAAAGGAGGATTGCTAATGGATGGCCAAATCAAAGTACGAAACACATGTTAAACCTTATTTTGACGATATCTTCTATTGGCGTTCTCACGATTGGGACCTGTCACGGATCGCTTTGGAATTAGGTGTAGCCGAGTCAACTTTCATGAAATACAAGAAAGAGATTCCGGAGTTGTCGGAGCTATTAAAAAAAGCAGATAAATCTAAGCCCCGTAACATCGCGTTAAAGGCCGAGAAAGCACTTAAGGATAAGTTAGTCGACCGAGAGTTCGAAGAGGTGCACACGGAGCAATGGGTGGACAATAACGGCAAGGTTACTAAAAAACACATCAAAAAAGTTAAGAAGACGATACCTGCTGACACAACAGCGGTTATTTTTGCGTTAAAGAGTAACGATCGTGAGCGTTATGGCGAGCGTGATTTGCTTGATAAACGGATTGAGTTACTTGAGAAGCAAATTGAGAAACTGCAAGCGGAAGCGTCCATTGCTAAGAGCGCGGCATCCAAGCTTAATTTATCTCAAGACAAGCAAGAAGATATGCGTTCTATGATTGATATTGGACGCGCTATTTTAGGTGAGGAGGAAGAATGATGATATTGTCTGATAAGCAAAAAGAAAATATCTTTGCTCCCATCAAAAATATCCGTTTAGAGCTAAACGAGGGAACAATTCGTTCTGGCAAAACCATGTCTGACGCCCAGAAAATGGCCTTCATCATTGCTGCTAGTCGAGATGAGAACCACCTTGTGACGGCTTACAATCAAGAGCAAGCCTACCGGATGTTCATGGATTGCGAGGGCTTTGGGCTAGCACATCGCTTCAAAGAATATGGAGAGCTTCGTAATGACCGCCACGGCGACCACCTATGGCTGAATCTCCCTAACGGAGAAAAGAAGATTTACTTCAAGGGCGGAGGTAAAGCAAACTCAGTTGGTGCGATTACCGGGATGTCTATCGGTACGGTTACCTTTTTGGAATTTAACCTGCTGAATAAATCGTTCATCGAGGAATGCTTCCGGCGGACGCTGGCTGCTAAGGACCGTTACCACTTAGCAGAACAGAACCCGCCGGCGCCCAACCATCCGAATCTGGAGTTATTGGATCAATTTATTAAAACAGGCCAGTATCGTTTCCGGCATTGGCGCCCGACGGATAACCCTATCCTAACTGGCAGTCGATTAGCCGAGTGGAAAGCCCAGTGTGAGACTTCCGATTATCTATACAAACGGGATTGGCTAGGAGAACGGGTAATGCCTGAGGGAGTCATCTACTCCATGTTTGACAAGGAAAAACACACGGCTAACGCGATCCGTGGCAATGTGATTGAGACGTTTTTCACGGCTGACGGTGGGCAAGGGGACGCTACTACATGTGCCTATTGGGTCGTGACGTTTGACCGAGGCAAGTATTACCTGTACCGTCTGGCAAACTACTACCACAGCGGGACAGATACGGGCGTTACCAAGGCGATGTCCATTTATGCTAAGGAAATCAAGCGATTTGTCGAGTGGTGCAAGGCCAAATGGCAGTTTCCACATTGGAATTACTTTTTTGTTGACCCGGCATGTAAATCACTTCGGGAGGAACTGCATTTATTAGGGATTCCAACAGACAAGGCAGACAATAACTCTCGGGATAAAATCAGTAGTAACGGCATGAAAATCGAAGTGGGTATCGAACGGGTGCAGAACGTCCTTAGTAAAGGCGTTCTTTTTTTGCTGGAGCACGGGGACGAATACGACCACTACAGTTTAATAAAAGAAATCGGGATGTATGTCCGCAACGACAACGGGTTACCGATTGATAAATACAACCACGCCTTGGACGAACTACGTTATGGCGTGAATTATTTCTACAAAACCTATATCGCCTAAGAAAGAGGTGAGACGATGTTCGAGCGAATAAAAAACTTTTTCAGGAAAGGAGGCGCCGCAATCGGCATGACTAATTCTTACAGTACGATTCTAGACCACCCAAAAATCGCAATGCCAGCAGATGAATACGAGCGGATACAGAAAAACAAACGGCTTTACATGGATCAATTCCCAAATGTCAATTATATCGACAGCAACGGCACAGCTTGCACACGACCGTTTCACTCCATTAACGTGTCCAAAGCGCTTTCTCGTAAGCTTGCTAAGCTCGTATTTAACGAGGGTTGCGTGATTAATGCAGATGATAAGCAAGCAGACAAGTTCCTGCAAGACGTATTCCGAGATAACAAATTCCGCAAGAACTTTGGCGAGGAGCTAGAGGCTGGCTATGCTATCGGCGGGTTAGCTTTGCGACCATATTTTGACCCAAGCACACAAAAAATCAAAATTTCATTCTGCCGGGCAGATAGCTTTTTCCCTTTGCAATCAAATAGCAACGATATCTCAGAGGCTGCGATCGCTAACGTTGATGTGGTAGTCGAAGGCAATCGTTCCATTTACTACACACTCCTTGAGATTCACGAGTGGGTTAATGGCAAGTACCAGATTAGCAATGAGTTGTACCGCTCGGAGACGGCTGGACAGCTAGGCAATCGAGTACCTTTGACCTACCTTGAAAAGTACAAGAATCTCCAACCAATGGCGCTTCTTGACCGATTTACCCGGCCGTTATTTACCTATATCAAACTGGCTGGGAAGAACAACGCTAATCTTTCTAGTCCTTTGGGCGCTGGGGTAATCGACAACTCCCGAAAACAACTCATGGATATCAATGAGAAGTACGACCAATTCATGTGGGAGATTGAGAAATCACGGACAAAGATTCTGGCAAGCGACCACTTCTTCAAATACCGCTACAACGAACAGGGAGAACCGATTAAGCGATTCGACACAAAAACAGACGTCTACCAACAGCTTAAAACGGACGATCCTTTTATTGATTCGTTTAGTCCGTCTCTACACTCGGCTGAATACATCGAGAGTATCAATTTCATTTTGAAAATCATCGAAACACAGGTTGGCTTGTCTCCTGGTACGATGTCCTTTGACGGGCGATCAGTCAAAACAGCCACAGAAATCATCAGTGAGAACTCGGAAACCTTCTCTACTCGCGCAGATAACGTGTTAATCGTGGAAGAAGCGATTAAAGAGTTAGTCACGTCTATTTTTGAGTTGGCTCGTGCTTACAAGCTATACACTGGCCCAAGCGATTTTGGCGTGAACGTTAATTTTGACGATGGTGTATTCGAGAGTAAACAAGCGCAGTTGGAATATAACAATTCCGCTGTTTTAGGTAGTCTGATGTCTAAGAAAACCGCCATGATGAAACAGTTTGGCTATACCGAGAAAGAGGCATTAGCTGAATTGGCACAGATACAAGCGGAGATATTAGGCATTGACCCGATGGAGCACCAAAACGAGGCAGAAGAGGAAGAACTAGGAGAAGAGGAGTGATCTAAATGCCAAAGGTCACGCCACACGAGTTAGATTTATGGTCTAGCGCCTTCTCACAGCTTTACAACTCTATGGAGGGTGAAATACTCCGCCAGTTAGTTAAACGTCTTAGAAACGGGCGTACGGACATCTTAGAATGGCAAGCACAAGCGTTACAGGACTTGCATTTGTTTAATCGGGATTGTACCGAATATCTCGCAGAAGTCACAGGCGTGGCAGAAAGTGAGATATATAAGATGTTTGAAGAAACGGGCGTCGGTATCATCGACGAGGTGGACAAGGCAGTACCGAATACACCACTACCGCCACCAAATAATCTTGATAACATCACACGGGCTTATGCCGACCAAGCTTGGCACGATATTGACAACTTAGTTAATCAGACGTTAGTCAGCACCAACTATGGATATGGCGCTACCACTAGACTTTATCAGCAGACGCTTGTTAAAACGCAACAGCTCTTTAACGCTGGCTTTTTAACGTTTGAACAGTCGCTTGAACAAGCAGTACAGGAGATGGCTCAAAAAGGCATACAGTCCACGTTTATTGATAAAGGCGGGCATACATGGTCTATGGAACGTTATGTGCGCACCGTTTTAAAATCAACGCTGGGCAATACTTACAACCAATTGCGAACAGAACGCCTAGGTGAGTATGGACAATACTTAGTTCGAGTTAGTCAGCACGTTGGCGCTCGTGAGGCTTGTAGCAGAATACAAGGTCATGTGGTGGATATGCGACCGATGGAGCAATTGCCTGTCGGGTCACGCTATCGCAGCATCTATGATCCATATTGGCAAGCAGAATATGAAACTGCTGGCGGTCATCGAGGCGTGAATTGTGGCCATTCCCATTTTATTTTTATTGATGGCGTTAATACCAATACCTCGGAACCGATTGACTCCGAACTTAATGCGAAGGTGCGACAGCTAACTGACAAGCAACGACGGTTGGAGCGCCAAGTGGTCAAGTTTAAAAAGAATCAGATGGTGTCAGAAGCGTTGGGTAATCAAGAGGGCGCCTATGCGTGGGGCAAGAAGGTTCGCGCCAATCAAAAGGCGCTGCGGGATTTGGTGGCTAGTAATGAGTACCTATCTCGCAATTACAAGCGGGAAAAGGTCTACACGCCGCTTAACACCCTGTTAAAAGACTTTCGATATGAGAATTTTTAAGGAGGAATCGTTATGGAAAACCAAGGAAAACCGATTAGCGAAAATGCCTTTGTGGAGTTTTTTAAAGGTCTGGACGAGAACTACCAGAGATATTGCATCGATGAGATTAAACGGAAGGTTAAGAAACCACCGGATAGTAGACTGAATACTAAACAGGCAGATAGTGCCGGAATGGTTGGTGATCCTGTATCTCCCTAGCCGGGGCAAGGCGAATTTTGAGAAAAGAGGTAGAAAAATGAGTTTACCAGAACAAATAAAAGTGGGCGGTATGAAGTATTCAGTCATTGAAAAAGACACTGTGGATAACAATCCGCAATGTTTTGGCGTCTGTGTTTATCACGATACGCATATCGAGATTAAAAAAGACTTAGCAGTAGAACGTAAGGAACAAACAGTGATACACGAGATGTTGCACGGTGTCTTTTTTGAATCAGGGTTTGAAGAACACCAAGAAGAAATGATTAATCGTGTATCAACCGTTTTGTATCAAGTGTTAAAAGATAACGATTTTAGTTGGATACAGAAGTCCTAGCGATAGGGCTTTTTATTTTGCACCAAACTAGACCTGCTCGGAAGTCTCTAAAAGACGGCTCACAGTGGTAGTTGCCACTCAAAAAAATCTTAGGAGGACACAACAAATGAAAAAAGAAGATTTAATCGCTCTTGGAGTTGAGGAGGAGACAGCTAAGTCAATCATGGCATTGCATGGTAAGACCGTAACCCAACTAAATGCACAGGTAGCTACCTTAGAAGGCGAACGGGACACTGCTAAGCAACAATTGGAATCCAACCAAGCCGAGCTGGATACGCTGAAAGAGTCAGCAAAAGGCAATGAAGCTTTAACCACTCAACTTGCGGAATTACAAGCCAAGTTTGACGATGCAAAAACCAATTCTCAAAACACCATCGCCACGTTGAAGAAGGAATCTGCTATCGATGTAGCGTTGTTAAAAGCTGGGGCTAAGAACTCTAAGGCTGCTAAAGCTTTACTTGATGCCGAAAAAATCGAGCTTGCCGAAGACGGCACGATTAAAGGGTTGGACGAACAGCTTGAAACGATCCGCGCCGAGAATGATTTCTTATTTCAGCCGGCAGAACCACAGGAGCAAGGTAAGCCTAGAATCGTTAATCCGGGCAATCCGAAAGGTGCTCAAACGACTGCTGTCACAAAAGAACAGTTTGACGGGATGACTTATCAAGAACGAGCTGATCTGGCAGCTAATAACCCAGAAGCATTCAAACAAATAACTGAAGGAGGCCAATAAAATATGGCTAATACAATTACAAAAGTTGCTGACCTCGTAAATCCAGAGGTTTTGGCACCAATTATTTCTTACGAACTGGACAAAGCGCTGCGTTTTACTCCGCTAGCACAAGTTGATACTACTTTGCAAGGTCAACCAGGCAATACAATCACATTCCCAGCGTTCACTTACATGGGAGATGCTGCCGATGTTGGTGAAGGCGAAGCGATTCCGTTGGACAAAATCGGCACTACTACCAAGCAAGTTACCGTTAAAAAGGCTGCCAAAGGTACAGAAATTACTGATGAAGCTGTGCTTTCCGGCTACGGCGATCCTATCGGTGAATCTAACAAACAAATCGGTCTGGCCTTGGCGAACAAGGTGGACAACGATATGTTGGCGGCTTTGCAAACAGCTACACAAACCAATACTGCACCAGCGACAGTTGAAGGCTTGCAGTCTACTCTGGATATTTTTGATGATGAAGACGCCTTGGCTTACGTTCAAATCATGAACCCTGCTGACGCCGGCGCTTTGCGTTTGGATGCAGCTAAAAACTGGATGTTGGGTTCCGAGGTTGGAGCTAACGCTATCGTTTCCGGTACCTATGGCGAAGTTCTTGGCGTTCAAATTGTTCGGTCTAAAAAGCTCGCTAAAGGTGAAGCGATTATGGTTAAAATCGTTGCGAACCAACCGGCTTTGAAATTAGTTATGAAACGCGGCGTACAAGTTGAGACTGACCGTGACATTGTGACTAAAACGACCGTCATTACAGCGGACGAGCACTATACGTCTTACTTGTATGACCCAACCAAAGTAATTAAAGTCACTGTCGGAACGCCCGCTGAAGGCGGAGCGTAATGGGTCGGCTGTTAAGCCGGCACTTGACTGGCTATCAAAAGCCGAAAGAGGTAGCACCGGCACCAAAATCAACGCCGAAGCGAAAACCTAAAGCTAAAAAGGAGGAGGCTAAATAGTCTCCTTTTTGATTGGAGGGAAGACTATGGCCTATCTAACCTATGACGAGTTCAAGGCTCTGACCGGCAAAGACGAGGAGACATTTCCGAAAGAATCATTCGATAAATGGCTTACGAAGGCTTCTGCTGTCTTGGATTCGGTAACGAGTAATTTCTACCAGTTTCATGATATCGAAACAGATCCGTTCCTTTTCCGAGCAAACCGTTTCAAACTCGCTCTATGTAGCCAGATTTGCTATTTTCAGGAGGTTGGGGCAGATACGTTTGAGGGGATTAACAAGGCCCCTCAAAGCGTCGGCATTGGCTCAACTAGCATTTCTAATGGTTCTCGATATGGTAGCGGTGGACAAGCCGAGAGCAAGAATTTAGAGGCTGAGGACCTGTATATCTATTTATCAGGAACCGGCCTTTTGTATCGAGGTGTTGACCGATGTTAGCGCCTAAGCCACCGAAAGAAATGTTAGTCGATTCCATGGTGTGGAAGTCGTTTGAAGGCGAAGGGGATTACAATAAGCCAATTTATGGCGAAGAGAAAGAAATCTCTTTTGTAAAAATCGACCGTAGCCCGCAGTATCAAGCCTCACTAAGTGGAAAAGTGCTGATCGGCAGCGCAAAGGTATTTTGCTACAACGGTTTAACCGACCCGTTACCCACTTTTAAGGAGCAAGACCTACTCATTTTTGATGGAGTAGAGCATATCATCACGAGCGCGCCGTTTTTCAAGGAACCTTTCGTTGATCAGATTTATTCATGGGAGCTGGTGGTAGTCTGATGGGCATTAAAGTAGATATAGCTGGTGTGCGGGCTAAAGTCAGTGAACAAGCTTTTGAAAATGGGCGGTTTGCTTTGGGAAATCAAATGATGGCGGATATGGACCCGTTTGTACCCAGAAAGGACGGAACCTTGAGGCAATCGGTGTATTTGTCTAGCGATGCCAAAGAAATCATTTATCAAACGCCTTATGCCGCACGTCAGTTTTATGTTCAAGCTTACAATTATTCCACGCCAGGAACTGGCAGTAGGTGGGATTTGAAAGCGTCAAGTATGTTCATGAGCGAGTGGGTTAAAGCTTTTGAGAAAGGAATGGGTCTCTAATGGATTTAATCGACCGTATAAAAGATTCCGTCAATACACTAGAATTGCCTGTAAAGCTCACGAAAGGCGTGCTAATGGCTGGAAAAGAATCATTGGTGATTTATCCGTTAGCTGGAAGCAAAGTATCTCAGAGTTATATGGACGGTGCAAAAGATGCCAATATCAATCTTGAGATTGCAATGAGTAGTAAAGACGGAAATCTTTTAGAAACTGTTTTATGGCAAGTACAAGACTATCTCGACGTTTTGGAGAATGTGCCAAGCGCAGATGGTAGTTATCAATTTAATCAAATCGAAGTAACGAGCAAGCCTTATATCGCCAAATTGGACGAGTCTGGCTGGCTCGTTTTTATGTTGACTTTCCAAGTTAACGTGACAACGAAGGAGGAGAAAGCTAAATGGCACAAAAATTAAATAGCGAACGCAAACACTATATTGCACCTTGGACGGACGATGAAACGAAACCAGATGAAGCTGGTTATTTGTGGCTTGCTTCTGGTATCACCACCATGGGAAACGATACCGAGGACAAGACCGAAGATTACAACGACTACACCGGTATTGATACCACTGATATTACCGGCGTGCAAGTTAAATGGACGCCAGAAGGCTATGTCGATTTTGAAGACGAGGCACAAGCGTTGGTTAATACTAAGCGATATGCGACAGGTGACGGGCGGAAAATCTGGCACAAATGGATTGATACCGACGGCACGACTTATGAAGGTGTTGCCCGTTTGCTAGATGTCAAAATCTCCGGTGGCGATTCCAATACCAAAGAAGAAATCTCTTTTACAATTCAACACGACCGGGTGCCTGAAAAGACCCCAAAAGCGTAACTCCTGACCCGCCAGAAGAAGGCGGAAAAGGAGAAACAGAAGAGGGAGCTTAGGCTCTCTCTTTTTTTGTAAAAATTAGGAGGAACGCACATGAGAGCAATTAAATTAGTCACGAATACCATTGATATTCCGTTTGAGGATGAAAAGGGAAAAGTGCTTTTCACCCTCCATTTTGACCGTACGGACGAAAACAAGAAACGTCTCATGAAATCTTTTGAAGAATTAGACAAAAAAATGAAAACTTTGACTGCTAAAAAAGAAGACGAAATCACTCTTGATGAAGGCGTGGCGTTTTTAAAAGAAACGACTGATGAATTGTTGGGCGAAGGATCGTTTGAAAAAATGTATGAAGTCAATCCGTCTTTTGATATTGTGGCAAAATACCTTTACCAAATCATGATTGGTATCAAAGAAGAATTTGAGGAAGAAGACCTGAAAGCAGTCGAATCCAAATATTTAGGATAAGGGGTGAACGCTGATGTTCAGCCTTTATTACAAGCTAAATGATGTATACGAGATTGACGGTGTGGAGTACCCGGTTAACGCCTCTTTTGACAATATCCTTAAGCTGATTGATATGACGCGGGATAAAACACTTGCTACAAACTATCGTGTTGTTCTCGGCATTAAAATGTTGTTTGGCAAAGATACCGATCTAATTCAGGCGTATCCGTTTCAACATTTAAACGACATCTTTCTTGATGTGTTTAAAATCTATGTCAACCAAGGCAAAGAGCCAGAAATAAAGAAAGATTTAGCTGGCAAACCATTACCGCCAGAGTTTCAGAAAGACAAGGAAAGTAGTTACTCTCTCAAATATGATGCGGAGTATATCTATTCTAGCTTTATGCAAGCTTACGGTATTGATTTATTAGAGGAACAAGGAAAATTACATTGGTTCAAATTTCAGGCGCTACTCGCAGGACTTCCGGAAGATACGAAGTTCAGGCAAGTGGTGTCTATTCGTTTATGGAAAAAACCGAGTAAATCCGACAATGAAGAGTCTCAAATGCGAGAACTTCAAGAGGTTTACAAATTGCCAGATGAAGAAAGCGAGGTGGAAGAATGAGTGATGGACGTGTCGTTATATCCGTTGATGTTGACGGAAAAGATGTCAAAGTCCTAAATGGCGACCTAGACCAACTGGAAAGCAAGGCCTCCAAGGCTGGCGGTGGTATTAAGCAGATGGCTACTGCTTTTGGATTGGTAAAAGTTGCTGGTGCCGCTATTGGTGTTTTAAAAAGTTCCATGGACGGTGCTATCAAACGGTTGGATACCTTAAACAATGCTGACCGTGTTTTCGCTAACATGGGCTTTTCTGCTGAGGACACAAAGAAAACCATGGAGAACCTGAAAGCAAGCATTCAAGGATTGCCAACTCCATTGGACGGAGCTGTTAAGTCCGTTCAGTTACTTGCTTCTTCCACTGGTGACCTGGACAAGTCTCAAAAAGTATTCTCGGCTTTAAATAATGGGATTCTAGGCTTTGGCGGAAGCACCGAACAAGTCGAAAATGCGGTAGTTCAGCTTTCTCAAGCATTCTCAAACGGAAAAGTCGATGCCGAAACATGGAACTCCATGATTGATAGTGGGCTAGGTCCCGCTTTAAATGCATTAGCAAAACAAATGGGCATGACCACAGGCGAGATGAAAGCTGGACTATCCGAAGGAACGATCTCCGTTGAATCCTTTCAAGATGCGCTGATTAAGTTAAATGAAGAAGGCGGGGGTGGGCTTAAGTCCCTCCAACAAATTGCGAAAGATGCTACTGCCGGGATTGGAACCGGTATGGCGAACATGAAAACAGCAGTTGTTCGTGGATTAGCTAATATCCTCGGTAAGTTTGATGAAATCGCAAAAAAATTAACAGGAAAATCAATAGGCGAAAACATTACGGTTTTATCCGGCATGATCGATAAAGCATTTACTGCTATTGTTTCGTCGATGGATAAAATTTTACCAGCCATCGATATGGTAATGGGTGCTTTCAACAATCTTAAACAAGCTAGTGGCGTATTTTCGTGGATGGAGTGGACCTTTAAATGGGTCAGCCTACAAGTGCAAAATCTCGTTTTACAGGTCAAAGACCGCTTAGGTGGATTTGTCGATAGCTTTCAAAATCTCGTATCTCAAATACAGCCAATTTTGACAAAGGTTGCCGGTATTCTTTCTGGATGGGCAATCACTATTGGCGATGTTCTTCAATATGCAATCCCTTTGGCTTTGGATGTTATAAAGCCTATTTTGATGGGTTTGTGAATACAATCGTGCCGATTCTGGACACGTTGGTTACAAAATTCTGGGAGATTAGTTCTGCAATTACCGAGGCAATAATCAACAATGTTGTGCCAGCTTTGCAACAGATGATTGATTGGGTCAAAGCTAACCAAGGTATATTTGAGACACTCGGAGCGGCTATTGCTGGTTTAGCTGCTGGATTTATGGCATTTAAAGCAATCGCAGGCGTTGTCGCGATAATCATGAAGGTTGTAAGCGCGGTAAAAGCAGTAATAACTATCGTTAGCATGGTTAAGTCGGTAGCGGGGGCCTTAGCCTTGGTGAAGGCTGGGTTCATGGCGGTTGCAGCGGTTGTGGGCGGTCCAGTTACTTTGATTGTCGGAGTTATTGCGGCAATTTCTGCAGCAGTTTTGTATCTTTGGAAAACAAATGAAGGATTTCGAAACAAAGTAATTGAGATTTGGAACGCTATTAAAGATTTCTTTATTAGCGCCAAAGACGCCATAGTCTCGGCATGGGAATCTGTTAAACAATTCTTTTCTGATTTATGGGAAGGGATTAAAGATGGAGTTTCTGGTGCGATTGAAGGCATTCAAAATGCGTTTAACACTGCAAAAGAAGGCATCACTTCTGGTTGGCAAGCAGTTAAAGATTTCTTCTCCGACCTTTGGCAAAGCATTGCAGAAGGTGTTTCAATCGCTGTTGAGGGAATTAAGAGCGCTTGGTCTGGGATTACAACGTGGTTTACGGAGTTGTGGGCGCAGATTACTACTAGTGTTTCAGCCGCCTGGACGGTTATCACGCAAGCAATCATGATTGTGGTACAACCGTTTATTGACATGTTCATGAACGTCTGGAATGGCATTAGCACTGGTCTATCAACGATTTGGGAAGGCATTCAAATGATTGCAATGGGCGCCTGGGAATTGATTAAAAACATCATCCTGACGCCAGTTTTGATGATTGTTGATTTAGTGACAGGTGATTTTTCTGGCATGGCAGACCATCTATCTCAAATTTGGGCGAATATCCAAAGTGCAGTTTCTATGATTTGGAATGGCATTAGAACTTATTTCGTTGGTGTCGTTTCTGTGATTGTGGGATATGTAAAAGCGCAATTTCAAAATCTTAGCAGTGTTTTATCCGCCGTTTGGAAATTTATTAAAAGTACCGCAATTAATTTATGGAACGCCTTATCAAATGGCGTTAAAAGTATCATTTCAACGCTTGTTAGCTGGGCTAAATCCGCTTGGAACGGGCTTAAAGCGTTTATGTCCGCTTTATGGAGTGGCATTAAATCTGCTGCGATATCTGCGTGGAATGGCATTACAAACGGTATTAAGTCATTGATTAACGGTTGTATTAACGGAGCGAAAAGTTTGTGGAATGGATTTAGGTCTTTCTTGTCTAGCTTGTGGAGTGGCATTAAATCAACAGCAACGTCCGCTTGGAACGGGCTAAAAAGCGGAGTTTTGAATATTATTAACGGCTTGATTAATGGCGCTAATAACGCTTGGAACAGCCTAAAACAAGGTGTTCAAAATGCTATCAACGCTGTAAAAAACACCTTTAACTCATTGCGTGAAATCAACCTTTACGATATCGGAAGAAATATCATCCAAGGCTTGATAAATGGCATCGGTTCTCTCGCCGGAGCAGTCGCTAATAAGATTTCGTCCATTGCCAGCGGTATCAAAGATAAAATTACCGGTGCTTTAGGTATTCATTCGCCATCCCGTTGGATGCGTGACATGATCGGGAAAAATATGATGCTCGGTTGGGAAATCGGGATTGATAAAAATGCGAAATATCCTCAAGTAGCGATGGAGGGCGCGGTTGATGCGGTTCTGCCAAATATCAAAGCAGAGCGGGTACTGTCTGGGGCTGTTAGTGGTTATGCGATGACAAGCCAAGTTATCAACAACACGTATAACACCAACACTGGGTCTGATTTTAAACAGATTATAGACGCTATTCAGCAACGTCCACTAGTCGTCCAATCAATCTTGGACGGTCAAATGATCGGTAACAGCGTCGATCAAACAAACGGGGCAGTCTTGAAAAGAAAATTTTATACGAAAGGCAGTGGTGTGTAGATGAGTAGCTCGGGAGTAGTTGTAAAATTGGGGTTTAGCAACGAAGTTATTGATCTAGCAGAGCGCTACAACATTAAATACACTGACATCAAGCTTGAAGGGCCAGTCCCGAACAACAGCTACACACAATTTTCCGGATCAAACGGTCGCCGTCTCGTAAATAGCAACATGGATGCCTTTGGGATCATGTTTAATTTTCGTGTGTATACATCCGGTTTAGACGATTCGGTATTGGCAGAAATAGAATTACGGCGCTTGTTTTTCAAAGAGTCGGAATTTTACTTTTTCTATTCAAAAGAGCCGGGAAAACGATTTAAAGTTTCGGTATCTGCGTTTGATATTGAGCGATCCGCCTCCTTTATTTTAAAGGTGTCTGCCGAACTTAGTGTTGATTCCGGACATTCGGAATCTATCGCTTCCACACTTTCCAATTTCAGCCTAGATGAAAGCTGGCAATTCTCGCAAGGTTTGGTTTCAGAAGACTATGAATACACTCATCAGACCAGTCGCTTTACGATTTTCAATGCCGGCGATTTCACGATTGATCCGCGAGAAAATTACCTGAAAATCAAAATTGAAGGAATGTCAGACGGCAATCTCACAGTGTTCAATGCAACCACGGGTGAGCGATTTATCTACCGCGGTTCGCTCAATTCCGTCAGCGGCGAGACATTAACGCTTGATGGTGTCTATCCTCTAAAAAATGGTATCCACTGTGGGATTGATACAAATCACGGTTTGATCAGTTTGGTTCCTGGCGAAAATAAAATTGAAATCTCCAACGCTTCTCGTATCAAAACAGCGTGGGATTTCCGTTTTATGTATAAGTAGGTGGTGATG
>NZ_MAEI01000020.1 GCF_009933255.1 Enterococcus diestrammenae | reverse complement strand
TGATATTACAAATTAATAAAGAACTACCTAGAAAAGGACTCAATGAAGGAAAAGTAGCTAAAAGAATTGATTATCTTGATAAAGTTGTTAGGGCTAACTGCATTGATGAAGAATATGTAATGGTGGAATTTTTAAATGGCGATGTTCATTCCTATACAAATGTTGAGCCAGATAATAAAGATCATTGGTTTAAGGTAGATTGCGCCCAAGAAATGCACGAATATCAAATTAAATCAATGTGGCTCTTGAATGATGAAGGTAAAACTTTAAGAAAGTTAATGTAATAACAATGCGATTTTTTGATACGTAAAAATTATTCTGTGGGCGATAGTCACTGTGGCGGAAGTAGAAGACGCATATAGGTTGAATTATCGGTGGTGCCATCATTATGAATGGTTTCGAGAGGTGAGAGACCTCTAGGGTTGGTAGTAGAATCCGCAACAAGCCGAGCTGAAACTACCGTGAGTGGGGCAGTGCCACTCCAGTGACATTGGGAGGACTCCTTGACTCTTAGCGCGGAGCATTGAGTATCTGACCCAAAGAGGTTGAGACGGTACTCCGAGCCATTAGGTGCTGAGCTTGTCTAGCAGGTACCGTCAGGACAAGTCAATCTCATGGAGGTAGCTCCTCCAAGGTGACGCGTAGCTCAGTTGGTGGAGCGGTGGATTTTTAATCCAAGGTCGCGGGTTCGAATCCTGTCGCGTCAATAATTGCGGGTGGCTTTTTATTTTGAGGAGGAATGGAAATGTTACAAGAAGCTATTTTAAAAGGTGAAGAAGCATATTTGAAGAAAGTTTCCGAGGATAGACGATTTTCTCTACATGAGTTGGAAGGCATCAAAGCGATTGTAGATGATAAAAGAGCAGGCATGAAACTAGATAAAGCGATTGAGCAGCATGCACGTACGGTACATGCATTTTAGGGCTGACCGAAAAACGGAGGCTCGTCAGGTTCGAATCCTGCCACGTCAATAGCAACCGAGCAGCCCCAACCGCCAGGCTTGGAAGAACGGTGGGTCCCAGAATGGGGTAGGTTGCTTAACATTAAGTTGGACTTGCTAGGGATACGGCAAGTTGCCTGCGTGAGGCTTTAATACACGAGTTGGCCACGACTGGAGGCGGTAGTCCAGTCCGTATCTGTACATAGCAACCGAGGCAGAGGTAGGGAGGAGAGCCGGACGTCGGGGCTGGGTAGGTTGCTGATACATAGTCAAAGACAGTCCATTGCGGGCTGTCTATTTATTTAGGAGGCGACACCATGACCTACACCGACTACCTAACCTATCTCAAAGCCAAGCACCGAGAGTTTGCTAATGATTTCCCTGGCTACTCAAAGCAGAGGATAGGATTGATTGTGCAGCGGTACGAATATAACCACGGCAGACAGATGGACTATGCGACAGAGTGCAGAGTGTGGCGGGATTACTTTGATTGGATATGTGAGAGGTGGAGTTGAGATGAAACAAGGCACAGTAGTTAACAAGGGAACCAAGCCGGATACATTGGACTGGCTACAAGAAACGATTGATATGTTAGAAAGATATAAGCGTGAGGTCGAGGCGGGCGAGGTAGTCATCACGTCTGGTGATGCATCAGTTACTTCACCAGTGCCAGAACCAGATAGTATGACGGTTAAGTATGTTAGTATCTCATTTGATTATCGAGAGGTGTAACAATGCAAGACAAACAACAAGAGTTCTTAGAGTTGCTGAAGCAAGTCCGGGAAGAAAAGGACATCGATCAGATTGCCGAGCTGTTCTTATCTGTGACCAATATGTATGGACTAACTGTGGATGAAGTATGTGCGCTGTCTTTCTACATGGTGGACGCGACATTATCCGCCAGTCATAACAAGGCCTTTATCACCCAGCACTTTAATATAGACGTAGATAGGCTAGGGGTAGATGGTAAGCTAGCAATCGTGAAAGCAATGTTAGCTGTGTATATGGATAAGATAAATGGCAAAGCCTAAGCGACTGATAGTAGTCAACGGCAAGCGACAGCTCGTAGACTTTGATAGTCGCAAGGAGGAGTACCAAGACTACAACCGCACGCGCTGGAAACACCAGAATGATTTGATGCGCTTCTACAATTCCAAAGCATGGCGACAGCTAAGCAAGGTGGTACTCAATGAGCATTACTATGTGTGTACTAAGTGTGGAGGAGATGCGACTCTCGCTGATCATATCATTCCTGTTCGAGTTGATTGGAGTTTGAGATTAGACAAAGATAACATTCAACCATTGTGTGACTCATGTCATGCAGTCAAAACGAGAGAAGAGAAACAAAAATATAATTTATGAGTGGTTTCTAGGTGGGGAATATTTACGTATACGGTGCAAAAGTGGGGACTATACCCCCCTAAAATGCAAAACGGGGTAGGGTTGTGGGGGTCTTGAACAACGCGCTCTCTTCTGGAGCCGATTTTCCTATTACTAAAGCGATTGGAGGTGTGGAAATGGGCAGAAAGCTAACATTATTGGATAACAACAAAATGCACATGACAAAAGATGAAATCGAAGACCGGAAAGCAGCCGAAAAGCTTGCGGGTGACGGGTTAGTGGAGATGCAAGTGACTGCACCGAATCACATGAACTCCATCGCTAAACAGGAATACAAGCGAGTCATTGGTGATTTGCAAAAGTTACCACTTCGAAATCTCGATCGTGCTATCCTCGAAAACTACTGTCTATGGTATTCGGTCTTTAAAGAGACTAGCCAGAAATTGACAGAGCAGGGAAATATCATTGAGAACACTGACGGGGAATTTAAAGAAAATCCGTTAATCAGAACACTAGAAAAGGCGACTAAAAACATCAAGTCTACAGCAAGTGAGCTGGGCCTGACTGTTGATAGTCGTCTTCGTTTGTATCTTCCTAAGAAAGAAAAGAAGGAAGAAACCATGTTCGATAAGTTTGGTTAGATTATTTAGAAAGGAGCAAATCAAATGGTTGACTACCAATCCATACCAGAAGAACTGCGAGACGACACCTATGCCTATGCAGTCCTAATCGTCGAGCGTGCGGTGGAATCGTGCAAGAAAGTCTACGATGCGTGTGTCCGCCATTTGAAAGACCTCCTAAAGATTCCAAAAGCCAGTTGGAAATACACTTATAGTGTGGAAGAGGCAAGCAAGGCGGTTGAATTTTTGGAGATGCTGCCTGACGTTAAAACAGGCAAAACTTATCCGCTAGCAAACTTCCAACGGTTTATTATTGGCAATATCTATGGTTGGCGCCACAAGAAAGATAAAGCGTTACGGCGGTTTAAGCGTGCTTTTATCAGCGTAGCCCGGAAAAATGGGAAGACGATTTTAATCGCGGGCATTGTGCTGTACGAATTCCTTTTTGGCAAGAACCCAGCAATGAGCAGGCAAATATTTTGTACAGCTAACGCGAAGGAACAAGCAAAAATCGCTTTTGAAATGGCACGAAAACAGTTAGATGCCTTGCGAGCGAAGTTTCCGGAAATCCGCAAAGCAACCAAACGTGTACGGGACCAGTTAAAAAATTTAAATGATGAATCCTATGTGACCTATCTATCTAAAGAGACTGGTGCGATTGATGGTTTTGAGCCGTATGTAGGTGTGTTTGATGAGTATGGCGCTAGTAAAACTAACGAGATGATGGAACTTATCGAATCAGGGCAAGGACAGCTAGACAATCCGCTGACGTTGATTATTTCCACTGCCAACTTTGATTTAAACGTGCCAATGTACACCGTGGAATATCCGCGGATGGGCAGTATTTTATCTGGTGATTTGGAAGACGATGAACAGTTTGCCTATATTGCCGAGCAAGAATCGTTAGACGAGATAGAAAAGCCGGAACTGTACATTAAAAGCAACCCTATCCTCGTTGTGGACGCCTTAAAAGACAAAATGATGGATTATCTCACGAAACGTTGGAAGACCGCCAAAGAGACAGGAAACACCGTTAAAGTGATGGTAAAAAACTTTAACATGTGGACGCAGGCAAGCGAGGAGTCCTACCTCTCTGCCGAACATTGGAAAGCAGCGGAAATCGAGAAACCTGATATCACTGGTAGAAAGGTTTGGGTTGGGATTGACGTTGGTCGAACGAGTGACTTGTTTAGTATCTCATGGGCGGTCCAGATGGAAGATTACTTTTATGTGGATAGTTTTAGCTTTATCGCTACTAAGTACGGACTAGCTACCAAGGAAAAGCGGGACGGTATGAACTACACCTATCTACAGTCCATTGATGAGTGTAAGATTACCGACTTGGAAAGTGGCGTTATTGACTACGACGAGGCCTACGAATGGTTGGAGCATTTTATTTACGACAACGATCTCGACTTACAATCAATCTCGTTTGACCCGTATCAATACGGCCACATTTTGACGTTAATCGAAAAGAATCACCCTGAATGGCTCCAAGCAGAAATCAAGCAGACAAGCCTTGTGTTGAACATGCCGACGAAACAGCTACGTGATGATGTGATTGATTTGAAAGTCCGCCACAGTGGGAACAAACTGCTTACGGCTGCGGTCAATAACGCCATGACAAAAGTCGATAACAATGGCATGCGGATTGATAAGAATAAAAACAGTAATCGTATAGATCCTTTAGATGCTCTGCTAGATGCTTATGCAATGTGTTACACCGAGTTTCAATCAGGCGGTTTTTGGACTGATGAAATGATTTTGAGCGATGATTTTGGTTTTTAGGAGGGATGGAATGAATAAACTACTCAATTGGCTACTCCGTAATATCCACACCATACTACTATTCGTCGGCATTGCATTCATCGCAACGTCGGCTTTTTTATATTCCGTAATCACCGGCTTTCTGGTTTTGGGTGTCAGCTTAATCATCGTCAGTCTGCTGATAAGTCGGGGAATGGGCTGACGATTATCCCAAAATAGAAAGGAGGGAAGAGAATGGCATTTTTTCAACCGCTAGGCTCCACCAAAGAGCAAGTACAAGAACTGCTTTACGACACACCAAGCAGAAATTCCTATGTTGGTATCAAAGGGCTTAAGAACTCCGATGTGCTGACGGCTACCACTATTGTCGCTGGCGATATTGCTCGATTTCCGATTATCAAGAAAGACTTGGACGGAAACATCGTGCAAGATGAAAAGCTGAATTACCTCATGAACGTGCGCTCTACCAAGCAGACTACCGCACATGTGTGGAAGTTTGCAATGGCCGTGAACACGATTTTGTGTGGAAACAGCTACTCACGAATCTTGCGAGACCCGGCGACTAACGAGGCGCTGGAGTATGAGTTTTATCCACCATCAAACGTGGATATCGTGTCGAATGACAACTACGAAACCTATCATTACATGATTTATCCGCCAAACGGTAGTAAGCAGATACGTTGTGAGCCAGAGAACATGATACATTGGAAGTTTTTTAGCCACGACACGATTTATGGCCGGTCTCCGCTGTTGTCACTTGATGATGAAATCAACTTGCAGGATTCTGGGATTGCCACGCTGCTGAAGTTTTTCCGAGATGGATTTTCGAGTGGGATTTTAAGTTTAAAAGGTACCCAGCTATCTGGAGATGCTCGGAAGAAGGCGAGAACCGAGTTTGAGAAATCACGGGAAGGCTCTACTGGTGGTAGTCCGATTATTTTGGACTCTACCATGGACTATACACCGCTAGAAGTTGATACTAACGTGCTGGGGCTAATTAACTCAAACAACTACTCCACCGCGCAAATTGCAAAGTGTATGCGAGTACCGGCACACAAACTGGCAGTCACTAACCCGAATCAGTCTGTTAAACAGTTAAATGACGACTATATCTTAAATGACTTGCCTTACTACTTTAACGCCATCACGTCAGAGCACCAGATGAAGATTTTTAACGATGATGATCGGCACAAATTTACTTTAGAGTTTGATACTCGCTCCGTTACCGGCATGAATCCGGAAGAAGCTTTAAAACTTTACAACGGTGGCGTGATTACGGGCGACCAAGCCTTGATGTATATGGGCAAATCGCCAACGCATGATGCTGATATGCAACGTAGGAAGTTTAGCCTTAACTATGTGTGGGCTGACAAGGCGGAAGAGTATCAAGCTACATCAAATACCAAACAAAAGGCAGGTGAGAAAGATGAAGGAAATGGAGACTCGTCAACTGACGACGAAACTCGAATTGAGAAAGTTGGAGAATGACACCGAAGTCATTGAAGGTTATGCACTAAAGTTTGACCGCTGGTCAGATACATTAGGCTGGTTTTATCCGTTTCGTGAGAAATTGGAACCGGGCTGTTTAGATACGGCTGATACCGAGAATGTGGTAGCTCTGTTTAATCACGATCAATCACAGATTTTAGGCCGAACAGGAGCCAATCTTGATTTGGAAGTGGATAATATCGGGCTTAAGTTCCGGATTTCCCCAACCAATACCACACTATCGCGAGATTTGATGGAAAATATCCGGTCTGGTGTGATTAATCAATGCTCGTTTGCTTTTACTATCCCTGATGAAGAAGGGGCAGAAGAGTGGCGAGAAAATGAAGAGACAGGTATCTATGAACGCTATATTCGAAAAATCGACAAGCTTTATGATGTATCTGTCGTCACTACTCCAGCATATCCAGACACAGAGGCGGTTGTTGGCGCTAGAAGTAAAGAGATTGTGGAAGAACTCCGCAGCCATCCGGTTAAGCAAGAAATCAAACGGATGCTAGATGATTTAGACAAAGAAGAAATACTCAATACTTTATAAAAACAGTCATTTCCAAACGGAGATGGCTATTTTTTATACACAAAAAATAAGGAGGACACGAGATGTTCGAGGAAAAAATGAACGAAATCCGCTCCCAAATTGCGGACAAAGAAACACAAGTTGAAACTTTTGCGACGGAAATCCGGAGCTTATTAGAAGCAGAAAATCTGGAAGATGCAAAAGCCAAAAAAGAGGAACGTGAAGCGTTGAAAGCTGAACTCGCTGAATTGCGGGAAAACTTGGCGCTTTACGAAGACCAGAAAGAAGGGAACCAAGTGAAAGAAACAAAACGAAGCAAAGAAACACCGAAAGAAAAAGAATATCGCGATGCTTTGAACGATTTTATCCGTTCGAAAGGCGAAAAACGTGATGGCGTGACACTTAAGGATGGTGAAGCGGTAGTACCGGGTTACTTATTGGAAAGTCGTGCTGCAACAGGCGTTGTGTCTGCTGATGTGGATGTGACCATTCCAGAATCAATCGTCTACAATCCAGAAATGGAAATCAAGACAGTTACTGACTTGAAGCAATTTACCAACATTTTCCAAGCGAATACCGCAAGTGGTAAATACCCAATCTTGAAGAAAGCAACTGCACGCTTGAACACTGTTGCTGAATTGGAAGCTAATCCAGAATTGGCTAAGCCAGAATTTACAGAAGTGGATTGGGCTGTTCAAACATATCGTGGTGCGATTCCAATTTCAAACGAATCTATCCAAGATTCTGCTGTTGATTTGGTTGGTATTATCTCTCGGAATGCAAACGAGCAAAAATTGAACACGACCAATTATGCAATTGCGAACGTGCTGAAGACCTTTACTGCCGCTGCTATGTCTACCTTGGACGACTTGAAGAAAATCATCAACGTGTCTTTAGACCCTGCTTATAACAAAGCGATTGTGGCTACGCAGTCCTTCTACAACGTGCTGGACACCTTGAAAGATGGTAACGGACGCTACTTGTTACAAGATTCTATCGTTTCTCCAAGTGGTAAAACATTACTAGGAATGCCTGTATTTGTGATTGAAGATACCTTGTTTGGTGAAGCAGGAAACACGACTGCATTTATCGGTGACTTAAGCCGTGCGGTATTGTTTGCAAACCGTGTGGATGTCACAGTCCGCTGGGTTGCTAACGAAATCTATGGTCAATACTTGCAAGTGGCTACCCGTTTTGACACTAAAAAAGCTGATGCGAATGCCGGCTACTTCGTTACCTACACCGCGCCTGTTGAAGGTGGAGCGGGGGAATAACGGCACCTCTCCCAGCAGAGGTGAGACCAGATAATTCTTGGCTTAAAGCGGATATCCAAGTGTGGTTAACAGAACACGGGATTGCTTACGAAACCAGTGATACCAAGGCTATCTTGCTAGAGAAAGCGGGTGAGTAGATGAATTACTCGGAATTAATCTCAAAAGAGCAGTACGGGCAGATTAAGATTTACCTCAAAGTCGATATCGACTACGAGGACGACTTAATTAAAGAAATGTTGGATGCTGTCGCTTTGGAATTAGTTGATGCGATTGATACGTCGAAAACACCTGCCGACTTTATGGAAGAACCACGGTATCACTTGGCTGTTAAAAAGCAAGCCAAGGAAGAGTACGAACATCGGGGGTTATCCGCGGACACCATGCGCTACTCGCTTGCTAATGGGGTGGAAAACATTATTCATCAGCTCCGCGTGAAAGGAGTGACTACGGATGATAACCCGTAAGCTAAACGAGCGGATTACCTTTTTCGAGCGCACCATCACAAAAGATGAAAATGGGGACCTTGTCGAAACGGATAAGGACCTCTTTTCTTGCTGGTGCGAGATTGCGAAAGCGACGACTAAGGAATTCCGAGATCGCGCAAATGAAAAAATCGAGGAAATCCAAAAGCGACGAAACAAACGGACAATGTATATCCGATTCCGCAAGGATATCCAGTCAGAAATGCTCCTTAAATGGCGAGATGCCGAATACAAGGTAATTGACCTTGAAGAAGACTGGAAGTCTAAGGATATGCTAATGGTCACTGTGGAGGCGATTGAATGACAACAGGATTTGAAGAAATTCTCGCCAATATCCACAAGCTTCAAGCGAATAACAAGCGTGTTGCCCGCCAAGCGGTTACAGAAGGCGCTGAACTGTTTGCAAAGAACTTGGAAGCAAATACGCCTTATGACGAAGGCGAAATGAAATCAGATGTAACTATCAGCGGTTTTAAAGGTGGTCCACAAGGTCAAATAGAAAAGGATATCGGATACGGCAAGTCCACAGGTTGGCGGGTGAAATATCCTGATGATGGGACTATCAACCAACGTCCGCAGAACTTTAAAGAGCGGACGATACAGGAGTCGACAGCGCCCATCCAAGAACTATATGCCAAGAAAATACAGGAGGGGTTGAAGCTATGAATATCGAAACAAGAGTTTATCGCTTGTTAAGTGGTAGTACAGAACTAATTGCGTTGTTCGACGAGTTCCGTGGTAAATCCCTAACTCCTGAAAATGGCATTTGGAAGCACGATATTCCGGAAATGTATCGTAAGAAAGAATTAGCACCGTTTATCCGCATTAATCCGGTTTATGAAGGTGACTATGATTATTCCGATGATGTCTCCATGTCCGAGGAGCAACGGGTTCAGGTGTCCTTTTGGTGCAAGACCGACACGCAAGCCTTTGAAATAAAGAAAAAACTTGATGAAATACTCAAACCAAATGATTTTACAACATACACAGTGAACGAAAATCCAAGATACAAAGATGCCGATATTGACCTGTTGATTAATCACAGGAAGTATCGGTTTTTTGATTGGAAAAATTAAGGAGGAAAACAAACATGGCACAACGAACAGTAAAAATTGGTTTAGATAATTGGGAAGTGGCGACACTTGACGATGCAGACAAAGTAACCGGAACCCCGACAGCGATTCCGGGTTTAACCTCTGCCCAACTATCCATCACAATCAACAGCGCGAACTTTCAAGCAGACGATGGTTTGTGGGCGGTATTAGATGGCGGTATTTCCGCAATGCAATTAACAATCGGTAATGCGGATTTAACATCTGAAGCGAAAGCAGTCTTGCACGGTTTAACTTTGGAAGACGGTATGGAAGTTTACACCGCTGACATGACAATTCCATATGTAGCAACTATTTTCCGGTCTCGATTGAATACTGGTAAATATGTATGGTTTGGTTTGGCTAAAGGTAAGTTTGTACCGGGCGGATATGATTTAAATACACGGGCTGAAACGCCTTCTGGACAACCAGATTCCTTGGTCGGGAACTTTGAACCCCGGGCAGATAAAATCACTCACATTATCGCTCGAGAAGACAACGCTGAGTTTGATATGGAAGCCTTCCGTGCGAAAATTTTCCAAACGGTACCAGCAGGCTAAGTTTGATTATTGGCGATAGCATTTTTGCTGTCGCCTTTTTATTTTGAGGAGGAAGCACATGATTGAACTTAAACTCACCATTGACGGCAAGAAACAAGTGTTTAAAAAACGCGAAATCACCATCCGCGATAACATCTTTGCGGTCAAACACCAGATTTTAGCTACACAGTATTACTCGGATACAGAAAAAGCCAACGATCCGGAAGAATACGAAAAAATCCAGCTGAATTTTATTAAAACCATTGCCCAAATTTTTGGCAACGAGTTTACAGCAGACCAGCTGCTAGACGGTTTGGGAAGTAAAGAATCAGAAGTTTTAAACGAAATTTATATCCAAGCCCTCGGTGGCACTGTGGATGAAGATACCAAAAAAAAGTAAGTGAGCCGATTACTCCGGAAGAAGCCTATGAATCCCTACGGAACATGATGCAAGGTTTGATGAAAGCTGGTTATAAACTTCCGGAAATATTGGAGATGTCATTAGCAGATATCGGCTTATTTACCGAAATATTGGACGAGTCCTCCACAGAGTCTGAACTCACAGAAGACTTTTTGGACTTACTAATGTAGGAAGGAGGATAATATGGCAACTAATTTAGGGAATATCGCTGCTACAGCGAGTCTAAACATCGACCCCTTCCAACAGTCGACCCGGGTTTTAGAAACGCAAATGCGCTCGATTAACAACGCTTTAAAAGCACAAGAAACATCGTTTAAGAATAACTCCAAAAGCATTAATGCACAGAAAGCACAGTACACGCTAACTGGCAAAGCGATTGATAACTATTCTGCACAATTGGTTAAGCAGAAGGAAAAGTACAACGGCTTAAAGCAATCTATCGGCGATGTGAACAACGCTACAGCAGACCAGAAAACGCAGTTGCTATCGGCAGAAGCCACGATGAACAAGACGACGGCTGAAATCGAACGACTTAGCGGTCAATACAAAGCGTTAGGCACGCAGATTGCAATCAGCGAGTCCAACTGGACGAAAGCTGGGCAAGCGCTAGAAAACGTTGGCGGCAAGGTGTCAAAAGCAGGCGACGGGTTAAACAGCTTTGGCAATAAATGGACGATGGGTGTTACTGCGCCATTGGTAGCTGGTGTTGGCGCAACGGTTAAAGCTGCAATGGATTGGGAGAGTGCCTTTGCTGGGGTTAAAAAGACCAATGATGAAGTCGTTGATAGTAATGGGAATGTCGTATACAGTTACAAGGACTTAGAAGACGGTTTGCGAGGCTTAGCGAAAGAATTACCGGCCAGCCACCAAGAGATTGCAGCGGTAGCGGAAGCCGCCGGGCAATTAGGTGTCCAAACAGATAAGGTTGTTGGATTTACAAAGACCATGATTGACATGGGCGAATCGACAACCATGTCGGCTGAAACCGCCGCTACAGAGATGGCGCGTTTTGCGAACATCGTCGGGATGTCACAAGATAAGTTTAGCAATTTAGGTTCGGCACTAGTAGATTTGGGTAAAAATTGTTGCCCGGTTGCCGAGAAATTGGCAGCATAAAATACTAACCAAAATCGGTGAAGGCTAAGGTTTTATGGTATAATAAAGGTGTGGGATAGCCCGACGGGGCGAACGCGAAGTACTCCAACTTCGTTTCCCATGTTTAACAATAATTGGAGAAAAAACACTGTGGAGGGTGTATTTATTATGGGTAAAAAATGGAATACAGAGATGTTTTCCGAATTTGTAAATTCGACTTATCCAGATTTCGAGGTAAGAGGCGAGTATGTATCTAATAAAGATAATGTACTTATGTATCACAAAAAATGCGATAGAGAGTTTAACGTAATCGCAGGAAATTTTAAAACAAGAGGAACGTGTTCTTTATGTAACGGAAAATTCAAAAGCAACACGAATGAATTCAAAAGGAAAGTCAAAACTCTTACTAACGATGAATATGAAGTTATTGGGGAATATGTCACTTGCAAGGATAAGATAGAGTTAGCGCATAAAAAATGCGGAACATTTTATTCTGCAACACCAGACGACTTTATAAACGGTGGAACAAGATGCCCTAAATGCTTTGGCAATAATCGAAAAACCACTAAGCAATTCAAAAATGAAGTGTTTAATCTTTTTAAGAATGAATATATTGTTCTAGGGAAATACAAAAACAACAAAACTCCGCTTTTGATGAGACACAACATTAAAAAATGTAATCATGAGTTTATGGTAACCCCGGATGCTTTTTTAAGAGGTTCGCATTGCAATAAATGTGGAACTGAGAAACGTTCTGGAGAAAACCATTATAAGTATAACTTTTCATTAACTGAAGAAGAACGAGCTGCAAGAGATATGCAAAACGGAGCAATCAGAAAATGGAGAGATAAGATTTACTTGCGAGATGATTATATTTGCCAAATGTGTGGAAGAAGAGGACGTAAGTTGAACGCTCATCATTTGAATTCTTGGGATTTTTACGAAAAAGAAAGGTTTAATACCGATAACGGAATAACGTTATGCGAAGATTGCCATCGTAAATTTCATAAAAAATATGGATATGGTCATAATACAAAAAAACAATTTGCCTTATATTTAGAAGAAAACAAACCGACAACCTCTATTTTGTAATAGGGGTTTTTATTATACCAAAAACTAAGCTAATACCGAGGTAAGCGAGAACATCACTCGCCACCGTAACGCATAGAGGTTGAGCGTTAAGAGAGCAAAAATACCTCCACGAGTGGTTAGCACCTGACCGTGTAAAGACGAAGGTGAATATGTATGCTGAACTTACAGGAAACTGTAAGAAGTGAGGGATAAAAAGCCCACACGATAACAAAATTGAACAACTACGCAACCACGGAATCAGAAATCTCTGCTATGGCCTTGCGCCTCGCCGGGGCCGGTAAACAGATTGGCATGTCCGAGGGGGATATCTTAGGCTTCGCTGCCGCTCTCTCAAGTGTGGGGGTAGAGGCCGAGGCTGGTGGGTCTGCTTTTTCCAAGGTCATGGTACAAATGCAACTGGCTACCGAAAAGGGTGTCGGGTCCTTCGAGGAATTGAAACAACACGCCGCTGACCAAGGTGTATCTTGGGAACGTTTGGTTATTGCCGTTAGAAACGGTGGTAAGGAATTAACCGGTGTGGCTAAAGAAATGGGCTTTACCGGGTCCGAGCTTAAGAAAATGTACAAAGAAGCTGATAAGTCCAAAACGAGTCTGGAACAGTTTGCTGACGTCGCTGGAATGACGGGCGATCAGTTTGCAAAAATGTTTAAAGAAGACCCGTCTACAGCCATCATGAAATTTGTTGAAGGCTTATCAAAAGCGGAAGAGTCCGGCACGTCTGCGATTAAAGTTTTAGATGATATGGATATCAAAGAAGTCCGGTTGCGGGATAGCTTGCTACGTGCGGCTAACGCGAGCGGTATTTTTGGCGAGGCTATTGAAACTGGTAACTCTGCTTTTGAGGAAAACACCGCATTAGCTGAAGAAGCTGGCAAACGATATGAAACAGTCGAATCACAATTGGCAATGTTGAAAAACGAAGTAACTGATGTTGCCATCGAATTTGGTGGACCGTTTTTAGGCGCATTAAGAGACGGTGTGCAGGCAGCAAAACCATTCATTAAAAATATCGCTGATCTAGCTCAAAAATTTAGCGAAGCCAATCCCGAAACACAGCAAGCAATCATGAAATACATCGGATTAGCTGCAGCGATTGGACCTGTATCTAAAGTTCTTGGGGGCTTCCTGAAAATCACCGGTGGCGGGATATCCACGGTTGGAAAGTTAAACCAGTGGATCGGAAAACTATCAGGAACGGCGAAAGCTAGCAAAACAACATTTGAACTGATGGCAGACGGCACATTGAAATTAGCCGCTGGAGCTTCAACAGCAGCCGGAAGCGGCGGTGTGGGAGCATTAACTACAGCTTTAGGTGCTAGCGGACTAGCGGGTGCATTACCACTCATTGTCGGCGCTGGTGGCCTTTTGGCACTCGGCTATGGAGCGTGGAAAACATTTGGTGAAGAAGCGTGGAACTCTAGTCAACGGGTTAAACGTTGGGGCGAGGATGTCGGTGTAGAAGTTTCTGGGACTCTCGACACCGTAAAAAGTAAGACGGAAGAAGCAAGTGGTCAATTTGGCTTGTTAGCAAGCGGTGTATCGACAAATACCGGAGAAATGGCTAATAACTTCGCTACCATCGGCACAACTTTGGAGGATAGTTTAACTAAAAAAATTCAAGGGCTAGATGGACTACTTAAGGCACTTCCGGAAACAGTCTCGGATACAATGGAACAAATTGTAACTGACGAAAAAGAACGGAACGAACGCTCTCTTGCTACTGTCGAAGAAAATAATGCTCACATTAAAGCTTTGCGAGAAAAGGCTTCTAACGAAAACAGAGAGTTAACGATTTCTGAAGCAAAACAAATTCAAGATTTGTCTACAAAAAGCGCTGAGGCTTACGTGGAAACACTAGATGTATCTGCCGAGCAAAAACGCGCCATTTTGAAATCTATGACTGCTGATGTATCGAGTGCCACAAAAGAAGAAGCGAAAGCTATGATGCAATCTTTAGGCGAGCAATACGATGCACAGCAAAGTCATTATGCTAAGTCGAGAAAAGAACAAGAAGAATGGCTCAAAGAATGGGGTTATAACCTCGACGGTGAGTTTGCTCAAAAGTATCTCGATGAATGGGATGCGATGAATCAAGCGACTGGTGACGGCTTCTTGAATCAAATGGCTCTCATTAAAGAAAAATATCCCGAATTGGCAAACGAAGTCCACATGGGTTCGGGAAAACTTATTTCCGAGGCGACAGGCGCCAGCGATTTGCTAATAAAAGATAACGAAAAACTCATGCGTAGTATAGGAGACATGGCGAATGAGTTGGCAGAGAATACACAAAAAAATGCAGATCAAATTGCTTTAACTGCTGAAGCTGGTACGGCCGCTGGAGATATGTGGAATAGCTTGGAACTCATTGATAAAGAGGGCAATGTCAAAACAAATGCCCAAGAAATTGTCAACGAAGCCGCCAAGGAAGAAAAGAACTGGAATCAGATGATGTGGCTGGCCAAAGATGCAGACGTATCTTCCAATGCCAAATTAATGATTGCCGAAGCTGCTATCGCCAACGGAAAATGGGAAGGCCTATCCTTTACCGAACAGCAAGCGATGTTGGACAGCAATGTGACTAAGACCATGACCCAAGCCGTCCAGGCAAAAGGGGATTGGGCTGGTTTATCTTTTGAAGAAAAGAAAGCTCTCATCTACTCCAACACGCCGGAGACCATGGCCGAAACCATGGCAAACCTGGGATTGTGGGATAAGTACCAACCGGAGATTAAAGAACTAGGCGCCAAAAACGCTGAGTTCCTTGGAGTTATTGCGAAGTCCGAAGAGAAACTAGGAAACTGGAATTCTATCCCAGCTGAAACCAAGGAAATACTCGGGGACAACTACGACTTACTCAAAAAGTTGTATGAGTCTGACGAACGGTTTAATTTGTGGAAACAAATCCCGGATGCCCAAAAGAAAATTTTGGGTAACAACGAGGATTTAATTCTTAAAATTACTGGTTCCGAGGCAACGTTTAACGCTTGGAAAGCTTTGCCGGAGACGGAGAAGAAAATTCTTGGTAACAATCAAGATGTGTTGGCGAAGATTCTATCCTCTGAGCAAGAGTACAATCGATGGAAATCTTTGCCAGAAACTGAAAAACACCTTTTGGGTAATAATAGCGACTTACTTTCTAAGGTTATGGCATCAGAAGGGAGTTTGGCCGCTTGGAATAGTCTTCCAACAGATGTCAAACTGATGCTTGGAAATAATCAAGACATAATGAAAAAAATATCTGATGGTTCTATTTCTATTGGTACTTACAATAAGACTATCCATCCGGCATTAAAGGTATTGTACGGGGACAACGCCTCGATTAAATCTGCATTGCAAGGCGCTACTGACGGTGTTAACTATTACAACCGAAATATTTCGCCTAACACGAAAACGATGAATGGTGTGGATAACGCCTCCGGGCCAGCCGGGGATGCTTTTAGGTCTGTTTTAAACTTTAAAAACAACTTGCCAGATACGATTACGAAAACTGTGCGAGCTAACTTCATCGGCCCAGTCCTTCCAGGCAAAGCTACTGGTGACCCTTATTTCCAAGGCGGGCCAGTATGGTTGGGTGATGGTGGAAAACGAGAGCCATTTTTAACTCCACAGGGTGATTTTGGTATCTCGCCAGCTACATGGACGCCGTACAACTTACCAAAAGGTACAAAAATTTGGCCGTCTATCCAAAAGATGATGGAGACGATACCACGGTATGCTACAGGGACTAAGTTTGACGACACAAAACTAAGTCGATTATCCGTGGCGTCAAACAATTTTGCAAATCCACCTGCGCCTGCAAGTGCACAGAATCAAGTAGATTTAAAAGAGGTTATAAAACTTCTGAGGATAATAGCTCAAAAGAACTTTATTATCTCAAAAGATGCAATCGGCTCGATCGCTAACAAATACGCAGGCGAAAGCTTCTTTAAATTACTCTACAACGGAGGTGGTTTGAATTGACGGATATAATCATTAAAACAGAAACAGAAGAAATTAATCTCTCGGATCGATTTTTAAAACTCAGGTTTTCTGGTTTGCAAAGAACGACTCCTCAATTGTTTGTAGAGTATCTAAATTTTTCTGGTATAACTGGGCAACGAATACAAAATCAATCCTTTGCACCATTTTCTTACTCCACCAGATTTCTAAAAGAAATCGAAAGATATGAAGATGGTTTTCTTTTTGAAACGGAGTTTGAATCTTTGCTGATCACTGACAAAGAATTGTGGCTGATCAATCCGAATGAACCCGGAAAGCAGTTTAAAGTCAAAGTTGCGATTGAAATCACTGAAAAAAATGCTCGATATGTGATGGGAAGTATAGAGTTTTTTGTTTATGAAGGAGCTGGGGAATCCCTATCCACTACCCTAAAAGCTTTCAGCCTAGACGAAACTTGGCAATTCTCGCAAGGTTTAGTTTCTGAGGATTACGAATACACTCATCAGACCAGTCGCTTTACGATTTTCAATGCCGGCGATTTCACGATTGATCCAAGAGAAAATTACCTGAAAATCAAAATTGAAGGGATGAGCGATGGCAATCTCACAGTGTTCAACGCAACCACTGGTGAGCGATTTATCTACCGCGGTTCACTCAATTCCGTTAGCGGCGAGACATTAACGCTTGATGGTGTCTATCCTCTAAAAAATGGTATCCACTGTGGGATTGATACAAATCACGGCTTAATCTCATTGGTTCCTGGCGAAAATAAAATTGAAATCTCCAACGCTTCTCGTATCAAAACAGCGTGGGATTTCCGTTTTATGTATAAGTAGGTGGTGATGGGATGAATGATATTGTAATAGCAAATTTCGATAAAACCAAAGAAGAGATCCTTGTCGGTGTTGACAGGGACTCTTTTTTTGAAAATTGGCAAGAAAACGAAACATGGGAAGTCGGCTTTTTGGTGATGAAAACCAAAGCTGATGCCCATTCATTTGATCTCGTGGACTACGAAAGCTCTATTTTTTGGAACGGTCAGGAATTTATCGTCAAGCAAATGAAGGATTATGCAGTCGGCGCACAGCGATTTAAAGAAGTGGTTGCCACACACGTCTATTATACGGTCCAAGACGGCTATCAATACGAGCAGATAACAGGGACTTTCTCCATTAATCAATGCCTATCCCATATCTTTTCAGCGGGAAACCGGGGATTTAGCTACGAAGTAATCAATACCAACGGTGTCTTCAGCCGAATTGAACAGGAGAATTTCGGTGATGGAAACTATCTGAAGCTGATCGATGAAGTGTTGTCGGACTACGATGCAGTGGTGATCCCTGATAACAAGCACTTAAGGTTTTATCCGCGGAGTTATTACGGAAATGAAACACAAGAACAGATACGGTACAAGTTTAATACCGATGAAGTCCATTTTGAAATCGATACGTATAGCCTAAAAACACAGATTCGCGGATTTGGAAAGAAGAAAGAAGACGAAAGCTACTATTTTAGTCCAATCACGTATACGTCGCCTGAATCGGCTAAATGGGGCATCCGTATTCAAGAACCTGTGAGCGATGATCGATTCACGGTCGCAAGCAGTATGAGTGCACGACTAAGGCGAGATATCCACGATTATCCGGACATTTCGGGAACGGTGAATATCAAATGGGCGATTGATCTAAAGCGTGGGGACAAAGTGACGTTTGTCTACGAGCCACTGAATGTTTGTCAGATGATTCAAGTCGTCGGATTGAAAAAATATCCACTGATACCTAACAAACCGCCAGAAGTGACGTTATCCAACAATAAAAAAACAATGACAAATATTCTTGCAGGTCTGAAGAAGAAAGGAGTGTTGTAATTGGGCTTAATGAAATTAGTAAAAAACGCGATCAGCTCAGAATGGAAGAAGACGTTTAATGACAATGTCGATTATTTAAATGGATTGGAAACACGAGTTGACCAAAGAAATCAGGCAACAAATAAACGGATCGATAATCTCGTGTTGAATGCTGGCGGCGACAGTCCGAATGAAGTCGTGGATGCGCGGGTGAATAGTGAAGGTGCTATTTTTGAAACGCTTCGAGAACGATTAGCTGCTGGTGAGCTGTTAACCAAAGAGGAACTGGCACTAGTGAATCAGTTGATCAAAAATCAGAGTGATGCTATCACTCAGTTAAATTCAACGATACAAGAACTCTATGGAGGATCTGGTGGCTCGATCTCGTTGTTTGTTTCAGCGGAATTAGGAAACGACACAACTGCTGACGGAACAGAAGAAAAACCGTTCAAAACGATTCAAGCGGCAATCAATAGTCTGCCATTGCTATCCACAAGCGAATTCTTTATCTATGTAGAACCAGGCGTGTATCTGGAAGATGTCGTGATTTCCAATATCACAAGTGGCCAGCTTGAGATCGTAGGAACTAACCTTTCGGTAGTAGATGCTTCTGCTGGCGATACAGGCGTTTTTGTGAGGTCAGTTGCATTCATTGATTGTGGAATGTACTGTGCGGTCAGAGGATTCACACAAACAGATGCGGCGAATTCACCGAAACGTTTTATTTATTTCACCGGTGTTATGTACGGCGTTGTGGATAAATGCCGCGCGGTTCAAAACACGAAAAATATCGATGGCTATACAGCATTTGGATGGGAGCGGTGTGTCTCCGGAAACATCTACGGTTCCCACGCTTCAAACCAATATTATGCGATCAAAGGCGCTTTTGGAACAGGCGTGAGAATTTCAAACGCCGTTTCAGGAACAGAGAACAATATAGTATATCGATCGGAAGGATCAACTATTTATCGTTCCACCGGCGCTTCAATCAGCGGTACAACGATGGAATCTAAATCTTATGGTGGGCAGGTGTTCGAAGGATGAACGAAGATAACAAAATTTTTAAAACAAACGAATTTTCAATCGAGATCAGTCCAGTCGGTAAAGCTATTCAAGCTAAAGACATTCAGTATTTTTCGTATGACGAGAACAGCGGGCTTCAACTGATTCACATTTTGATGGATGGCAAGCCGCTTGATTTACCCAACGGAACAGAAATCCTACTTTCTGCCGTAAAACTCAATAATCAAAGTCAAAAATTGATCTATACTCCTGAAATTGTTGATCCTCTGAAGGGAATCGTCTCTTTCGTTATCCCACGAGAGTTTTTAGGATATCAGGGGCAGATTCGATGCGGGCTATATATCAATTTTTCAAACAATCAAACGATGCACGTTGGGTATTTTTATATCAACATGGGGGTATCCGATATTGACACAAACTTAACGGAATTCACCGAGGATTTTTGGCAAGGATGGAGCGAATTTGAAGCTGGTTCGACTGCTAAAATGCAAGAGTTAGAGCAACGAATTGACGAGCAAACCGAAATTTTTAATAAAGCTGATGTTTATAATAAAGCTGAAATTGAAGATAAGCTAGAACCGTTTGCGCTTCAGACGGATATCGACACACTTGAAATTAAAAAGGCGGACAAAATAGACTTAGCTCAAACAAATGAAAATATAGAAAATTTAGATTCTACTAAAGCGGATAAAACTGCTTTAGCTCAAACAAATGCAAGCATGGCGACGAATTTAGCTACAAAGGTTGATAAGGGAGGAAATGAGCAAGTTACACTGCGAATGCTATCGCAAGAAGTCAAAACAGCTATGACAGGGGGAAGTGTGGCGGTAATCGGTCCCGGCGGCGTTAATACCTCAAGCATCGTTGATGGAGCAGTAACGGATAAAAAAGTCTCAGCACCTATTCTTAAAGCAATGCTCATCCCGCATATTATCCCTCCGAACTATGACACTACTACTAAAACGCTGAGCTTTAATGGTGTTACTGGCTCTCAAGATATCATTACATGGGGAAATGGGAATTATACCACTAATAGCTTTTTAATACCCGTTGGAACTAAAGTGATAAATAGCACTGAGACGGGAACTATTAGTTTTAAGTTAGTTTTTGATATCTCGACAAAATTACTTTCTTTTGAGTCATGGGCGAAAGAATTAAATCAAAATCAAATTGCAATAGTGGGATTCAGACATATTGCTGGGAAGATAATAATTTCTGCTGATTTTCCTATCACAGTAGATGGTTATCCATCAGAAGAAAGTATTCCCAAGTTACCCCTTGTAACTATACTTTCTGGAGGCAGTACGTCGAATCGTTTTCCTAATTTAAATTCGATTACTAAAACTTTAGATTTCCCTGGGGGATTTGACTGGATATTTAGTGTCGATGGTAAAACCTATACGAATGCAATACCATCTACTGGATTAACCGTCGATTTATCTAATCTATCAGGAACCTCTGCGTGGTATCTTATTTTCAATTTATCGACAAAAGCGATAACAGTGATTCCATACAGTGCGCTTGGAAATTATGTAAGAGGGTATGCTATCTTAGGATCTCTTAGAATATTGGGAGTAATCAATGGCGTATCACAGTTTAGCTTATTTTTACCGCATCCTTTCCTTGTTGATGGTAAGCTATACGGTTATTCATCAGGCGAAGGAAGTAAAAACATTTCTATTTCACTTGATGCTCCTGTTAAGTGCATTCATCACAGAGGATATTCATTAAAGTATCCAGAAAATACTTTACTAGCATACAGAAAGTCAAAAACTATTGGTGTTAACGAAGTTGAAATGGATCTTTCGTGGACTTCAGACAATATCCCTGTCGATTTACATGATGATACAATTAATCGAACCGCTAGAGATAGCGAGGGTAATCCACCAGTAACGGATATGAAGATTTCTGAAATTACATTAGCGCAAGCGAGAGAATATGAGTATGGAAGTTGGAAAGGCGCCGAATTTAAAGGTGAAAAATTACCAACATTTGAAGAATGCGTTATTCAGTGCAAAGCTTTGAATCAACGACTACACGTTGATCGTGCATTTCTTTTAACAGAAGATAAATTAGAGATACTTGATACCATTTTAACTAAATATGATTTTTATAATATTGTTTGGTATATAAATAGCAAAGCAAGTGGTGATTTAATCAGAACAAAATATCCAAACGCAACACTTTACTATTTATTATTTAGCGATGTAACTCAAACTTCTATAGATGTATGTAAACAATTGAATACAGAAGAAGCTAAATGTGTTGTTTTCCCACAAACTGATTTAATTACAACTGAAAATGTTAATCTTGCACTAGGTGAAAACATTGAAGTACATGTTTGGAATGCAGATAATGTTAATCGTTCAAGTCTTATAAATATGGGTATCAGCGGAATTTCAACAGATTTTGCCAATATCCAACAAGAATTATTGGTAGATTAATTTTTTACAATCCACAATAGACAATTGGCTAATCGCTGGTTGTCTTTTTTGTTGGTCCCAAAAGCCAAAAATAAGAATAGCAAGACGAGGGACTTTAAGTAGTCCCTTTTAATTTGGAGTAAAGAAGGAATGCAAATGCTAAATGTAGGTGAGATAGCTACATGGGCCGGTTGGATTATGACTATCATCGGCTTGGTGGGATTTGTCATCCACCCTATTTTGTCGAGTTTTACAAAAATTTCGAGCAACTTAACAAAAATTAGTCACAATCTTGATTTAATCAGCCGAGATTTAGAAGCGAGTAAGTCTGATAGATTGGCAATCCATAACGAGCTGGCAAAACACGATGAACGTTTAGATCGACAAGGTGACAAAATTATTGAGCATAGCGAGCAGATTAAATCACTTTTCAAGGAGGTGCAGTAATATGCCAAAATTTAAACTAACGGATGAGCAGTACGCAATCATCAAATGGGCAGTGCAGATTGTTATGCCGGCATTAGGCGTGTTCGTGGGCGTCGTAGGTGGCGTTTTAGAGTGGAGCTATACCGACAGCGTGCTGACCATCTGGACGGCCCTCACAGTCCTTTTAGGAACGTGCTTAGGCGTATCTAGCTACAACTACAATAAGGGAGACGATATCGATGAGTAGCAAAAACGGTGTACCGTTCCGCCAAAAATTGGTTGGTGCGTGGAATTATGGCGCAAAATGTCCGTACGCTATGGATGCCGACAGTGCGACGATTCACGAAACTGACAACGACGCCTCGGCTAATAACGAAGTTAGCTATATGATTGGCAACACCGACCAAGTATCTTATCACGTTGCGATTGACGAAAACGAAGCCGTGCAAGGCATCCCGTTTAACCGTAACACGTGGAATGCGGGCGATGGTGGTAGTGGTCACGGTAACCGCAAATCAATTAGTTTTGAAATCTGCCGGAACTATAATCAAAGTCAAGGCACGAACATCACCGGCACACAGCTTGAGCAATACAAAAAAGCGAAAGCTAACGCCATCAAGGTAATCGCTCAAATCATGCTAGAACAAGGTATCCCGGCTAATACCTCCACAGTCAAATCGCATTATGACCGGTCTGGCAAAAACTGCCCTAGTAAAATGCGCAATGATGGTCAGTGGATTGCTTTTCGTGATGCGGTAATTAAAGAGTACAATCGTTTAAAAGGTGGCGGTAGCTCATCTTCTGGTGGCATGAAACCAAACCCTAAGCCATTAAAAGATGGGAAAATTGGCGATACGGTCAAGGTATACAACGCTTTGTATCGTGATAGTCTAGGCGCTGTTAAGTCCACTGCCAAACGTGGCAAGCAAGGTAAAATCAAACGTATCGTCGGAAATAGCAAGAAATATCTAGTTGAGGATTGGGGCTGGGCGCATCCGAACGATATCCAATTGGTTAAGCGCGCATCAAGTGGTAGCACCAGCAAGCCTTCCAATAGCAAAACTAAGACGGTAACGATCGACAAGCTTAATGTCTACACGAGTCAGTCGCTTTCTAGCCCAATCGTTAAAACGGCTAGTGGCTACCGTATCCTTAAAAAGGGAACGAAAGTTAAAGTCACAGCAACAGCTAATAACGGCCAGTCGGTTCACGGATCAAAAAACTGGTCCGAAGTTGACGGCTGGGGCTGGGTGCCATCCGTCTATCTTAAGTAGTAAAAAGCCCCTGGGACCTCTATCCCAGGGGTTATTTTTTATTTGTTTTTTGGGAGGAAATCGCCACGATCTCTCGAAATATCTCATCTAGCCTTGCCTTGTCTGATTATCATGATATCGCCTCCTAGTAGGAGATACGCTAAAGGGGGCAAAAAAGGGGCGATAAGTCCGATGCGGTCTAAAAAGTGTCGGACTATCTACTATTATATAACCCTCAAAACAGCCTGATTTAATGGGGTTTCGTATTCGGCTGGATATGGTCAAATGGTGTCAATGTGAAAGATGCTGTTAAATAATTGAACGTTAAGAACCCCTATAAAACGGGGTTCTTTTCTATTTCTATCATTTATTTAATACATAAAGGGGCAATAAAGGGGCAACTTGTCAAAGTCCTATCTCTGTCAACTTGGATGTAATGTCTGCTTTCATCTGTTTGGTGATGTGAGTATAGATTTTAGTCGTGATGTCAGAATCCTCATGGCCCACACGCTCCATGATTGCGACC
>NZ_MAEI01000019.1 GCF_009933255.1 Enterococcus diestrammenae | reverse complement strand
AAAAACAGCTATTCTAGCAAATCATATGCCAGAATAGCCTACTCTTGGGTTTTAACCACTACCATAACAAATGAGCGACTAGCAAGATTTGGCTTACTATCCGCAAGTTCATATTATCAGACAAAACATGTCATGTAAAACTGAACCGCCGTATACGGAACCGTACGTACGGTGGTGTGAGAGGTCGGTGAGGGAATTAATCTCTCATCTCCTACTCGATTAGTATCGAAGTGTAGGCCGCTCAAATGATGACTATCAAAGGAAGTTCGGCTTTTCTGAATGCATTTTTCGGTTAGTTGTGGGATTGATGATAGCCAAACGACATGGGATATGATAAAGTATACTAGAGTGATTTTGCAATGAAGGGAGCTAAAGCTGAATGTATGAATTTTTATTGGCAGTGACCATTATTTTATCGGTGGTGATCATCATCGCCATCATGATGCAACCAAGTAAACAAAATAGTGCAGCCAGTGCTTTTTCCGGCGGGGCTGGAGAATTGTTTGGTAAGCAAAAAGCTCGCGGGTTTGAAGCCGTGATGCAGCGTGCTACCGCAATCATGGGCGCAATATGGATGATCTTGCTGTTCGTCTTAGCCTATATGTCATCAAAATAAGACCAAGCTACCGTGACTTCGCCATGTGGAGGTCACGGTTTTTTAATAGATTAAGGTATGTTTGGCTTCAGAAACTAGTCCTCTTCGGAATGAAAGAATGCCTCTAGCTTTTCTAATAGGCTAGTTATCAGTGGACAAGCTTGTTTTTAACTAAAGACTTTAGTAAAGATGCAGGTGCAGTGGCTTAGCCTTTTTGCCGATATTTCTGTTTGAATATGGTAGAATGAAAGGTGCGAGGTGATGAAAAAAATGCAACGAAAACCTAGTCTTCCCAGACCTTTTTATGTGAAAAAAAGTCGTCGGGGAATTTTGCTTTTACATGCTTACTCAGGAAGCCCCAATGATGTGCGCATGCTTTGTCGTTTGTTAGAAAAGCATCAGTACACGGTCTCAGCGCCGATGTTAACCGGTCACGGGACGATGGAACCTTTGGAAATTGTGCAAGTATCGGTGCAGCAGTGGCGCGAAGATGTCAGTGATGCGTTAGCTACATTGGCACAGGATTGTGATCAAGTGGCGGTATTTGGCTTGTCCATGGGTGGAATTTTAGCGATGGACGCGTTGACTCAAGCAACCCTACCTTTGCTTGGCGGAGGGGTATTCTGCTCGCCCTTGTTTAAAAATGAAAACAATGTCCCCGAAAATTTCTTGAAATACGCCCAACAAGTATATCAAGTGGCAGAGCTCCCAACCGAGGAGAGGCAACAACGGTTAACGAAAGTAAAAGAGCTTCAGCAACAACAGATGCAAGGGATAGAAGAATTAGGTGCCGAAGTGGCGACGAAACTACAGCAGTTGCGTGTGCCAGTTTACATTGCTCAAGGAGGAAAAGATGAGCTGATTTCAGCTGCCACCGCTTTTCAAACCCTTGAAGCCTTACAGCAAACAGATGTTAGTTTTCATTGGTTTGCCGAAAGTGGCCACGTCATCACTGTCGATCCTGTTCATCAACAATTTGAGCAAACTGTGCTGAACTTTATTGAAAATTTACCTTGGAATGAGGAAAAATAGTGAAGGAAAATCTAAAAGAAAAAATTAGGCACTATCTTCAGGAACAAACTAAAAAGAGTTTTTCCGTGGAAGAGGTAGCAGCCGGTCTAGGCTTACAAAAAAGTACGGATTTCAAAGCCTTGGTCCAAACTGTCGCGGCGATGGAAAGAGAAGGTAGTTTGTTTTTTACCAAAAAAGGAAAACTGAAATTACCAGAACCACAAGTGCTGTTGGAAGGTACCTTTCGCGCCAATGAGCGGGGCTTTGGCTTTGTTCATTACGATGAGGAAGAAGAAGATATCTATATTCCCAAAGGTGCTACCGGCTATGCCATGGACGGGGATACGGTAGCGGTGGACATCACTGCAGCGGCGAACCTTTTTGCTGAAAAAGGTCCAGAAGGGCAAGTGGTGGAAATCCTTAAACGAGGGGTTACCCAGATTGTTGGGGAATTTAGTTTGTTTTCGGAAGAAGAAATCGCGGAAACGGATTTATATGGTGTGGTAAAACCAAAGGATAAAAAGCAAGCGGAACTTCAAGTCATGATTGCAGCAGAGGGAATCCGCCCAGTAGATGGGGCCATCGTGTTGGTGGAAATTACCCATTATCCTGAAAAAGGTTATGCCACCAGTCTGGAAGGTTTAGTGAAGTCGGTTTTAGGGCATAAAAATGATCCAGGGATGGATATCTTGGCCATCGTGGTGGCTCATGGAATTCCAGTGGAGTTTCCACCAGCTGTTTTGCAGCAGGCAGATCAAGTCCCTGATAGCATTGATCCAGCGGACTTTCCAGAGCGCCGTGACTTACGGAATCAACAAATCGTCACCATTGATGGAGAAGACGCTAAGGATTTGGATGATGCGGTCGCCGTTCGCAAACTGGCCAATGGCAACTTTTTCTTAGGCGTCCATATTGCCGATGTTTCTTATTATGTCACCGAAGATAGTCCGTTAGATGGTGAAGCCTTTGAGCGAGGGACGAGTGTTTATTTGACAGATCGGGTGATTCCCATGATTCCTCAGCGGCTGTCTAATGGCATCTGTTCGTTAAATCCCCATGTTCCTCGGTTGACTATGAGTTGCGAGATGGAAATCGATGGACAAGGAAACGTGGTCGCTCACGATATTTTTGCTAGCCTTATCCAAACGACGGAGCGCATGACGTATACTGCGGTGAATCAAATTTTAGAAGAGCAAAACCCCGCCACGATGGAACGCTACCGTGACTTAGTACCGATGTTTCAATCAATGGCAGAACTGCATCAGATTTTAGAAACAAAGCGTATCCGGCGAGGAGCCGTTTCTTTCGAAGATCGCGAAGCCAAAGTAGTGGTGGATGAAGAAGGCCACCCTCAAGACATTCTGTTGCGAGAACGGGGGTTGGGGGAACGTTTGATTGAATCCTTTATGCTAGCTGCTAATGAAACGGTGGCAGAACATTTCAATCGTCAGCACCTCCCTTTTATCTACCGAATCCATGAAGAACCGAAAGAAGATAAACTCCGGCGTTTCTTTGATTTTGCTTCGACGTTAGGGCTCGTCGTCAAGACCACTAAAGGCAGCATTACTCCGAAAGATTTACAAAAAATTGTAGAAGATGTGGCGACTAAACCAGAATCTTTTGTGGTGAATAAAATGTTACTGCGGTCCATGCAACAAGCCAAATATTCTGAAGAAAACTTGGGACATTATGGCTTAGCAGCAGATTATTACACTCACTTTACGTCACCGATTCGTCGTTACCCGGATTTGATTGTCCATCGCCTGATTCGCTCGTATTCCGAAGACAAAAGCCCAGCCCGACAACAAGCTTGGGCAGCGAAATTGCCGGAAATTGCGGTTCAAGCTTCACAAATGGAGCGGCGAGCGGTGGATTGCGAACGGGAAGTGGATGCCATGAAGAAAGCCGAATACATGGCTCAACACGTGGGAGAAGAGTTTGATGGAGTGGTTAGCTCCGTCGTCAAATTTGGCTTGTTTATCGAATTACCCAACACCATCGAAGGCTTGATCCACATCAACGCTTTGAAGCAAGATTATTTCCATTTTATGGAAACACAATTGGTTTTGGTAGGGGAACGAACGGGACTGACCTTTAAGATTGGTCAAAAAGTTCGGGTCAAAGTCGTCAAGGCCGACCCGGTTACCAATGATATTGATTTTGAGTTGGTGACAGCTGAAGAAGTTACCCCAGTCCAACGTCCGCAAGCCAATCGCAAACGACGCCGTAAAAATGAAAAACAACAGCGGCAACAAAACAACGGTAAAAAAGCCGAACAGTCTGCTAAAGCAAAAGCCAGCAATAAATCCGGTAATCAAAATAACCGGGGAGCTAAAAAAAGCAATGAGGCTCGTAAAAAAGCCAATAAAGGCCGCAAAAACAAGAAACCTTTTTATAAAGGAATCAAAAAAGGCCATAAATAAGAAGTAATGGCGCTAACGTAAATGAACCTTCGTTGCGATTGGCGCCATGGAGTAGGAGGAATCCCGATGCCAAAAGGCGAAGGCAAACTAATTGCCCAAAATAAAAAAGCCCGGCACGATTACACGATTGTCGATACCATCGAGGCCGGCATCGTCTTGCAAGGAACCGAAATCAAATCCATTCGCAATAGCCGCATCAACTTGAAAGATGGTTTTGTCCGGATTCGCAATGGCGAGGCGTATCTTTACAATGTCCATATCAGTCCCTACGAACAAGGGAATATTTTTAACCACGATCCCCTGCGGACCCGCAAACTGTTGTTGCATCGCAAGCAGATTGATCGTCTCTACGGCGAAATGAAGCAAGCCTCAATGACGGTGGTCCCTTTGAAAGTCTATTTAAAAGATGGCTATGCTAAGGTTTTAATCGGCTTGGCTCAAGGGAAAAAGCAATACGACAAACGAGAAACCTTGAAACGAAAAGACCAAGAACGGCAGATTTCTCGGGCCTTGAAAAATCGTTAATAATACTTATCAGAAAGTTTTATCGATAGAATTTTCTAATAAAAGGAAAGATCTGTCGAAAACAGCGCTTAAATTAAGTTAAAAACGAATTTTTCCTCATGAAATACTCATAAAAAATCCACGACATTTGAGGGATATTACTTTATTAAAATCGCCCTTTTTGGTAGCATTTAGTCAATTGGAGGTGGTTTTTCCAACGATGAAGGCCCTACCAAAAAAGTTGGATTTCTCAGTAGTTTTCAAGGGATTTTAGAGAAAACCCGGCAAAATAGTGACTTTGTCTAATTTTCGTGAAAATACTTTGAAATTTTCTTTTCATGGTGGTATGATTCCATTGGTTATCCGCCTTAAAGCATTTTGGCATTATTCATTACCAAAAGAGATTGAGGAAAATTGCAGGAAAAGAGGTGAGGAATTTGGAAGAAAAATCCTGGATGTTCCACATAGGTCCAGTCTGGTTTGATGGAACGGTCGTGTCAATGACGTTATTGTCGTGTGTTATCGTATTTGCTTTTGTCTTCTTTTGTACACGGAATTTACAATTGCGGCCAAAAGGAAAGCAAAATGTGATTGAATGGTTAATCGATTTTGTACGGGGCATCTTGAAAGACAATCTTTCAACTAAAGAAGTCAACAATTTTCATTTGATGTCGGTAACGCTGTTTTTGTTTATCTTTGTTGCCAACGAAATCGGGCTGATCACTAAGCTGGCAATCGATCGAGGGGGGCAAGAATTTTCCTTTTGGAAGAGTCCCACAGCTGATCCGATTGTGACCATGTCATTAGCCATGATGATGATCGTCATCACTCATTTCTTCGGAGTTCAAAAATTTGGATTTCGTGGTTACATCAAAAACTCCTTCTTGGAGCCGGTATCCTTCTTGTTACCGATCAAGATTATTGAAGAGTTTACCAATGTAATCACCTTGGGCTTACGTCTCTATGGGAACATCTATGCCGGTGAAGTCTTATTGGGATTGATCGTCTCAATGGCAAACAGTTTAGGCTGGTGGTCATTGCCAATCGTCATGCCACTGGAGATGATTTGGATTGGGTTCTCACTGTTTATTGGTGCAATCCAAGCTTATGTATTCGTCACTTTGTCGATGGTATTTATGAGCCACAAGGTGGAATCAGAACACTAATGCGTTACAACACAAAAATGTTTATTTAAATGGAGGAAGAAAATTATGGACTTGAATTCAATCGCAGCAGCAATCGCAGTATTAGGTGCCGCAATCGGTGCCGGTTATGGTAATGGACGTGTTATTTCACAAACTTTGGAATCCATGGCACGCCAACCTGAAATTGCAGGTCAATTACGTTCAACAATGTTTATCGGGGTTGCCCTAGTTGAAGCTGTGCCTATCTTGGGTATCGTAATTGCTTTTATTCTCGTATTGATGTAGAAGACTATAAGAGCGGAAGTCAACGTTATAAAATTTGTCTTTCGCTTTTTTGAGTGCTTTAATCGGGCACGAGTTAATCCTAAGTAAAGGAGCACAAGCGTATGCTGGATCATTTGGTACTTGCAGAGATTACCAATACAACAATCTCTAGCATGGTGGTCGTCACTGGATCGTTTTTGATCCTGTTGGCCCTCTTGAAGAAATTCGCCTGGGGACCGATCACCGAAATAATGAAAAAACGTGAAGATCAAATCGCCAATGATTTAGATTCAGCCGAGCAGTCTCGTATCAAAGCGGCAAAGATGGAAGAAGAGCGTCAGCAAAAACTGATGGCTTCTCAATCTGAAGCAGCTGGGATCATCAAGACTGCCAAGGACAGTGGAGAAGCCAGCCGTCAAAAAATCTTGGAGGAAACCAAAGAAGAGGTTTCCCGCTTGAAGTCAAAAGCTCAAGTGGATATCGAAATGGAAAAAGAAAATGCCTTAACATCAGTTAAAGATGATGTGGCTGAACTTTCTCTCCAAATCGCAGCCAAGATCTTGAATAAGGAACTTTCTGCTGATACTCATGAATCATTGATTGATCAATACATTGAAGGCCTAGGTTCTCAACATGAAGCTAAATAAGCACACGGTGGGCAAACGTTACGGCAAAGCTCTCTTCGAACTGGCGGCAGAAGAGAATCAGTCGGAGGCAGTCTATCAAGATTTGTTGAAACTACGTCAGATTTATCAAGAAATCCCTGATCTAGGCAACATGCTCAGTGATGTCCGCCTAGATCTCGCAGCGAAAAAGCAACTGCTCGGACACTTGACTGCCGGATTCGACGGTCTTGTAAAAAACTTCCTATTAGTAGCCGATCGTTACAATCGTATGGCGGATGTGCCATTGATTATTGACGACTATGAACTGCGCTACGATGAAGAAAAAGGCTTGATTTTAGGAACGGTGACTACTGCGGTAGCTATGAGTTCTGAACAAAAGAGTCGTCTGGAAGCGTCTGTTGCTAAACGTCTTGGTTACGAAACAGCCCAATTGACTGCAAAAGTCGATCCCCAAATCGTTGGTGGCGTGGTAGTGGAAGTCCAAGATCGGGTCATCGATGGTAGTGTTGCCGCTCAATTGGCAAAGCTGCGTGACTTATTAAAATAAGCTGTTTCAGTGAAGCAGCACATTAGGTATTTCGGCTTCGACAGCTGGGAATTTCGGCAATAAGCCATGAGCCAATTGGTGACTAAATTCGTCACCAATCGTCTCCTGTCTTATTGCTCAATTCCAGAGCAAGCTGTCATAGCACAATTAGGTATTTCGGCTAAAAAGCGTAGAAAGTTCGGTGATAATCCTAAAATCCCACGTGACCAAGAACGTCACTGTGGTATTTCATTCTTATCACTCACTTTCTGGGCAACGCCTTTTAGCACATTAGGTAAGAAGAGGTGAATCGAATGGCCATCAAAGCTGAAGAAATCAGCGCTTTGATTAAAGAGCAAATAAAAAATTACCAAAGTGAGCTTTCAGTTGAAGAAGTCGGCACTGTCACCTACGTAGGGGATGGTATCGCACGGGCTCACGGTTTGGAAAACGCCATGAGTGGTGAGTTGTTGGAGTTTTCCAACGGCGCATTCGGTATGGCACAAAACTTAGAAACAAATGATGTCGGGATTATCATCTTAGGAGATTTTGAATCCATTCGTGAAGGTGACAAAGTAAAACGGACTGGCAAAATCATGGAAGTTCCGGTTGGGGACGCAATGATTGGCCGGGTCGTAAATCCTTTGGGCCAACCAATCGATGGTTTAGGTCCAATCAATACGGATAAATTCCGTCCAGTTGAAGCAATGGCACCAGGGGTTATGCAACGGAAATCCGTTTCTGAACCAATGCAAACTGGTTTAAAAGCCATCGATGCCTTGGTACCAATCGGTCGTGGTCAACGGGAACTGGTCATTGGTGACCGGAAAACAGGTAAAACTTCCATCGCCATCGATGCTATCATCAACCAAAAAGGCCAAAACATGATCTGTATCTATGTCGCTATCGGTCAAAAAGACTCAACTGTCCGGGCTCAAGTGGAAACATTGCGCAGTTATGGTGCGATGGATTACACAATTGTTGTTTCTGCCGGCGCATCTCAACCAGCACCAATGCTCTACATTGCACCTTATGCTGGGACTGCGATGGGTGAAGAATTTATGTATAACGGCAAACATGTGTTGATCGTATTCGATGACTTATCAAAACAAGCCGTTGCTTACCGTGAATTATCCTTGCTGTTACGTCGTCCACCAGGTCGTGAAGCTTACCCAGGGGATGTTTTCTACTTGCATTCTCGTCTTTTGGAACGGGCTGCGAAATTATCTGATGAACTGGGTGGCGGTTCGATGACTGCCTTGCCATTTGTTGAAACACAAGCTGGAGATATTTCTGCTTATATTCCAACCAACGTTATTTCTATCACTGACGGTCAAATCTTCTTGGAAAGTGATTTGTTCTATGCCGGAACGCGTCCAGCCATTGATGCTGGGTTGTCTGTATCCCGTGTAGGGGGGTCTGCGCAAATCAAGGCGATGAAGAAAGTTGCTGGTACGTTGCGTTTGGACTTGGCTAGTTACCGTGAATTAGAAGCCTTCACACAGTTTGGTTCTGATTTGGACCAAGCGACACAAGCCAAATTGAATCGTGGTCGCCGGACCGTGGAAGTCTTGAAACAAAAACTTCACAATCCATTAGCAGTGGAAAAACAAGTCGTTATTTTGTACGCCTTGACCCACGGCTTTATCGACAGTATTCCAGTAGGGAAAGTCTTGGATTTCCAAGAATTCTTATTTGAACAAATCGAAGCAAATCACAATGACTTGTTTGAAACGATTCGCTCTACGAAAGATCTACCAGACAACGAGAAATTAGATGCGGCGATTAAAGAAGCCAAAGACCTCTTCATGGCTTCTAATAGTCGGACGGCTACCGCTCAAGAAAAAATGAAAACCATCGAAGCTGATCGTTAACCCGTCAGTAGGTGGAAAAAGTGATTTTTGTGAAAATCACATCATTAGTATGAGAAAGGAGTGATTGGACATGGGTGCTTCCTTGAATGAGATCAAGCAGCGCATTGCTTCCACCAAAAAGACCAGTCAAATTACCAATGCCATGCAAATGGTGTCGGCTTCAAAATTGACGAAATCCGAGAGTAATTCCCGAGATTTTCAGGTCTATGCACAAAAAGTGCGGGAAGTCGTCACTCATATGACCGCTCAAGAATTGACGGATATCTACACCAATAACGTGCAAGATGGCGTCAATTACAACAGCATGCTCATCAGTCGTCCTGTTAGAAAAACCGGCTACATCGTGATTACTTCTGACGGTGGACTAGTCGGTGGTTACAACAGTTCGATATTGAAGCAGATGATGTCCATGCTCAAAGATGACCATGATTCACAAGAGGACTACGTGATGATTGCCATCGGCGCTACCGGAGCGGATTTCTTCAAAGCTCGGGGCATCGAGTTGGCTTATGAATTGCGAAACCTCTCGGATCAGCCAAGCTTTGAAGAAGTTCGCAAGATCGTGACGATGGCCACTACTATGTATCAAAATGAAGTATTTGATGAGCTATATGTTTGTTATAACCATCATATCAATTCACTGACCAATCAGTTCCGGGTTGAAAAAATGCTCCCCATCTCTGACTTGGATCCAGATGAAGCGGAAAGCTATGAGCAAGAATATCTTTTCGAACCTTCAAAAGAAGCGATTTTGGATCAATTGTTGCCACAGTATGCCGAAAGTTTGATTTATGGCGCGATTGTGGATGCCAAAACAGCTGAACACGCTGCCGGAATGACAGCGATGAAAACCGCTACCGACAACGCCAAGAATATTATTGGTGATCTGACAATCTCTTATAACCGAGCGCGTCAAGGTGCCATTACCCAAGAAATTACCGAAATTGTTGCCGGGGCAGCTGCCCTCGAGTAACAGACAAACTTGTGCAGTGATGGGGGAAGCAAACCGCTTAAACACCATTCACGCAACAAGAAGTAAAACAAGCTTTGAGACGTAGAAAGTTTGATAAGCCCAAAGTAATAAGTTGGCAAAAACCGCCAACTTCATGGCTTCGTTCTTATCACTCGCTTTCTGAGCAACGCCTAAAAGCACACTAAGCAAGGAAGGCTTGCATGGGTTGAAGAATCGGTAGTAAGCCCAAACAATCAGGGTGGCAAAGCACCACCATGATTATTCGTTCTTACTACTCATCTTCAGAGCTACCCATCCAAGCACACTAAGCAAGGAGGAAAACACATGAGTTCAGGCAAGATTGTTCAAGTCATCGGTCCCGTTGTCGACGTGGAATTCTCATTGGATCAGTCATTACCGGATATCAATAACGCCCTCGTGGTGTATCGAAACGATGAACAAAAGACTAGGATCGTCTTGGAAGCAGCATTGGAGCTAGGTGATGGAGTGATTCGTACCATCGCTATGGAATCTACAGACGGTCTGCAACGAGGGATGGAAGTTGTCGATACTGGCAGTGCCATCTCCGTACCAGTTGGACAAGACACGCTTGGTCGTGTGTTCAACGTATTAGGCGATACCATCGATATGGAGGCACCATTTCCTGCTGATGCGCCTCGGAGTGGTATCCATAAAAGCGCCCCAGCTTTTGACGAATTAAGTACCAGTACCGAAATTTTGGAAACTGGGATTAAAGTAATCGACTTGTTAGCCCCTTACCTAAAAGGTGGGAAAGTCGGCCTCTTCGGTGGTGCCGGAGTTGGTAAAACCGTCTTAATCCAAGAATTGATTCACAACATCGCCCAAGAACATGGTGGGATTTCCGTGTTTACCGGTGTTGGTGAACGTACTCGTGAAGGGAACGACCTCTTCTATGAAATGAAGGATTCTGGCGTTATCGAAAAAACAGCCATGGTGTTCGGGCAAATGAACGAGCCACCTGGTGCCCGGATGCGGGTTGCCTTGACTGGTTTGACTATTGCGGAATACTTCCGTGATGAAGCCGGACAAGATGTGTTGTTGTTTATCGACAACATCTTCCGTTTCACCCAAGCCGGTTCTGAAGTATCTGCCTTGTTAGGTCGGATGCCATCAGCCGTTGGTTACCAACCAACTTTGGCAACTGAAATGGGTCAATTGCAAGAACGGATTACTTCTACTAAAAAAGGTTCTATTACCTCGATTCAAGCAATCTATGTACCAGCCGATGACTATACTGACCCAGCGCCAGCGACAGCCTTTGCCCATTTGGATTCAACCACCAACTTGGAACGTAAATTGACGGAACAAGGGATTTATCCAGCCGTGGATCCATTGGCGTCATCTTCTAGTGCCTTGACACCAGAAATCGTCGGTGAAGAACATTACCGCGTGGCGACAGAAGTCCAACATGCATTGCAACGTTACCGTGAATTGCAAGATATCATTGCTATTTTGGGTATGGATGAACTATCTGACGATGAAAAAGTGCTCGTTGCACGGGCTCGTCGGATTCAATTCTTCTTGTCACAAAACTTTAACGTCGCTGAACAATTTACTGGTTTACCAGGATCTTATGTGCCAGTTGAAGAAACCGTCAAAGGCTTTGCTGAAATCTTAGACGGGAAATACGATGATCTCCCAGAAGAAGCCTTCCGTAGTGTTGGTCGAATTGAAGACGTCGTAGAAAAAGCGAAAAAACTGGGCTATTAACAGCTGACGCTAAGAAGTGAAGGGAGAGGTGGCCCATGGAAGAAAGATACTTAACCGTGAATGTGGTAACACCTGATGGTTTGGTTTACGACCACCATGCCCGAATCGTTGTAGCAAAACTAGTCAGTGGGGAAATCGGGATCATGCCTCGCCATGCTCCGATTATCGCCCCTTTGGATATCGATGAAGTCCGTGTTAAACGGGTGGATTCTGATACTCACGTGGATTGGATCGCTGTCAATGGTGGCATCCTAGAAGTCCGCGACGATGTAGTTTCCATCATCGCCGATAGTGCTGAACGGGAACGGGATATTGACGTAAGCCGGGCAGAACGGGCGAAGATTCGCGCAGAAAAAATGATCGAAGAAGCCAAACAATCCGAAGATGTCGATCAATTGCGTCGGGCGACTGTCGCTTTGCATCGTGCCATCAACCGGATCAATGTATCAAAACATGGTTAGTTCAATCGCGGCGACAGGCTTTGTAAGTCCGCGTACATGATGAAGATAGCAACTTTTAAAGGGACTATCCGATAGTGTTAATCCAAAAAACATCTCGTGATTATTCACGGGATGTTTTTTTCAATTTTTCAAGAGCGGTAGAGGCTCCTTTAGCCTTTCCAAGGTACAGCAAACTGCCTCTGGGACTTAGCAGCTGGCATATTGAAAACACAAAAAACGAGCAGACTGGTTTCTCGCAAAGCTTCGGGAAACCTGATAAACTATGGGTAACTGAATAACAACGAAGGCTATTTTATATTTTTGCTAGCTGAAATTATGATTCTGTGGGTCATTAGGTTTACGTGGAATGAAAACAGTAATGTAAATTTTAAGAAAATGTTAATTGTAGCCCAAATAGCTAGTCGTTTTTTATGAAAATTTTTTCGAAAAAATGTCCATTATTTCCTTGTTGTTTCGCGAATTTTCCTGTTTCAAAAGTATAGGAGGCATTAAAAACCTTTTGTTATCGCACTTTTTCAACCCTAGTTAGAAACCTTGTCACAACAGTCATGAGAGCTTAGGAAGCTTTTAAAAAACCTTTAAAAGTTTTGAGGCAAGAAAAGTAATTTTTCATTCTAGCGTATTTATGGTACTATCTACGTATTGAGTTTTTTGAAAGAAGGGGTGCTATGCAGTTCTATGGAACGGACGCTGTGGTGCGCATTGTCAGCCACTTGGCATTTATTTATTTGGCCTTTTGGGGCTTGAAAGCCATTCGTCTGGATACATTCTTTCGTGCTTACCACACCCACCAAGTGCGCTTGGTCTTGTCATTGGTTGCCATCGTAGTCGGCTATCAGGCGAGTACCTTTTTCTTAGAGCTCTTGGCTTTATGCAAAAACATCTTTTTGACATTTACAAATTAAAAAATACAAAACCCATGCGTACAAGTGACGCGAATGGTGGGAATTTTGGCTGCTAAGAAAGTCAAAGCTATTCTGGAGGGAATATTATGGAAGAGATCATCGTCCAAGGTGGAAATCAACTAAAAGGTACAGTAAAAATTGAAGGCGCTAAAAATGCCGTATTACCAATCCTAGCCGCAACTTTGCTAGCGGAAGAAGGCGTGACGACCTTAAAGAACGTACCAATCTTGTCCGATGTATTGATTATGAATGAAGTCATTCGTCAGCTAAATGTCGCTGTTGATTTTGATCAAGCGAGCAATCAAGTGACGATCGATGCAACCAAACAATTGAAAGTCGAAGCCCCTTACGAATTGGTTAGCCAAATGCGAGCTTCTATCGTAGTCATGGGACCTCTTTTGGCCCGCAATGGACATGCCAAAGTAGCGATGCCTGGTGGCTGTGCGATTGGCAAACGTCCCATCGATTTGCATCTAAAAGGTTTTGCTGCGTTAGGTGCCACCATCAATCAACGTGACGGCTATATCGAAGCCATCGCTGAAAATGGTTTGCGAGGCAATAACGTCTACTTGGATTTCCCAAGTGTCGGTGCAACCCAAAACATCATGATGGCAGCGGTCAAAGCAAAAGGCACAACCATCATTGAAAACGTTGCTCGGGAACCTGAAATTGTTGACCTAGCCAATATCTTGAATAAAATGGGTGCTTCCATCCATGGAGCTGGGACTGAAACGATGCGTATCGAAGGCGTGGATCATCTTCATTCCGTGACCCATTCCATCGTGCAAGATCGGATCGAAGCCGGGACCTTTATGGTAGCGGCCGCAATGACGCAAGGGGATGTCTTGATTTTAGATGCCATCAGTGAGCACAACCGTCCCTTGATTTCCAAATTGACGGAAATGGGTGCGAAAATCACTGAAGAAGAAAATGGGATTCGTGTTGTTGGTCCTGCAGTCTTGAAACCAACTGATGTGAAGACGATGCCTCATCCAGGGTTCCCAACAGATATGCAAGCGCAAATGACAGCTGTTCAAATGTTGGCAAAAGGGACAAGCATCGTCACAGAAACTGTTTTCGAAAATCGTTTCCAACACTTAGAAGAGATGCGTCGAATGAATGCTCATGTGAAAATCGACGGCAACGTGGCCATCATTGAAGGGGGCCATCCGATGCAAGGGGCGTTGGTATATGCTACTGATTTGCGGGCTGCCGCTGCGTTGATCTTGATGGGTTTGACTTCAAATGGCATCACTCGCGTACGTAATTTGAAATACTTGGACCGGGGCTATTACCAATTCCATAAAAAATTACAGGCTCTTGGCGCCAATGTTCAACGGGTAGACACGGAAGAAGTCGTCGCTAACGAAAATCAAACGACCACGATTGCTTAATTTGTAAAATGAATCCCGCTTTTTTTAAAAGAGGCTAGTCGGCTACACTTCTTTAGCTGGCTAAGAATACGATAAAGGTAGGTGTTCCCATGCGTTTAAATCGTTATATTTTGACGACTTTGGTCAAGATTTTAGTCGTTATTTTGTTGGCGTTGGGATTGTTTATTCTCGGCACGATGATTGGTTATGGCGGTATCGGTGGTGGCATGCCTTTGAAAGTATTCTACCCAGGCCTCTGGACCCACATTTTAGATTTCATGAAATAGCTTTAGCAGCCAGTCACTCTTATTGCAGAGTGACTGTTTTTTTGACTTAATTGTTACAAAAATGTAATAGTAGTCGTTTTTTACGATAATCCTAAGGCAAAAGCGGCTAAATTCGTGAGCTTTTACCAAACCATGGGCATCCAAAAGGTTACCAAACAATTTTCATTTTATTTTAATCTATGTTTGTTTATTCACTGTTAAATCAGTTGTTTTGGATGCTTGATAATCACCAGATAATGATAATCAGATGAAAGTATTTCAATTGTAACAAGATAGAGAGCGCTTTACTCTTCTCTGTTAATTGTGTTTAACCCGTTTGTAACCAACGGCAAGAGAGGGCGTGTTAAGATATTCCTCGTGAGCAAGTAGGAGGGAAAAAGCACTTTATGAATACACGTCTATGGCCACTGATTGGGGCGACCGCCGTATTAGCATTTGGCAGCCTTTTACCAGTATACGCCAACGAGAATCAATCAGAAGATGCGCCTATCAAGCAAGAAATCGTAGCAAAAGAAACTGTTATGAACTTATCTGCTTCATTGGCAGAAGTGAGTCAAGATAATCAAGCCGTTACTTTGGTGACAGCAGATATTGCTGCCAAAGAACAAGCCGCTAAGGAAAAAGCCGCCAAAGAAAAGGCTGCTCGTGAGAAAGCTGCGAAAGAAAAGGCAGCCAAAGAAAAAGCAGCGAAAGAGAAAGCAGCGAAAGAGAAAGCAGCCAAGGAAGCTGCTGAAAAGGCCGCTAAAGCAGCTGCCGAAAAAGCAGCTCAAGAAGAAGCTGAACGGGTTGCGGCGGAAGAAGCTGCTGCTGCAGAAGAACAGGCTTCTACTGCACCAAGTGGAGGTCAGACCATTACGATGGAATCGACTGCCTATAGTTCTGATCCAGCTGATTCATTGGGTGGGGGACATATCACCGCAACAGGTCAGAATCTATTAGAAAATCCTATGGCAGTGGCTGTGGATCCTAACGTCATTCCCCTGGGGACAAGATTGTATATTGAAGGGTACGGCGAAGCTTATGCAGTAGATACCGGTGGTGCCATCCGTGGCAATATCATCGATGTTCATTTTTCTACCGCTGCCCAGTGTTATGCTTGGGGCCGTCGTCAAGTTCAAGTGACAATACTAGGTTAATTACTGTTGAATAGCTAATTGAGATCGAGGCGGATGCTTCGGTCTTTTTCTTTGCTGGATAGGGATCTTTGAAATGAGGCTCCTAGGATTCTGGCGAATCAATGAAGTCGATTCAGTCCGTCAGTTTCAATCCTTGAAATTTGATAGGAAAGAAGCTATGATTTGAAACGTAGAAAGAAGGAAATGTGATGAAGCGTATCATGATTGCGCTGGTGCGAGGGTACCAACGGTTTATTTCCCCGTTATTTCCCCCCAGCTGTCGCTATTACCCCACTTGTTCGAGTTATATGATTCAAGCCATTCAAGTTCATGGTGCCTTTAAAGGACTTTTGATGGGGACGGCCCGGATTTTACGTTGTCATCCTTTCGTACGAGGTGGTATCGATTATGTCCCCCGCAATTTTTCCCTAAAACGCAATACCGTGGATAAAGAACGTCCCAATTATACTTTTCGCAAAGGAGTTCCCAATAAATGATCATGATCAGTGAGCTGCCCCATCAAGAGTTTCCTTGTTTGTTAAACTGGGCGTTGTTACTAGATGCTGATCCCAATGTGGCCCTTGTTAAAAGTTACTTAACTAGGAGCCGCGTCTTGGTGGCCTTTGAGACTGAAGCAATGGCGAAGGGAAAGTCGCAGCTTCCGGAGACCGCTAAGGAAGTTATCGGGAGCTTGGTCTTTGAAAAGCAAGCAGCAAACTGGGAGATTTTGAACGTCGCAGTGGCGCCCCAACGACAGGGGCAAGGCCTCGGTGGCAAACTGATGGATGCTTGTTTAGCAAACATCGATGCAGAAGCCGATAACTTGCCCATCATTGTCAAAACCGGGGATCTGACTTCACCAGCCTTAAGCTTGTACCAGAAAAAGGGTTTTGACCAAATCGCTCTTGTGAAAGACTATTTTGTTCAGCATTATCCCGAGCCTATCTTTGAGGACGGACAACAACTCCGCAACCAAGTTATTTTGGAAAGAAAACCTAGGTAATAACAAAAGCAAGAAAATAAAGCTGTCTCCAATGTTGGAGCGGCTTTTTTTTGACTTGATTTCTGCTTTCGTCTGGGAGAGTTGAGAATGTGGTTTCAAGCATTTTAATAAAAGGCAAGCCTTCAAGTGTCAGTTCTTTTGAAGAAAGGTTAGTGAATTAGTTTGGGATTTTTACTTAATATGATAAAATGATAAAAATAAGATTAGCGTTAAATGATTTTTAGCTGGGGAAGATTGCAAGAAATCTGAATTTTAGAAAAAGGTGGATTTATTTCTCTGAATAAAAGGAATTTTCAGACAATTGTATTGACTTGTCATGAAAGTTTCAGTATATTTGTAAACATACTTGAAGAGAGATTCTTTTATAATTATTAAGAATTTGGAGGAAAAGCGATGAAAAAGAAATTGGCGTTTTTGTTTATGGGGCTGCTGCTGTTGTCGGCTTGTAGTGCGGCACCGAAAGGATCGGGAACAGCCGGTTCGGCGACAGCTGATGGGGGCAACAAGCAAAGCGGCGACACCATCAAGCTGGGGATGAATATGGAATTATCCGGTGATGTGTCTGCTTATGGGAACCAAGAAAAAGAAGGAATTGAAATGGCCGTTGCGGAAATCAACGAGGCTGGTGGAATTGATGGAAAACAGATCGAATTGATCACAAAAGACAACAAATCCAACAGTACCGAGGCGGTCTCGGTAACTACGAGTTTGGCGACGCAAGATCAGGTGGTGGCAATCTTGGGCCCAGCGACTTCTGGTGCGGTGAAAGCTGCTTTACCAAATGCGACGAAAGTTCAAGTACCATTGGTGACGCCTTCAGGTACGGATGACTCTATTACCCTTCAGGATGGCAAGGTGCAGGAATATGCTTTTCGTACTTGCTTCCAGGATAGTTTCCAAGGTAAAGTCTTGGCTGTCTATGCTCACGAAACCTTAAAAACCGATAAGGCGGTTATTTTGGGGGACAACTCCAGTGATTATGCCAAAGGGTTGACCAAAGCCTTTAAGGATGCCTACGAAGGGGAGATTGTCGCAGAAGAAAACTTTACCAAAGGGGACAAAGACTTCCAAGCTGTCTTGACCAAGATTAAAGACAAAGACTTTAACGTGATGTATTTGCCAGGGTATTACGGGGAAACAGGCTTGATTACCAAACAAGCCCGAGAAATGGGGATTGATGTTCCAATTTTGGGCCCTGATGGTTTCTCTGATCCAAAATATGTGGAAATTGCTGGCAAAGAAAATGTCAATGATATCTATTATGCTTCTCATTTCTCAACGAAAGTGGACGCAAGTGAAAAAGTGACGACTTTCATCGATGCTTTCAAAACAAAATATGGGAAAGAACCCTCTTCTTTCAATGCCTTGAGTTATGACGCAGTTTACATGGTGAAACAAGCGATTGAAGAGCAAGGGTCTGCTGATTCAACAGCCATCACTAAAGGCTTAGCAGAGCTGAAAGATTTCGAAGGGGTCACTGGCAAGATGACGATCGACAAGGATCATAATCCTGAAAAATCAGCCGTGGTTTTGGGGATGCAAGAAGGTGTTGAAGCCTCTGCTGATGTGGTGAACCCGTAAGATAAAAAAACCAAGGTGGAACGTCTTTTGTAGGCGTTCCTCTTTTGGGCTAAAAGAAGGGCAGTGTGACGCTATGGAAATAATCCTGCAACAGTTAGTCAATGGGCTGTTTTTAGGCTCAATCTACGCTTTATTGGCTCTCGGCTATACGATGGTCTATGGCATTATTAAATTGATTAACTTCGCTCATGGTGAGGTTTATATGATTGGGAGTTTTATTGGTTATTTTATTTTAAATTACAACGAGAATATTGGCTTTTTCCCGGCGATGATTGTTTCAATGGTAGTCTGCGCCGCACTGGGAGTCTTGATTGAGTTTCTGGCCTATCGTCCGTTACGAAAAGCCACTCGAATTTCAGCTTTGATTACAGCTATCGGGGTCAGCTATTTACTTCAAAATGTGATGACTTATTTTTTCAAGTCGGATGCGCGGTCGTTTCCTCAGGTGATTCAGCAACAAAGCTATGATTTAGGAATCATCAAAGTCAGCAATATTCAGTTGATTATTTTATTCGTCTCTTTGTTATTGATGGTTTTGCTGCAAGTCATCATCCAAAAGACCAAGATGGGGAAAGCCATGCGGGCGGTTTCTGTTGATGGGGATGCTGCGCAATTGATGGGGATCAATGTCAACCGCACGATTTCTTTTACTTTTGCGTTAGGCTCGGCTTTAGCAGCAGCTGGGGGCATGTTGATCGGGTTGTATTACAATTCCATCGATCCCATGATGGGAGTCGCCCCTGGGTTGAAATCCTTTGTAGCTGCTGTGTTAGGTGGGATTGGCATCATCCCAGGGGCAGCACTGGGAGGCTTTGTGATTGGTTTGATTGAAACAATTGCGACGGCGTTAGGTTTCTCGGCGTTTAAGGATGCCTTGGTGTATCTGGTGCTGATCATCATCTTGTTGGTGCGTCCAGCGGGAATTTTAGGCAAAAATATCAAAGAGAAAGTGTAGGTGCTAGCCATGAGGAAGAATCTAAAATACAACTTGATTTGGCTAGCCATCTTGGTGGTTAGTTATCTGGCTTTATTGGTATTTTATAATATGGGGATAATCGATCTATTTTTGGACAATGCTATTGTCAATATTGGGATCAATGTGATTTTAGCGGTTGGGTTGAATCTGATTATTGGATATTCCGGGCAGTTTTCTTTAGGACATGCGGGATTTATGGCGATTGGGGCCTATGCTGGAGCCATCTTTGGTATGAAAATGCCCACATACGGCGGTTTCTTTTTGGGAATGTTGGTGGGGGCAATGGTTTCTGGTTTGGTGGCCTTAGCCGTTGGGATTCCGACCTTGCGTCTAAAAGGGGATTATCTAGCGATTGCCACCTTGGGAGTAGCGGAGATTATCCGGATATTAATTGTGAATTTGGAAGGCATCACCAATGGACCGGCCGGAATCTTTGGAATTCCCCAATATACTAGCTGGGAAATGGTATTTCTCTTTGCTGCTTTGGCACTTTTAATAGTCGTGAACTTTATCCATAGTGGCCCAGGCCGTGCCGTTTTGGCGATTAGGGAAGACGAGATCGCTGCCGAATCCATGGGGGTCAATACCACGAAATACAAGGTGATGGCTTTTGTCGTCGGCGCGATGACTGCTAGCGTGGCGGGGAGCTTATTTGCTGGTTACAAGCAATCCGTTTTTCCTGGAGACTTTGATTTTATGAAGTCCGTGGATATCTTGATCATCGTCGTTTTCGGTGGGATGGGCTCCACGACTGGTGCTGTGGTGGCCGCCGTGGTGTTGGGCATTTTAAACACTTTACTGCAAGATTTTGGTTCTGTCCGGATGATCATCTATGCGTTAGCTTTGATTATCATCATGATTTTCAAACCAAGTGGACTTTTAGGCACTTGGGAATTTTCGGTGAAACGGATCTTCGACAAATTTGCTAAGAAGGGAGCGGATGTCTGATGCCTTTATTAACAGTGAATAATTTGACAAAAAATTTTGGCGGTCTGACTGCCGTTTCCCATGTCAGTATGACGTTGGAAACCAATGAGTTAGTAGGGCTGATTGGACCCAATGGCGCAGGCAAAACCACCCTTTTTAACCTGCTTACGGGCGTCTACGAACCTAGCAGTGGCGATGTCTTATTTTACGAACAAGGGCAATCCCAGCGTCTGAATGGCATGAAACCTTACAAAGTAGCGGCAGCGGGGCTTTCTCGAACCTTTCAAAATATTCGCCTCTTTAAAAACTTAACGGTGATGGACAACGTGCTAATCGCCATGAATGCAAAACGCAAAGAAGGTTTTTTCACTAGCGTCTTGCGGCTGCCAAAATTTTATCAAGCGGAAGAGGAGCTACGACAAAAAGCCTTGGATTTGTTGGCGATTTTCGGCTTAGCTCAAAAAGCCGCCACCTTAGCAAAAAACTTGCCATACGGGGAGCAGCGCCGGCTAGAGATTGTGCGGGCCTTGGCGACGGATCCGAAGTTGTTGTTTTTAGATGAACCAGCAGCTGGGATGAATCCCCAAGAAACCGCGGAACTGACAAGCTTGATTCGTAAAATTCAAAAAGACTTTCAAATTACCATCTTGTTGATTGAACATGATATGAGTTTGGTGATGGAAGTCTGCCAGCGGATCTATGTCTTGGAGTATGGCCAGCTGATTGCCCATGGCACCCCAGAAGAAATCAAAAACAATCCTCAGGTCATCGCGGCCTATTTAGGAGGCGAGCTATGATGCTGAAAATTGAAAATCTCGCCGTTCATTATGGCATGATTCAAGCGGTTCATGATGTCAGTTTAGAGGTTAAACCAGGAGAAATCGTCACTTTGATTGGCGCAAATGGTGCCGGTAAAACGACAATTTTACGCACCATCTCCGGCCTGATTCGACCAACTACCGGTCAGCTCCTTTTTGAAGGCAATGACCTTACGAAAACAGCTCCACAAAAAATCGTGGCAGCCGGTCTTTCCCAAGTTCCAGAAGGGCGGCACGTTTTTGCTGGCCTTTCAGTGATGGAAAACCTCGAGATGGGCGCCTACCTTCGAAAAGATCAAGGTGTTAAAGCGGATTACGATCAAGTTTTTGAAAAATTTCCAGTCTTAAAAGAACGGAAAAATCAAGATGCGGCCACCCTTTCTGGAGGGGAACAACAGATGTTAGCGATGGGGCGGGCCTTGATGTCAAAACCAAAACTACTATTGTTGGACGAACCTTCCATGGGCTTGGCACCGATTTTTATCAAGGAAATTTTTTCCATTATTCAAGAAATCAATGCCCAGGGAACCACGGTGTTATTGGTAGAGCAAAATGCCAAAATGGCGCTCTCAGTTGCTCACCGAGGCTATGTCCTGGAGACGGGGAAAATCGTGTTATCAGGCACCGGGGCCGAACTGTTAGCCTCAGAAGAAGTCAAGAAAGCTTATTTAGGAGGGTAAAGGATGAGTGTACAGGATTTTATGACCAAAAATGTGATTGCCGTCAAACCTGAGACGCCAATTTTTGATGCGGTGGATCTCATGAAGAAAAATGATATTCATCGACTACCAGTACTGAAACACGAAAAGCTGGTAGGGTTGATTACCGAGGGGATTATTGCGGAAGCGATGCCCTCCAAAGCCACTAGCCTCAGCGTGTATGAAGCCAATTATCTCTTAAATAAGACGACAGTCGGTGATGTGATGGAGAAAAAGGTACTGACGATTGCACCAGGTGACCTCTTAGAAGATGCCATTTACAAAATGCGTCAACACAATGTCGGAGTTTTGCCTGTCTTAGCTGGTGAGAAATTGGTGGGAATGATTACCAATAATGATATTTTTGATGCGTTTTTGAAAATTACCGGCTATAACGAAGGCGGGGCCCGCATTACCCTTCAAATCACAGAGGATCATCAGGGGATTTTGGCAAAGATTACACAGCTTTTAGCCGACCATGAAATCAGTATTTTGACCGTCGTGGTAAATCGTATGGAGTTAGCCACGATTGTCGAAATTCAGGTGTCTTCTCGTAATACGGAGATGCTAAGGCAGTTGTTGACTGCAGAAGGTTTTGTTGTCAAAGCCGTGGTGGCGACGAATCCTCATTAAAGTGATGGAGAAAGGTCCCTCAGTAATTTGATGCTGATGCGTTAGGAGAAACCGTGGGGGTATGAGACTGGAATCTCTGTTACACGAAGTTTTGTACGACTGCCTATTTTGAAATCAGTAGGAGCAAGTTAAAAGCGTCGTTGCCCCAAAGGAAAGTGACGGAACTGTTGGAGGCTTTTTATGGAAAGCGTGAGATTTTGTGATGGCGGTTAGTTACTTTTAAGGAAATGCTAGAAGAAAACTTTACATTTGGGAGGAAGACTGCTTCAATAATTATGAAGCGGTTTTTTTCTGCGTATAAAACTATCGAGGGGATTACAATACAAGCTCAGCTAACTTAAAACATTAAAGAAACTTGATGCAGTAGCCTTGCAACTGATGGTTGCGATAGTTAAAGCTGATGCACTAAACTGATGCGAGACGAATAATGGTATTTTTATGTGAAAGAAGGTAGTCTGGTCATGACGATGGGAACTCGTTTGAAAGGGATGCGACAAGTGAAAGGATGGTCACAAGCGGAGGTAGCAGATCAATTAGTGATCTCTCGCCAAAGTATCTCAAAGTGGGAACTGGATCAAAGTCTTCCAGATTTAACCATGTTGAAGAAACTGGCGATACTTTATGACTTTTCCTTAGATGAACTGTTGCAGCTAAAGGAGGAAAAAATCATGGCTTTGACAGGTATGACTGCACAGGATATGGCGGAGAAGACAGTAAAATTACTATGCCCTAACCAAGTACCAACTGAGACGCAAATTACTTTTCTTGAAGAAAAGTTTTTCATACCAATCAGTCATCAATTGGCACCAGAAAAAGTATTATGGCAAACGGTTATCCAGGTACTGCCAACAGGTGTTGGTAGCAACTTGTCTGCAGATTGTCCGACTGATACAGAAGAATCGCGACTTTATCAACAATACTTTAGGGGAGATAATGGCTATTATTTGATCTTGACTGCAGATGGTTTGTTCAATACGACACCAGTGGAGTGGTTTGAAACAAAAAAACTAAAGCGGATTTTATTTGCTGAACTAGAAATCTTAGCTATCGCGCCATATTTTGATACAAAACATACTATGGGAAATAAATCAGCTTTGTTTTATGGTAAAAAGAATGGCAACTACGATTTGTTTGCCATTCAAAAACCAGCTGCCGAGGCCTTGATGCAGGTAATGACCTATCTTGATCCAGAAGCGGTATTCTTTAAACAATACACCAAACTGTATGGATTGAAGCTGAGTAAATTATGGCGTAAGAAAAAACGTCTTACGGATGAGTAATTTTTGATACAATAGGACTTCAGAAAATAAGACTATCTCGCTAGCAAAAATCGTGCTGACTCGTGCTTTTTTTGATGGCCTGTGGTAAGCTAGTTAGGCAGAATGAAGCACATCAGATGGTAGCAGCGATTACCGTCTGGGAGTATGATAACGAGGTGAGTAGCATGTCCAAGAAAAACAAAGATATCGAAGTAAAAGTGGAAGAAACCACTCGCAGTATTAAAGGCACTGAGTATACTGTCAACCAACTGTTGATTGGCAAGAAAATGATCGGCGAAGTCTTGACTATGGGACCAAAAGAACATGAAGCCTTTCTAGGTGAAGAAGATCTTGGGGCATACAAGTCAGTGGATTTAGCTGTTGAGGCGGTTTTAATGCAGCATAATCTTCATGATTAAGAAAAAAACGTTTTCCTGTAAAAAAATTGAAATTTCCACTTGCAATCAAAAATGTTTTTTAGTATCATAATGAAGTCGGGTTGAGATAACAAGTTGAGGCCGACTTATGGAGGAGTAGCGAAGAGGCTAAACGCGACGGACTGTAAATCCGTTCCTTCGGGTTCAGTGGTTCGAATCCACTCTCCTCCACCATTTCATTGGGGTATAGCCAAGCGGTAAGGCAAGGGACTTTGACTCCCTCATGCGTTGGTTCGAATCCAGCTACCCCAGTTTTACGCTTCGTTATTGGGACGAAGCGTTTTTTTGTTTTTTCAGAGAGTTTGAAGCTGTTCGTACGACCAAAGCTCACTTTTCCATTATGTTGATGTTAGTAAATATTTGTAGTAAATATCACTAAAAAAACTTTGACCCGAGGCAACGTTACCTTTATACTAAGACTTGTGTAAGGACTTACAAAGCAAATAAAGGTGGGAACAAAATAATGGCAACAGTTAAAGCAATGCATAACGAGGCATACCAAGATTATTACTTGGTTGAAAACAAAAATGGTGTCAAATTAGCACTGAGTCCATTTGGGGCGCGGGCGTTGGATTTGATCGTCCCTGTCGGCGAAAAAGAAGTAGACTTGATGGTCGGGCCTAAAGATTTGGCAGGCTATCATGAGAACCCATATTACAATGCGACTATTGGACCAATCGCTGGTCGTGTAGCTGGCGCCCAGTTTGAATTGGATGGTGAAACCTTCACCACGGAAGATAGTCAACAAGGCAATACCCTTCATGGTGGGTTAAACGGCTATGACAAGCAAACCTTTGATGCCACACCTTTCCAAGAAGAAGGCAAAGCAGGCGTGATGTTCGCTTATACAGATCCTGATGGGGCCCATGGCTTCCCTGGAACAGTTCAAGTCAAAGTGACTTATACCTTGAGTGACGAAAACGTTTATAGTTTTAAATTCGAAGCGACATCGGATAAACCAACCATCTTCAATCCCACCAATCATGGGTATTACAATTTGACTGGTTCACCAGCCAATACAATCGATGAACATACCTTAGAAATTCGGGCCTCCAAAGTAGGTGAAACCAATGATGATATCACCACTACTGGACGACTTTTGGATGTAGCAGGAACGAAATTTGACTTCCTTGGTGGTAAGAAAATCGGCGCTACTTTGTTAGACGATCCTTTTGTTTTTGATAACAACCAAGCGAGCGTGTTGGTTCTGACTTCACCAGACGGCTTGATTTCGATGGAATTGACTACCACCGAACCAGCTGTGGTGATTTACACGACTCGGGATGCCGAAGCAGGTTTGAACTTTAAAAATGGTGTTATGAGTCAACATGCGGCGATTGCCATTGAACCTCAAGGGATTCCTGGAACAGAAAAGTATCCCCAATTTGGTAGTATTCGTCTTGATCCAGAAAAACCATTTATGGCAGAAAGCAGCTTTAAATTACATTTTTAATTACTCAATTTGCGAGCGGAAAACTGATTTTTAGGTTTTCCGTTCTTTTTTATTGACAGTTATCGATTACAAGTGTAAACTGACGGTGTCAATGACGATTACGGATGTAAACGAAAGGAGAACCCTCATGGCTAAAACCGATTTACTAACGACAGATGCTATCAAGATTTCGGATTCGGAATGGGAAGTCATGCGTGTCTTGTGGACTTTGGGCGAGGCGGATGCACAGCAGATTGCTGACGTTTTAGGCCAACGGATGGACTGGAAATTGGCCACAGTGAAGACTTTACTCGGTCGGCTGGTAAAAAAAGCAGCCGTCCGCACCGAACCTAGTGGCAAAAAATACATTTATTTTCCTCAAGTTGGTGAAGAAGAAACTTTACAAAGCGCGACAGAGAATCTATTTTCCCGGATTTGTGCTAAAAAAGTCGGGAGTGCCATTACCGATTTGGTGACAGAGGCGCAGCTGACGGCAACAGATATTGCCATGATTCAACTGGCTCTGGCGAAAAAGACGCCGGTCGCCGAAATTCAGTGTAATTGTATCCCGGGCCAGTGTGAGTGCCGGGAACATCAAAAATAAAAACGAGTTATTGGAGGAACTTAAGATGAAACAAACATTTTCAATCAAAGGTATGAGTTGTGAACACTGCGTTGCACGGGTGGAAAAAGGTATCAATGAACTGCCTGGCATTCAAAAAGTGAAAATTAACCTAAAAAAAGCCAATGGTGTGGTCAAATTCGATGAAAGTCAAGTAACGCCAACAGCAATTGCTGAAAAGGTCACCGCTGTGGGTTACCCAACTGAGGTGATTTAAATGGCGGTGAGTCATGATAATGGAGTAGAAAATGTAGCAGGCACCCAGACACAAAGTTTTGTGATTACGGGGATGACTTGTGCCAACTGTTCAGCTCGGGTGGAAAAGGAACTCAACCAAACCCCGGGAGTCTTATCAGCTAACGTCAATCTGGCAACAGAAAAAGCAACCGTTTCTTATGCCGAGACGACTGCGGAGGCGTTGATTGCTGCGGTCACCAATATTGGCTATGGTGCGATTTTGGACGATGAAAATCATAAGAAGCAAGTCGCCGCCGAAAAAGCGCAACACTTGTTTAAAATGAAACGAGACTTGATCATCAGTGGGATTTTGGTAGCCCCCTTGATGATTTCGATGCTCCTGATGTTGGCTGGCATTCACAATCCAGTGGTGGCTTTTTTCCACAATCCGTGGGTGCAGCTGATCTTGGTGACACCGATTCAGTTTGTTATCGGTAGTCGTTTTTATAAAGGGGCCTATCATGCCATCAAAACCAAAGCCCCTAACATGGATGTCCTCGTAGCGATGGGAACGACGGCCGCTTATTTACTAAGTGTCTACAACGGCTTTTTCGCTGGGAAACCACAAGAACTCTATTTTGAGTCTAGTGGGATGATTATTGCACTGATTCTCCTAGGAAAATACCTGGAAACCTTAGCGAAAACTAAAACCTCTAATGCCATCAAACAATTGGTGGGTCTGCAAGCGAAAACGGCCCGCGTGGTAGCTGAAGATGGCAGCGTGGCCGATCTGACTTTGGATCAAGTAAGCGTGGGCATGACGATTTTAGTACGTCCCGGAGAGCAAATTCCGGTGGACGGTGCCATCCTTGACGGGGGAACTTCTGTGGATGAGAGCATGCTGACGGGGGAAAGCTTGCCGGTGGAAAAAATGGTTGGCGATACGGTGTTTGGTGGCACGGTGAATACTACTGGAACCATTCGTATGCAAGCTCTGAAAGTCGGCAATGAGACAATTTTAGCTCGTATCATTTGCATGGTGGAAGATGCCCAAGGGTCAAAAGCCCCGATTCAACAAATTGCCGATAAAATTTCCGGTATCTTTGTGCCCGCAGTGTTAATCGCCGCTTTGTTGACCTTAGTGTTGACAGGTATAATTGTGGGAGATTGGCAACAAGCCTTGATTCATAGCGTGGCGGTCTTAGTGATTGCCTGTCCTTGTGCCCTTGGTTTAGCGACACCAACTGCCATCATGGTGGGGACAGGTTTAGGTGCAAAAAATGGCATCTTAATCAAAGGTGGCCAAGCGCTAGAAACGGCCTCTCATATTTCCAGCGTGATTTTGGATAAAACAGGAACGATTACGGTGGGCAAACCCGTCGTGACGGATTTGCAATTATCTGATGAAGGGTACCTTGAAGTACTTGCCAGTCTTGAAAATCAGTCGGAACATCCCTTAGCGCAAGCCATTTTGAGTTACGCCCAAGAAAAAGGGGCTCACTTGCAAGAAGTCTCTGATTTTGCTGCGGTCCCAGGCTTTGGTATCAAAGGGCAAGTTGCTGGTGTGAACTACCGCTTAGGAACCTATAATTTTGTCAAAGAGTTGGCTGGAGCAAAGGATTATCAAGTCGTTATCGACCAGTGGGCAGCAGAGGGGAAAACCTTAATGTTGTTGGCTGACGAAGAAAAAGTGCTAGGTGCGATCGCTGTGGCAGACCAAATCAAAGAGACGTCCCAAGCGGCCATCAAGCAATTGCAAACAGCTGGAGTTTCAGTTTACATGCTCACTGGGGACAACCAAAAAGCTGCGCAGGCGATTGGCCGACAAGTGGGGATTCCTGTAGAAAATATTTTTGCCGAAGTATTGCCGGAAGACAAATCAGCAAAAGTCGCCTATTTACAAGATAAAGGCGAGATTGTCGGGATGGTAGGAGACGGAATCAATGATGCGCCAGCATTGGCCTTGGCAGACATCGGTATCGCAATGGGTAGCGGAACGGATATTGCGATGGAAACCGCTGATGTCACCTTGATTCACAGTGATTTGACGTATGTGGGCAAGATGATTGCTCTCTCTCAAGCAACCTTGCGGAAAATCAAACAGAACCTTTTCTGGGCTTTTATTTACAATACGATTGGCATTCCTTTCGCTGCATTAGGATTTTTGAATCCGATTGTAGCTGGTGGGGCCATGGCCTTTAGTTCGGTGAGCGTGCTTTTGAATTCCCTCAGTTTAAATCGTAAAAAACTTAGCTAGTTCGCCATTGAGGTATCAGTAATTAAGTGGCCTATCATGCCGACATTGAGATGCCCGAAAAAGGTGAAATTTAGCGACCTAGGAATTGGGTTGACGGTAGCTAGATCGGCAAAAGCCAAAGGAAAAATCTGTTTGTCTTTGCTAGTTCATCTTAACGGTGTCTGTTTAGATGAACTGTATGCGTAGACGTACCATTAGCTTTGCCTTGTGCATTCATACTTAGAGTAAGTGGTGCAAGCACCACAACTCTAAGTAATTCATTATGCATCTTTAGAGCGACTGTCAATCCAATTCTACTCTGCTAAATCTCACCTTTTTCATGATACATCTGCTTCCCTACAAGAAAATAATTGCTAGATTTACGAAGCAGAGGGAATAAGGCGCTTATCGATAAAACAGGCCGGACCTGCTGGAGGAGAATGTCTCGGTAGTAGTGTCGAGGATGTCCGAGGGCTAAAGGAGCATATCGCATACAGTTCACCTAAGCAGAAATCGCTAAGGTGAGCTAGCAAATTACTTGTCGTTGTCCAACGATTTTGTTGGACTTACAACAAGTTTGACTTCGGCAAGGAGCTATCAGAAGCATGACGCATACAGTTCATCTAAGCAGAAATCGCTAAGATGAGCTAGCAAAATGACAACGGTTCTTTAGTTGGCATTTACCGGTCTCACTACCACCCGAGGCATTCTCCGGAAGCAAGACCGGCCGACTTTTTTATTAGATTAAGGTATGACCGACTTTGTACTTGAGACAATTTTGTCATACCAAATCAAAGGACACTTAGCTTTAAATGCTAAACAAGTTCGTTTCACTTTTCTTGATTTGTTGTTACGATGAAAGATGAAAGTAAAGAAAGGGTGTTGGCAATGTCTGAAAAGCTAGCTAAGCAGCGAGCAAAGGAAACAACTCCTCGCAAATCAAATGGGCAAGAGATGGCCGAAATGGACCATAGCAAAATGAATCACGGCGACATGCACCATCAGGAAGAGATGGCCGAAATGGACCATAGCAAAATGAATCACGGCGACATGCACCATCAGGAAGATATGGCCGAAATGGACCATAGCAAAATGAATCACAACGACATGCACCATCACGAAGACATGTCAGGAATGGACCACAGCAAAATGGATCACAGCCAGATGACCCATCATGATATGAACCACATGGATCATGACATGGGGGGGATGGACCACTCGATGCACATGGGAAACTTCAAGCAAAAATTTTGGTTGTCGCTAGTTTTGGCGATTCCGATAATTTTTTTGTCTCCTATGATGGGAATTGATTTGCCATTTCAGTTTACCTTCCCAGGATCTGATTGGGTGGTATTGATTTTAGCGACGGTGCTCTTTTGCTATGGCGGCCAACCGTTTTTGGCTGGGGCAAAGATGGAACTGAAGCAAAAAAGCCCAGCGATGATGACGTTGATTGCGATGGGGATTACTGTTTCCTATCTGTATAGTCTCTATGCGTTTGTAGCCAATCATTTCCTCCATGGTGCCCATGTGATGGATTTCTTCTGGGAACTGGCAACCTTGATTGTCATTATGCTTTTGGGCCACTGGATTGAAATGAGTGCTGTTTCAAATGCAAGTAATGCTTTGCAAAAATTGGCAGAGTTATTGCCGGATACGGTGATTCGTCTGACCAAGGAGGGCAAGGAAGAAAAAGTTTCTTTACAAGAAGTTCAAGCAGCAGATCATCTTCTGGTACGAGCAGGTGATAAGATGCCGACCGATGGTGTGATTGAAGAAGGTACTACCACCGTCGATGAGTCCGCTATAACTGGTGAATCCCGCGGCGTGAAAAAGCAAGTAGGGGACAAGGTTATCGGGGGCTCGGTAAACGGGAACGGGACGATTCGGATCCAGGTTACCGGGACTGGCGAGACAGGTTATTTAGCCAAAGTGATGGAGATGGTGCGGCGAGCTCAATCAGAAAAATCACAGCTAGAAAGTTTAGCGGACAAAGTGGCTAAATGGCTCTTTTATGTCGCTTTAGCAGTGGGGGTGTTGGCCTTTATTATTTGGTTGTTAGTGGCTGATTTACCAACCGCAATGGATCGCATGGTAACTGTCTTTGTGATAGCCTGTCCCCATGCTTTGGGGTTGGCGATTCCATTGGTGGTGGCCCGCTCGACTTCGATTGCTGCTAAAAATGGCTTGCTATTGAAAAACCGCAATGCGTTGGAAAACGCCCATGATTTAGATATGGTGTTGTTAGATAAGACTGGGACATTGACAGCGGGCACTTTTGCAGTAACCGGTTTTGAAAATCTTAGCACCACTTATAATGATGAGAAACTTCTATCGTGGCTTGGGGCCTTGGAGGCTTCCGCCAATCATCCCATCGCTACTGGAATCATGAAGTATATCAAAGAACAAAAGGTCCAACCGGCTACAGCTGAGAATGTAAAAAATATTTCTGGCGTAGGGTTAGCAGGGGGTGTTGATGGCAAGTCAATCAAAATCGTCAATGAAAAAGAATTGCAACGGTTGACGCTCCAGGTTCCTACCGCTAAAATCACTCGTTACCAAGAGCAAGGCAATACCATCAGTTACTTGTTAGCCGATGATGACTTGGTGGCCTTGATTGCCTTGGGAGACCAAATCAAACCCAATGCCAAAGCCTTCATTAAAGCACTGCAAGATCGTGGGATTGAGCCGGTGATGCTGACTGGTGATAACCAACATGCTGCTAGCGCTGTGGCGAATTATTTAGGGGTGACTCGTTTTCATGCTGAACTGCTACCAGATGGCAAAGAAACGGTTATTGCTGATCTGACGAAAGCTGGCAAACGAGTAGCCATGGTTGGTGATGGCATTAATGACGCGCCTAGTCTGGCTCGTGCTACCGTCGGGATAGCCATTGGTGCGGGGACTGATGTTGCGATTGACTCAGCTGATGTAGTATTGACCAATTCCAACCCAGAAGATATTTTACATTTCCTTGACTTGGCCCAACAAACTCGCAAAAAAATGATTCAAAACCTCTGGTGGGGGGCTGGTTACAATATTTTTGCCATTCCTTTAGCAGCGGGGATTTTAGCTCCAATTGGAATTGTTTTGAATCCAGCGGTGGGGGCGATTTTGATGAGCTTGAGTACTGTGATTGTCGCAATCAATGCCTTGACGTTAAAAATCAAGCGAGATTAGCTCGTCTTCCTAGCAAAGTGCGAGTTGTGGGTGGTGTTTTTTTGCCAGTAGTAGGTGGTGAAACAGCGAGTTTATGATATAATGTGACCATTGAAGTTTGTGCAGTGGTGGCCGGATGAGCCACTGCTAAGTTAGGGAGGACGCGGTTTGGCGCCTCAGATAGATATAGGAGTGACTGGAATGGAACTGAAGAAGTTAGAAGTACCGACAACATCGATTACCGAGGTCAAAAAATCACCGATGGATGTTTTTGAGCAAGCACGGCAAGCAGGGACCGCTGTTTACGTGTTTAATCGGGAAAAAGTCGCTGGTGTCATGCTGACGCAAGAGCAGTACGAAAACCTCTTACAGGAACTCCACAGTCGCCCTGAACCGGTGGAAGATGAGATCGGCACCGTGGATGGCTTAGACGAATTTCTAAATGTGATGAGAGAAGCGTTGATTACCGGTGCTACGATCTCGGCTAAAAATTTGGATGAACGGATGGTCGCACTAGGTTTCATAACCCGTAAAACTGGCTTTGGTGGAGTAGTGGACATGGTGACTGAGCTGAAGCAAACCGGCAAAATCATCTACCAACTCCGCAAAAAACATGATGGCAAAAATGTTGTGGCTGAGGTCATCGGCGAACAAGATAATCAAGGCACGATGTTTGATAAGCTGATCATTAAAAAGATTCATTTGAAAGATATCCAGTAATCAAAAATCCCCGAACCAATCTAGGCTCGGGGGTTTTTTAACGGTCATTTTTTCATAAAAATGAATTTGTATTTTTGATTATCTTGGGCCAGATTGATCCGCAAGACTTTGGCCCAAAAGATTCCGAATAGCTGCGGAATCAAGTAAAGCAAGGAAAGAGACAATACTAAAAGGGTGGGGTTAAAGGGCTGGTAATGAAAATGCCATTCTGGATGTTGGTGCTGTAGCAATAAGGAAATGATGGTGCTGACGATATTACCGACGGCCCATAAGTGCAGTTGCTTCGAGGCCTTAAAATAAAAACCTAGCAACACAGCCAAAACCAATGAAAAGAAAAAACCAAGGACTGACTGGAAGTATGTATCTAACCAAAGCGACAAGTAAACAAAAGGAATCATAAATAACATAAGCGGCAGACGATAAAGTTGTTTTAACATGGTACACCTCCTAGATATGTGTTATTTCATTTTCATTTTACGACCATTTAAAATTAGTAGCAATCCACATTTTAATATTTTTCAGAAAGATTAGATTTTTTTTAGTGACTTCTTCTAAAAATGAAAGATAACATTTGTGTTGGCTAAAAGAGCAGAAGATGAGCCTTTGATTTCGTGGATTTTAAGCCGTTAAAAATAAACGGAAAACTCGCCTTCCGGAGACTCGCGAAAATGCGAACATCAAAGTCTTATGTGGTTTCTTTTGTTAGTCTTTGGCTTTTTTGAATGTTAAGAGTGTGATAGGATTGTACAAAAGGACCTCAAAATAATTGAGGGCGTCACTGATGAATAACAGTAACGTGTAATCAAAAAGGAGCCGTTGGATATGCAGCCATTAACAGAACGTTTCAATCAACAAGTCTACAAAATTGCCGTTTCTTTGATTCGACAGTTTGATGAACGAGTGTCGGGAATCGACGGGATGTTGAAGTTAACTTTAGGAGAGCCGGATTTTAATACGCCAGAACATGTCAAAGAAGCCGGACGTCAGGCGATTACTGAAAATTTTAGTCACTATAGCGGGATGGCAGGACTGACTGATGTCAGAGAAGCTGCGGCCTATTATTTGAAAGAACGCTATGGCTTAAGCTATCATCCACAAAAGGAAATCTTGGTGACGGTGGGGGCGACAGAGGCCATCTCGGCTGCGCTACTCTCCATGTTAGAAGCCGGTGATAAAGTCTTGCTACCGGCACCAATTTATCCTGGGTATGAACCAGTCATCACCCTAGCCGGTGCAGAGGCAGTCTATATGGATACCACCAACAATGGTTTTGTCTTGTCGCCGGAAGTTTTAGAAACGACTTTGCAAGAACAAGGGGACAAGGTCAAAGCGGTGATTTTGAATTATCCTAGCAATCCCACCGGTGTGACCTATAACCGCGAGGAAGTCCAAGCACTAGCTGAGGTTTTGAAAAAGTATCCGGTCTTTGTCATCAGTGATGAAGTCTATAGCGAGTTGAGCTATGACCAGACTCATGTTTCTATCGCTGAGTTTATTCCTGAGCAGACGATCTTGATCAACGGCTTGTCTAAATCCCATGCGATGACGGGCTGGCGGATTGGGTTTATCTTCGCACCGGAAAGCTTGACTGCCCAAATCATCAAAGTCCATCAATATTTGGTGACGGCAGCTTCTACGATTTCCCAAAAAGCGGCGGTGGAAGCTCTGACAGCAGGGCTTCTCGATGCAGCAGTCATGAAAGAAGAATACCGTAAACGCCGGGACTTTGTTTACGATGAGATGTCGCAATTGGGCTTTGAAGTGGCAAAACCAGCAGGAGCGTTTTACCTTTTTGCCAAAATTCCAGCAGGTTACTTACAAGATTCGATGGCTTTTTGTGTGGATTTGGCGGAAAAAAATAAATTAGCTGTAATTCCGGGTGTCGCCTTTGGAATTGAAGGAGAAGGCTATGTACGGGTTAGTTATGCTGCTGAGATGGCTTCTTTAAAAGAGGCGATGACCCGCTTGGCCGCCTATATGGCAAACACAAAATGAATCAGGAAATGAGCTAGTCAAAATAGCTGCTAGTCAGAGTCCAGCGGTTTATGAACTGATGATGAGTTGCTTGGATTATTTTAGCCACTGGCAAAAGCAGCAACCGACGATTGAAGAAGTCGAACATGACTTGTTTTATGACCTTCCACCGGATACGGACCTTGCCGACAAAGAAGTTTTTGCGGTGATGAAAGTTGGTCAGCTAGTGGGATTGATTGATTTGTTACATGACTATCCCCAAGAAGAGACGACGATACTCGGCTTGATGGTTTTTCACCCAAGGGTACGACATCAAGGGTTAGGCACTTTTTGTTACCAACAAGTTGAGAAAAGGTGCCGGGAAAAAGGCCAGTCCAAGCTACGTTTAGGCGTCTATCAGAGTAATGGAATTGGTCAGAAGATGTGGCAAAAACAAGGCTTCATTGAGGTTTCTCAGCAAGATTCACCTCAAGGTCGGTTATTGGTGATGGAAAAAGAGCTGCTTTGATAGAACAAAAATATTTTCTGAAAGAAGTCCTAATTAGGCTGGAAAGAATGAGACGCTTTCAAATATGAAACATTTCCTTTTTGTGAAACGCTAGCAAATAAAATAACTCTATTTTTTGACTTTAGTTTTGTAACTTTGCAGATGTCAATAGTTTGAGGATTTTTTTCAAAAAGTATCTTAAAGATCAAAAAGATTGATGGTTCTATGTTTTCACGGAACATGAAACAAATTTTGTGTTATTTACCGAAGTTATCCACAAAAAAATCTGTTTTACGTAATAAAAAAAGCAGTCGGCTTTTCCACAACGAAAAGACGACTGCTTTTTTAGACTAAAAATAAAATGGCTACCTTTCAATAATGAAACGAAGGCAGCCTATGACTAGCTAAGTCCTAAGACAACTCATAAAAATTATCTTATTTAATGGGGATGTTTTTCAAGAAATTAGTGGTTTAGATAATCAAAGAGACCGGCGACCGTCTTATCTTGTAGCTCAACCGCTTCCCCATCCAACAAGACTTTTGTCACACGGGAGTTGTCTTGCAGTTCAGGGACTTCCAAATATTGGGCCGCTAAAAAGGCATTTGCCGTCTCATAGGTTTTGACTTTCTCAGCACCACCGACAGGAATATAGTGAATTTCTAACATGAAAAAGACCTTCTTTCTTTTTGTTAGTAATAGTATACCTCGCTTTCGCAAATAATGGTTGTTGGTATACTCGTGAAAAAGGATAACCAAAAGCATTCGAAGATTTGGTAGAATGAAACAAGGAAACGGCTCTGAGAAATGGGGATTGAATATGAAAATCTTTTTGATTGAAGATGATGAGGCACTGGCCAAAGTAGTAAAAGAGGCTATTGAAAAATATGGATTTGAGGTAACGGTTCCGGTAGATTTTGCTGATTTAGTGGGGGAATTTAGTAAATTGATGCCGGATTTGGTCCTTATGGATATCAACTTGCCTTATTTTGATGGCTTTTATTGGACACGAGAGTTGCGAAAGCTATCCAATCTGCCCATCATCTTTTTGTCTGCTCGAGATCATACGATGGATCAAGTGATGGCGATGGAATACGGCGGAGATGATTATTTGGTGAAACCTTTTGCCAATGAAATCTTGATTGCTAAAATCAAAAGCCAACTCCGACGAACCTACGGCGAATACTCGGTAGCTGGTGAGCGGATTTTGACCTATCGTGAATTACAGTATTTTCCCGAACGTTTAGAAATTCGCTATGGCGATAAAAAAGAATTTCTGACGAAAAAAGAAGGGGAATTGATGGAATTATTGATAGAAAATGCCCCAACTATAGTTAAACGTGAGACTTTTTTGATGAAGCTGTGGGATGATGAGCGTTTCGTGGATGACAATACGCTTTCTGTGAATATGGGGCGTTTGCGAAAAAAATTGGAGGACATGGGCTTGGTGGCTAAGATTCATACGTTGCGGGGCCAAGGCTACCAATTGGATTGGGGGCAAGGGTGATGGCCTTTTATGGGAAGACCCATTGGCTACAATTTTTGTTAGTCTTTACAGTTCAGCTTTTTGTAATTGTGGTGCTGGGTCTAGCACACAGTGAAAATTGGCGTTTATTAGTATACCTCCTGGCGGTGGGCACTCTCTTGCTGATTGGCTGTTTTCTCTTGGATTATTTTCGGAAACGGCGCTGGTATGATTTTCTGTCGGGAAAAAGTTCTGCATTGTTGCGAGGGGATACTGACAAAGAAAGTCGTCTCATTTTTGATAAGGTAAATAGCCTGCTTCAAAAACAAGAGGATCAGATACTCCAGTCCACCCGTGCGAGGGAACAACAAGTGACTTTTATGAACCTCTGGACCCATCAGATGAAGACCCCAATCAGTGTTTTGGAAATGATGGCCCAGGAAAATCAACTGGATTCAGTAGAAGTTTTGCGGGAGACGCAACGTTTGAAAAGTGGCCTTAACTTAGCTTTAAATGAAGCACGGTTAATCGGTGGCGTGGCCCAGGATTTTACATTGCAGCAACTTTCATTGGAAAAAGTGGTCAATGCCGCAGTGAATCAACAGAAAAACTTCTTTATCCAACACCAAGTATTTCCTGAGATGAAAATTTCAGAAAAGCTCGTGGTGATTTCGGATGAAAAATGGTTGCAATTTGTCCTTGAACAAATTTTGATCAATAGCATCAAATACTCAAAGGCTGGTAGCAAAGTTACTTTGACTGGAACAAGATTTGAAGGCGCTCCTATTTTACGGATTGTTGACCATGGTGTTGGGATTCCACCAGCTGATTTGCCACGAGTCAAACGGCCCTTCTTCACCGGCGAAAATGGCCGTAAGTTCGGCGAGGCCACAGGGATGGGACTGTACTTGGTGGATCAGGTGAGCGAAGAGCTAGGGATTGCTTTTGCGATTGATTCCACAGTCGGTGAGGGGACCCAAGTGACTTTACGGTTTCCAGATGATGGGTTGCAATAAGACTCTTAAAAAGATAAAGCCAAAGGAAGACCAGCATTTTTATGTGTAGGTATTCCTTTGTTTTTTGCTGTAGGCGACTGTTTTTAGTTTCTTACGACTTTGTAAGCTTTTTGTCAACTTGACAGATAGGTAAAAGCTAGCTTCCTTGGTAAACTATGGATACAAAGAAGTCCTGTCAAACACCTATGGGTAAGGGCAGGTTAAAGGAGGAAAACACCATGACATTGCTAGAAATCAAGCAATTGGTGAAAAACTACAGTGGAGAAGTTACTGTTGAAGTGTTGAAAGGCATCGACTTAAAGATTCAAAAAGGGGAATTTGTAGCAATCATGGGGCCTTCAGGAAGTGGCAAGACGACCTTGCTTAACTGTGTGGCGACTTTGGATCAGCCAACTTCTGGCAAAATCCTTTTGGAAGGGGAAAATCCCCATGAATACAATAAAAACAAATTGGCAGATTTTCGCCGTCAAAAACTTGGCTTTGTCTTCCAGAACTACAATTTGCTCGCACCGTTGACAGTGGTGGAAAATATCGTCTTGCCATTGACGTTGGACCGGGAAAAGCCGTCAGTGATGCTGAAAGAAGCAGAACGATTGATGACAGAGTTAGGGATTGCTCATTTGCGTAACAAGCGAATTTATCAATTGTCTGGTGGGGAAGCACAGCGGATATCGATTTGTCGGGCGTTGATTCATAATCCTAGTTTGATCTTGGCAGACGAACCCACTGGTAATCTCGATTCGAAAGCCGCCAATGCTGTGATGGAGCTTTTGTCAGCGATGAATCAAGAACGGCAAGTGACGACGTTGATGGTGACCCATGATGCCTTTTCAGCGAGTTTTTGTAATCGAGTCATCTTTATCAAAGATGGTCGCTTTTACAATGAAATCTATCTTGGAGAAGATCGCGATGCCTTTTACCAAAAAATCTTGACGGTGTTAAGTCATTTAGGAGGTCGTTCTCGTGAGCTTCTTCAAGCTGATTATTAATAATGTTCTGCGTTCTGCGCGGACTTATGGCAGCTATTTTCTCGCCAGTACGTTTTCCGTCTTTGTCTTTTTCACTTTTGCCATGTTGACCTTCCATCCACAAATGCGTGGCGGGATTCAAGGCTCTAGTGGGGATGTATCGGAACTCGCAGGTTTTGGGATGATTGCTAGCCAAGTGTTGATCGTCTTACTGTCGATTATTTTCCTTTGGTATTCTTTTTGGACCTTCGTTAAAGCTCGCAAGCGAGACTTGGGGATTTATTTGATGCTGGGGATGAAGCCTAAAGATCTACGAAAGATTTTATTTGGGGAAAATATGCTGATTGGCTTCGTTTCGATCTTTACTGGTGTTGGGCTCGGTGTCTTGTTTACTAAGGTAATTTTGATCGTGATTGAAAATCTGTTAGGGATCATTACCGGTTTGCGGTTTTACTTCCCGACTTTGGGTATCCTGCTAACTGTGGTGGTCTTTTTGGGGCTGTATCTGTTGATTAGTTTGATTATGACTTTGCGAATCGAGACAGAAACATTGAGCCAACTGGGGAAAAGTGATGAAACGCCACAACCTCTGCCTAAGACCCATCCGTTGCTAGTAGTTTTAGCATTTATGTGTTTAGCTGGTGGCTATGGTTCACTGGTGTACTTTATCTATGGTTCGTCGGGCATGGGACTTCTTTTAGTGTTGGCCTGCGTGTTGTTGACTGTTTTGGGCACCTTCTTGTTTTTCCATCAAGTGGTGGTGTACTTCTACAAAGGAGCAAAAAAACGCAGTAGCTATTGGCAAGGAAAGAAATTGCTCGGTATTGCAGAAGGGATCTACAAAGCCAAAAGTAATGCTACCATGTTTGCTTTGATTGCTTGTACCGCTTCGGTAGCTTTAGTTGGGATTTCGGTGACAGTGGCTTTGGGAAGTTCTGAGACGGGTAGCCGGAATAGTATTTCTACCGCCTTCGTGCTAAACGAAAGCGTCACGAAGGCTGATCAGGTCACCAATACGTCAAAGACTGCTCAAGAAATGATCAACATCATCAAAGCTGGTGGGCACACCCCCCTTTATAGTCAAGTCATTACTTATCCCATGGGTTATCAAGAAAAAGGGACCCAAGATCAAGAAGTCGGGACTTACATTGCTTATTGTATGAAGGCTTCTGATTACAATCAGGTAGCCAAGAGATTTGGCTTTGAAGCGTTGCATCCCAAAGCCGATGAAATCATTGCACCAGCTTCAACGGCGGTGGAAGAAAACAAATATCAGGAAGAGGAGCTTAGTCAACGGCAACAAACGTTAGAAGTTGATTTGCAGTCTGGCACAAAAGAGCTTACATTGACTTCCCAACCAGTGCGGTTTCGGATTGCCAATATGTATCGCTTCTTTATCGCTCCAGACGACATGGTAGCTCAATTTCAGATTGCAGAAGACGATGATTACCCAATGATTCGTTACCAGTTATTAGACTTTAAAGAATGGCGCACCGATGAAAACGTCAATCAAAAACTGTTGACCTTGCTCCACGACAAACAGGACAAATACGAGGAGCTTTCCATGGCGCCAGTCGATGAAAACTTGTCAGACAAAGAAATGGAAGAACATTGGGAAAAACTCTACAACGACTATTATTTACAATATGAATCCCGCTATGAAGGCTGGCAAAAACAACGCCAGTCCAACGGCTTGATTTTGATGATTGGGGTCTTATTAGGCGGCGTCTTCTTCATCTTTACGGCGTCTATCATGTATTTCCGCTTATTTGGCGATTTGGACAAAGAAGGGCGTTACCATCGCAGTTTGTATCAATTGGGCCTCCAACCAAAACAACGACATCAAATCGTGACTAAGCAATTGGTAGGGATGTTTTATATCCCGATGCTTGTGGCGACGATTCATTCGGCAGTGGCTTATTGGGGGATTGTTCAGTTATCCTCTTTGAATCTCTGGCATTACTTTTTCATCATTATTGCTTGTTATGGTGGGTTGATGACGCTATTGTTTATCATTTGTCGCTGGCGTTATCTGGTCCATTTGGATGTACGAGCAGAAAATCCTCAAGGGTTTTAGAGGAAAAGAAGTCTTTAGACGGCTGCCATTTTGGGGCCGTCTTTTTATATACTAAGGCTTTATCTGACTTAATCGATGTGAAGTCCTATTTTATCAAGATTTATAGAGGTTTTTATACTGTTTTTTGATAGCAAAAAAATGGTGAGATTTAGCTCCGTAGCAATCGAAATATCTGTAGCTGGACCGGAAAATGCCACACTTTTTTTAGGTGATTGTTGATTAATGCAACAACTTTTTTTGTTCGGCACTAGTTTACTAGCAGAATTTACAGAACTTTTACATCCCTTCACCTAATCTTTACCTGATGTTGGTGGTGCCTTTACATGAACTTGTTAGACTATGCTTGTAAGTCAGTGAGGCAGCTGCGAGCGTGACAGGCTGTTTACCAACTGATGAAGCAGGTCATTGTGTGTGACTATCAAGGAGGAATAATCGTGAAAAAAGTGAAAAAAATGAGTCTGATAGTTCTTGCAGCCGGTTTATTATTGGCGGGCTGTGGCAAAGGAAACGGAAGTGGAAATGCCGCGAGTGACGCTGGCAGTAAAAGCAGTGAAGCTGTCAAAATTACTGCCGTGGGATCGACAGCATTGCAACCATTGGTAGACGCGGCACAAGAAAGCTTTACACAGGAAAACGCTAATTATCAAATCTCTGTCCAAGGGGGCGGAAGTGGTACGGGCTTATCTCAAGTTGCCACTGGGGCCGTGACTATTGGCAACTCAGATGTTTTCGCAGAAGAAAAAGATGGCGTCCCTGCTGATAAATTAGTGGATCATAAAGTGGCCGTCGTTGGTATGGCTCCAGTCGCCAACAAAGAGGTGGGGATCAAAGAATTGACCAAAGCCCAACTCATTGATATCTTCACGGGTAAGACCACTAACTGGAAAGATGTTGGTGGGAAAGACCAAGAAATCGCTGTTATTAACCGAGCATCTGGAAGCGGTACGCGGGCAACATTTGAAAAATGGGCGCTAGATGGTGCTGAGTCTATCCAATCTCAAGAACAAGATTCTTCCGGAACGGTGAAAAAGATTGTGGCGGAAACGCCAGGAGCCATCAGTTACTTGGCGTTGTCTTATTTAGATGATAGCCTTCAAGACTTGGCAGTCGATGGTGTTGCCCCCACTGCGGAAAAAATTGCTACGAACGACTGGAAAATCTGGTCTTATGAACATATGTACACTAATGGTGAGCCTGATGCCGGTACCAAGAAGTTCCTTGATTATATGCTAGAAGACGATGTGCAACAAGGCGTTGTGAAAGAATTGGGTTACTTGCCAATTACAGATATGAAAGTCGAACGCTCAGCTACTGGTGAAGTGAAAGACTTGTAGGAGTGAAAACGACAAAGACAGCCTCACGGAAAACAGGAATCCGTGAGGCTGTCTTTGTTATTGGCTTGGTATGTTGATATCTAGAGTTGTTACTACCTAATTTCCTTGTTTTTTACATAGGTTTAGCGATACCATTCTGGTTTGTCACCATCGGTATTTGGTTTGTTGGCTCCAAGGGAACTCTTTTGGTATAAGGCGGGATTTTGGATGATTTTGACCACCAAATCGGCAACGCTAGCGCGAGAAACTTCTGTCCCTTTAAATGGTGTGCCCTTTTCCGTCAGCTCATAGTCGACTTCTGTTTTGTTGCTGAGCCAAGCCGGGCGAATAATGGTGTAATCCAGACCGGAAATTTCGATGATTTTGGCGGCAGCGCGATAGGTTTCCAAATACCCACCGTCTAGCATGTCATGATTCCATTTCCCATAGGCACCGGGAACCTCATCGTAAATACCCAAAGTAGAAATCCAAATGAGACGAGAGACCCCGCCTTTTTTCATCCCTTTGACGACAGCGGTGGCTTGGGCTTCGATATTGCTGCCAGAAAGGTTGGCGTAGACGAGATTGACATCTTGTAACGCTTGCTGAATATCAGCTTCATTGGCAGCATCGCCTTCAAAAAGGGTAATGCTAGGGGAGGCGTCACTGGCTAGGCGTTGACTATCCCTTAAAAACCAAGTTTGTTGAATCTCCGGCGCCTCTGCTGCTAACTGTGTTTCGACTAAGCGAGCGATTTGTCCATGGGCACCTAAAACCAATACTTTCATGATAATTCCTCCAATTATTGGTGAATACTTGCCATCCTTACTCAAGCATCCTTAGTGTAGGAGTAGGAATGATCTTACATGTCTAGTTTTAGACGGGAAAGCTCTTTTGGTCAAAGAATCTTTCTTGGTTTTTGAAAGGGATTAGACAGACGTTGGCTAGTGTCGTGTTTCGGTGCTGTTACGAGTAACTTTTTTTGACAAAGCGGCGTTTACTTGTTCCAGAGGGGGGCAGGACTTTAGTCAAAACAATGTGGGAAAGACAAGATTTGATTTTCCCAAGGTTACTTTATATGTTATGTTAAGTAAAATAAAACAGTGAATAGAAGAGGTAGTGAATATGGCTGATTTAGTCTTTGAAATCTTCTTTCAATGGATTTTTGAAAGAACTCCTGCCGGTGCTAGTCAGAGAAGATTTATCATCCAAGGGATTGTGCGCAGCTTTCTATACTTGTTGATTCTGGGGCTTATTTTAATGGCAACAGTTGGATTTTTGAAACTGTCCCAGCTGATAGGATCGTTATTTTTTGGAGCTTTTTTCCTGGCCCTGCTCTATTGCTTTATCCGAGTGACTCGTGGATCTTTGCATAACTATCGAGAAACGTTCAACGATTAAAAAATGAGCTTTGCCAGGTCTACCAAGAAAAGCCTTCATCCCTTGATTCTTTTGGAAAAGGATCATAAAAACTGCTGGTTCACTGTTAAAGTGGCCAGCAGTTTTTATTTGTAGACTTTATTTTACGAATTAGCAAAATAAAAATTAATCATTCGTTGGTACCTACCAATTCCGCTTTCAAGCAAGTGTTTTTTCGGAAATAAGTCCATTCTATTTGGTTAATTTGGGGAAAGCGACAGAAAAGGTGGAGCCCACCTGTGGATGACTGGTCAAATGGAGGGTGCCCCCAAGTTTTTCGGTATAGTCTTTTACGATAGCTAAACCGAGTCCTGTACCACCAGAATGGCGGGCCCGGGCTTTATCGACGCGATAAAAACGCTCGAAAATCCGTTCCTGGTCATCCTGGTCAATGCCCAACCCTTGATCACGAACTGTGACTTCCAGTTGGTCTGCCGCTGTCAGGCGCCAGCTGAGTTTCACCTGGCTATTCTTCGGAGAATACTGGATGGCGTTTTCCACCAAGTTTTTGATAATAGGGTAGAAGAACTCTCGATTGGTTAACCAGTAAGTCGGTTCGCTACCCGTCAAGGTTAAGGTTACTTGCTTCTCTGCCAATAGCTGACGATAGCTGTCTTTTAGTTGTTGGAAGAGCGTCGGGAGTTCGATAGGTTGCAGTTCGTATTGCAATTCAGCCTCGGTTTTGGAAAGCTGAATGATATCTTGGATCAGGCGTTGCAGACGTTGGGCATCTTTTTGCATAATCACGAGAAATTCTTCGGTGATTTTAGGATCATGCATGGCTCCTGCCAACAAGGTTTCTGTAAAGCCAATCAAGGAAGTCACCGGTGTTTTCAGTTCATGGGAAACATTGCTGACAAAATCTTTTTGCATTTTTTCGAGTTGGCGCACACGAGTCAGATCATAAGAAATTCCCATCAGCTGTTTTTGCTCATTAAAAAGACGGAGGTTGATGTCCAGCACTTTTTCTTCTGGGAGCTTTAGGCGCAATTCTTCTTGGAGGACTGGCTGGTGCTTGTTGATCCGGTAGATGAGTTGGATCAAGCCAGGATCTTTTATCACACTGGCAAATTCCGTTGGCAAGCTGAGCATTCCCGTGATGCCCAGCTGTTCTTGCATGGTGGGATTGATCATCACTAGTTGTTGCTCTTCATCTAAAATAAAGACGCCAATCATCAATTCGTTGAGTAAGGTATGAAGCTGATTTTCAGTGGCGGTATAGGCTTGGTAAGTTTGACTGAGTTGTTCGCTTAACTGGTTGATGGTCTGATAAAGTTCTTGCCATTGAGGTGAAGTCTGCATAATCAGTTCGGTTTTTTGAGGTTGGGTCGCCATTTTTTTCAGCACCGGTAAGATTTTTTCGATGGGGCGATTTTTTTGTCGTAAAAAATACAGCACCAAAAAGGTAATCAGCAGGCATAAAACACTGTATACGAAAAAGATCGATTGCCTTACCGAGCCGGCTTCAGCCATAAAGGTGGCAGTGGGCTCAGCAATCCGAATGATATTACTGAGCTGGCCATCAGTCATCACTGGAATGGCTACATAGAGCAGTTCCTTGTTCAAGGTATCGCTTTGCCGCAAAGAGACTCCCAGCTTGCCCCCTTGTAACAAAGTTTTGATTTCCGGGCGATCACTGCGGGTACCTTCGAGACTAGGGTCATAGGTATCAAATAAGATCGCCCCATCAGCAGCCAGCAAGGTGATGCGTTCGTCAGAAGAGGTGACGTAGTGTTGGCTAAGGTCTTTTAGACTATCCCCGCCACCATTTAGTTCTGCCATGTGCATCAACAGGCTGCCTTTTTTTTCCAAATATGTCTGTTGCTGATCCAAAACCTGACGCTGGTAAAAGCCTGCAATCAATTGCCAAGCGCCGATGAAAATGACCAATAAAACCGCTAACCAGGCGAGGGATTCCCCATAGTGCTTTTTCATTGTTTGGGCTCCTGAAATTTATAGCCAAAGCCCCGTACGGTCACTAAGTAATCGGGATTTTTGGGGTCTTTTTCGATTTTTTCTCGCAGGTGGGAGACGTGGACATCCACGATCCGACTTTGGCCGGCAAAGTCAAACTTCCAAATCCGATCCAATAGCGTGTCGCGATCAATCACGCGATCTTTGCGTTTCATAAAATACACTAGCAATTCAAATTCTTTCGGTGTCAAAAAGATCGGCGCTTCGGCAACCGTCACTTCAAAATTAGCCAAGTCAGCGGTAATTTCGCCAATTGTCAGGATGTCACTTTTGGCTTCTTGTTCATTAGCTGCCGCTGCCGCATCGTGGGGGAGATTTCGCGGTTGCAGACGCCGGAAAATCGCCTTCATCCGAGCAGAAACTTCCCGCGGGCTAAAGGGTTTGGTGAGATAATCGTCAGCGCCAATTTCCAAACCTAAAATCCGGTCGATGGTTTCATCTTTAGCAGTCAATAATAAAATCGGCGTATCAACTTTTTCTTGCCGTAATTTTTTGGTAATTTCCATGCCGTCTAATCCTGGTAGCATGATATCCAAAATAATAAAATCAAAGGCTTGGTGCAACGCCAAGTCGTACCCGGTTAAGCCGTCATTGGCACTGGTAACGTGATAACCTTCTTTTTCGAGATTGAAGCTTAGTAAGGTGACGATGGAGGGTTCATCGTCGACAATCAATACTTTTTTCATGAAAATCTCCTTTTGTAACTAGAGTGAATGGTGCCAAAGCTTGTCAGCAAGTGCAGGCACCAAAGACCATATAATTGGCTTCATTTTAGCATAGAATCCAGTAGGCTACTATTTTAGTAAGCAGAAAAATGCTATAATGGCAACTGAAGTTTCGGATTTTGCTGAAGTAACCGCGGTGAAAGGAATAAGTCAGGAGGAAATCAAGTCGTGATTGGAATTAGCGCCTGTTTAGGCGGACTTTTTTGTCGCTATGATGGCAATACGCAGGAGCTGACAGACTTACGCCCTTTGATTGAAGCGGGGCAAGCCCAACTGATTTGCCCGGAAGTCCTTGGAGGGCTCCCAACGCCTCGTAAACCCGCTGAAATCATTGGTGGGGATGGCCTTGATGTCTGGCAGGGGCAAGCCCAAGTGGTCAATACGGCCGGAGTCGATGTCACAGAAGCCTATAAAAACGGTGCTCGAAAAGCTTATCAACAATTGCAAGCCCAAGGGATCCAACAAGTGATTTTGAAGGAGCGGAGTCCGTCTTGTGGCAGTCAGATGATTTATGATGGTAGCTTTTCAGGTACCCGTGTTAGTGGGGTGGGAGTAGCTACTGCTTATTTTTTGAAGCGGGGAATCACTGTTTACACTGAAGACAATTACCATGAGCTACTTGATGGCTTAGCAGTTACGTACCAAGATTAAAGGGAGTGGAAACGATGGAAATCGAAAAAACCAATCGCATGAATGCTTTGTTTGAGTTCTACTCCACTTTGCTGACGGAAAAGCAGATGAATTACATGGAGTTGTACTATGCCGATGATTTTTCTTTGGGTGAGATTGCTGAAGAATTTCAGGTGAGTCGTCAGGCAGTTTATGATAATATTAAAAGGACTGAAAAAATATTGGAGGATTACGAGCGCAAACTGCATATGTTCTCTGATTATATCGTCCGCAATGAAGTGTTGGAAAAACTGACCACCTACGTGACGGAGCACTATCCTAAAGATATGGCTCTCACTGGGTTTATTGAAGAAATCCAAGAAATCGATGAATAAAGGAATGAAAATGAATGGCATTTGAAAGCTTAACAGAACGCCTACAGTCGGCCATGAGCCGCCTTCGTAAAAAAGGAAAGGTAACCGAAGCTGACGTCAAAGAAATGATGCGGGAAATCCGCCTTGCTTTACTTGAAGCCGACGTCAATCTGCAAGTCGTCAAAGAATTCACCAAAAATGTCCGGGAGCGGGCGGTGGGTTCAGAAGTTCTAGAAAGTCTCTCCCCAGCGCAACAAATCGTTAAAATCGTCAATGAAGAACTGACCAAAACCTTAGGGGAAGAAACAGTCGGTCTCAATAAATCACCAAAAATCCCGACAGTCATCATGATGGTGGGGCTACAAGGGGCCGGGAAAACCACGTTTGCTGGTAAGCTGGCCAATTATTTGAAGAAAAATGAAAATGCACGGCCGTTAATGATTGCCGGAGACGTTTATCGTCCAGCAGCCATCGACCAATTGAAAGTCTTAGGACAACAACTGGATGTGCCTGTTTTTGATATGGGGACTGACGTCAGTCCGGTGGAAATCGTCCGCCAAGGGATGGCTGTGGCGCAAGAAAAGAAAAATGACTATGTCTTGATTGATACCGCCGGCCGTTTGCATATCGATGAAGCCTTGATGGATGAGTTGAAACAAATCAAAGAGGTCGCCCAACCAGATGAAATCTTACTGGTGGTGGATGCCATGACCGGGCAAGATGCGGTGAATGTTGCCGATAGCTTTAATGCCCAGTTAGGTATCAGTGGGGTGATTATCACCAAACTCGACGGTGATACCCGTGGTGGTGCAGCGCTGTCCATTCGTCAAGTGACTGGCGCACCGATCAAGTTCACCGGGACTGGTGAAAAATTGACGGACTTGGAAGTCTTCCACCCAGACCGGATGGCTAGCCGCATTTTGGGGATGGGGGACATGCTGACCCTGATTGAAAAAGCCCAATCCGAATACGATGAAAAACAAGCCGAAGAACTGGCCCGCAAGATGAAGGAAAATTCCTTTGACTTCAACGACTTTATCGAACAGATGGATCAAGTTCAAAACATGGGACCACTGGAAGATTTGATCAAGATGATACCGGGTATGAGCCAAATTCCAGGCATCGAAAATGTCAAAGTCGATCCGAAACAACTGGCTCGCCAAAAAGCCATCGTTTTATCCATGACGCCAGCTGAACGGGAAAATCCCGATTTGCTCAATCCAAGTCGCCGCCGCCGAATCGCAGCGGGTTCCGGGAATTCCGTAGTGGAGGTCAACCGCTTTATCAAACAGTTCAAGGAAAGCCAAAAAATGATGCAACAAATGTCCAAAGGTAGTATGCCGGCGGGGATGGACCAAATGTTTGGGACCGGCGTCAAAGGCAAACTTGGCAAGATGGCCATGAACCGCATGGTGAAAAAGAACAAGAAGAAAAAGAAAAAACGGAAATAAAACTAGTGACATATAATTAGAGCAAATTACCTGGAAATTTTTACAGGTGATTTGTTCTTTTTTGTGGTGTTAAAATGGTGAAATGTGGCTCCGTAGGATTGGGGTGACGGTAGCTGGACCGAAAAAAGCCAAAGGAAGGGCGTGTTTGTCTTTGTCCTTTCCGCTTCAAACTTAGAGTAAGTGACGCAAGCGCCCCAATTCTAAGTAATTCATCTGGAATCCTGAGAGCTACTGTCACGCCAATCCTACTCCGCCAAATTTCACTATTTTCTGCAATAATAGTAGGTAAGCTGGTGAAATTTTCGGATTTTTGGATTGTGTTTAGAAATTACTTTCCGTATAACTCTTGTTTTTTTGCAATCGGGAGGAAAGGCTTTCTTCGTTTAGTAAAAATTTCACCTAGATTCCAAGATTTGTGTTATAATTTGATTAGAGAAATTTAGTAACCGCTTTTTGTAAGAGGTTGCATTGGAAGGGTTAAGAGAGAATATGAAATTTTGGCGTATGGCAAATGTGTATTGGTGTGTGTTGTTTATTTCTTTGGGAATCTTTGTTAGTCAGTGGGAGTTCAATGTAACCGCTACCCGTAGTGAATCGGCGTCCCGCATGCTAGCTTATGCTGTTTTGGGGATTGGTGCGCTTTTGATTCTTTTCATCCAGCTGGCATGGCGCTATTATTTGGCGGGTAAGGGAACAAATAAAAAAGTTGAGCCAAAAAGAAAAGCGGGGCAAGGGAATCTTGTTTAAAAATGTTCATAAATGATTTCCTCTATTTTCATAAAGTAGTTGTCTTAGGTATTTTCTAGTTGCCAAAAAAACAACACCGTGCTACTCTAAGACTACTAAAAAATGAAATGAGGGATCCTCCGTTGAAAAACTAATTTGACCTGTTGAAGCTGCATCAAGACTGATTTCTTGTGAAGACAAGGGATGAGTGTGCAGATTTTCAGGACAAATGGTTTTTCGATGGTGGGTCTTTTTTGCTGTTTTTGCAGTGTGAGACTGAGGGCTACAACGCCGATGTTTTGGCGCAAACAGCCGATACAGACCTGAATATCGCAAAGCCTTGTCCTGTAAATTGGCGAGGTTTTTTGTGTTTTTCGGCAAGAATTCAATAATCTGAAAAACACAAATCAAAAAGGGGTGAAACGATGTCAACTATTGAAATAAAACATTTGACATTTGGTTATGATAATCAAGGGACTGAGCTGTTTTCGGATGCGGAGTTGACGCTACAGACCGAGTGGAAGTTGGGTTTGATTGGTCGTAACGGACGTGGCAAGACCACGTTATTAAACTTATTGCAAAACAAGCTGCCCTATGCTGGAACAATCCAGCATCAGGTTAGTTTTACGTATTTTCCACAGGCAGTGACAGATCCGACGCAGCTGACTTATTATGTCTTGCAAGAACTGACGGATTTTGAAGATTGGAAAATTCAACGGGAATTGAATCTGTTGCAGCTGGATCCAGAGATTTTGTGGCGGGAATTTGGCACTCTTTCCGGCGGAGAACAGACGAAGGTATTGTTGGTACTGTTATTTGTGGATGAAGTGAATTTTCCATTGATTGATGAGCCGACCAATCATTTGGATGTGGTAGCCCGCAAACAAGTGGCGGATTATTTGAAGCAAAAGCGGCAGGGATTTATTTTGGTAAGTCATGATCGTAGTTTTGTGGATCAGGTGGTGGATCATGTTTTGTCCATCGAAAAAAGTCGTTTGGTGTTGTACCAAGGGAACTTTTCCGTTTACGAAGAACAAAAGGGCATGCGAGATCGCTATGAACAAGAGCAAAACCAGAAGTTAAAAAAAGAAATCGGACGTTTGAAGCAGACGGCAGCGGACAAAGCCGAGTGGTCCCGTGGACGGGAGAAAGATAAATATGGCAAGCCCAGCGTCAAGGGCAGTGGTGCAATTGGTGATACTGGTGCAATCGGTGCGCGAGCTGCTCGGGTGATGAAAAAAGCCAAAAACCTCGAGCGCCGGATGGATAATCAGATTTCGAAAAAAGAGCAGCTGCTAAAAGATATTGAATACATCGATCCTTTGACGATTAATTATCAGCCGACCCACCACAAGTTGTTACTCAAAGTGACCGATTTGCAGCTTTCTTATGAGGGGAAACCGCTGTTTGATCCGCTATCTTTTGAGCTACATCAAGGCCAACGCTTGGCAATCCAAGGGGCGAATGGCTCTGGTAAATCCTCGATTATCCGCTGGTTGCAAGGAACGTTTGACGGAGAAGCAACTGGTGAAATCCTCCGACCCCAGCAACTGGCTGTAAGTTATGTGCGGCAAAACTATGAAGACAACCAAGGGACCTTGATTGAATTTGCGGAAAGTCATCCTTTGAATTATCAAGATTTATTGAATAACTTGAAAAAACTTGGCTTTGAGCGGAGTGTCTTTCAAAATCCTATCCAAGACATGAGTATGGGGCAGCGAAAACGCGTGGAGCTGGCGAAGTCATTGGCGACTGCGGCTGAACTGTTTATCTGGGATGAGCCGTTGAATTACCTAGATGTTTTCAATCAAGAACAGTTGGAAACGATGATCACCGAGGTACAACCGACGATGCTAATCGTGGAGCATGATGAAACTTTTTTGAAAAATGTTGCCACTGAGGTGTTGTATTTAAGTAAGCCAAGTGAAGCGGAGGATAAAAAATGATGCAAGGAACAAATATCGCTCTGACGGAATACCGGGAGCAAGATGGTCTGGATTTTACCCTGTGGCAGTGGGATCCGACGATTATGTCTGGACTGTCAGAAGATATCTATCACCCTTTTCAGGTGAAGGATTGGGAGGAAATGTTTGCTGATACCCAAAGCAACGAGAATTTTGCTTTTGTGATTCGGCGACAAGCAGATGATCAGGCGGTGGGTTTTATTACGCTGTCTGATGTCAAAGTCAAAAATCGCAACGGTGAGCTAGGACTAGCCATATATGATCCAGAAAGCCGGGGCAAAGGCTATGCTAAAGAAGCTTTGCAACTGATGCTAGCCTTTTGCTTTGATCATATCGGCTTGCACAAAGTTCGCCTATCCGTCCATAGTTTCAACAAGCCAGCGATTGCGCTGTACGAAAAAATCGGCTTTATTCTGGAAGGGACCAATCGTGAAAGTATCTTTCATGAAGGTCAGTGGTATCCTCAGTATGACTATGGATTGTTGCAAAAAGAATGGCGTACCTTAAAGGAGGCCCAACAATTATGAAGCAAATCCTTGAAACTCAGCGATTGATTTTGCGGGAATGGCAACCAGGGGAGGAGGCGTTATTGGCAACTTTTCTCGGGGATGACCGTGTGATGCATGCCTATGAGGGTGGTTTTAATGAAGCGGAAATCGCTAAGTGGCTGCGAAGGAATCTAGCCTCTTATGCCGAACATGGTTTTGGCTTATGGGGGATTCAGCGGAAATCTGACGGCAAGCTGATTGGTGAATGTGGTCTTACCATGCAAGAAGTGGAAGGAGAAAGGTTTCCGGAAATTGGCTATCATCTGATTTATGATGCCTGGCACCAAGGTTATATGACCGAAGCGGCGCAGGCGGTGAAACACTACGCTTTTGAAACGTTAGGATTATCAGAGGTGGCTTCCATCGTACGTGACACCAATCTAGCTTCTATGAACGTGGCGATTCGCAACGGCATGACCGCCCGCAAGCGATTTGTCAAAGTCTATCGTGGTGTGACTATGCCCCATTATCTTTTTGCAGTCTCGTCAGCTGAGACTAATCAATCAAACCAATAAAATACCGTGGGACTAGCTCGTAAATGAGGGAGTCCCACGGTATTTTGCTTTAGCTACGTAGAAATGAGGATGAGTGGCTAGACCGATGAAAGCCAAGTAACAAGGGAATGGTCAGTGTTTCTGACAATAAAATTCGTTCTTTTAGTTTGTCAGTTCCTCATAACAAAAACAAGTTACCAGATGGTCGTTAACGATACCGACTGCTTGTAAAAAACTATAGATAATCGTCGTTCCTACAAATTTGAAGCCACGGCGTTTTAAATCTTTACAGATCTCATCAGATAATTCACTGCTGGCGGGGACTTCGGCTGCATGTTGCCAATGATTTATCACCGGTTGACCATTAACAAAGTGCCAGAGATACTGACTAAAACTACCAAATTCTTCTTGAAGTGCCTGTACTTGTTGGGCATTGTGGATTGCTGCTTCGATTTTGCGACGATTGCGAATAATCCCCGCATCCTGCATCAGTTCTTCAACTTTTTCAGCTGAGAATGCTGCCACCTTATCAATCGCAAAATTTTCGTAAGCTACCTCAAAATGGGCCCACTTTTGTAAAATTGTATTCCAACTCAAGCCAGCTTGATTCATGTCCAACACTAGCTTGGCAAACAGTTTTTGATCATCAAACTCTGGCCTTCCCCAGATTTGATCATGGTATTGGCGCATCTGCTCATTAGCTTCCGCCCAATCACAACGTTTTTTGGTCATGTTATCCACCTCTTTTTCCGTAATTTCCTTTTAGCTGTTGTTTAGTCTTTCTTAATAGTCTACCAAATTTTTCAGGAAAATGTTGTGGACTAGAAGTGTATTAGTTATGATAGTACACATAGAACACCTCAATCGAAAGCGGAAGGATGTGGTGGCATGATTACGATTGATAAAGGTTCCAGTAAACCTTATTATGAGCAGCTGATTCTCAGTGTCAAAGAGGCGATTTTGCAAGGTATTTTACGACCAGGAGACAAGTTGCCTTCTGTACGGGAACTGGCTAAGGAGTTATTGATGAATCCAAATACGGTGGCCAAAGCTTATAAAGTCTTGGAAATGGAACAAACGTTAGTAACTATCAAAGGTAAGGGGACTTTCGTCAAAGCAGCTTCAGATTTGCCTCGAGATGAAGTACGTGTGGGGCAATTAAAACAAAAACTTGAGGAGTTAGTGGTGGAAGCCGCTCATTTGCAAATTTCCGAAGCCGAATTAATCAATTGGCTACAACAAAACTATCGCCAAATGGGAGGGAATCGGACATGAAAGTGACCAACTTACGAAAACAAATGAATGAAGAAATCATCATTACCCAGATTAATTTTGAATTGTTTGAAAATGAAATCGTCGGGCTAATTGGGCGCAATGGGTCCGGGAAAACCACCTTATTTCGGACGATTGCCGGTAATTACCTACCAGAAACTGGGGATATCCAGGTGGCAGGCGCATCGATTTATCAAGACCCGACGAAAAAAGCTGAGATTTTCTATATTGATGAATTGGATAATTTCTTATCGGGGTATACCCTAAAAAAACTCAATCACTTTTACCGTTACGCCTATCCAAAGTTCGATCAAGACCTGTACTTGCAGCTGCTGGCTGAAAACCAGTTTCCTGAGCATCTGAGCTATCGCCGGATGTCAAAGGGGATGCAGGGCTTATACCAGATGATTTTAGCGATTGCTTCCGGTGCCAACTATTTACTGCTAGACGAACCATTTGACGGTTTGGATGTGATTGTGCGTAAAAAAGTGATCGGACTTTTATTGGAACACGTCGCTGAAAAGGGCTGTAGCGTCTTGATTGCTTCTCATAATCTGAAGGAACTCGAAGATATCATCGATCGTGCTTTGTTACTGAAGGGCAAGACGATTGTCCGGGAGTATTGCCTAGAATCCATGAGAGAAAATGCACGAAAACTGCAATTGGTTTTCAAAACGAAAAAGGTGCCGGCTGTCGTAAAAGAGAATTCGAAATTGTTGACTATTCAAGGACGAGTGATTACTGCTGTTTTTGAGCGCTTTACACCAGAGTTGGAACAAGCTATCCAGGCGTGTGAACCGGTCTTGATGGAAGAGTTGCCATTATCATTGGAAGATTTATTTGAAGCCAATTTGAACCGGGAAAGCATGATCCAATAGGAGGGATGACAATGATCAAACAAATCTATCGCCAACGTTATGGCAAAATAACACTTTCAGTAGTGGTAGTGATCTTACTGTATTTTTGCGGGGCGGGTTACAGCGCTGTGCATAACTGGCATACCAATCAAAAATGGTTGCACTCAGATGATTTTCGGGAAGAATACCGGGAATATCCCTCAGAGTATTACACTTACGACGGAGAAGGCAATGCCATCACCCATTATTATGATCTTGCCACCTATATTGAAGAGCAATCCTATTTTTGGAAGAGCTATGACACGAGTGAAGGCCCTAGCTATCGGACGATCGATGAGCTACGAGAACAGATGAAACCAGCAAACTTCGATCCCAAGCTAGAAACCTATAGCAGCTACCAGGAGACTTTGGGTCAAGTCGTGATTGGTTTGATTGCTTTATGCGGGTTTCTCCTCTTTTTCGTCGACCAAAAAACAGCCTTCAATCGTTTCTTGTTTAGTCTACCTGTCAGTCGCAAAAAACTCTTTATGAACAAGCTGATTCAAGTAGGCTTACCTATTTTAGGGAGTTTTTTGGTGGGAAGTATCTTAAATGTAGTGATTTTACACCTAGGAGTTCCGCAACCATATATGAATGCTAGCTGGGGCCAACTGCTGGCTTCGGTGGGAACTAGTTTTAGTACGTGCTTGCTAGGGTTTAGTGTGAGTGTGTTTGTCGGCACGATGGTAGGAAATATCGTCTTTGGTCCGTTGGCATACTTGTTGTTACTGGCTTCCGGGACACAGCTTCCTTATGTCTTGTTTAATTTAATGGATACGTTGAATATCTTGTTACGAAGGAAAAGTGCTAATTATAGCAATAGTTATTTTCGCATCTTTACTTGGGATATCGGTAAAAACAGTGGCTATTGGCAGGCCGCCCTGGTGATGCTGCTCGTGAGTGGTGCCTTGCTCTTCTGGGCTTACCGCAAATACCAAATTCTCTCATTAGAAAATGACGGGGAATTCTTACTTTACCCAGAATCTCGTTGGCCGGTTTGGTTCCTGTTGACTGGCTATACCTTCATTATTTTACTCTTTAGTTTTACGAACACATGGCATACTTATCTGTACGCTCAACGAATCGATAACAGTTATTGGTCTTATCCATTGCGAGAGGTCATCGTTTCCATGATTATCCAATTGTTGATTGCAATTGCTTTGTCCACTTCGCTACTATTCTTCGGTGGCATCCGCAAGTTTTTGCAGGAAAAATGGGATGTACATTTGGAGAAAAAAGCCCTCAAAGGTGGTGGCTAAAATGAAACCACAAGATCAAGCAGCACAACCAACGCCACGGGATAGTTCGTGGGAAAGAAAACTGACGTCGATCTTGCTGGTCATCTATTTGGTTTTACTCACGTGGAGCATACTATTTAAACTGGCCACCAATCTGGATCAGCTGGTTTGGGGTAGCTATCGCCAGGTGAATCTGATTCCCTTTGCCGGTTCGGCCATCGTCAATGGGCATATCCAGCTAAATGAAATCGTCTTAAACGGACTGGCTTTTGTGCCATTAGGACTGTATTTTCAGATGATCTGGGGGAGCAGGTGGCATTTTGGTCAAAAATTGGCACTGGTAATTGCCATTAGTGCCAGCTATGAAGCATTGCAATACCTTTTAGGCATCGGTGCAACGGATGTCACCGACCTCTTGATGAACACCACTGGCGGTTTGGTGGGGCTCTGTCTGTATTCCGCTTTGGCACGTATTTTCGGCGATGGTATCCGGCGAGTACTCGTTATTTTAGCCTTGATTGCCACTCTTTTATTAGTCCTCTTATTAGGATTGTTGATTGGGTTGAACCGCTAAATGCTTTTTCAGTAAGAAACTCCTCTTTGACGGTGTCTGACAGACACTGCTAAAGAGGGGTTTTTCTTATGTTTGACTGCATCTACCTTTCGATATATCAATGGCCAAGTGATTTTCTGGCATGCAGACGGTTTTTACATAGTAGGAGAAGGATACATATTGAGGTGTTATGTAGGATTGGCTATGGTAGCTATGAAAAGGATTACAATTTTAAGGAGGAACTTATGAAAGAGATTATTGCCTATTTAGATGACAACAAAGTCTGGGAAAAGGAGGACATCGCTGCTGAAAAATTGACCATCATTAATTATGCTTTTGCAAATATTCAGGGACTAACAATCGTGCGGGATCTGAAAAAGATTCATTTGATCAATGAGCTGAAAGCCGAACATCCCCATTTGCGAAGTTGTATCAGTATCGGCGGCTGGAGTGCTGATGGCTTTTCCGATGGTGTAGCAACCAAGGAAAATCGGGTGGTGTTGATTGCAAATCTTGTCGCTTATATGGAAAAATACCACTTTGATGGCATTGATTTGGATTGGGAATACCCAGGGATGGATTTAGCGGGGATCAAAGCAAGCCCAGACGATGCCCAAAACTTTCTGTATTTTGTCAAAGAGCTACGTCAAGCGTTGGATAAACAAGGTGCCGAAACTGGCAAATACTATTTATTGACCGCTGCAATTGGTGCTGCGAAAAAATTACTGGATACTATGAGTCCGAATGAGGCGTACGAATATGCCGATTATTTAGATTTTATCAATGTCATGACCTATGATATGCGAGGCAGTTTTACCCATCAAGCCGGTCACCATACAAATTTGGCCTCTTATCCAGATGGGGATTTATCCGTGATGCAGGCGGTGAATAACTTGCGGGCGAAAGGCGTCCCTAATGAAAAAATCGTGATTGGAGCCGCTTTTTATAGTCGGATTTGTCGGGGATTTCCTGCAGACACCGCTATGCCAGTGGGAGCTTTGGCGGAAGGCACCGGTGGCGAGACCAATAATTATAATCAGTTGAAACCACTTTTTGAAGCCCATCCGGAAAACCTTTATTGGGATGAAGCTGCCCACGCTCCATACTATTTTGATGGAAAGATGTATCTGTCTTTTGACAATCCGCGTTCCATGAGGGAAAAAGCCCAGTATATTCTAGCTGAAGATTTGCGAGGCTTGATGTTTTGGGAGTATTCCTTAGATTTGACAGGGGATTTATTAGGGGCTGCGGCGGAAGTGTTGCAAGTTTCCCGCGAGACCGAAATGAAATAAGAAGAGTAACAAACGGAGGGGGTATTTGATAGCAATCTAAAGTATAAAAAACAGACAGCCATCACATATGTAGTGGCTGTCTGTTGCATTAAGGCTTAACCTTTCAGTTTATTGTAGAAGTCTACGTATTTAGAAATAATGGTCCGGAAGAAGTTCACAGTACCTTCTGCAATGTCACCGTTGTCATCGATTAGGTTATTGATGCCACCGATGTAAGCTTCCGGTTGTTGGAGAGTCGGCATATCCAAGAAGACCAAGGATTGACGAAGGTGATGGTTAGCCCCAAAGCCAGAAATCGCACCAGGTGAGACGGAAACCACCAAGGCGGGTTTGCCACCCCAAATGCTTGCCCCATAAGGACGAGAACCAACATCTAAAGCATTTTTCAAGGCTGCTGGTACGGAGCGGTTATATTCAGGTGTGAAGAAGAAGAAACCATCCAAGGCTGCCGCTTGATCACGAAAGGCTTGCCATTCCACAGGGACTTTGCCGTCGACATCTAAATCTTCATTGTATAATGGCAAATTGCCAATTTCTAAAAAGACGGCTTCAAAATCTGCTGGCAATAATTCCGCAAATTTTTCGGCAACTTTCTTGTTGTAAGAAGCTGTCCGCAGACTTCCTACGATGAAACCAATTTTGACTGTCATAAAGCATCCTCCTATACATTAGATAAAATAATTAAAGTTTTTTCTCTCTGATTTAAGTGTACCGACAGTTGGTGATTTAAACAAAGAATATGCTTTGTACCGGTTTTTGAGCTTTTTTTGAGGGGAGAGAGACTGTGGGAAAAGGATCTTTTTTAAGCTGTAAAGAAAAAACTCTTTACACCGTTGGAAAAACCTGTTAAACTACCCATTGTGAGAAAAATATATGGAGGTGTAAGTAATGGCAGTAAAAATCCGTTTGAAACGTATGGGTTCTAAAAAGAAACCTTTTTACCGTATCGTGGTAGCTGATTCTCGTTCTCCTCGTGATGGACGATTCATCGAAACTGTAGGGACATACAACCCTTTGGTTAACCCAGCAGAAGTCGTGATCAAAGAAGATTTAGTTTTGGATTGGTTGTCTAAAGGTGCGCAACCTTCTGACACAGTTCGTAATATCTTGTCTCAACAAGGCGTTATGAAAAAACATCACGAAGCTAAATTTACGAAATAAGGTGACCTTAGATGACTGACTTAAGAGATTTAGTCTTAACCATCGTTCGTCCCTTAGTCACTAATCCAGATCAAGTAAACTTGGAGGTTGTCGAATCCGATGACTTTTTCGAGTACAATTTGACTGTCGCTCCTGAAGATATCGGACGCATCATCGGCAAACAAGGTCGTGTGGCCAAAGCCATCCGCACTATCGTTTACGGTGTCCGTACGGAAGGACCGAAAAAAGTCCGTTTGAATATCTTGGACGGTAAAGAATAATAGCTACACACACCAATCCTTACTAGTAGGGTTGGTGTTTTTTTGTTGTGGAATATTTCTTGTCCAATCGAACTCAGTCCTCGTGTTCAGTGGATTTAAGAAAGGGCGGCCCAGTTTAATAAGCTTTTTCGAAACTAAGGCTAAGCGATACATAAACCTCCGCCTCCGCCTCCGCCAGTTTCCTTATGATTTGCGAAAGCTGAACGGGGGGGCACTACAGTTCTTATCATATAGTAGCAACGCATCCCTCACTGTCAGACTTGTCGAGAGGGGCGCGGTTGTCGTTATTTGTGAGTTAGGAGGGAGAGGCGCTGTAGCTTGTCATCAGATAGGTGGCAATGGTTGACGAACAAGCGTAAAATCAATTACAAAGCTTCGGTAAATTTTCGGTAACAGATTTGTCACATGCTCACTTTTTAAAAGCAAAAAGCAACAAAGTTTGATAGGATATTTCTGAAAGTTGCTGTTTCATTTCAAATGGAGGGCGATTAATCACTGTTTTTTAGTTAGACATTATTGAAAAGACTTGCTTGGATCGGAGCAACTGGCATGGGTCAAAACAGAAAAAGTTGAGTTAAAAGGAAGCGAGTAGGATGGTAGGATACAAACGATTTGGCTTTTATCTTTTAGTGCTGGTGGTGGGGAGTGAATTGCTTTTGCCTTTTGTGCTAGGACATTTTATTCCCGGATACCAGCAAAAAAACATGTTGATCTCTAGCTTTGGGGAAACTGGTATGGAAACACGGAATGCCTTTCGCATATGGGAGATTTTCAATGGGGTGCTTTTTATTGCAGCGGCACCGGCTTTTTATCAGGAGTTTAAAACCACTTCACCATTACTGGCGGCAGGTTTGGTGGGAAGCTTGATCCTTTTCGGCCTGGGAGATTGTATCATTACCGGCTTGTTTGCCCGAGCCAAAACAGCCGAAGAAGTAGGCTTTGCAAGCATACTTCATAATGTCGCTTCGGGGGCGGGTTTCATCGCTTTATTTGTGGGTAACGGGCTATTGATTTGGCTCTTCTTTATTAGACACAAGCCTGGTTGGGGGCTAGTCCTGCTGACTCTTTTGGTGTTGGCGGGTATCACCATGCTTTTATTCTCTTCGCCCAAACTTCCGCTTTTAAAAGCCTACCACGTAGCACATCGCGGGCTTTGGCAACGGCTGACCTTGCTGTTCTTATATTTACCTTATTTACTGGTCAGTCTGAGAAGTCTCCAGCACAAGTAGTCGATTCGCAGCTTCTTCTTAGTTTAGAAATGAAAAGGCCCATTACTTTGCAAATCAAAAAAGGAGGAGACACATTAATGAAAAAGCGTCATTATTTGGTGATGACATTTGTTAGTGGGTTGCTAGTAGTTGGTGGAATCAGTGGAAGAACCCTTTGGAATCAACAGTACTTTACTAGTTTGGTGGCTACTCCGGATCAAGTACCAAAATGGGAGGCAGATCCCCGACCACTACAAGCAGAGTCAGTTGTTCGTGACCAACTAAAGCAGTTGAATCGTCATCAAGAAAATAAGGGGATTTCCTTTGATGAAAGTAGCTTTCTAGTAATTACGGGACTGCGAGGGGCTTGGTCGATTGATTATCAAACAAAACAAGCTGCTTTCGGCACGGACTGGGTGCCACAAGGATTGACCCAGTCACAAGATCACTACTATATAAGTGTTTACGATGGGGATCATCGGTTAAATTCCTTAATTTTTCAAATTGACAAAAAAAGTAAGAAATACGTGAAAAGTTTGATTTTACCTAGTAAAGCCCACGTGGGAGGGATTTCTTATGATGATGAGCGACGACGGCTGATTTATTCTGATGATACGAATAAAAAAGCTGGTTTTGGTTTTCTCGATCAAGCAGTGATTGACGATTATCAGGCAGCCGCAGAGCAAGCGCCGATTATCAGTCAAAAAAGTGTTTGGCCGATTGGCATTCGGACCTCTTCTTTGACTTTGTATCGTAACCAGTTGATTGTGGCAAAGTATGGGTTTAATAAAGAGGAGCGTTCAATCGTTTCGGTCCCGTTAAATCAGGCTGGTGGACTTCCGACAATCAGGGATGACGGCAGTCCAGAGTTGGCCAAAGCCCTCAAGACGGGAAAGCAAAAAGAAATCGAAAAAGCGTTTATTCAATCCTTGATCCAGCAAGGGGCCATCAGCTCCTACACTCCTGGTTGGGATCGCATGCAGGGAGTAAGTTTGGCAAAATCCGGTTTGATGATCATCAGTCAATCCAACGGTCACCGTCCAGGCAAACTACGAATGGCTTATCGCCTGCCTGATCCTAGTCGTTGGGAAAAAATCGATCTCTTAAAAAGAGCCGTGGATCCCGGAGTCATTGAGGTGCCACGGGGCGTAGAAGAAGTAAGTATCAATGAAGCTGAAAATCAATTGGCTGTGATATTTGAAAGTGGCGCTAAAAAATATCGGCAAAATAAGATGCCTTTTTTAACTAGTCATTTTATGGATCGCGTCTTATTATTGCCTCTGCAAGTGACAGAAGAAAACTAGTTTGAGTGTGACAATAAATCAAAGTAAACGGTAGGTGTGTAGATGAAAAAGTTAGGCGTATGGTTTACCAAGCATAAACGATTATTCAAAACAATTTTTTTACTAGCAGTAACGGTGATTGTCTTTACCGAAATCTTGTCCATCGGCAAGACCATTTCCTTGCAACAACTTTCTGCTATTTTTGTGGATATTCCGGTTTATAAAGTGCTTTTGATGGCGTTAGTGGGGCTGCTGGCTGTCTTACCTATGACTGGCTATGATTTTACGTTAAATCAGATGATGGGCCTACAACACAAAAAAGGCTACATCTTAGAAACCAGTTGGCTAGTCAATACCATCAACAACTTGGTCGGTTTTGGCGGCTTGGTGAGTATCGGCTTACGTTCAGAGTTTTATTCCAAAGGCAAATCTGCCAAAGAAGTGTTGGGACCTTTATCAAAGATTTTGCTGTTTTTGGAAGCGGGGCTGTCGCTCTTTGGTTTGTTAAGTTTAGGCATGGTAATCAGTGGCAAAAGCAGTCCTTTCGTCAGCCAATACTGGCCATGGCTTCTAGGTGGCGGCTTGTATTTCCCCTTGGTATACCTTTTTACGATGCTGAAGAAAAAAGGAATCTTGGGTGGCTTATCACCTAGATACCGGCTACAGCTGACAGTCGTTTCTTTCTTGGAATGGCTGGGGGTCGTCGTTAGTTTTAGTCTCATTGGCTGGCTGATGGGGATTCAAGTGTCCTTGTGGGATTTGGTGCCTTTATTGATCGCCTCCTCAATCATCGGGATTGTATCGATGATTCCTGGTGCGTTGGGCTCCTTTGATGTCATGATGATTCTCGGTTTGACAAATTTGGGGATCTCCCGGCCTCAAATCGTGGTATGGCTGTTATTGTATCGCCTCTTTTATTATGTGATTCCGTTTTTGATCGGGGGAATCCTCTTTTCAAAACAGCTTTGGACGCGATTCAATCAGCGATATGACGGGATTCCCGGCAGTCTCATGCTGGAGATTTTCCATAAAATCGAAGTCTTTTTAATGTATCTTTCAGGAATACTAATCGTCTTATTGGCGACAATCCCACAAGGTTTCCGGGAAATTGGCTGGCTGCGGGGAATGAATCTTTTTCATTACCATTTGGTGGCACAGTACCCCAATATTTTATTAGGGTTTAGTTTGCTCATTATGGGGCGCGGGATTGCAGCTCAAGTGAAGCGTGCCTTTTATCCAACTGTCGTGTTGTTACTCGTGGCTATTGTTTACACGTGTCTATTTGATACGAGTATTATCGCGATTGTAGTTTTGACGACGATGTTGGTGATGGTGATTGGTTCTCGCAGTGAGCTTTATCGAGAGCAGCTGATTTACTCATGGAAATGGTTAACGATTGATGGGGCGATTATCGGCTTTTTGTCGTTATTCTATGTAGCCATCGGGGTCTACAATTCGCCAGCCTTCCCTCATCATCGCCGGCATCAGCCGATATCATTTATGGTATTTCCTTCTGAGCGCCTATGGATGACGGGCTTTATCGCGATTTTGGTAGTGGCGGGCTTTATGTTGGTGTTTTTACGATTTTTACAAGGACGCCGGCAAAAAATCGGTGAACCAGTGGATGAAACACGTATTCTACGTATTTTGGAAACCTATGGCGGCAATAGTGCTAGCCAACTGGTCTTTTTAGGGGACAAAGATGTCTACATCTACCACGATGGTACTGAAGAGACTGTCTTTTTACAATTTGCGACCTATGACAATAAATGCGTCGTGATGGGTGATCCTGTTGGTAAAAAAGAAGATTTTCAAGCAGCCATCCAAGCCTTCATCGATGAGGCGGATCAATGGTGTTACCAACCAATCTTTTATGAGTGTGATGCCAATACCGTCACCATCTTACATGAATTAGGTTATGATTTTATCAAGATGGGGGAAGAAGCCCTGGTGGATTTGACTACGTTTACCACGGCCGGTAAAAAGATGAAAGGGACTCGCGCTGTTCTCAATAAAATCACCAAAGAAGGCTATACCTTCGATGTGTTGCAGCCACCTTTTTCATCAGAAACGATGGCTTGTCTCCAAGAAATCTCTGATAGTTGGCTCAAAGGACGCAAAGAAAAAGGCTTTTCACTAGGATTCTTTTCAGAAGCTTACTTGCAACGAGGTCCGATTGCTGTCGTACGCAACCAAGACCACGAAATCGTCAGCTTTGCCAATCTGATGCCTACTTATTCAAAAGAAGTAGGTACGATTGATCTGATGCGTCATCATAGTGAAAAAGCCCCATCTGGTAGTATGGATTTCTTATTGATTCATCTCTTTGATTACTTTAAAGCACAAGGCGTTTCGTATTTTGATCTGGGGATGGCGCCATTAGCCAATGTTGGCCATTCTCGCAAAAGCTTTACCCAAGAACGAATTGCCAACTTAGTTTACGAAGGTGGCTCCCACTTTTACTCTTTCCAAGGCTTACGAGAATACAAGGAAAAGTATGCTAGCCAATGGGTTCCACGCTACACCTTGTATCACCGGGATAGCTGGATTGCTTATGTGATGTTGGTGATTTTATTGGTGGACAATCATAGCGTGGATCTCAGTCAAGCTGTGGGGAATCAGCGCAAGCCCACCGATCAGTTAGCAAAAGAAGAGCAACTTACTTCTTCTTGATGACAAGCGCTACGCCAATTAGTAAAAAGCCAAAAGCTGCCACAAGAGGGTGTTGTATGGCGCCGGTTTTTGGGTAGCTACCGTACTTGTTTGTAGAACTTGCTACATGGGTATTGATATGACTAGAATCACTCGAATCCTCTGAGACACGACGACTCAGAGGATTTTTTGGTTAGTCTGCTTGTTGGTAATTAGTTAGTTTTTAATCCTAAAACACTCACGAAAGACTTGCTTTTCTATTAAGAAGAAAACAGTGAACATGCCCCACATCATCGATTAGCAGTATTTGCTGTTTTTTTGCTAGAAGACTTTTTATGCCAGTACCAGACAGCGATGCTAACCATAGCAAAGATACCTAAGATTATTGCCACCATCATACTCGTAGGAAAGGGGAGTTTAATCAATTGAATTCCGTTAGCTGTTTTTCGCAGATAAAGCGATTGTTGATAAGTAAAGCTTTGATTGTCGATTTTTAAAGTAACAGTCAGTGTGCCATTACCCGCGACTACTTCTTCCTTGAAAGGTAAAGGAAGGGAAATGGTGGTATTTGGAGCAAGTTGTATTTCTTGATTGAAGGTGGGGTGACCTTTACCTGACCACTTGCCAGTCAGTCTTCCGGAAGCGAGGCGCCCGTTGTTTTTGATGGTTAGTTGGAATTGTTGCTTAGAGTTTATTGTTAGCTGGTTTAAGGAGACATCATGTTCAGGTAAGTCTTTGGATTCACGTAGCATGACTCCGATTTGGTAGGCAAACTGATTGTTTAGGGTAGGTGAGTCAGTAATTTGATCGACTTCTTGAATCGTAATGGCCCCTAAAAGGATACCGGTAAAAGGTTTTGCTGGTATTTTTAATGTCAGTGAAATGACCTTTGTTTCGTTGGCAGCCAGTGTTACTTTATCGGGAACGGTCAGTAATTCGTCGAGTGCTGAACCTTGGTTAAGTTTGGGTGTAGTAGTATAGTCGATTGTTCCTTGTTTTGTAGTAGATGCGGTAGAAACGGTTAACTCCAGCCTCTTTTCCTGATTGGATTGATTGGTTAGCTGGATGTGTAGCTCTTGGCTGGTGTCGGGACTTACTAATAAATTGAAAAATGAATCAGCAGTAAGTTGATTATCTGGTAATAAGGGGGTCACGCCGTAACCGGCACTATCTGCATTGGCTATTGGAGACATCGTCCATAAGCAGAAAATTAGGAGAAAAATGAATATTGAAATTTTCCGAATCATTTTCATTTTATACCCGCCTCTGTGTAATTTTTTTCTCAGTATAGCAAATTTTATTAAAAATTACTCAAGTTTTTAATTTATCTGATTTTTATCAAAAAGTCCTGTTATTTTGAAAAAAAAAAGATAAATAATAACGCTACCAATATTATTCGAAAAAAATACGTTAAATAACTAATAATAACTAAACATATTTATTGCTATTGTCAATAAAATTACTATAATGAATGGGCGAAAGGAAGGTAGCAGTGAGCAAAAGAATAAAATGGATTTCCCTATTTTTCAGTTTTTTATTGTTATTTAGTTTAGTTATTTTTTGTAATCCTGTTTACGGTGAAGAAAATGAGATAACAATTACCCCTTTGACGGTGGATGGGCAAAGGGTAACAACTGCTGAGCTCGTTCTTCCATTAGATGGAAAAAAACATCAGTTACAACTATCGGTGACCAACTTTACTAATCAACAAGTTACGGTAGTCCTTCAAGGAGCGCAAGCGACGATGGATGCTACCGGGGAAATTGACTATCAGCCGAAAAAGAAATTTGCTGGAAAGCTACCATTAAACTTCGGGGACCTGATTCCACCACAAAATCTCACGCTAGCTGCCGGCGAAACGCAAGACATCACCCTATCACTAGATTTTCAACAAGTAACCCAAGGGGAAGTGGCTGGTGCTGTTTTAATCACAAAAGATGAAGAAGCAGCCTACATGTTACCAGTAACACTGGTGGGAAAAGCAGCAATATCAGAAAATCTCGCCGTCACCAAGCTTACAGGTCAACTTGCAAATGACTTACCGGCTTTGGGTATAACCATTGTTAACCCCCAAGCAAAGTACCTGTTAGATCAAGATGTACAGTTGTCAATCACACATGAAAAATTCTTCGGTCTGGTGAAGAAAACTTGGCAAGTAGACCTGAGTCAGTTAGATTTTGTGCCAAATGGTAAGTTTGTCTACCCTATTTCTTTAGCTGGACAAGCCTTAGAAAATGGTCGGTATACGATTACTGGTGTCTTAGGTTCTGGCGATAATCAAGTAAAAGTGAATCAAAATTTTACGATTACTAAAAAGCAGGCCAGAGTAATTAACAAACAAGTACCAACCCTAAAAGATGCAACCCTCCGACGGCTGATTATCATCGCCATCGGGTTGACTGTGGTATTAGTTTTGGTTATCACAGTAGCAATATATCAAAATAAAAGACATAAGCATTCAAAAAAGCCGACCGCTAACACGGAAGACGCTGAAAGAATGCAAGGAGGAAAAAAAGATGAAAAATACAATTAAAACACTCTCGTTATCTGCAGCAGCATTGATGACCCTAATGGTGGGTGTGGGTAACGTACAAGCGGCAACAACAAATTTGAAAACCGGTGATGTTGTTGGAGATGGGAGAGTGGCAACTGGAGATACTGAAACGACGACAGGTAAGGCAAATTCGACAGCTAAATTTGAAGTTACACCTGGAGATTTAACACTGGATGCTGTACCAGATATGAATTTTGGGACAGCTTCTGTAAAAGATATTGCGACAAATGGCATAACATTAACTTATGCAAGTGGAGATTTAACTGGTGAAGCTTCTAATGATAGAAATAACAAAGGTATAATTCGTGTTTCTGATTTCCGAGGTAGTGGTACTGGCTGGAAACTGAGTGTTGGATTAGGCAATTTTACATCTGGTTCAACAAATATATTGTCAGGAGTTACTTTGACTGTGAATGCTCCAAAAGCAGAAGGTGTCACAACTGATGCTGCTAGTACTACTGTTACACCCGGAAACGCATCTAGCGTGGTAACGGCAGAGGCTTCCGAAGGCATGGGAGAAAATACTTACACCATTAGTTCAGATACAAAGGATACAACTTTAACTATCGACAAAAATCCTACTATTAAAGCCGGCACGTACCAAGCCGACCTAACTTGGACTTTGGCAAATACACCATCTACTACTGCAGCAAAATAATATCAACGCTTTGTCCAAAGAATCGAGCATCTGCTGCTCGATTCTTTGCCAACAGAGGAAGAGCTATTGTTGGTCAGTCATCATATAAGGAGAGATACATAATGAAAAAAATCCCCCTAATTATTGGATTCCTGTTGATTTTTGTAGCGTTTGCTGGTGGTAACTCCGCCCTAGCAGCAGAAAATGGTGCAGGTTTTACCATGGAGGCATTGCTCCCGGACAATCAACTAGACAATAGTAGTTTCTTTAATTTGAAGGTGACTCCTGACAGCCAACAAGAGTTGAGCATCCGCTTTACAAATTTGGAAGACGTGCCACTGGAATTAAGCGTTTCGCCAAACCCGGCGTTTACTAATAAAGGTGGTGTCATCGAGTATTCAGATTACGATTTTCCGAAAGATTCATCAGCTCAATATACAATTTCCGAACTTTTTTCCAAACCGCAAACCGTCAAGCTGAAGGCAAACGAAACGAAAGATGTCACCTTCCAGCTAACCGTGCCAAAAGAACCTTTCTCTGGGACGATTTTAGGTGGGTTTTACGCCTTAAAAGCTGCTGACGATACTGAAGCTAGTGACCAATCCATCAGTATCCAAAACCGTTACGCCATGGTAATGGGTATTAGTCTGATAGAGGATACTGAAACGGCAGTATCGCCAGAACTCAAATTAAACGCAATCAAGCCTGGTTTGGATAATGGCCATACAGCTATTTTTGCCAATTTGCAAAACATCCAACCCCAAGCGTTTGGCGAGATGACAGTAGATGCAAAAATTTCCAAGCAAGGTAGTAAACAAGTCTTAAAAGAAACTAAAAAAGACGCTCAGGAAATGGCGCCAAATTCTAACTATGATTTCGCTATTGATTGGAAAAACGATCCTATCGAAGCGGGAGATTACCACTTGAGTATGGTAGCCACTTCGGGTAAAAAAGTATGGAAATTTGAGGAAGATTTCACTATAGTCAATCAAGAGGCAGAAAAGATTAACCAGCAGGCAGTAGGCTTACCTGAACCTGATTACACATGGTTGTATATTTTGATCGCTGTGTTATTGTTATTGATTTTATTGATTGTGGCCTTTATTTTGGGCCGACGAAAACGCAAATCAGATGAAGAAGAGAAATGAGTGATTCATATGAAAAAAATGCAGCTCTTCAAGGTCTGCTTTGTGATTACTTTGCTATTTTTGATTTTAGCACCAACCGTGACAAATGCGGATACGAAAACCAGCACTGCCGAAGTGACTATCATTGGTGGACCAATAGTTGCTGACCCCGTCGCACCACCTAGTCAGTTACCAGTGGGAAATGTAGTATTACCGTCAGCACCAGTCGAACATTTTGCAAAAGATACGTCACAAAATATCGAAGCCAAAGGTAAATCCCAAGGAATAGTTGGCAATCTTTGGTCAACTGCCGAAAAGGTTTTTCCTAAAACCGGCTCGGCTACAAATTTTTGGCTTTTAGTGATTGGGCTTGAGTTAACTATGTTGGCACTGTTATTGACTCTTTTAAAAAAGCAAATCACAAATCAAACATCTTTAGGAGGAAATGCTGATGTTTAAAAAAACATTGACGGGTGCTTGTGGTTTCTTACTGCTACTGAATCCACTTACTGCTACCGCTGCTACGACATTGGCTTCCACAGAAGATCAAACTGTCGCTACCAGTGAGAATACCCAAGGATCGACGCAAGAAACCGCAGAAGGAACTACGACTAGTGAAATGACCGTAGATAGTACCACTGCTAGCGGTGAAGGAACTAGCGAGACCACAAGTTCAAGTGAACCTACCACAAGTAGTAGTGAAGCGGTGACTAGTTCAAGTGTTAGTGAGACGACGACCACAGATTCTAGTGAAATGACTGAATCTAGCGATACTGCTGAATCCACCAGTGAACTCATCACCGAATCCAGCACCCATGAATCAACGGAAGAGGCTACCACACAATCATCTGCTGAAAAGGATAGTAAAACCACTAAATTGGATGATTCGAACCCACACCTTTCCGAAAGTTACGATCCAACGATAAGCCCAGGCCCACAAGTTGATGTGGGGAGTGTGAATTATTTCCGAGACAGTGTTGTAGACACGTACCCATTAGGAATTGGGACTCATTTTACGGCGTTTGCTGGGAGAACAATCTATTTTACTGGTCAACGATCGCCAGCTCCAAACTATGATGGTACTTATGCTGCAGATTCTCTAGATTTAAACTTTGATTCAGCAACTTACTACCGAACAACTGCTGAGGATCCAGATCCAACAAGTTGGCGATACCCATTTTCATATACTTATACAGCTGATAGCGCAATAAAAACAGCACCATTAGGATTGATTGGCAGCACTTATGGAGAAAATAATACTCAGTCTAAAATGTCCTTGACCGCCTTGAAAAATTTTGAAGCAGAGCAAGGATTTCTATTTGAGGATGCATCAAGTACAATACCTGCAACAACTTATGATGCTAATAACACTAAATCTGCAGAAGATCGTACACCAGTTCAAAATAAAATTGGTGATATCCTCGATTTTCGTAATAACTTAGGGGTTCAATCTAATAATGAACTTTATGATGCAAAAACATACTTCAGCCGCAGTAAAACCCAATTGCAAACGGTAAGCAATTTTTACAAATCTTTCACTGACGACAGACCCGCTGTGGGTAATGGTAGCGTTGATTCATCGATTAAAGCAGCAAAATATGTGAGACTTGATAATGATATTAGCGAGCTTCAAGTAGAGGTGCCGGTAATTGCTGGTAGCAAAGAAAATGCTGTAGCAATATTTGATTTATCTAAAAAGACACTTGGAGTATCAGACTTTTCTGGAAATAATTCAATGAAAATTCAATTGGATAACGTAGATAGAAATAGTTATTCAAAAAAGACACTTCCTTTTATTATCTTTAATTGGAATGATTGGACAGAGCTAAGATGGTCTTTTGATTATGGTAATATGACCTTTGTCGATAAAAGTGGACATGAGTTTCCAGCAGATTTTTATAAAACAATGGGAAGTCATATTATCCATAATTTCCCAAATGTTACTAATACCTTGAGTCTAGGCATTGGTAAAGTGGATTTTCCTTTTGCTGGGACTATGTTAGTTCCAAATGGCAGTATTACACTGGAAAATTCCAATTCATTGGTTGAATCATTTTGGGGTAGTTTAATCGCCGGGGTGGATATTACTTTGAAACTTCCTATTACTAAAGAAAAAGCTTTCGGAAGTATTTTCGACGCAGAAAACTTACCGGATTTTAATGAAACCACTTTGAAGCTGACCTTCACTGACGATAAAGTAATGTCTAGCGAAAATAAGGCTCAAAACACCTTGAATATTTACGGAGACCAGAACGAGTATACCGTAGAGTTTACGCGAAAAGACCAAGTAGACCCCACTAAAGAATTGCCAGTAAATGTAATGGCTGATGAATCTCAAGGGGATGCTAGTAGCAGTCTAACAGGTTTAGCACCACAAAAAGATATTCCGTTTACTGTTGATACCACAGGTTGGGAGCCGGGAACCTACACAATAACCGGTACTGTCACTGATAAGAATGGTCAATCTACCACATCAGAGTTTACGATTGTTGTACAGGGAATCTTAAGCCTTGATGCTGTACCAAATTTGAACTTTGGTACCTTCAAACTCGGGACTGTTGGAAATGGCAGTATCAACCATATCCAAAATTTCAAGGTGAAGACTGGTAGTAGTTCTGAGGCAAATCAGGATGGTCTTATCAAGATTACTGACTCAAGAAATGGTGGTGAAGGTGGAAATTGGAGCTTAAAAGTTACAATGACACCGTTTAGTAGAGAAGGGGAGAATGACTCAGTTGATGCAATCCTCAACTTGAAAGTACAACAGGATATCGATCAAGACCAAGTCATTTCATTGAAGATTAAATCCGGTGAACTTCAAACAGGTGACCGCTTGAACCATCCCAGAAACGATCAAGAAACTACAAATGAAACTTTTAATATCTTAACGGATGAAGAAAACAGCAGTACCTTAGAAATTGCAGATTCCATCACTAATCTGGGAACTTATCAAAGTACTTTGACTTGGACGTTATCTGATTTGCCGAAGTCAGATGAAATTTCCAATAATTAATCCATGCAAAAGCCGATTCCATTTGAAGGAATTGGCTTTTTTACAGCTTAAAGCTGCGGTGTATCGACAGTTATGGACTACGTCTGATAGAGGTATTATAGGGAAGAACATCTGGCACAGCGCACCAATCAATCGAAGCTAAAGTCACTAAATGAACGTAATCCAACCATAATCTTGCCACAAACTCTTCTAAAAATGGAAAAAGGCGTTGATACCGTTGCCGAAGATTATGCCATTCTGATTCGGTGAAAAATTCACGAAATTCTTGTAAAAATAAGACTAAATACGGCTGTTGTTCCCAGTCGGTGTTTAGAAATATTTCACGTACTTCTATACTGTAGAGCTCAGAACGTAATGGGGCAACCCGTTCTGTCAGCTCTGAAAGCAAGCGAATCAGACGGAGGTATCCAAGAAAAACCACCGGATTACCCTCCTTTTGATAATAATAATCCTTCAAACGCCGAGCTGTTGTTTCGGGTTTAAAATAGCCAATTTGATTCATAGTCACAATCAGTTTCATGATAAAAAAGTCTCCTCTAAAAGTTTGGATTTTTTACCTTCACAATAGAAGCTACGCCAATAAAGATGATTTTCCTTTAAAAATCTATGAAATTTCTCTAGCTATCATTCTACCCTTAGTGTTTTTTATTATTTTCTTTAAATCGCATCATAGGGTATGATTTGAAGCTAAATATTTCGGCTTCTTAGAAAAAGGAAGTATAATTTTATTAAAAGATAAGCTTTCTATCATAGTAGTCATCCAATCAGCCAAATGATAATTCCGCAAAACTTATTGTTAGTAATTAAATTATTAATCGATATATCTTGTTATATAATCGTTAGTAGATTGCGAGCCCACAACAGAACGGAGGAGCAATAATGAAAAAAGGGTTTGGCTTAATGTTAATCCTGAGCCTGGGCATGTTAGTGGCTTGTCGCGGGCCTGAGGAGACGGAAACTAGTAGCACTAGCAAATCAAGCGCCACATCCAGTACCACAAGTATTTCTTCCAGTGAAAGCAGTGAATCAAGCAGTAGCGAAAGTGAAAGATCTGAGGATAGTAGTCGTTCGGAAGTCGAACCATCTACTAGTAGTTCTAGCGGCAAAACAAGTGCAAGTGAGCCATCTACGTTCACAAAGTCAAGTCAGCCTACCGAATCTAGTGAACCATCCCAGGCTAGTGAATCCTCAGAGCCACCAACATCTACCGAACCAACGGAAAACACCGCTGATGCTCAAGCTGAGCTAAAGGCGATGCATAGCGAGTTACACTTACCTACAGTGACAGCACCAAATGGGAAAGCCTTAAATATTGCCAGTGCTGTCGAAGTCAACCGAGTCAACGTTTTGTACTATGCTATGGACGAAGCATTGATCATGAATCATCGGCAGTTAAACAATGAAACGCCTTTTGCTAGTTATTCAGTTAGCGACTACGGGTCCAATGCCGAAGCCCAGGCAGCTGTTAACTACATTGTAGATGATAGTGGGCAAGCCGTTGATTTAGGTTACGGAATCACGGGTCACCAACAAGGGGCGGCCGGTTCCACCTATCTAAATTGGCAGGAAGGAAATTGGAGCTTAACTGTTCGAGGATTAAATTCGGAAGGGCAAGACCCAGTAGCTACCGCCAAAAAGATGGTAAATTATCTGGAAGAGGCCTTTTTACCGGTACCGAAAACTTTGGGGCAGATTACCGTGGATTTAGGTAGTAGTGGTTACCAACGGGCCCAAGTGGTGTGGCAAGTAGATGAAATCGTCTACCGTGTGACGCATCAAGATCCTTTGGGTGCTTTACAAGTGGCGGTATCATGGGAATAGCCAACGTGAAGATTGAATATTAATATAAGGGAACCTATCCAAGCTGTATGCTTTTTATGGATAGGTTCTCTTTTTTAGTTAACCAATATATTTATGATTGCGGTAGGTAAACATAGAGCAGACGAGAAAGAAAAGAAAAATACAAAATAATATAAATCGTTTTACTTGAGCTAATTTCATAATTCA
>NZ_MAEI01000018.1 GCF_009933255.1 Enterococcus diestrammenae | reverse complement strand
TGCGAGAGAAAGTCGCCTCTGATGGGGCGCGATCTGAATAGAGAAATCCCAAACTAAGTTTGAAACGCAGATCAGATCTGATACGATCCACCAGCGTTTTCACATCCGGAATCCCTTCTTGAAAAGAGACGACTAACGCACGGAGGGCAGCTTCATAATTGATCGTAATCGGCGCTCCTACGGATTTTTCTTTTTGAAACAGTCCCACAAGCGGTGAAAAATCCAATGGGGAGAAGATTTCAAAATATTTTTCTTCAATATCAAGTTGTTCCAAAATTTGCATATCAAATAGAGTAGGTTGTTGTATAATAGACATAAGGAATCTCCCTTTCTTGAGTACGTGTCTGTTCAGGACAACCTAATTGTACCTGATGGGGAGGTTTCTTTTTTGTATGCTTTGAAAACTTTAATGTATCAAGGGTTAAAATTATGAAATTAGCTCGTTTAAGAAAATTTTGCCGAAATTCTGGTATTTATTGTACAATCATTTTTTAACAGATCGATATATCGTTTTAACGGAAGTAAACCCAAAGAATATATTTAATGTTTGCTTCAACGGATACTTCTTTAACTGAAGGAAAGATTATTCAACTTTATAGTCGACGTTAGTCAATTAAAACCTATTTCAAAATGTGCGAGTATTATCTAAAAATTGACAAATACCCAGGATTGGTTTATGGTGAGATTTTTGTACACACAAAAGCAGTGTCGATTGCCCATTTGATTTCGACTGTTCAAGAAAAAGAAACACGAAGCGAATAATTAGTGTATTATTTTATTTACTAATTGATAAGCTATCAGAAATCTCATTAGTCGAAACAATTCATCAATCAGCAAATCTATTTAAAGAATCACTGACCGACAAATATATTCTGGATGAATATTTTTTTAGATACATTTCATTATCAATTTATTATCCGGCTACCTAAGACTCTTCAAAAAAAAGCTTATTTGTGGTACATGAATTAGATTTCAAGAGAAAACACCTAAGGATATAAAGGATTCGTAAAAGAATTCTGTTCTAAGTGTTAGTAATTAAACCTTCCTACTCAAAAGCCCCAGCCTCAGCTACACTCGTGCACCTGAGACTAGGGCTATTTACATAATCATTCCCCCACTAAGTAGGCGAAAAACTTGCTATCTAACGTATCTGCTAGTAGAAATTCTGCAGATACGACGCTACGTTTGGTACCGTCTTGGGTGGGTTTCATGTGAGGTTGAATGGTGCCTGAGATTGGCGTGACTTGGCCGAGATAGTAAAAATCAGTTCCTTCATCGTTATTTTTTTGAGCAAACATATAAAATTGCCATTCTTGATTTCTTTCATCAGCATCCCCACCCGCAATAGGCTCATCTTCACCAGCGGCTCTTAATAAAATTTTTGATTCCGGCGAGGTGATGCTTCGGGGTGATTTGGTGTAATACAAAATATGTTGCGGATCCAAAATAGCATCCTCGTAAGCCATCTGCGCACCAGTGAAGTTCTCTCCTTTATGAACCCGCATAAAGATAACAAATTTGCCATTTTTATAGGTATACCCACCGATATTTTGGTCCACCATCTGTTCTTGCCAGTTCAATAAACGCAAGACATCCCGTCGTCGATATTTCTTATAAAGTGATAAAGGTTGCTCCCTGACATAATCATCAGCTTTCATCAAAGCGGTTGCTAATAAATCATTTAAGAGGAAGACATAATACTTATTTTGCAAGGCTCTTTCAAAGCCTGGACTGCGATGAATCCTTTCCACCGAGCCTGTCTGTGAGTCTTGCTGAAGGGCAACCAACTCGGCTCCCTCATAACTCTTCTTGATCCCCCCGGTAAAAAAGGTCAAATCTAGCGTCCGCAATACCGAGGACAAAGTCTCATCATCTGATAGTAAGCCATGGTTTTTTGCTAATTGGCGAAATTCCGCCAGTGACACCTGAGATTTGGTCAGTAATGTCTGCAAAAGGAACAATTCATGCCGCCGGGTTCCCGGGAGTAATTCCCGCGAGATAAACATCAACTGTTTATTGGCTTCAGGTGATATGTTCCCTTCATTTTCTTTAAGCTTCACCAAAAAATCGTAATAGGAGGTGTTCTTAGTAGCAATAATCGATGGATCTACCACACCCGAAGTCAGGTAATCCTGCAAATAAGGTACCCGGTTCAAGCGATTTTTGAGATTTTTGAAAATATCTTGTAAAGTACGCATATCGTCCATCTTCGCTGCGTCAATGGATTTATAAATCCGTTCTTTGGCTACAGCTTCGAAGTTTACCGAAGACAGGCCGGTAATGTAAGTGGTATCGAACGTATCTTTTCGCAGATTATTTTTATTGCGACTGATATCACCAGACAAGGCCATCGGAATCATATAGTTGTTTTGATAGTTGCCGATAAAATCAATCACTGTCACAAAATCTTTCGACGGATCTTTTCGCAACCCTCGCCCTAATTGTTGGATGAATATGATACTGGACTCGGTATTGCGTAACATAATCACTTGATTAATCCGAGGAATGTCGATCCCTTCATTGAAAATATCCACAGTAAAAATGTAGTGAATATCCCCATTTTCCAGCTGGCTTACAACTGCTTCACGATGTTCTACCGAATGATCACCAGTCAAATACTCAGCAGGAATACCTCGTGCCTGAAATAACTGACACAGCTCTTTTGCCTCTTCTTTACGACTGCAGAAGACCAAGGCTTTCGGGTCGTTGCGGGAACAGCCATAATAATCGATCTTCTCCAATAAGAAGTCGACCCGCTCTGAGTTTACTAAGTATTGCAAATCAGTGGTTTCCGTAATTACTTCGCCATCTTTTTCAAAATCCGTTACACCAAAATAATGAAACGGACACAGTAAATCCTCTTCCAAAGCTTCTTGAAGGCGTATTTCATAAGCGACATTGTAATCAAACAGTTCAAAAATATTGAAATTGTCTGTCCGTTCCGGAGTAGCCGTCATCCCCAATAAAAAGTCCGGCTCAAAATAGTCGATAACCTTCAGATAAGAGGCCGCACCGGCTTTGTGAACTTCATCAATCAAAATATAATCAAACGCATCCCGTGCGAATGCTTGCAGATGGCGATCCCGAGAAATACTTTGGATCGTGGCAAAAAGATACTTGGCATCTGTGTCTTTACTAGTACCAGACAAAATACCATAGTCACTCGCTGGTCCTCCCAAGATTTTTTGGAAGGACTCTTTGGCTTTATTCAAAATCTGTTCCCGATGGACGATGAACAAAAGATGTTTCGGCCTCACTTGGGCCACATCAAATCCTGCCAGATACGTCTTACCCGTTCCTGTCGCAGAAATCACTAAACCTTTGCGAGCCCCCGTCTCACGCAGCTCCGCTAAATTTTTCAATGCGATTTTTTGCATTTTATTAGGCACGATATAACTTTCTGCGACTGGTGGCTGTGGTTCCATCAGCAGATCGACATCCACTTTAGCTTTTTCAACAGTTGGGATATAGGTTTCCTGATAGGTTTCGATCCATTGCCTAGTTAAAGGCAAGGCCTGTTGCCATTCGGTTTCCAGATGATTCTGAATATCAGAAAGCACCTCACCGTGGTCTTTTGAAGTCAGCAAAATATTCCATTCATAGTTCAACTTCAAGGCATTCATGGTTAAATTGGAACTCCCAATCACAAAGGACTGATACTCTCCATGATCGAAAAGATAGCCCTTAGAATGGAAGCCGTTTTTTTGTGAAATTCGTACTTCCAGATTGGGTATTTTCAGCAGAGATTCAAAGACATATGGATCATTAAACCCCAAGTAAGTCGACGTCAACAAACGCCCACCAATCCCTTGATCTGCCAAATCTGACAGTTGCGCTTTTAAGGAATTCAGCCCGTCTTGCGTCACAAACGCCACCGAAAAAGTAAACGTTTGACAATGACTGATCTCTTCTTGTAAGACATTGAGGAAAAAATCCTTCTTGTCTGGTTGATTTACGATGAATTTCGGATCCAAATTTGAGCCTTCACTGTTTTTATCGATAAAGCCTTTAAACAGAGCCTTTTTCAATAGTTCCGAATTAGCCATAGATATCTCCTTGTCCCACTAGTTTTTTGACAGTTGGGATATCGACTGGCGCCCATTCCAATTGTTCGAGTTGGGAAGGTACTAACCACTTGAGATCCACATGCTCCGTCAAGACAGGCTCGCCACTTTTCAAATGACAAATCAATGTCTTCATATGCACCGTCCCAAAATCATAAGTGTAACTAGCATCTTCGAAAACTTCCGGCTCAATTACTACTTCAATCTTCAGTTCTTCCTTTAATTCTCGTGATAGAGCCTCTTCCGGCGTCTCATCAGCTTCTAGTTTCCCCCCAGGAAATTCCCAGAAATACGCCAAACTCCGCCCCGGACCACGTCTCGCACATAGCACTTTCCCATCACGAATCAAGACTGCACCTACAACATTAATAGCCTTCGTCATACTTTCACCTTTTTCTATCGATTTGACCTAAAAACGGCGAGCAGATGATTTTTAAACCACCATCAAAAGCTAACCTTACAGCATAAGGATCCCATAAAACAGTGATAAGAGCAAGGTTTTATAGATATCTCCTCGATTATTGAGCAAAAGCGCAGACAAAAAAAGCCGCTGGATTAACGGCTGCATTGGGATATGAAAATCTACGACATGGGAGCTGAGTGGTACGTCCCCTATCTACGGGGTAAGGTGTTCTACCGATGGTCCCAGAAACAGCTATATATCAACCCTATAGAGTGCTTTTTCTGCCCAAAATCTTGACAAAGCTTCTACTACACGAATAGTCTCTGGCAGTTTTTTTGACAAAATTCTGATGAACTTTCTTCGTTTCTAGATAATCTAATTATACCCACTAAAGATAATGTTGAGCAAACAAAAAATGAAAATAGTAAAAACTAATTTACTCCATTTATTCCACAAATAATTCTCCATAATCTCAACAAAAGAATAATTTATAACTCAAAAATCATATCAGCTATACTAATAAGTTACTGAATCAAGACTGGATAATCTGTATCGACTATCCAGTCATTGGATCTTCCAACTTCCCTCACCCCATCATCCGCCGCATATACTCCCTGCCAAACTCCTCCTTCCACAACTCCATAAAATCGCCATCCCGCCCTGGTAAGTGACAGACGTCCAGATTTTGGAAGACGCTGTCTAGTGCCGGGGTGCTTTCGTAGCCGAGAAAATGGCTGAGGGACGACTGAGGATTATAGGGGGTATCGCAGGCGGAGCGGCGAAAGTAGCCATGACAAACCGTAGCTAGCTGGAGATGGTGCATCAGAGTGCGCCGGCTGATGTCGACAGCAAAGGTCATGGCGTAGGTCGTGTGGATCAACGTGGCCTCATATTTTTTGGCACCGTCTTTGATTTCATAGATGGTGGCGGGATTCAGCCAGACTGCCCGACTGGTGTCGCTGGTGGAGCCGACAGGGAATAAGGCGTAGTGGCGATGGGCCAGTGGCAGTTTTTTCATCTCGGGATCGCGGCGTAAGAGCTCTGCTTCCCAGTTGCCGCAAAAATTCTCGGACTTCTTTTTGTCTTGAGGAACACTGAGGTCGGGGGTGCTCGTTTTTCCCCAACCGTTTTGACTCAGGAGTTGGCTTAAGGCATTGGTATACAAGGAGTCATATTCCAGATGGAGATAAGGTTTCGGCAACTTGCGCAAAATACAGCCGGCATCCTTGTGCACCACAAAAAGGGTGTTTTTGGCGATCACTAGGGTGCGCTTTTTACGACCGATTGGCGATAGCGCCCAGATTGCCAATACTTCCGTCCGTGGCGGCAAATCCGTTACTGGTGGGAGCTGTCTGACGAGCCATTCCAGCTCTTCTTGCTTCCAGATCCAGTGGGGAAAATCGCCGTGAAGTTGTTCCATTTTGTCCATCAGCTGTGGGAAGCAATGATCTGCCCGCGCCACTAAATGAGTAAATTGTTTCTCTGTTAACATAACCGTCCTCCTCATGATTTTGGAGTTCAATTTTAGCACGATAACGAATGAAAACGTCACCAACTTTTACCCAAAAATTTGAGAGAAAATGGTTTTTTCACTAAATAGCAACTATTACCAGCTCACCGACCAAACGCTTATCGCAACCGCCCTCAGCGTTTCCGGTACCTGAAATCCCCAAAGAAAAGGAAAGACAAAGCAGAGTAAAAGACAGCAAAGTAGAGCCCGAAAGAAAGACTGTGAGTCCCAGTTTGCGTTTTAAAAAATTGTCGGGGGAATCCGGCAAAAAAATGGCTGTCTCGCTGACTGGCAGGCTTGCTTTGGGCTGTGGGAATAAATCCTTTTAAAAATCTCTCAAAAAGTGGCGACATCTGCTTGAGGAATTTCGCTATTTAGATGAGTTAGTAGGTGAGTCATCTTCGTCTGAGCACCGTCTCTGTCAGGCGAAAAATGTGTTACAAAACCATCGAGGAGGAGATTTCATGGCACGACCGATTAAGCAAGGATTGGACTACTTCCCTACCGATACGACTTTTTGGCACAGCCTGAAAGTCCGGCGTCTGCGCCAATACTGCGGCAGTCAAGCCCCACATGTCTTACTGGTGATGCTGGGTTTGACCTATCAGGAAGAAGGGTATTTTTTGGAATGGAACGAAGAAGTCTGTTTTTTGGTGGCTGAATCTGCCGATACGCCAGAAGAATTCGTAACAGAAGTGCTAGAAAAAGCGCTGACGTTGGGCTTTTTCCACCAAGAAATCTTTGAACACTACCAAATTCTCACCTCTGAAGAAATCCAAAGTCGCTACATTATGGCCACCAAAAAGCGCAAAGAGGTCAAGTTAGAGGAGAAATACTTGCTTAAACTACCAGCCCAGCGCCACAATTTGCTAATTCTTCCTGATACCCAAGCAAGTCCAACCCTTGCCACCTCCTCAGAAAAAGAAAAGCCACAACCGGCAGTGTCTCCAGTGGTTTATTGCGAGGAGGCAGCGTTTGCTTCTTCTCCGCTACCCACCACTACCAAAGAAGCGGCCACTGATCTTGTCGAGCATGCTGAAAAACCCATCGAAGCACCAATATCAGAAGCACCGACAGTTAATGAGTCACCAATTTTGCAAAAAACGATGACCTTCAAAACTTGGCAACAGCTTTGGCAGGCCCCCAACACCTTACTACAAGCCCAAATCAGTCGCTTACTGCAAAAATATGGCGATGAGTTAGTGACTGCGGCTATCCAAATTGCTGGCAACAAGTCCGTCCCTAAGCAAAGTGGTTTGTCGTTTGTCAAAAGTTGCCTGAAAAAATGGCAAGAAAACGGCGTTACCACGCTAGCAGAAGTCCGCATTTTTCAGGAAAAAGGGGCACGCCTCCATAATCAGGAGCACACCTTTAACAGTTCGTTTTCCCCATCACCTCAGAGTTCTCCCCAGCGATATCCTGCCCGCAACCGCCCCTATCGCCAAGAAAAGTTGATTGACTGGGAAACGTTTGCCAATCCGCCAGTCACTCGCCAAGCTTGGCTGAAACTTCAAAAAGAGCTGCGGCAGTTCATGGGAGAAGAGTATACAGTGGATACCACCTTCGACGCTACGGTAGCGGAACGTCGCTGGATTTTTGATGATAGCCGCGATTATCAAGACGAGGTCTATTTGGCAGCCGTTGAAAAAGCCAACTGATGGAAACTGCATTTGGCGGAGCAAAAATGGCTCTGGAAGACGTATTTTTTAATTACCAACTTCACCACCAAAGCCTCGCCCTCTCTCGCTAAATCCAAGTACAACAACAACCCTCCTCGCTCAAAAGCTCTCGGCTATTCTCTGATTGCTGTAATTTTACAGTTTTCCTTGTTGATTCCACCTGTTAAATTGTTATTTTATGCGTAATATTTACAATTTGCATTTGTTATCTTTGTCTCACCGGCCGGAATAACAGGTGAAGAAGGATCAGCAAATGACCAATTACGAAATGAATCACTTACTAAAACAATCAGAGGACTTGTTCCATCGAGTTTTGGCGACAAATCACGTCACCTTCAATGATGACTATTACGACGACTTACTTCAGGAGATGCGCATCGCCGTTTTTCAATGGATGCAAGACTATCAAGAGGCGGCCAGTTTTTTAGCCGCTTTTCCACCGGGGCGCTTATTTACTCGACTGCGTTGGCTCGTCATCGACTGTCTACGGAAACGTCACGGCCAGCGCAAGCGAAACTGTCCCTTGACGGAATCCGAGGAAAGTTTTACCGCTCCCCTATTACAAGATCCCCTAAATCTCATAGAAACGACGGAGACTTGGCAACAATTTTGGTTGAGCCTCAAGCCTTATGAATAGCACAAATTGCGCACTTTATTGGCAGAAGCTGAATCTGGTATCCCCTGCTTAAATCGCAAGCAGCGTTACAAGTACCGCCAACATCTTAGACAAAAAATGAAGTTATTTTTAGAAAAACAGGAGACATCACATTCGTTATCTTCGCTATAAGGGTGTAAGCTTACAAAGCACCAGCTACCCAGCGAGAGCTTGCAACTGTCGGCTGGCTAGCACAATTTAAGAAAATGGAGGAACTGATTATGAAGACACATTTAGACACTAGCCTGGGAGTAATGATACAAGAACCCGACAAAAAGAATCTTACAAAGCAAACTTTGAACTACTGCAAAAAGGACCCGAATCCCGATAGCGTCGTGGCTTTAATCGATATCTTTGCCCCGCTAATCCCCGAAGATTCTGATGTTATGAGCGTTATCGAAACAACAAAAACTGAATATGTAAAATAACAATACTTGGGGTTGCTCCACCAGTAACCCCACCCAACTACTAAACGGAGGAAACCAATATGAAAAAATTACGCATGACTTTTTTAAACAGCGAAGGAAAAAAACACAATCTTGATCCAATTCTAGCTGCTACCAACTTGACTGAACCCACTGTCCGAACCGCGATGGAAGGCTTACGGGATCTGGAACTTTTTGAAAAAGATGACGTCCAACTCTACGCCGAAGTCAAAGGTGCCAAGTACGTGGAAACAATCGAAACCCCTTTGTTTGAGGACTAAAAAAACTCGCAAAAAACCAGTAGCAATTTTCTATCAGCAGCAAAACCAGCTGCCTCGAACCAGTCGCAAAAAGTATCTTACCCTACTAAAAATAACCCTTAACCCCCACTGGCTGCCTCTGCTAGCCACGGTCATTCTTTGCCTCGGCTGGCTAGCGGGGCTGCTCCTCTTTTATTTTTCGATCAGCTAACAACATACCGCCACCCAAAAAGCGCAACTGACCCATGACTTTCTTCGTCATCTGCCAGTTGCGCCTATTTTTTCGTAATCAAATGGTTTTTCCCCTAGAGAAAAGCTCACGACTCTTCCCTCATCTCCACGTCTCGCTTTTCTCGTTCTGATTCGCGCTTTTCCCATCGTTGCTTCAATTCCCCTAGCAAGGTCAAGGTGAGCTTGCGGGTCTCATCATTTACCCGCAGATAGCCGGAACCTTCTAATAAGGTTACCAAACCCTCGGGATAAGGGGCCACCTGAAATACCAAAAGTTCATCTGATTCTCCGCGGAAATTCACACAGGGAATTCGCTCCACCTGATATTCTGGTTGTTCCCGCAAGTAGGTAGCGGGGACTGCTAGATAGGTCGCTTGCGATACCGAACCGGGAAACTTGAAACCGGTGATGGTCCCGTCGTCTTCCACGCCCAACACCAACGTCCCGCCTAAAGTATTGGCAAAGGCACTGAGATATTGAGCCACTCGCTGGGGAGCGATGGAGGCCCGTTTGCGATCCAAAAATTGACCTTCTGGTGCATATTGCAAATCCGCCAAATCCCACTGTTTCATGCCTTTCCCTCCCCTCTTACCAAAAGAATAGCGGAAACTTTCGGAAATGTCGAAAAAAAATAGCCTCCTGCAAGGATCCCTTGCCGCTGACTATGGCTACCACACCATTTATCAGCAGTTATCCTTGCTGGGGACTAACTTATTTACAGACAACAACCAATTGAATTTTGGGGAAGCTCCGTTTTAAGAGACTGCTCGCTTCTTCCACAACTGATGATAGTCCTAGGCCTATTTTCTGTCAACTAGGGAAGTCCCTGACATTCCCGGCCTAGATACGGAGTCTATTGGTTACGCTTTTCGTTTATCAGCATAACAACTCAATCATTTTTTTACGATTCTTACAGCTTGAATTTCAAGCCTTTGCCCACTTTTACCACGCTTACCACTGCTGCGGAGACGACTAGGGCTTTCCCCGTATTGCGAGCCACTTTTAGTAGGCGTTGGCCGTCCATTTCTTTGCCACCTTCATAGGCTTCTGACACTTGTTCGGTAGCAAAATCTAGACTGTTTTTTACGCCAACTACCGCTGTTTTGGTGACCGTGGTCAATTTTTCCTTACCATCGGCCAATTGCTCACTATCCCGTCGGACAAAGCCACCAGCGACATCTAGCACGCCATCCACCGTCTTGCCCAGGGTCTGCCCGGCTTGGCGATTGCCGCTGAGTATCTCCTGACTGGCTTCTCGCAACATCTCGGCATTGGTCACTTCCGCTGCGATATTGACCACACCACTGAGGGCGCCCCCCACTAGCGAGCCGGCACCTTCCCCGATTTTTTGAAATAAATCCATCGAAATCCTCCGCCCTCTCTTTTGTAATGGTTTAAGGATAAATCTGTAGTCGGCAATTGGCAACTCAGATTCACTGACCCCAGCCGGATTTAGGGAAAAAATAAAAAATGAAGGCAAAACAAAAGGCTACTTGTGGACCTTTCGTTTTACCATCATTAATCGTCTATCCAAAAAGTGAAGCAAGTAAATTAGCCGGCATATTGCGCTAGTCATCAAAAGCATTTCTTCATTTGACGCTGACAAGTTGCGGTCCTTCAAGGGGGTTTGACTAGCTTACACTAGCGACTCCTTCACCGCCGCGATAAACGCCGTTGCCATCTCAGAACGTTTTCGTCGATCGTTGAACACCGCGACCAACTGATGAGTGGTTCCGTCTGCTAGTGGTCGCAAGCAAATATGCTCTGCCACAAAGCCACCGATGATGCCTAGACCCGATGCGTAGGCGTCCGACTGTACCAAGAGATTCATCAACGTCCCGCGATCATTGGTGTACAGTGTCGGTTGCAACGGTACTTCGCAAGCGGCCTCCGGTAGGTTGATATCTTGAGTAATCCCGGAAGTTTGTTGGCTTTTCACTGACGAAATCTCCCTATCCCTTTCGTTGGTTCCAATTCTTGCCATCTCTTCTGCCAAGTCTAAACCACCAGCTGTCACCGCTAACGGATCTTCCTCAAAAGACTCGCCTCCATAGGCTTCCTGCTTGAAACGTACCTGAGGATAAGCCGCCAGCTCTTCTCGTAAAATCACCTTTTGTCGCGCCAGCGGATGATCTTTCCGCAAGAAAATCTGGGTCGCAAACGCCCCCAAAACCTCATAGGAAAATCCTTCTTGGGCAAAGTGTCGTTCCAAGATTTTACGATTGGTCTCGTCCAAATACAAAATCCCCAAATCGCCAGTAAAATCCCGCAGCCCCGCCAAAATTTGCTGGGTGGTGGTCTCGATCAGATGAAATTCTTGGCAAGACTGACGAAACTGATTGACCACTGTCAAAAAAGGAGCGGAAAGCAGGTCATAGTGCTGACTTAAAATCGTAAAGTCATGAACCTGCTTACCAGCAAAGTGTTGTTTCAACTGTTCGGTTTGAGCTAAAATCTGTTGGGCATAGACCAAAAAATCTCGTCCGGCTTCGGTCAGTTGGACCCCTACTTTAGATCGTAAAAATAACTCAGCCGCTAACTCTTCTTCCAACTCTTTCACCGCTTGCGAAAGGCTGGGTTGTGTCACGTACAGCTGTTTAGCAGCTTCAGAAAAACTCCCTGCTGCCGCAATCGTCTTCACATAACGAAACTGTTGCAAATTCATCCCCTTGCACCTCCTTTAGCCCTAGCAATACACGGTCATTCTTCCTTAACCAATCAAGAAATCTAGGACGTTCATCCCACTAGATGACTGTTCTTTATAAAGCTCCGTATAGCCACATTGCGTGCAGGAAATGGTCACAAATTTTTTATTTTGGATATCAAATAAGCGGGAAAAATTGCCACCCGTCGCTTGAAACCGGTCGGATTCGTAATGTTGATTGCCACACTTTTCGCAAATATATTGTTTCTTTTCCATGAAAAGGCCTCCTAAATCGCTAATCCTATATTTGCCTAATCATATCAAACCCCAAGGAATGTGTCACTTGGAAATGCTAATTGGGAGCCGGTGCAGCTACTTTAGTTTATTAGAAACTACCCTTTCAATAATATTTAAAAATGCCAATGATATTCCGTAGCTCACAGGTTTGCGTGCCAGCCTCAACCAGTTATCCGACGCAAAAATTGACGGGTACGTTCTTCTTTGGGGGCAGTGAACAAGGTTTGGGGTGGTCCCGATTCTACCACCTCGCCAGCATCCATAAAGACCACTTGGCTGGCGACTTCCCGCGCAAAGCCCATCTCGTGAGTCACCACCACCATCGTGACCCCTTCTTGAGCCAGTTGTTGCATCACTGCCAACACTTCCCCCACAAGCTCTGGATCCAAAGCAGAGGTGGGTTCATCAAATAAAAGGACAGTCGGTTTGAGAGCGACGGCCCTGGCGATTCCCACTCGTTGCTGCTGACCACCAGAAAGTTCATGAGGGTAATAATGGGCAAACTGAGCCAAGCCGACACGAGTCAGCGCTGCCTGTCCCAGAACCTCGGCTTCCTGGCGAGGTACCCCACGGCCATAGATGAGTCCTTCTGTGATATTTTCCAGAGCGGTTTTGTTATTAAATAGATTGTAGTGCTGGAAAACAAAGGCCGTCTTTTGCCGTAGTTGCTGGATTTGCTTTTTGCTCATTTGGTGCAAATCATAAGTCGCATCCCCTAAGGTCAAGGTACCGGCATCAGCTGTTTCTAAATGATTCAGGCAGCGCAACAAGGTGGTTTTTCCTGAACCCGAGGGCCCTAAAATCACCACCACATCACCTTTAGCCACCGTCAAATCAAGATTCTTCAAGACGGGTTGTTGCTGAAAATGTTTCTGAATACCCCGAGCGGTCAACATCGACTGCCACCTTCCTTTCCTGAGCCGTCAATCGCTGCTCCAATAAGTGAAATACTAACTGAATCCCACCACATAACAGCAAATAGATCACAAAAATCACTAAGTAGCTTTCTACATAATGGTAGCCATACGCTGCTTGAATCTTGGCGATAGCGGTGATATCTTGAACCGTCATCACAAATACAAGGGACGTGCCCTTCACCAGATTTACTGCTAAATTACATAAGTTTGGCAGGGCACTTTTTAACGCTTGGGGAAAAATGATACGCCGATATGTGGTGCTGTCCCGCATCCCCAGGGCTCGCCCGGCTTCCAGCTGTCCACCAGAAACCGTCAAGAGAGCTGAGCGGAAAACTTCTGACAAGGAGCCAGTGGCTAATAAACTAAAGATTACGAAGGCATACCAAATGGGGTTTAACTTGAACACATCAATTTCCAGATGCCAGCTGCCAAATAAGCGATTCAACATACTGGGAAGCAAACTATAAAAAAACAATATTAATAAAATCGGTGGGGTCGCACGAATCACGGCCAGATAGACCACAGCAAAACCGGTGACACCTTTGACTCGGTGAATCCGACCCAAGGCTAACAAAAGGGCCGGCAAAAAACTTAAAGCCAGCGCCACGCCCATAATCGCCAATGTCACTGGCACCCCTTTTAAAGCTAACCAAAAAGTTTCGATGATAAAAGAAAGATTCATGTCTTCACCTGCTTTTCTTGGTTTTTGTTAATTGCTTTGAATGGCGCGGATTTCGCCAACAGCTTCCTGTTTTTGCTGCTGCCAGAAGGCCATGATTTTTCATACAATTGCAAGACTATCGCAAGCACTAGCGCCAAGCCCCAATAAATCAAGGCCGTCGCCGTATAGGTTTCCAAGGAGTGATTTCCCAGATTGCGGCTAATAAGTAAATTAGCCCCGCCCATCAAATCTAATAAGCCGATAGTATAAGCCAGCGCCGCATCCTTTAGTAAATTCAAGAGACTATTGGCGAAATTCGGTGCTCCGATCCGACATGCTTGCGGTAGTAAAATGCGATAAAAGGCTTGTAACGGTGTCAACCCCACAGTCAAGGCTGCCTCTTTTTGACCCGGGGGCACAGCGCGATAAGCCGTTTTGAATACCTCTGCTACTGGTGCGGCAAATAACAATGTCAAAGCAATCACCGTAAATGTCCCTCGAGACCAGCCGTCCGTCTCGATTCCTAGCCCCCACCGTAGCAGCTGTGGCAGACCGTAAAACACTAAAAATAATAACACAATCGGCGGTGTACAGCGGATTACGAAAATATATCCCCTAGCTAGGCGTGCCAACATTGGGCTTCCTGCCATTTCACCGTATGCAAGAAACCCTCCTAATAAACTTCCTAAAAGGGCCGTCACCCCACAAACTGCTAGGGTCAAGGGGACATAACCTAGCAATTGTGGAAGTACTTGTCCGACAAAAGAAAAATCATATTGGACCATCAAATCCCCTCTTTCTTCACGAGTTTCATATAGCAGCCTTGCTCACATTCTCAATGCCGTTTACTGAGGCTTCCAGTAGCACTGAAGTCCCGCAAGATCTCCTGCGGCTATTCCGTCACAAAATCAAAAACATTCTCACCGAAATACTCCTCTGAAAGCTGTGCCAAAGTACCATCTGCCGCCAGTTCTTTTACCGCTTGGTCGTAGGCAGTGGCAAAGTCCTTATTTTGCTGATTTTTGTAAAGGAGGGGATACGTGGGAATTCCTTTATAAGGAAACCAACTGAGATCATCGGCATATTGATGGTAAGACCCATCTTTTTTGGTCACAGCAGTCTCAAAAGAAAGCTTGATATCGAAAAAGGCATCGTAGCGTCCTTCCAAGACCCAGGCATAGGCATCGGCCACGTTGAAAGACTCGGCTGCTTTTAGCTCCAATGGCTGGTCAGGATGTTTCTCGTTGTACTCAGTAATGACGTTATACTGGGCATTTTGTGGTGAAATCGGTACTAATTTGCCAGCATTTTTGGCCAAATCATCGATGCTGGTGAATTTTTGGGCATCCTTGTTACGAATGGTGAAGCCAATCACACTAGCCCCCACTGCTTCTTTAGGAATCAGAAATTTTTCTGCTCGCTCCTCCGTGTACCAAGCGCCTTTGATACCCAGATCGTACTTCCCACTTTCTAGTCCGATCAACAGATCCTCGTCGCTAGTACCGGTGAACTCCAGCTGATACTGGGGCAATTTTTTATCTACCGCCTTAAGTACCTGTACTTCATAGCCGTCGGATTCCCCGGCCTCGTTGATAAAGTCATAGGGCACATAACTCTGGGTGTGAGCAACCTTGATGGTGGTCACCTGAGATTTGCCTCCTGCAGCCGAGGTTTGTGAATTTCCTCCGCGAAGCCAAAATGTCCCTACAACGATCAAAATCACAGCCCCACCGATTAAATAACTACGTTTCATTGATTTACTCCTCTCTTGGCACTGCTAACTTCTCAAATTAATAGCAATATCAAAATTGCTAACAACAACGACTTTTGATTTCCCTAGTCCTCACGTCTCAACTCACTGCCTCTTCTGGAGCTGGAGCAAGGGCCGTACCATAGGCAATAGCCGCCTCGCGTACCCAGTCCAGTCGCTGGGGTGCAATAGCCAGAGGTACGGTGCAATCGGCTCCCAATAACACCCCTTGTGTACCCGCCTCTTGTAGCAGTCGTCGCGTTTCAGCAAATACTTCTTCTTGAGAGCCTTGATACAAGATGCCTGTTGTTGTGTTGTTAAAGCCCCCCAACACAGGTCGTTGAAACAACCGTTGGCCCGTCGCCAAGCTCACCCCTTCCACCGTCACCGCCCAATTCACAGCGGTTGCCGGGTAATCCAAGTACCAGGTCAAATCGTTTTGGGCACCTTCATAGCCACAGATATGCAGCACCGTTAAGCCCGCGACCGCCTCAGCTGCTTTCAAAACACTTTTCTCAGCTGGCGCGATCACTTGCTGATACAGTGAAGCAACCACTCGTGAATCCTGCAAATTTTGTACGGAGAAATAAATGCCCTCTGTCCCACTTTCTTGAATCACCAATTGAGCTAAATGGGCTAGATCCTTCGCAATGACTTGCAGGGCGTGCGCTACGGCCACAGAATCAGCCACAATCAGCTCTGCCAGTTGTTTTTCACCCCCGGGCAATTGCCACTTCAATAAAGTTGCCGGTGAAAAAATATTGTAGAAAGAAACAATCTCCTCCACAAACTGTTCCCGCTGGCGACGTACCAAAGCCACTTGTTCAGTAAACCAAGGATGATTTTCTGACAGCCCTTTGATTTGCGCCAAATCCGCCGGCGTCTGCACCTGCTCCAACGCCTCATCTGGATAGCGAAAATAGCCATCACTCATCAACTTGATAAAATCCGGTGCCACCGCCTGAATAAATTGCTGATGCCCTGCCACGTTTACCTCAGCAATCTCACTATCTGCCAAGGCATCTGCATGCAACTCATCCTTTACAAAATGGTGCCAAAATCCCACCGGCACCCGCTCTACCTTTTCACCACGTAAAGCAGCTAAAACCAATTCTCGTTTTGTCATCTTATTTCCTCCGTCCCTGAAAGTCACTGCTCTGGCCTATCCCACCAGTATTTTCGTCAATGTATCCCGCATCGACCTGTCCAAAAACCTTGTAATCACAACTCAACAACTAACAATCCATCATCGCTAAACTCCGAGTTTTCGAAACGCTCCTCTTCGAAAACAGAAAGACCACACTCCCGTTCCACATCGCTCCGAAAAAAGGTTTTTGCAGGAGCAGCGCGTCCACGATATACTTACTCCTACAACCTAACTCTGAGTTTTCGAAACGTCTCTCTTCGAAAACAGAAAAACCACACTTTCGCTCCCAATCGCTCCGAAAAAAGGTTTTTGCAGGAGCAGCGCGTCCACGATATACTTACTCCTACAACCTAACTCCGAGTTTTCGAAACGTCCCTCTTCGAAAACAGAAAAACCACACTTTCACTCCACATCGCTCCGAAAAAAGAAAAAAAAGAGGGCCTGATCGTTTTTCGATCAAGTCCTCTGGCATTTTTGTAAAAGTTCCACCAGCTTATTTAGAAGCTAGCACCGTTAACAAAAGTTTGCCAAAGAACACGATGGACAAAGACACATCATGTTTTTTGACATCATTTGGTTAGCACTGACAGTTGTTGGCAAATTTGCATGCGTCTTAGTCATCCTGTTCTCCTCCTTTAAGTTGTTTTTGAAGTGCTTCAGCGGTTCCTCCGCTAGAAGCTTTGCTAGTTGTTTAAAGCTTGTGATGACTATAGCATGAAGGATGCCATTTGAATAATCGCTAAAATTTATCGTTAGGTATTGGTTTTGCTTATGGATAAATACTCGTCAACTTATCACCATTTTCCGTCAACTATGCTATGCTAGACCTATCAAATGTTGCAGCGCTGATACTGACAGACGCTGACAATTCCCCAAAGGAAAGGATTTATTGCTATGGCCGTCAAAGATCAAGTTTTAGCTTTTATGAAGCAAACACCGGAAGTCTTTTCTGGTGAAAAACTCGCCCAAATACTAGGCGTTTCCCGTACTGCCGTCTGGAAAGCCATCAAGGAACTGGAAAAAGCTGGCTGGCGCTTTGAACACACAGCTGGAGGCTATCGCTATTTACCCTCGGATGTCCTAGATGCCGGCGAAATTCTCGGACAACAATCGATGGATTCCTCCACCACCGCCCGCCAAGCAACGATTGAAAACTCCTTTCCAGCTCCCCAAAAATGGACAGCTAGTGGTCTTCCCGCAGATTTAGCGATTGAAATTACCACCACCACCGAGTCCACCATGCTAGATGCCAAACGAGCCATTACAGCTGGCGCCAGTACTCCCCGGCTATTTTTGACAGAAACTCAAACTGGCGGACATGGCCGTTTTGGGCGACCTTTTTTCTCGCCAGCAGGTCAAGGGATTTATATGACTCTACTGCTCAATCCGAACCACAGTTTTCAAGAGACACCCCAATATACCCTACTGGCAGCGGTGGCAGTATGCCGAGCAATCCATGAACTCACCGGGCGCGAGGCCCAAATCAAGTGGGTCAACGACATCTATCTTGATGGTAAAAAAATCGTTGGCATTTTATCTGAAGCACAATCAGATATGGAGTCGGGTACCATCAGCCATGTAGCTATTGGAATGGGGTTAAATTTCTCCACGCCTCAAGCAGATTTCCCTACCGAAATCGCTAAAAAAGCCACTTCCTTGTTTGCAGCTGGTCAGCCTTCCATTACTCGCAATCAACTGATTCAGGCTATTTGGCGCCACTTTTTCCAATTGCTCGCTGGGCTACCAGAAGATACCAGCTATCTTGAGGAATACCGCAGACGTTCTTTCGTCTTAGGCCAAATGGTGACGTTTCGTCGTCAAGGAGTCGAATACCAAGGAACCGCCACCGCTATTACCGATTTGGGTGAACTAGTTGTTACCACAGCTTCAGGAGTGATTACTTTGAACTCTGGTGAAATCAGCTTAAGCCAAATTGGTCAACAAAACCTACGATAAACTAGAGGAAGTTGGGGCTTACACTCTTTGCCGCAAACATCTCGACTGCAGTTTTACTTGCAACAAGCTGCTACACCCAGCATCTCCTCGAAAAACAGCAAAACGCATGAATACTCCTAAAAATAGCGAGTTCATGCGTTTTGTTATTTTTTACTGAACTAACGTGCCAAGACACACCGATTGACCGTGTCGGTGATACAAGTCTGCAAACTGATACGTTCACCACCAGCATCGAGCATTCGTGGATAGACATCATCAGTTAAATCATTGTTATTATACCCATCATCAGTCACATCAATCACTTCATAAACCGTGTAGCTCCGTGCATTGCCATTCCCGTCCGTAACGGTAATGACTGCACCTACCCCAAGGCTCATGACGGCTGAAAAATCACCAGGATTATGACCGATAAAATGAGTTGGCGCGCCATCTGTCGTATTGCCAGTCCCCAGCCATGCTCCCGCTCCAGTAGCTGGTGCCGCCCCGACACCTTGAGATTGGACAAAGGGTATCGACACACCGGCAAATTGCAAGCTAGAAGCTACGACCGTAGATTCTGGACGGCTTCCGACTTTTTCTTCTGAGGAAGCCGGCGTTGCAGTCGTCGCTTCAGATTCCGATGTAGGGGGTTCTGCTGCTGATTCTTCCACCGATTCTGAGCTTACCTCTTGAGCCAATCCAGAATTGCCATCATTTTGCCATTGACTAGCTGAGACGCTGGATTCAGTCGTCGCTATTGCTTTGCTAGCTGTTGATTCTTCAACTTTGGCGGGGGCTCCTGCTTCATCGGTGCTAGCCGTTGTGGTGGTTTCCGTTTCTTTAGCAGTCGCTGTTTCTTCACTTGTCCTTTGTGTATCTTGGTCTGTTTTGGCTTCGACTGCTGGCGCTTTCAGCGAAAATCTCAGCTGTTTTTGCTTTAAATGTTATCGCTATTTCCCTATCCTCCGTAATTTAACATGTTTGACCATCAAGAATCGCCTTCCATGAACTCTCAATAATTTTCGTTTTATTGAAATAAACGGTCCGGATAACAATAGTTTCAATAACTAAATCGCGACATCACTAATCGCTATAAAGAGATTTGCCATTGATCACATAACAATTTTTCAGAACATTTCCCCTCGTGGCTTTCCTTGCTCCTAACCTTTCTAGTGGTAATTCTTTCCCCATTGATAATTTCGTCTACAAAAAAGCGTCCAAACCCCATAAATGGTTTTTGGACGCTATTTCACTGGCTTATTCTTTTTTGAAGTGCTGCTTATGCTAACTGAACCCATACCACTGGCTTTTTCTAGTTAAATCACTAAATCAAATTTCAAAGTGACCCCTACTCTAATTCAGCCACTGCCAAACAATTCCTAATGCCACTCCCAAGGCATAGCTGGTATTAAACAGCACCATATTCTTCAAGGAATAGACAAAACTATGAGGTGCCGGTAATTCACGACGATGAGCCGCCAGATTTTGCCGCACCTTAGGCAAGGTAGTCAAGACAATCAGAATCGGCCACTGGAAGACCCCTGTCAACAAGCCCACGATAACCGCTACATAACACCCATACATCAGGATTGAAAACAATCGCAATCCCGTCTCCCGCCCCAAATAATAGACTAACGTGTAACGATGGTTTTTGATATCTGCCTCCAAATCTCGCAAATTATTGGCCAGCATAATATTGGCAATGGTGAAAACCAAGGGTAGAGAAGCCACTAACAGCGCCAAGACCGACCAGAAATTTCCCGTCAAAGCAAACTGACCACTAGCAAAATCCACATCCAGGTAAAACGCCCCAAGATCATAGGTATTGATGTAGACTACCATGGCAAAAATCCCCAGCCCCATGGTTAAACCACTAAAAATTTCCCCCAGAGGCATCCGGGACAAAGGAATCGGCCCTGCTGTGTAGAAAACACCGATAAAACAACATGCCAACCCCATCACCAATAACAGCCAACCCGTCTGCCAGCTCAAAAAACTACCCACTGCTGCTGCAAATACCAACATCCCGATTATCAGTCCTCGTACCCCATTCAAACTCAAATGCTCGACGCCAATCACATTTTCCTGCTGACGGTAAGCATCCGTTTTTGCTTTTTGATAATCCATATAATTATTGATGGCTGTCGTGGTCATGTCAAACACCAACATCCCTACAAAGAAAATAGCCGTCAATCCCCAATGAACCTGCCCAAAAAAACTCAAAGAAAATAACGTTCCAATCACAAAAGGGAATAAACTAGCAATCTTCGTACGAATTTCCACCAGTTCCCAAAATGCCGCCCATGTCATCTCTTTCATCCTTCCTAATTTCGCTCCTTAAAGAAACTTCTCTCCAAGTCGTTACTACTCTACTTGAAACGAACTTGCAAAAGGGCAGTACCGTTACGGCCTGCCCTAACTCAGTTTTATTGTAACGACTTCTCAAGCAAAACGCCAAGATTCTGAAGCCTGTTCCTCAAATCTATTTCGTTAGCTCACTGCGATCCCCCATCGTATACCCGGAATCTTTACCGATGACGAAATTGTCCTCTAAGCCTTTGGTAATGTAGACCTTGTCTTCTTTTGTAACAAAAATCGCTTGGGTGCCATCATCCATCGCCTCGACAAATTCCAGACCTTTTTTGGTCCCCATGGCAAAGACTGAAGTTGATAAAGCATCCCCATCAATTGATTTGTTAGTGACAATAGAGACGCCCGCGATATCGTTATCGAAAGGATAGCCGGTTTTGGAGTTAAAGAGATGATGATATTTCACGCCATCCACTTCCAAAAAGCGTTCATAAATGCCGGAAGTAACCACTGTTTTATTGGTTTCTTTAATGGTGCCCACGACGGTCCCACGAGCTTGATTGGGATCTTGAATGCCGACATTCCAAGGTTCATTTTGACCCCGGAAACTATTGCCCATCACAAAAACATTTCCCCCGAGATCCACCACGGCACAGGTCACGCCTTGACTCTTCAAGACTTTCACTGCCTCATCGGTGATGTATCCCTTGGCAATCGCCCCCAGATCAATCAAAGCATCCTTGTCTTCCAAATAAACTGTTTGAGCCTGATCATCAAAATCGACTTTCTCAAAATCGATATGTTTTAAGGCTTCGTCAATCTCTGCTTGTTCCGGTTTGCGGGCATCATCAAAGCCGATACGCCACAGTTGGGTGATGTCCCCGATAGTCATATTGAAGGCCTCGTCGGTTTCTTTACTATAGTTATACGCTGTCTTTAACAGATAATAGATATCATCACTGACTTTCACCGGTTCAACCCCGGCTTTGGCGTTGATAGCGTCAATTTCAGAGCCTTTTTGATTGATGGTGATCTTGTCTGCCAATTCTTTAATCCGATCAAAAGCCGGTTCCAGTGCACTTTCTTTGCCATCATCGTACACGCGAATCCGCACATAAGTCCCCATCAAAAACTTTTCCTGGGCATAAGGATCTTCTCGTAATTTTACTTTCTCGGCTTTTTTGCCACAGCCTGCCAGCACCAAAATCATCATCATAGCGACTGTCAGCCATGGCAGGTATTTTCTCACTCGTCTTTTCATCTTGTAACCCTTTCTCTTACTACTTTTTTCAGCCTTCTTATCATAACATGAAGCCTGCTTTCCTAAAATAAAAAAGCGTGTCTGAGGGACTTTTTTTAAACATTTTCAAGCAACAGGCTCGACGAAACAGAAAAAAAACCAATTCCCACATATCAAGTGAGAACTGGCGGATGTTATTGCTTATTTAGGTGCTTATTTTGTCGCTTCGTTGGCTGCATCGACAATCAATTGCAAGTAGCCTTTTGCATCAGTGAAAGTAGCCCCAGATACAACATCGGCAACGTTTTTACCTTCGTCGTCGATTTTACCAGCAGCTTCTTCAATTTCAGCAACCGTTTTGCCTTGAACGAATTTTTCAATCGCCGTTGCGCTTTCTTGCCAAGTTTTTGTCGCTTGTGCATGGTCTTTCATCAAAGCAGAGTAGGCATCATTGTTAGCCAATTTTGAAGCCAACACTTGACCGTCTGCGATTCCTTCGCCAAAGGCCCCGTTAGAGTTTGGTACACCACCGAAATCAGCCGGATCAGTGTATTGGAATTCATCTAAGAAAGTAGCAGCAATCTTATCGCCATCCATCGCGACGGTTACTACGCCAAAGGATTTGTCTCCATGAGGTGCGCCTAAAATCATCGCTTCTTTCAAGCCATCTGCATTGGTGGTTGCTTGTCCTTCTGAAACCATTCCCGAAGTCGCTGCATCTACAATCGCTTGCAAATAACCCCGAGTATCGGTAAAGGTTGAACCAGATACCACGTCAGCAACGTTGCCACCATCATCAGCGATTTTTGCGATTTCTGTTTCTAAATCAGCTGCCGTTTTGCCTTTTGCAAAATCAGTAATCGCGGTGATGCTTTCCTGCCACGTTTGCGTCGAACCAGCGTGATCTTTCATCAAGGCAGAGTATGCATCGCTGTTTTCCATTTTAGCAACTAAGATATTGCCTTCTGGGAATGCTTCACCAAAGGCCCCATCGCCATTTGGAACAGCTTTCCAATCGTCTGTTTTTTCTACATATTGGAATTCATCAATTTTAGCAGATAAGATTTTTTCACCATTCATCGTGACATTCACGACAGCAAATGATTTATCTCCATGAGGCGCTGCGTACAATTGACGCATATAAACCGTGCCTTCCGCCGGTACTTTCGCATCTTCTGATTTGCCATCTGCAATCGTAACTTCTGCATTTGCAGCACTGGATTCTTCTGTAGAAGCTTGCGCTGAAGATGAGACCGTCGTGCTTGAAGCTGCTTGTGAAGATGAGTCAGCGCTACCGCCATTATCCGCACTACAAGCCCCTAAGATCAAAGCAGAAAAAGCCAACGCACTAACCCCTGCAATCAATTTTGTGGATTTCATTTTTCTTTCTCCTTTTCGATAAATGTTATTGTTTGTGACCTCTTTCATTTTGTCGTTTTTTGCAGTAGATGTCAACTAAAACGATAACAAATCTACCTTTCTGAGGGGAATCAATTTGTTGTTAGACACAGATTATTCAAGATTGTTGATGAAATTCACAATCGCTGATAAAAAGCGTATTTTAATAGGGATAAAACCACTCATTACCATGAAACAAAGCAGTTTTTTTCTGTAATTTTTTTGGTTATTCAATATTTTCTATGTAAGATAAAATAACTAATCAGTAAAATTGGTCAGGCGATAAGCCTACATTCCTGTGGTTCCACAACTTGAACAATAAAAAAAGAGCAACTTTTCAGTCGCTCTTTTTTAGATAAGTCGTAATTATTTTGCTTCAACAAAGTTATCAACAGTGATTTCAGCAGTGTCGCCTTTTTCGGCAGCGTTGATCAATTGTTCAGCGTAGATCACGAAGCTGTGGAAGCTGTGAGTTGCACCAGTGACAACATCCATGTTAGCTGGAGAGCCATCTTCTTCACCCATTGCTTTAACGAAGCCTTCGTTAAATTGAGCGATGTATTCTTTAGGGCCGATGCCAGCTTTGTCTTTCATATTTGTTTCGTAGTCAGTATCATCCGCTTTTGATTTACCGTCAGCAGAAACGTTATCGTAGTTAGATTCAGTCACTTTGCCATCTGCAACAGTCATAGTAAATTCAACATGGTAACCATTGGAATCATTTTTTTCTTTCAATGTGTATTTGCCGTCTTTAAGTTTAGCACCATTGTCGATTTCGATTGTTTCAGTATTGCCAGCTTGAGCAGCTTGGATCAATTGTTGTGCGTAGTTTTGGAAAGATTCAAATGAGTGAGTAGCACCAGTGACTACATCGATAGCAGTTGGGCTTTGTTTCGCAACTAATTCTGTATTGAATTTTTCGATGTATTCTTTAGGACCAATGCCCGCTTTGTCTTTCATGTTTGTTTCATAGTCAGTATCTGCTGCTTTTGATTTGCCATCTGCATCGATATTGTCATATTTTGATTCTGTGATTTTGCCATCTTTAACAGTGATTTCAAAAGTAACACGGTAGTTGTTAGAGTAATTTTTTTCTTCTAATTTGTAAGTACCGTCTTGCATTGGTTCGCCAGCCGCATATTTAACTTCAGTAGTTGATTCTTCAGTTGAAGCTGCAGTTGAAGAAGCTGTAGTTTGGCTTGTTGCAGCAGATGAAGAGCTTGATGCTGACGTACCGTTATCAGCGCTACAAGCACCCAATACTAAGGCAGAAAATGTCAACGCAGTAAACCCTGCAATCAATTTTTTTGATTTCATTTTTTATTGTTCCCCTTTTCAAAATAAAGATAATTTGTTTGTGATACAATTAACATTTTAGTTTTTTTCTAAAAAAAGTCAACTATTATCATAACAACTTTTTCGATGAAAATTGGTCCGCTTCATTTTTTTCTCAAGAATTGCAAAAAAAATCTTCAAAAACGTCGTGAAACCCTTTTCTTTATTGGGATATAGATGATCAAATTCCAGTGAAGATGACGGAATAAGAGACGTTTTTTTTCGCTAATTCCTCACTGAAATTTGTCAGTAATTTTTCTTAAAATAACTCGTTGACAAAAGATTCTGACATTTATTGAATATTTTGTGTAATTTATCTCAACGCTTTGACTTTTCCCTCATTTCATCAGACTTTTTTTGTGAATTTTTCATGACTATTTTCGCTAATTTTCTGTCTTTCTCAGAAGAGTTATCATGGAAATAAAACCAATTTAGGAAAAAGAGCGGGGAAAAGAGCTGTATATTTTTCACAAACTTAGTTATTAATAACGTCAAAAAAATGAATTCCTTCGCTTTTTTTCAAAGATTACCATAAAGTTCGGCGAAAAAATTGGTCTATGTACGTCTTAAAAAAACTTTAGCAATCCGTTCATTTTATCAGTCAGAGTGTTAGACAAAAAGACTTTTTGTCTATATAATAGTGTAGATTGTGTAATCATTATCAATCCATTTTTTCGAGTATCTTACTCAACCATTTATTATTTCCGAGGATGGATATGGTAGCTCATTTTGATGAACCACCAGCTACTCCTTGCAGGCGTACGTATCCGGTTTGATGCACCGCTACGCTTGGCTTGAAGCAGAATATTTCTGCTCCAATCAAACTAGCATCACCACACTTTTATATATAAGGAGCGATTTTTCATGACAACCAAGAACATCGTCGTTGTCGGTGCTGGGTATGCCGGAGTTTCGGCTACCAAATTTATGGCGAAGAAACTGAAAAAAGATCAAGATGTTACCATCACTTTGATCGACCGCCATTCTTACCATACTATGATGACCGAATTACACGAGGTAGCCGGTGGACGCGTGGAACCCACTGCGATTCAATACGACTTGCAACGCCTGTTTTCTCGTAAAAAGAACGTCAAATTGGTGACAGATACCGTCACTGGCATTGACAAAGAAGCGAAAAAAGTCCTGACTCAACAAGGTTCTTACGATTTTGATTACCTCGTATTAGGGATGGGTGGCGAACCAAATGATTTTGGTACCCCAGGAGTTAAAGAACACGGCTTCACCCTGTGGTCTTTCGAAGATTCAATCCGTATCCGGGAACACATCGAACGTACCGTTGCCTTAGCAGCCTTGGAACCTGATGCTGAAAAACGCAAAGCCATGTTGACCTTTGTTGTCTGTGGTTCTGGTTTCACCGGGATCGAAATGGTGGGGGAACTCATCGACTGGAAAGATCGTTTGGCGCAAGACTACAAATTGGACCCATCTGAGTTCACTTTGAAAGTTGTCGAAGCTTTGCCGACGATTTTGAATATGTTAAACCGTAACGACGCTGACAAAGCCGTTCGTTACTTGGAAAAGAAAAACGTCGAACTTGTCTTGAATTCACCAATCGTCGAAGTTGACGAAGACCATATCAAATTAAAAGACGGCAGCACGATTCCGACTTATACTTTGATCTGGACAGCCGGTGTCAAAGCAACTTCTGACGCTGCTGACTTCGGATTGGAAGCTGCTCGTGGTCAACGTCTCGTCGCCAACGAATACATGGAAGCGAAAGGCTACGAAGACAAAAATATCTACATCATCGGGGACCAAGTCTACTACGAAGAACAACCAAATACCCCGACACCACAAATCGTGCAAGCGGCCGAACAAACCGGTCACTGCGCTGCTTCAAATATCGTCTCTGCCATTAAAGGCGATGGCGAAAAACACAAATTTAAATCCAATTACCAAGGCTTCATGGTTTCTGTCGGCTCCAAATGGGGTGTTGCTGAACTCTTCGGTAAAATTCACTTGAGTGGTTTCTTGGCGATGATTATGAAACATATCGTCAATTTGAAATACTTCTTTGATATCCGTTCTGGCTATTACATGTTCCAATATATGATGCACGAATTCTTCCACATCAAAGACGATCGCAACGTGGCTCGTGGCCATTCTTCTCGTTACGGTAACGTCTTGTGGAGTGTGCCATTGCGGATCTTCTACGGTCTTGTTTGGTTTATTGAAGCCTTCAAGAAAATCGTTGGGAATGGTGAAGTCTTGAAACCAAGCACTTGGTTTGGTGAAGGTTCTTGGTTCACAGGAAACTCCGTCTTCCCTTGGACTTGGGACTATGCCGCTAGTGCAACAGCAACCACTGGCTCTTCCGCAGCAGATGCTGTCGGTGGTGCTTCAGCAACCGTTGCTTCCACTGTCGCTTCGACTGCCGATGTTGCTTCAGCCGCATCCGGTGCTGGTGAAGCTGCTACCAATGGTGGTGGTGAAGCCGTGGCCCAAGCTGCTCACTTTGGTTTGAGCTATGCCTATGGTGAAGAACCAATGGCCGTTTTGGATAAAGCTCCTGATTGGTTCTCTTCAATCATGAAAGTCATGATGCCAAACATGGACGTAGCGATGTTCTTCCAAAAATTCATGGTCTTCGTGGAAATCGGAATCGCTTTGTGTCTGATGGCTGGTCTCTTCACTTGGTTGATGAGCGGAACTACGATTGTCTTAGTGGCAATGTTCTGTATGTCCGGGATGTTCTACTGGGTTAACATCTGGTTTATCCCTGTCGCCTTTGCTTTGATGAACGGTTCCGGTCGGGCTGTCGGTTTGGATCGTTGGGTTATTCCTTGGATTCAAAAGAAACTCGGCGGTTGGTGGTACGGAAAACCGAAATCGATGTACGGCCGCAACGATGCTTAACAATTGAATCTCAAAATCCTAGGTCGCGGACCTAGGATTTTCTTTTTGTGACGAGGGGGAAAACTGAGGGATTTGGTTCCGATAGCGGGTAGGTGTAGCAGTGGGACCGGCAAATGCCAAACAAAAGGCGGTTTGTCATTTACCTTGTAGCTTCAAACTAGCTAGTCAAGAACCAGACAGCTACATTTTCACCAGCAATATGCTAAAATATGAAGGAACGAGAACCGTTGAATGGTATACGGCTCGAGAATCAAACTGATTTTTCACTTTTTGAAAATCATTACCT
>NZ_MAEI01000017.1 GCF_009933255.1 Enterococcus diestrammenae | reverse complement strand
GGTTTATTTTCATATAAAAGATCCTACTGGAGAAGCTTTGGCGGGTGCGACTTTTGTATTGAAGCAAGGCAGTCAAGAGTTCCCATTAACAGCAAATGGTGCTAATCATACGTTGACGAATTTGACTCCAGGATCATATGACCTAGTTGAGGTTAGTGCTCCTCAAGGGTATGAAACGCTTGGAATAATCGGAACAATCATAATTACAGAAGAAGGAAGGATTAACTTTTATCCAGATGCATCAACTTCGGATAGTAATTTTAGTGTAAATAAGAATGGTAGCCATATTCAAATCTCCATGGATGTCAAAAACTATTTAAAACCATTCGAACTAGAAATTCTTAAACGAGATGCCTATAACCATGAAACAGTCTTACAAGATGCTATCTTTACCCTATACGACAAAATTCCAACTGATAGTGAAGCAGTCAAATTGGCTCAAGCTAGTACTGGTGCAGATGGAAAAGGGACATTCCAAAAAGATGGTGTAATCTATCATCTAAAGGCTGGTAAAACCAATTACTTTAAAGAAACAACAGCTCCTGACGGTTATGTTTTATCGACGAGTATCTATAAAGTGATTGTTACAGCAAATGGTAGTGTGACCATTGAAAAAGATGGTAGTTCATTTGATGAAATGGAACGAACACTTGTGTCTGGGACTGAAAGCAACCGAATCGTATTAATAATTGACAACGAACCAAAAGTTCCTCTCCCTGCCACGGGCGGTCCTGGGACGATGCTCTTTAGTCTGATTGGGGTCTTGGCTTTGCTGTTATCAGGTGGTTACTTTCTTTTGCGACGAGGTCAGGAGGCGGATAGCGTGAAAAAGATGTTTAAATTTTTCGCTTTGCTAGTTTTAGTCTTACCGACCCTCTCACTAAATGGAACAAAAGCGGAGGCTGCTGAAATTGACGTGACCTTTGCTTTGCATAAGATTGCGTTTCCTGAAGGGGAAATGCCTGAAGAAATCGCCAATACGGGAGATTATGAAGGGGTTCATCATGAGTTGTTGATGGACTACAAAGGACTAAACGATGTCGTCTTTGAAGCCTATGATGTGACGAATCAGTTTTACCAAATGCGCAATGATGGCGCATCGGTGGAAGAGGCGCAGTTGGCTTTGAGCCAATTGGAAGTGGAAGAGTTAGGAGAAGTAGTAGACACTCAAACGACTACGACCATCTTTGAGGAAGATGGTACTGCACTGTTCAACTTGCCAGCTGTCGACAAGGAAGGCCGGGATGCGGCTTACTTGTTCCACGAAGCAGCCGCTCCAGAAACAGTAACGGCACCGTCGAAAAACTTAGTCGTTGTTTTGCCGGTTTTTAACGCCGATGAGGATCAGCTTTCCACGATTCATCTTTATCCGAAAAATGAGGAATGGATTCATGAGATTCCACCATTTGATAAAGCGGTGGTAGATCAGGTAGAAAGCTACCAATTCGGTGATATCATCTCCTATGAACTACGTACTACCGTTCCTCATGATATCAAAAAGTATACGAAGTTCCAGGTGAGTGATGCCTCTGATCCGGGACTGGTCTATCAAGCAGGTACGTTGCAAGTCAAAGCCGGAGATGACATGGTAACAGAACTTTATGATTTGGAAGAATCTGAGGCAGGCTTTACTGTGAATTTTACTGATTTTGAGGCGATGCATCAACACATAGATAAAGAGCTGATTTTCTCTTATCAAACACAACTAGTAGAAGTAAAAACAGAAACCAACCTCTTCAAAAACCAAGCTCGTTTACTGACGGATTTCGAAGAGTTGACTCGGGAAGTCGAAGTGGAGACGGGTGGAAAACGGTTTGTTAAAGTAGATTTAGAAGACAAATCCACCCTTTTAGCAGGAGCTAAATTCCAAGTCCTTAATGAACAAGACCAATACTTGAGTAAAATCGCAAATGGCTATACTTGGACAGATGATGAAGATGATAAAAATTTAGTCGTCTTAGAGTCTGATGGGGCGGGTCAATTTGAAGTCAATGGATTGCGTTTTGGAGACTATTCATTGCAAGAAATAGCTGCGCCAGAAGACTATCAATTGAGTGCCACACCAGTAAGTTTCACGATTTCAAAAGGAAGTTATATAGCTGGTAATTCAGGTATCTTGCAAGTGGTCAACTTGAAAACGCCAGCACGTCCTGAACTGCCAGGTACTTCAGGATCAACACCAGCACCAACACCAACGACCAACATACCACAAGCGGTGCGGCCGTCGTTACCGAGGACAAATGATGTTAAGAATAGCAGTTTTATCTGGGTTGGAACTATCTTAATCACAGGGGTAGCTATCGCGTTTTGGCGGAAAAACAAAAATAAAAAAGAGGAAGAGGAGTGAATGAAATGAAAAAGCAACGAATATTTGGGTTAATGACCGTATTTGCAATGGTATTAGGGGTATTTGCGAGTCTGGTAGGTGGTCTATCTGCATCTGCAACAGAGGGTGTGGCAAAGCAAAATGTGACGATTCATAAGTTGAAATTTGAATCAATGCCGGAAAATGTTCAAAATACCGGTGATGAAATGACATTTTCTAATTCGGCACCACTTGCTGGAGCAGGGTTTACAGCTTATGATGTTACCGATGATTATTGGGACGCTTACGATGATGCAACAGGAAGCTTTGAAACTAAAAAAGCAGCCGGGATTGCAGCGGCTCTTGCTGTAGATACTACAGATATGGCGGGAACTGTTTTTGATAATACGGATACAGATGGTCTATCAGATGAAGATTTACCAATCACCTCAAATGGTAAAAAAGCCATCTACAAATTTGTTGAAACAATCACACCTGCTGAAATCAAAACACCAGCGGCACCTTTCATTTTAGGCCTTCCCGTCTATAGCGATGCAGGAGTACTGAAAACTACTGTTCATGTCTATCCAAAAAATGAATTGAAATCAGTCGACTTTGGCTTTACTAAATACGGTGTTAACGTAAGTGGTACAGCATCCGTATTAGCAAATGCTAAATTTATACTGAAAAAAGTTGATGGTGGGTACTATAGCGCTACTTCTGGTAAATTTGATGCAACTGAAGCTGAAGCTACTGATACCCCTCACTTATCTGGGGCAGACGGACGAGTGACAATTGATGGACTCTATTTGGAACCGGGAAGCTATGAATTTTATGAAATTGATAGTGATGTATCAAAAAGTGCAGATCAAAATAGCTTAAATCCTTTACTGCCAGAAGAAATCTTCCACTACAAGAATAACCCAGTAGTTACGGCAACGGTTGCTGCAGATATGACAGTTACGTATACCTACTATAATCAACAAATGGTTGAACAAGAAGGTGACACAGCAGAAGCTTATAACTACAAAGTACCTGTACCAGTTAAGACCGTGGACGATGAAGATGTAGATGCTGGTCAAACTGTTACCTTTACACTTAGTCAAAAAATCCCTGATGACGTTGCTCAGTATACACAATTTGCATTAGTGGATAAGTTTGATACTCGCTTGGAATTATTGTCTGATGCTAGCACTAGCATTGTTGACAGTCTTAAAATTGATGGTGTAGCTGTAACTGATGTAACAGCAGCCTATACAAAAGATTCAGATGATCAATTTACTGTCGCTTTTACACCAAGTCAATTGGCAAAATATGCAGGCCAAACGTTAACCCTTAACGTGGAGATGAAAGTGAAACCAGGAACTAATCTAACAGCCATCAACAATGACCTCACCTTTGACAATAACTTCTATGATAAAAAAGGTTCAACAACTGTTCAAACTTACGGAAAACGCTTCAAGAAAATTGATAATGACACTAACGAAATTTTGAAAGATGCTGAATTTAAAATCAAAAAAGGTAACGAATACTTGCAAATTGCGGATGAAACTGGACCGTTGGCAACCTTTACTGGGGTAGCTAGTGGGAAAACCGTGAAATGGGTAGCCAAAGATCAGGCAACAACATTTATCTCTCCTGAAACTGGTGAGTTCGGTATCTACGGTCTTGCAAGCGGAACCTATACCTTAGAGGAAACTAAAGCACCAGATGGTTACGTTTTGATTGCTCCATTTACTTTTACTCCAGATAATACTGCAACTGAATTATTAGTTGCCAACAAACACAAAGGTATCTTGCCTTCCACCGGTGGTACTGGGATCGTGGCCTTTGTCCTAATCGGTGTCGTAGCCTTTGGTGGTGCAGCACTTTACTTCACTAAAGGACGTCGTCAAATCGAAGGCTAAGTCTTAAGCTTACGTAATTGGTTTGAATAGCAAAGGATAATGAATTGTCGGCAGGGCGTTGGCTTGCATAAGCCCAAAGCTCTGCTGGCATTTTTATTCGTAAGACGATTTTATCAGCTAACTTTATTTAGTAAACTAGTATCTAGAGTGAGAGTTATTTTAATTGCGAGGAGTGGGCGGCGATGAAGAAGGTACCGAAGAAAGATACAAATACTAATAAGAAACCTCGTATACATAAACGTTTGATTGCCGATATTGTCATGATTTTAGTTTTAATTGTGGGTTTGGTGGCAATTTTTTACCCCTTGGTCAGTGATAAGCTAAATGAGGTGTTGGATCAGCAAATCATCTCCTACTACCAAAAAAAGGCCAATCGTGAAAATGAAGAGGCGCTGGAAAAGATTCGCGCTGAACAAGAGGCTCGGAATAAAAAAATCGCCGAAGAAGGGACCAATCCAGGAATCGATCCCTTTGCTGATGAACGAGCTGAAGAGGTGGAAAAACCCACACCTGATTATTATGAGCAACATACGATTGGTGTTATTCAAATTCCTAAAATTGATGTGAAGTTACCGATTTTTGATCGGACGACGGAAGTCTTTCTCAACAAAGGGGCTACCCTATTAGAAGGGACCTCCTATCCGACTGGTGGAGCAGATACCCACAGTGTGATTTCAGCCCACCGCGGATTGCCAGAAGCAAAGTTGTTTACGGATTTGCCAGAGCTGGTGGTAGGGGATCAGTTTTATATTGAGATTCATGATGAGACCTTGGCTTATGAGGTGGATCAGATTTCTACGATTGAGCCCACTGATACGGAGAAGTTGCGGATTGAGTCGGGGGCTGATCTAGTGACTTTGATGACTTGCACGCCTTATATGATTAACAGCCATCGATTACTGGTGCGGGGGCATCGTGTTCCTTTTGTTCCTACTGCTAAAAAAGTTTTGGAGCAATCAGATAAACGACGTCAGGCCAATCAAGTATTAGTTTTAGGTGGGGCGGCAGTGACGGTATTGCTTCTATTGTTAGTGATTGGTTTGTGGCTGAGAAGCGTTTTGATTCATCGCCGGCGTTATCTTTTACAGTTTAAACTGATGGATGAATCAGGCCAGCCGGTAGCAAATGTGCCTTTTGCTCTATATACGGCTAATGGTAAACGGCAAATTAAGCGAGAAAATCGCTTTTTAGAAGGAACGACTGACCAAGAAGGAGTATTTGAGATTACTGATTTATTGGGTGGCAAGTACCGCGTGAAGAGTAGTCAACGGGAAATACAAGTGAAAGCCCGTGTCAAAAAGATGAAAGATACGAAGTTTACGACTACAATTATTCGTAATTATAAAGGTGGAGATACGATTAAATAGTACTGTCTTTTTACTTTCGGAAAGATGGCTAGTTCGCTTGGTTATATAGTAATAAAAACCAAAAAGAAAGCTATGGGGATACATGAAAAGATTCTTCAAAAAGTAATCATACCAAGGCTAAGAGGCTGTCTGAGAAAGTTTTTAGATAAGCCTCTTGTTTTCTTTTTCCGGCGGGAAGTATGTTAGAATAGATGGGAAATCATGATGCTTGCGGCAAGCTAGCTGTGTCGTAGCATCGGCAGTCGGGACAGAAAGAAGGGGCGCAATGAAAGGGCAAATCATCAAAGCACTAAGCGGATTTTATTACATAGAGGCTGACGGTAGGATCTGGCAGACCCGGGCTCGAGGGAATTTTCGCAATCGTAAAATTACTCCTTTGGTGGGGGATCAGACGATTTTTGAAAGTAGCAATGCGACAGACGGCTATCTCTTGGAAATCCTGCCTCGCAAAAATGAGTTGGTGCGGCCACCGGTGTCCAATGTAGATATCGGCGTGATTGTCATCAGCTTGGTGGAGCCAGCTTTTTCTTATAATTTATTGGATCGCTTTTTAGTCACTTTGGAAGCCAAGGATATCCAGCCAGTGATTTATCTCAGTAAGTTGGACTTGTTACCAGATCAAGCCTTGGCCAAGGAAGTGGGGCAAGTTTATGAAAAAATTGGTTACCCTGTGATTGCTACCGAGAACGTGGCGGTGGCTCGCCAACAGTTGTTTCGACTTTTTGCAGAAGGCTTGACCGTCTTTATGGGACAGTCTGGTGCGGGGAAGTCCACCTTGCTGAACAAACTAGTGCCGGAGTTGTCCTTGGCAACTGGTGAAATTTCGGAATCTTTGGGTCGAGGAAAACACACCACCCGTCATGTGGAATTGTTGCCGGTAGCGGGCGGTTTGGTTGCTGATACACCGGGCTTTTCCTCGATTGATTTTTTGGATATTGATGCGGTAGAATTACCTCGCTTGTTCCCAGAATTTGTGGCAGTAGCGCCAAAGTGCAAGTTTCGGGAATGCAGTCATTTGCACGAACCAGATTGTGAAGTCCAACGACAGGTTGCTACGGGGGAGATTGCCGAGAGTCGTTATGCTGATTACCAACAATTTATCGAAGAAATCGAAAAGCGCCGACCGGTTTACCGGAAGAAGAAATAGGCTTTCGGACCGTGAGCGACTCACAGCGAGCACGCATACAGTTCATTGCACCGCATACGCTAGGCGTGAAGCAGCGAATCACTGCTTCAAATGAACTAGCATCAACACACTTAAGCAGGATGGCTTTAGCGGCTTGAAGTTTCGGCGATAAACCGTGAGCCAGCTCATGACAAAGGACATCATGTGCTGTCTCCCGTCTTATCGCTCAACTTCAGAGCGAGCCGCTTTAGCACACTATAATAGGAGGAATCATTATGAAAATCGCACCATCTATTTTGAGCGCGGATTTTGCGAATCTTGGTCAAGATGTCAAAATGGTGGAGGAGTTGGGTGCAGACTATATCCATGTGGATGTGATGGATGGTCATTTTGTGCCAAATATTACCTTTGGACCTAACGTGGTGGCGGCAATCCGCCCGATTACCAAGTTACCTTTGGATTGTCATTTGATGATTGAGCAACCGGAGTTATACGTGGCGGATTTTGCCAATGCCGGCGCAGATATTATCAATGTGCATGTGGAAGCCACGCCTCATATTCATCGGGTGTTGCAGTTGATTAAAAGTTTGGGTGTGAAAGCTGGGGTGACCATCAATCCCGGTACGCCAGTTGCAGCGATTGCTCACGTCTTGTCCATGGCGGATTTGGTGTTGGTGATGACGGTGAATCCTGGCTTTGGTGGACAGAAGTTTATCCCGGAAATGATGGAAAAAGTCGCTGAATTAGCGACTTTGCGAGCTGAAAAAGGGTATACCTATGAAATCGAAGTCGATGGTGGGGTGACGGCAGAAACGATCGGTGCTTGTAAAGAGGCTGGTGCAGATGTTTTTGTTGCTGGCTCTTATATTTATGATGCAGAGGAACCCGGAGCTCGTATCCAGGCTTTGAAAGAGGTGCTGGAAGGGTGAAAACATTGTTGGCAGCTGGGGGGCCACCTGCCACATGGCCTGTTTTGGTGGAGGACTATCAGCGCTATGTTGGTGTCGATCGGGGCTCACTGTATTTATTGGAGGCCGGTCTGCCTTTAGCGATGGCAGTGGGGGATTTTGATTCCTTGTCCGCGGAGGAGCGGGAGCGGGTTTTTGCAGCTGCTGCTAGCGTTCATCAGTCCCCAGCGGAAAAAGACGATACTGATACGCAGCTGGCTTTAGCGACTGTTTTTGCGGCGGATCCTGCGGCAGAGGTAACGATTGTCGGTGCTACTGGCGGGCGTTTGGATCATTTGTTGGCCAATCTTTGGTTAGGCTTGGAGCCGCGTTTTCAGCCCTTTTTGCGTCAGTTTCAGTTGGTGGATCAGCAAAATTGCTTGAGCTATTATTTACCGGGTAGCTATGAGGTTGCACCGGTGCCAGGGATGAAGTATTTGGCTTTTTGTTGTTTGACGCCGGTTGCAGAGTTGACTTTGCAAAATGTCAAATACGAGCTGAATCGCCAACCAGTACCCCAGCCGACTTCGTATGCCAGCAACGAGTTTTTGCCAGGAAAGATGGCAAGTTTTCGGTTTAGCGATGGTGTGGTGGCGGTGATTCAGAGTCGCGATGTCTAAAAAATGAGAAGTTAGCCTTGGAAATTTCGATGCTTCCAAGGCTTCTTTCTTGGACCGTTTGAGCCTGTGATAGAGGAGACGGGTAAAAAGTCGAGGAGTGATTAGCTACCGAAGTTCAAACTTTGCTAATTTCGGTGCATTTTGTGGATTCACTTTCTTTAGAAAAAAATTAAGACTTAGAGTCGACCTTTTGTTTGCTGAAAATAAATGATAGAATGAAAGTTGCAATTTATACGAAATGATCCCTGCTGGAGATACGTCTCAGAGCAGATACTTATAGGAGTTGTCCTTGTGAAAAAATTCAATCCTAATAAAAATATTATCATCGCCTTGGTGCTGGGTATCTTGGTGGTTACCGTGCTGAGTCTGAGCTTGGCAAAGCGAGCCTCTGGAGGTAAGTCTAACATCGTTCAATCGGTGGTCAATGACAGTGTAGCAGTCATGGACAAAGTGATTTCGGCACCGGTCCGATTTGTGGAAAATAGTATCGATAGTGTTCGCAATTTATTGGATACCTATGATGAAAACCAACGATTGAAGGCCAAAATCGACGAATACGATAATGCAGTCCAACAAAATGCCAACAAAGACCGGGAAATCAAGACCCTCAAAGAAGAGCTGAAACTCAATGAGACTTTGACGGATTTTGAGAAGATTACCGCTAATGTCATCAGCCGCTCGCCGGATTCTTGGCAAGATGTGCTGATTATCGATAAAGGTTCGAAAGACGGTTTGGAAAATAACATGGCTGTCCTTAGCAATAAAGGCTTGGTAGGGCGTATCATTGAAGTAAACTTAGCGTCTGCTAAAGTGGAATTGTTGACTTCTGCCAATGAAACTTCGAACCATTTCCCAGTGCGAATTTCATCGAAAAATGGTGAATCTTTTGGTTTGTTGAAAAACTACGACGAAAAACTGGAAGCGTTGGTGGTGGATCAGGTGACTGGGAGTGCCGATTTGAAGACTGGTGACGTGGTGCAGACATCCGGTCTCGGTGGGAACTCGCCAGCAGATTTACCAATCGGCGAAGTGGTGGAAGCCAAAACAGATAAATTTGGCCTGGACAAGAATGTCTATGTGAAACCTTATGCCCAAATGTACGACTTGTCGGTGGTGACAGTGGTCGCACGGGAAACTGGAGGGGAGTAGCATGGTTAAGAGTTATTTGAAGCTTTACACCGGTCCCGTTTTGTTTTTGCTTCTATTGTTAGACACACAATTTACGCGCATCTTTGAAACCATCACCCAACATCACTACTTAGCCAATGCTCATTTATTTTTAATTGCTGTGATGGTTTGTTGCATGGTCCTTCCCCGTCGCTATATGTTGATTGCTGGGACGATTTTGGGGCTGCTGTTTGATAGTTATTACATCGGCGCGATTGGTATTTACACCGTAGCGATTCCGTTTGTCATTTGGCTAATGTACCTGTTGGCGGGAGTACTTTACCGCAATGTCTTTACGATGTTTTTTGGAACGATCATCTTCATCACCCTCTATGAATTGGTTGTGGTGGCGATTCAGTTACTATTTGATTTGACTAGTGTCAGCATGAACTTTTTCATGGCACGTTTTTTAGGCCCTACCTTGTTATTAAATCTTGTATTGTTCATTCTCTTCATCTTTCCTTTCAAGAAATTATTTGGAGCCAAATAATTCTTGAAAGGCTTTTTTTGTTTTTTCGGGGGAGTTAAAGATCAAGGAGCGGATTATCTGTTTTCGAGGGAGAGCGTCTCGAAAACTCAATGTAAAGTGTGAGGCGAGAATTAAGAGTGGAGGGCATGCCCCTGCAAAGAAAATGTTTTTGTGAAAGTCTAATGTCAGGGGATTTTCAATGATAAAAATTACAAAACGTCATGTAAGCCATTTCTTTGACACACGACTGTAATATTTGTGTTTCAAGTCTGACACATGCTTATGGTACAATTCAGTTTGTCAGAATAGATTTAAGATTATCTTAAGTCTTGCTCACGGAATAAATTTTCGTAATCTAAGCCAGTCGGAGGAAAAACAACGTGAAGAAACGTGGATTATCAGCTTTGTTGGTATGTTCATTGTTACTCTCTGCAGTTGCAGCACCAGTTGCGGCCGCGGCGGACGAATTCGATACCGAAATCCAAAAACAAGATCAAAAAATTAGTAGTTTGAAATCACAACAAAATGATGCGCAAGCACAAATTGATACCTTGGAAGCAGAAGTTGCGGCCATGACGAAAAAAGCAGACAAATTGGTGAAAGAACAAACTGCCTTGGTAAAAGAACAAGATCAGTTGTTAGCTGAGATTGCCGATTTGGAAGCGCGGATTGCCAAACGGGAAGAAAAGATTAAAAACCAAGCCCGGGACGTCCAAGTCAATGGTGAAAACACTTCGATTATCGCTACTGTCTTAAACGCTAAATCACTTTCCGATGCTGTCGGTAAAGTAACGGCTATGACGACGATCGTCAATGCCAACAACGAGTTAGTCAAAGAACAAAAAGCGGATAAACAAGCCGTAGAAGACAAAACTGTTGAAAATCAGAAAAAACAAAATAAATTGGATGCTAACCAAGCTGAACTGGAACAACAAAAGAGTATCAGCATGGAAAAACAAGCCGATTTGAACTTGATGAAAGCCAACCTTGCTTTGGAACAAAACAAAGCAGAAGGCAAGAAAGCACAATTAGAAGATGCGAAAGCTGAAGCCGAAGCAGAAAAAGCACGGATTGCTGAAGAAAAACGATTAGAAGAAGTTGCTCGTCAACGGGCTGCCCAACAAGCAGCTCAACAAGAACGTGAAGAACAAGCAGCGTTAGAATCTGGCAATACAGCGACTGCTGAAACCGCCTCTTCCTCAGTTGCAGCACCAGAAACTACCGTCGCTAGCTCATCTACTACTAGCGAAAGTTCAGAAGCTAGCCGTCAAGAAAGCTCTGAAACAACAATTGAAAGTAATCAAACACCGGAGTCTAGCACTGAAAGCAACGCACCAGAAAGTGAAGCACCAGTAGTTGAAACGCCGGAAAGCCAAGCACCTGAAACAGAAACACCGGTGGAAGAAACTCCTGAAGTTGAAGCACCAGTAGTTGAAACACCAGAAGCAGAAACACCAGAGCCAGAAACGCCAGAAGTACCAAATACTGGTGGCGATTTGATTGCCACAGCGAAGAAATACATTGGTGTCCCTTACGTTTGGGGCGGGTCTGATCCAAGTGGTTTTGACTGTTCTGGTTTTACTTCTTATGTGTATCGAGAAGCTTATGGCCGTGAAATTGGTCGGACGACGACTCAACAAGAAGGTAATGGTCCTATCATCAGCACGTCTCAAGCCAAAGCCGGCGATTTATTGTTCCGTGGTCCTCAAGGTGGGACTTACCACGTAGCTATCGCTTTGGGTAACGGTTGGTTTATCCATGCGCCAAGTCCTGGTGGTGCTGTTCGGATTCAACAAGAATCACAATGGTATTCATTTGACTTTGCCGTGTCTATGTAATTGAAATAAAATTAGCGTAAAGGAAGAAACCGCAGCGTAGAGGTGCAGTTTCTTCCTTTTTTTGTATTAAAAATAGGCTGGACTTGTGGAGGAGAATCCCTCTTAAAAAGTGGAATTCTACGGCGGTCTGTCCAGCCTGTTTTTTGATGAATAAAATTATGCGGGGTTAGTTTTTAGATCAGAGTAGCTTGCAAAAGTGACGGGCGTATGCCAAAAGTATCCGGCTTCCTTCGCTAAGCTGCGCGACGATTTCTTCCTTGTTTTAAGCCGGCAAAAATGCCTCCGTTAAGGTCATAAACTCATCGATATCTTTTTTCAATACATCGATTCCTGCTTGCCAGAAGTCAGGTTGGGTCAAGTCCACGTCGAGGTGTTTTTGCGCCAATTCTTCGGTAGTCATAGCAGCGGTATCCCGCAAGAGGGCGATGTATTGGTCCTCAAAGCCGGTGCCGGTTGCTTGCGCTTTGGCGTAGATACCGAGGCTGAAGAGGTAGCCAAAAGTATAAGGGAAGTTGTAAAACGGTACGTCATCAATGAAGAAATGGAGTTTTGCTGCCCAAAAATGAGGATGCCAACTACCTAAGCAATCTCGGTAGGCTTCTTTTTGAGCGGTTAGCATTTTTTCAGTGATTTCTGCTGAAGCGACGAGGCCTTTTTGGCGGGCTGTGTAGAAATCTTGTTCAAAAAGAAAACGGGCATGGATATTCATAAACATAGCGATGGCATTTTGCATTTTGATGTCTAGCAAGTTGATCTTCTCTTCTGGTGTCGTGGCTCCTTGCAAGTTTGCATCGGCAACAATCAGCTCCGCGAAGGTACTGGCAGTTTCGGCGACGTTCATAGCATAGTCTTGGTTCATGCTAGGCAAATCCCACATCACCGAACTATGGAAGGCGTGACCTAGCTCGTGAGCCAAGGTTGCCACTTCACCGATTGCGTTGCCATAGGTCATGAAAATCCGGGACTCTTTTGTTTCTGGTAAACCGGCACAATAGCCACCGGGACGTTTGCCGGGACGGTCTTCTGCTTCAATCCAGCGCTTTTCAAAAGCAGATTTGGCAAAAGAAGCCATCTTGGGACTGAACTCACCGAAGTGTTGAATGATAAAAGCTGCCGCCTCGTCAAAGGTGAAGGTCCGTTCCTTGAAGTCGCCCACGATAACTGGTGCGTCTTGGTCTTGCCAGTCTAGTTTTTCTTTGCCCATCAAAGCAGCTTTACGGTTTAGGTAATCTACGAAAGGTTGTTTGTTGGCGCTGATGGTTTGCCACATGGTAGCCAAAGTCGTTTTCGACATCCGATTGTCTTGCAACGGCTGTTTCATGAAATCTGTGATGCCGTGGAGCTTGTAATCAGTCAGCCGAAAGCCGTCCAAGTGATTCAAGGTATCGGCGAAAAGTTCGGTTGGTTTGCTCCAAGCAGTTTCCCATTTGGCAAATAAGTCAGCGCGGATAGCGGGATCAGGATCCCCCATCATTTTATTAAAGGCTTGGCCAGCAGAAAGGTTGACCCTGGTGCCATCTTCTTTTGTAAAAGGAATTTCGATGCTGCTAACGATGGTGTCGTAGTGTTCTGACCAAGCGCTTTGGCCATCAAGGGCTAGCTGATTGATGATGTTTTCCTGGGCTTCTGGTAAAGAGTCTTGGCCGTCACGGCGTTCTTCATTAAGACGAAAAGCGATGGCTGCCAAGCGTGGATCGGCTAGCAATTGTTGCCATTGTTCATCGGGGCAAGCGGCATATTTTAAAGCTAAGGGCACAGTCGCTCCTTGAAATTGTGGATACAACAGGGCCAATTGACCACCTAGCAATTTTGCTTGGCGATCGTTGACGTTTTGACTAGTCAAGGCTTCGACAAAGGTACTGCATTGGCTCAAACCGTTGCTGACGTTGGTCATTTTGGTGAGTACGACTGTTAATTGTGCCAATGCGTCGGGACTAGTCAAATCTAGTTGCTGGATCAAGTTGGTCAGCTCAGCGATTTCTTCAGTCAGCTGTGTCAAGCGGGTTTGTAACTCGGGGGATTGGCTGCCACCAGGGAAGATGGACTCCAAATCCCAAGTCAGTGAATAGGTCATAAGGTTTCCTCGTTTCTGTCGTTTTCGGTGGATGAAGTTTAAGAAAATCATCCGGATCTGGCTTTTTGCTGCTTTCAGTATAGCATATCGCCTTAAACTGCTAAAATTTTCTGGAAATCATGATAAGATAGAGAAGAAATCCAAAGCAGAAATCGAGGAAAATCCGTGAAAAAACTATGGAAAAATCCCAATCTTTACTTCGCCATCGGCATTGTCATCATGGTCATCTTATTTATCAGCTCTTCTCAGACCTATGAGCAACAGTCGCAGACGGATTTGATTGGTAAATTATTGACAGGTCAACCCTTGAAGGAACCTTTAGGTAAGCTTTCTTTTGCCTATGCTGGTCAGGAGCAAAGTATTCAAGCCGTGGGATACGCGAAGTTTATTGAATTTTTTATTCGTAAAGGGGCGCATTTTATGACCTACTTTGTGATGGGGGGCAGTTTTTGTATAGGCTTATATTTGAAGATGAAGCATTTTTGGTGGGGCGGCTTTTTTGCGTGGCTAGCTGCCACCGGTTATGCCGGGATGGATGAGTTTCACCAACAGTTGACAGGGGGACGTACACCCTTGTTTGAAGATGTCATGCTAGATTCCATGGGGGCCTTGACGGCAGTGATTTTGGTATTAGTAGTCTTAGTGGTCCAACGCAAGCGTCTTCGGTGAAAGGAAGTGGTAAATATGATTCGTGAATTTTTACCGGAGGATTTAGCTGAGGTGATGGACTTGTGGCTAGTTAGCAATCAAGAGGCCCATTCCTTTATTCCCGCAAGTTATTGGCAAGACAACTATGAGCTGGTACGAGAGCTTTTGCCTAAAGCGGACCTGTTTGTTTATCAAGAAGAGGATGGGGCCATCACGGGCTTCATCGGCTTACAGGGAAATCTGATTGCTGGCTTATTCGTGGCTGCTAGGAGACGTTCCCAAGGTATCGGTAAACAACTGCTGGATGTTGCCAAAAGTCAGCGAAATCCCTTATATTTACAAGTTTATCAAGACAATGAACAAGCGGTGGCTTTTTATTTGCGGGAAGGATTCCGACTGGTAGAAGTGAATATTGATGAAGGGACTGGCCAAGAAGAACTTCACTTAAGTTTCACTCAGACCGGAACCATTGAAAATTTTCAGTAAAAGACTACAATAAAAGAGAAGCCAATTCTCTCGCTGCCACCAATTTGACACTGATGGACAGCCAAAAATAACGCGAGTTAACCGATTCGCCAATTAATCGGAAAGCATAATCATCAATTACGGAGGGACTTACTATGTCAGGACATTCAAAGTGGAACAATATTCAAGGACGGAAAAACGCACAAGATGCCAAACGGGGGAAGATCTTCCAAAAGCTTTCGCGGGAAATCTACATGGCCGCAAAAGCTTCCGGTCCCAATCCCGATGATAACCCGGCGTTGCGTCTAGTGATGGACAAAGCCAAAGCAGCCAATATGCCTAATGATAATGTCGAGCGGGCCATCAAAAAAGCTACTTCAGCTGGCGAAGGGGAAAACTATGATGAAATCGTCTATGAAGGCTATGGTCCTGGTGGGGTAGCGATCTTAGTGCATACCTTGACGGATAACCGCAACCGGACCGCCACTAACGTACGAGTCGCTTTTACGCGTAATGGTGGCAACCTTGGCGAAACCGGCTCCGTTAGCTATATGTTTGACCGCAAAGGCTATATTGCCATTGAACGAGCTGGGTTAGCGGTAGATGAAGATACCATGTTGGAAGATGTTATCGAAGCGGGAGCCGAAGATATGTTGACCTCACCAGAAGTTTTTGAAATTTACACCGCGCCAGAAGATTTCACTACTGTGCGGGACCAATTGGAACAAGACGGCTTCAAATTGGCTCAAGCAGAGTTGACTATGGTACCTCAAACCACAGTTGCCCTAGACGATGACCAAAAAGCCCAACTGGAACAATTGGTAGACAAGTTAGAAGACGATGACGATGTGTCCGACGTCTACACTAGCTTAGAAGATTGATGAGGGAGCGCTTGTGAGGATTCCCAAATTTGTCGATCGTCGAGTAGCCATCCACGAAAGTCTGCCCATCGGTATCTTACTCGCGATGGCGGGGGGCTTTCTGGATGTCTATACTTATCTTTTTCATGGAGAAGTTTTTGCTAGTATGCAGTCGGGGAACGTGATCTTGCTGGGGGTTAGTCTCGCCCGCGGGCATTTTCATCAGATTGTCCGTTACTTGGTGCCGATTGTTATTTTTATGGTGGGGATCATTGTGACCGACTGGCTGAAGCATAAGTACCCTAAAGGTCATTTTGTCACTTGGCAAAATGTCGCTGTCGCCTTTGAATTGGTGGGGATTTTTGTGGTAGGTGGGGTCGCCCCGATTGCCAGTGATTTAGTGATTAACTCGGCGTTATCCTTTTTTGCTGCTATTCAATATGCGGCGTATCGGCGTCTGGCGGGATTGCCTTATGCTACCACCATGACGACTGGCAACTTGCGCTCGATCAGTGATTATCTTTACGCTTATTTTTTCACAAAAGATCCAACTGCGAGCTTCAAAATCAAATACACGGCTACGATTGTTGCCGGCTTTTTCGTAGGGGCGATCTTCAGCACCCTGCTGGCAACGGTGATGAAAGGCCGCTCCATCTGGTGTGTGTCGCTATTATTGTTGGTGGTGTTGATTATCAGTCTACGTAATCAAGAGCAATGAGTCATTTCTCAATGACAACGAGCCAGGGATGCTTTATAATTGTAGGAAGCAGTGATGATTCCCATAAGAAAGGAGCGGTGCCCAGTCCGGCGCACTACTCATACAATAAAGTAAGCTAGTGAAACGTGGAAACAGACCAACCAATAAACGCAATGCTCTCATTTTTTGTAGCAGAAGTCGTTTATTTGGGGTGCCGTCTATTTCTACGTTTTTTTGAAGGAATAAATGAGTGTCCAGTCATAGATTTGTATGGATGTTTTGTTATTTTTAATAAGTATCTAGATTTTTCAAAACCGCCTTAAATGGCTGAAATTCAAACTTGATAAGTGAAAAGAACTAACGCAATAGGTAATGTTTTAGCTTGTTCATAAAGAAGGCGAGTCTGATTATTGACGGTATAAAATGGTTATGTTACATTATTGGTACCAGAACTTGCCACGCGAGGGAAACCAGCGGACCACGGCAGGTCTTTTTTTTGTATCGAGGTGAGATAATGTTTATTTATGAAGGGTTAGAAAACTGTAAAAAGATTTCACGAATAAAAGTGGCTAAGAAGTTGGATTATACTTATTTCAAAAGAAGCTCTGATGTCAATGAGACCATGAAACCGCCAAAACAAGTAGATGAATTAATTGAGATATTACAAAAACAAGATTTTGGCCATAGAGTAACTTTTACAGAAGAAGAGAAAGAAAAAGCTTCTGTCTTTTTTACCCATACAAACTATTATCGATTTTCTATTTTTCCAAGGTTGATTAAAGGTGATGATTTACGAACGTTTACGAATTTTACTTATCTTTATAACGCTGATAAATATATCAGAGAGAAATTAGGACACTTTTCAGGAATTTTGGAGGAATGGATAAAAACATCGTTAGTAAGCGTAATAAGTACTAACTATAGTTCTCTGCATTATCAAAAGGCAGAGTTCTATCTTGATTTAGATATTTACTCAAATGAATCTTCATTTGAGAGGGATTCCCACAAAAAAGCGTCAAGCAACTCATCTATAAGTTGCTTGACGCTTTTGCTATTCATTCGAGTTCTCTTAAAATACCAAAACTGGGGTATAAAGTTCTACTTTTTCAAACAGTTCTTTCATCACATCTGGCGGAGTATTGACACAGCCGTGGGAGCCATTGGTCAAGTAGCGTTCGCCACCAAACGTTGGTTGCCAGTTGGCATCGTGAATCCCGACGCCTTCCCAGTCGATTGGCATCCAGTAATTTACTGGTGTTGCATAGTCAGTGCCATCTTCATTTTTCCCTTTTAAGGTAGAATCTTCTTCTTTGTTCCAAATATAGTTGACCCCAGATGGTGTGGTAAATTTGTCTGGTTTCCCAGTCACGACATCTGTTTCGAGGACGACTTTGCCATCTTTGTAGTACCACATATGTTGATTTTTCAGATCGACTTCGATATAGGTGTCACCAATCAAGGGATTAGCCGAATCAGTGGTGCTGCCTTTGACGATTGGCGAACGAGTGAAGGATTCCCCTTGTAGGATTTGCTCGATTAAAGCATCGGTTTCAGTTTCTACTTGGATCGACCAGCTATAGGTTCCTGCCGGTACTTTAACATCTCCGCGTTTGGTACTCTTGAAGGTGGTGGCATTGGTGGAAGTATTGTATTTTTCTCCGAGAGCAGCCACATAAGCTTTGACTTGGTCGCGATTCAAATCGACTTTCCCATCTTCATAAATCAACCAGTTGGAAATAGTTTCTGTTGGGATTTGGAAGGTATCCCCATTGATTTGGTAAGTCGCTTCCACTTGGGCAACGCTGTTTAAGGTTTCAAGTTCTTGTTTCAGCTTCTCATCGTCAGCATGAACAGCCGGTGCTTTGGTGTAGTCCAATAATTCCATCGTTGTTTTGTCAGCGTTGACGGCAGTCACCAAGTCTTTGGCGATGGCTTCACTGTCCACGGCATTACCAGCAACTTCTGGGGTGATGACAAAACCGTTGTCAACTTTAGTCAATGTCGCATCTTTGGTAGTGGTCCGATTTTGGTTTAAAGTATCCAATTCCCCTTTGATATTCTTGGCGGCCGTCTTCAAATCCTCTTGATCGATGGAGAGACCGTTAAGTTCATCATTTTCGGCAGCAAAGACATAGGCCATGCCCCAACTCCATTGGCTCTGATCTTGCATCAGTTTGTCCAAATCTTTCGTGAAGTCGGTTTTTAAGCCCAATTCGGAAAGCGGCAGTGTTTTCCAAGGGCTGCCGTCATCAGTGATGGTAAAAGAGGCTTCTTTAGTATTCGCCTTCAAGGCTTTATTGGCTTCAGCGACAGTCATATCGCTAATATCGATGTCATTGATTTTCGTGTTGGGCAAAAAACGTTCGGAATAATTGCTAGCGTTGACTGTGTAGCCGGTGGCCAACCCTGCCGCCAGTACTAACAATCCACCAATCACAAACTTCTTTTTACCGCCCTTTTTATTACGACTGCTTCGTGACATTTCTTTACTCCTTTATATGTAGTGACATATCCAACAAATTTTTTAGTCTTCAGTATCTGATTCTAGCACAATCATAGCATGATTTGCATAAATTACTAGCATTTGACATTATGCTAAAGAGAATATTTAAGAACGACTAGTGTCTTGCTAGCTTTGTGGGAATCTAGTCGCTCTTTTTATTTTTGTTGAATAACAAGTTCTTTCGTTTTTACCGTCGTTAATTGTAGAAAAGTTGTCATTTTTTCGGTAAAAACTGCTGGTAAAAAAAGGAGCAAGCTATTGCCTGCTCCAATCTATCAGTTATCTATTGGGATTATTTCCCAGCTGCGGCATCTTCAGCTGCTAATTTTTCAAAGGCTTGGGTTAAGACTTCTTTCAATTGTTTGGCTGAGGCATTCATCCGGTCTTGTTCAGAGTCGGAAAGTTCGATTTCGATGACTTGTTGGACACCTTGGGCATTGACCACAGCAGGAGCTCCGATGTAGATGTCATCTTGGCCGTATTGGTTGTCCATGTAGACGGAAAGTGGGAAAATCGCACCTTCATCATCCAAAATTGCTCGGGTAATCCGCGCCATGGCTACGGCAATCCCGTAGAAGGTTGCGCCTTTACGGTCGATAATGTTGTAAGCTGCATCCCGCACACCGAAGAACAAGTTAACCATTGCTTCTTCATCCACGTCTGGATTTTGTTTGACCCATTCGTAAATTTGCAAGCCGCCGACATTGGCATGAGACCATACAGGGAATTCAGAATCGCCGTGTTCGCCTAAGATGTAGGCATGGACGTTACGGGCATCGACGCCAACCATTTCAGCAATCTTTTGACGGAAACGAGCAGAATCCAGAGAAGTCCCGGTTCCGATGACGCGTTCTTTAGGGAAGCCAGAGAATTTCCAAGTTGCGTAAGTCAAGATATCTACGGGGTTAGCCGCTACTAAGAAAATACCCTTGAAGCCAGAAGCGACGATTTGACTAACCACGTCCCGGTTGATTTTCAAGTTTTTGTGTACCAAGTCTAGTCGAGTTTCTCCTGGTTTTTGCGGAGCACCGGCAGTAATTACAACTAAATCAGCATCGTGGGCATCAGCATAAGTAGCAGAGTAGATTTTTTTAGGGGAAGTCCAAGCCAAAGCATCGGTCAAGTCAAGGGCGTCACCTTCTGTTTTTTTCACGTTAAGATCGACAATCCCAACTTCTTGGGCGATGTTTTGAGTAACAAGGGCAAATGCGTAGCTAGAACCCACGGCGCCATCTCCCACCAAGATTACTTTTTGGTGGTCTTTTAATGAATTGGTATTTTCTTTTTCCGTCATGTTACTATCCGTCCTTTCTTAAATGGGCAATGAGAGGGAAGAGGCAACCACTAGCGGAGAACTTGTCATCAGACAAATCGCCAACAGGTGAATAATTGCACTTTCCGAATCTCAAGGCGAGATATACTTCGGTTTCTTATCCAAAACAATCGTATCATTTAGCCTTTGGTTTGTCATGTAATATGCCTTTGAGTATAACAGATTTTTGATGTGTTTCATTTTGGTAATGGTTACATTGTCGGGAACTAGCCTTTTTGTTAAATCTTGTGAAAGGTACAGATAAGAGATGAGAGTGAAGAAAACGGTACAGGGTTTATCTCAGGTATCAACTGGCAAAAAGTAAATCCCTTCTGCCTGAAGTTCCAATGGCCCTTTTGGCTTTTGGTAGGTATTGGCAGCGTGTCAAATGCCCAAAGAAAAGCAATTCAGTCACGAATCTATTGCTAGTAATGACCGATGCGATTATTATCGTAGAATTTCCGACAGAGAAGCCCTCTGGTTTTTATGGAGCTTCCTAGTTTCTCTGAAAGAATTGAACGGTAGCTGTTGCTTTTTAGTGGTTTTCTTAAAGAAAGCCCAAAGCTACGGTATCTTGAAGCCAAATTCGCAACAACTGTGCTATAATCGAAAAAAGCGCGATTTTGGACTGGAGAAATTTTTCTCCAGCCTTTTGTGCTGTTTTCAGATAACTAAAAAAATAGCGAATAAAGGAAGTTAGAGAGTCCTATGAAAATGATTGCAGGACTGGGTAATCCCGGTCGCAAATATGAACATACCAAACACAATGTCGGCTTTATGACGGTGGATCGATTAGCAAAAGCCCATAACGTCACCTTTAAAAGTAACCCCTTTGAAGCAGAAGTGGCCGATTTTTTTGTCAATGGGGAGAAAATTCTCTTGGTGAAACCCCAAACCTTTATGAACGAATCCGGGCGGGCGATTGGTCCTTTGATGACTTATTTCGGCGTGGCAAATGATGAATTAGTCGTGGTTCACGATGATTTAGATATGAATCTCGGGAAGTTGCGGTTGCGCCAAAAAGGTTCGGCTGGTGGACACAACGGCCTCAAGAGCATCATTGCCCATCTTGGCACCCAAGAATTCGATCGAGTGAAAATCGGGATCGGTCGCCCAGCACCAAAGATGACAGTGGTGAATCATGTGTTGAGTCCTTTTAGCAAAGAAGACGCGCCTTTATTGGAAGAGAGTTTGCAACGAGCAGTGGCTGCCTGTGAGTTTATTTGCGAAACCGGCGATTTTGTGCAGGCGATGAATCGGTTTAATGGATAAACGCAGGTACTCTTTAAACGAGAATAGTAGAAAGAAGCAGGTGAACTGATGGATCTGATCCAAGCAGTTAGCCAGATTTCCCTCGTGGAACAATGGCAACGACAAATCAAAGAAGAACAAGAACGGCAACTGTTGACGGGCTTAGCTGGTTCGGCAAAAACGTTAGCGATTGCGTCTACTTACCAAACTTTCCAACGGCCAATCCTCTTGGTGGTGCCGAATCTCTATTATATGAACCAACTCGCCGACGATCTTCGAAATGTTTGCGAGGATGTTTTTGTCTATCCGGTGGACGAGGTGCTGTCGGCGGAGATGGCTTTTGCCTCTCCGGAAGCCCGTGTCGATCGCATCAATACGCTAAATGCCATCGCAGCGGAGCAACCCGGAATTTACGTGGTACCCTTGGCAGCTTTGCGGAAATATTTACCAATGCCGGAAACGTGGCGCAACGCTCAATTTCATTGGCAAATCGGCAGTGAACTAGACCTTAATGAATTGCCTCAACAATTGGTGTTGATGGGCTATGAGCGGCAACAGATGATCATGAAGCCGGGGGAGTTTTCCATCCGGGGGAGCATCATCGACATCTATCCTTTGACCTCAGAATACCCAGTGCGGGTGGAACTCTTTGATATCGAAGTAGATTCCATGCGTTATTTTGACGTGGAAACTCAGCGCTCGGTGGGCAATGCCGAAGAGGTGGTCATCACACCGACGACGGAGCTGGTTTTTGCTCCAGAGGATTTGGAAGTGGGGGCTGCCAGTCTACAAGAACTTCTGGAAAAACGTCTAGCCGTTACCAAAGAAGAGGTAGACAAGAGTTTTTTGGAAGAGTATTTCGGTCAGCTGACTAGTTCGTGGAAAGCCGGCATTCCCGGAGACAACGCCCAATTTTATCTGGATTTGTTGTATCCGGAAAAGACGGGTTTAGCCGATTATTTCCCGCAAAATACCTTATTAATGGTAGATGATTATCCGCGAATCATGGAAACCGACCGAGAGATTCAGCGGGAAGAAGGCGAGTGGCACACGCAAAAAATCAGCGAGCTGCGAGTTTTTGCCGAGCAGACGTTTGGTCGGGATAGCCACGAATTTTTCCGGGATGAAGAGTTTACGACGACCTATTTCGCCTTGTTCCAAAAAGGAATGGGGAACCTGCGCTTTTCTTCTATCTTAAATTTCCAATATCGCCCGATGCAGCAGTTTTTCAGTCAGATGGGCTTGTTGAAAACCGAAGTGGATCGTTGGGAAAAACAAGGTCAGACGGTCATCTTTGTGGTTTCCGATCAAGAGCGGGCTAAAAAACTGGAACAAAATATGCGGGACCACGATATTTATGTCGTGACCGCAGAAGCCCACCGATTGATTTTGGGACGGACGCAAATCATCGAAGCCCAGTTGGCTAATGGTTTCGAAATGCCCCAAGATCGCCTGGTAGTGGTGACAGAAAAAGAAATCTTCCAACAAGTCAAACGCAAGCGGGGACGCCGGCAGACCATCACCAACGCCGAACGTCTGAAAAGCTACAATGAGCTGAAACCGGGGGATTTTGTCGTCCATGCCAACCACGGGATCGGCAAATACATTGGGATGCAAACCTTGGAAGTCGATGGGGTGCATCAAGATTACCTGACCATCCTTTATCAAAATGATGACAAACTCTTTATTCCAGTCACTCAGCTTAACTTGATTCAAAAATATGTAGCGGCTGAGTCGAAAACACCGAAAATCAATAAACTCGGTGGTAGCGAGTGGAGTAAAACTAAGCGAAAAGTCACCGGTAAGATTGAAGATATCGCCGATGATCTGATCAAACTGTACGCGCAACGGGAATCTGAAAAAGGCTATGCATATGGCCCTGATGATGCTTATATGAAAGAGTTTGAAGATGCGTTTCCTTATAGTGAAACGGAAGATCAACTCCGTAGTACCGCTGAAATCAAAAAAGATATGGAACGAGCCCGCCCGATGGATCGCTTGTTGGTGGGAGATGTCGGCTTTGGGAAGACGGAAGTCGCTTTGCGGGCTGCTTTTAAAGCCATCAAGGAAAACAAACAAGTGGCCTTTCTAGCACCAACGACGATCCTAGCACAACAACACTATGAAACCATGATCGATCGCTTTGAAGGCTTTCCGGTAAATATCGGGCAACTGAGCCGTTTCCGCACGAAGAAACAACAAGCAGAAACCATCGAAAAGCTCCGTACCGGCCAAGTGGATATCGTAGTGGGCACCCACCGCTTGCTCTCCCAAGATGTGAGGTTTGCGGATTTGGGCCTATTGGTAATCGATGAAGAGCAACGTTTTGGCGTAAAACATAAAGAGCGGCTGAAACAATTGCGGACTCAAGTGGATGTGTTGACTTTGACAGCCACCCCGATTCCGCGGACCTTGCACATGTCGATGTTGGGAGTGCGAGATCTGTCGGTTATCGAAACGCCACCGGAAAATCGCTATCCGATTCAAACCTATGTGATGGAAAAAAATCCGGGGGCCATTCGTGAAGCTATCCAACGCGAACTTGCTCGAGGGGGCCAAGTCTTTTATCTGTACAATCGCGTAGAAACTATCGAGAAAAAAGTCGATGAGATTCAGATGTTGGTGCCCGATGCGCGGATTGCTTATGCCCATGGTCAGATGACGGAGATTCAGTTGGAAAATACCTTGTTCGACTTTATCGAAGGGGTGTACGATATTTTGGTCACTACTACGATTATTGAAACCGGGGTAGATATTCCCAATGTGAATACCCTGTTTGTGGAAAATGCCGACTACATGGGGCTTTCCACCTTGTATCAATTGCGAGGCCGGGTGGGACGTAGTAACCGGGTGGCCTATGCTTACTTTATGTATGAGCCACAAAAAGTCTTAAATGAAGTCAGCGAAAAACGCCTTCAAGCTATCAAGGATTTTACCGAATTAGGCTCCGGCTTCAAAATTGCCATGCGAGACTTGTCCATTCGTGGGGCGGGGAATCTTCTTGGGGCACAACAGCACGGCTTTATCGATGCTGTCGGCTTTGATATGTATTCGCAAATGCTCAGTGAAGCGGTGGCGCGTAAACAAGGGAAGAATGCTCAAAATGAAAAAACTTCGGTGGAAATTGACTTGGGTATCGATGCCTACTTGCCAGTGACTTATATCGAAGACGAGCGGCAAAAAATCGAGATTTATAAACGTATCCGGGAGATGGAGACAGAAGAAAACCTCGATGAAATTCAAGATGATTTATTGGATCGCTTCGGGGAATTCCCAGAAGAAGTCTCTCATTTATTGACAGTCGGACAAATCAAGATGGACGGCGACCGGGCGTTGTTGGAAACTATCCGCAAAATTGGTGATAAGATTCGCTTTGTGTTGAGCAAAGTCGGCACCAAGACCTATACCGTCGAGCAGTTGTTTGAAGCACTAGGAGCCACCAAGATGAAAGCATCTATGGCTCAAGATAAAGATAAGATGACCATCACGTTGACGATTGATAAGAAGATGACAGAAGCGGTTTGGCTGCATGAAGTTCAAGAATTTGTTCAGGCTTTGCGACAACAAAAATATCAAAGTAAACCGGTGAAACAAGCAGACTAAACTGGCTTATCAATGGGGGGAAGTTCATGGAGTTTTATAGTAATAAACGCCTGTTGTGGCGCAATTTATTGGGCAGTCTGTTTACCCTAGTGTTCACCAGTGTAGTGATTGGGATGCTTTTTTCAGAGTAAAATGGGGCGAGTCCGCTAGCTTTAAAATGTTTTCTCTTTTAGTTGTCTTGGTGTTTGTCGGTGTGGGATTATTTGGCTTGATTACTAGTTTAGGTTGGTTACTTACGAAAAAACCGATGCTGGAAATCAACAAATATGAAGTAGTCCTTCGTAAACAACCTTGGCAAGAGGTGCGCTTGCCAGCTTCGAAAATTATTAGCGTAAGGCATCAGCTGGCTAGTAGAACTAGTACACGTAGCGGGAGGACTGAAACGGACTATCGCTCTCAACTCTTGGTCAAAGCCGAAAACCAACCTACCGTCACCTTGGAGATGCATCTGCTGGCGGGGACTGTTGATGATATTTATGAAGCCATGGCTAAGTATTTGCCTCATGCGACTTGGCATGATTAAGCTGATGAGGCTTGGCAGGTGATTGGTGTGTTAGTTGCCAATGACTGCCAGTGTTTTACTCATGAAAAGTGGACCAAATCGGCTTTCTTAAAGCTATTTCAAACTTAAAAAGGCGGTGATCAGATGGCCAAAAATCAAATGCAAAGGGTGATGCAGGGGGCCTTTGTCCTAACGGTAGCCTCTTTTGTTGCCAAACTTCTCAGTGCCATCTATCGGGTGCCTTTTCAAAACTTGGTGGGAGATGAGGGGTTTTATGTCTACCAACAAGTTTATCCCATCTATGGCTTGGCGATGACCTTAGCATTGTCGGGATTGCCTCAATTTATTTCCAAATATGTGGCCGAGCAAAAATCGCCGAAAGACCAGCAGCAAGCCATTCATAAACTTTATCCGATCGTATTAGCAACTGGCGTGGCTCTCTTTTTAGGGGCATTTTTAGGGGCGCAGTTTTTGGCAAACTTGATGGGAGATGGCCAGTTGGCCCCGTTGATTCGCGTCGTAGCGTTTGCTTTTTTATTTGTGCCTATCTTGTCCTTTTATCGAGGAAATTTTCAAGGAAACTTGATGATGGTTCCCACAGCGGTTTCTCAAGTGAGCGAGCAAATCGTGCGAGTAGCAGTTATTTTAGGCGGTGCCTTAGCTTTTCGGCAACTGGGATTGAGCGTTTACCAAGCGGGTACGATTGCCATGGGCGGCGCCATTTGTGGTGGCTTAGTGGCCATCTGGATCCTGCTTTATTATCAGCGGAAAATCACCGGTGGCACTCTCGGGCTAACTTCTCTTAAGTCCTTTCAAAAAAGCGATTCGCCGCTCCTACGCCGGTTCTTATTAGAAGGCGGTTTGCTGTCGATTTATAGTGGCTTGTTGATCCTCTTTCAGCTAGTCGATTCTTTTGCCGTGGTCAATGCTTTGCAAGCAGGGGGGCTACTGCCACAAGCGGCTCGTGTGGCTAAAGGGGTCTATGATCGTGGTCAACCCTTGGTCCAACTGGGGCTGGTGGTGGCTGGGGCATTAAGCTCTACGTTTTTGCCAACATTAACGAAGTACTTGCTAGAAAAAAAGCAGACGCGTTTTTTGGCGACGACGAAGATTTACTTACGACTGACTACGAGTATCTCGTTAGCCGCTACGGTGGGCTTGACGCTGTTGATGCCCTTCATCAACTTCGCTCTATTTAAAGATGCCACTGGCAATCTGCCCTTGATTGTCTTTACCGGAGCAGTCTTTTTGATGGGATTGATTCAAGCTTATCAAAGCATCTATCAAAGCCAGAATCATTTTCGTGTTCCTCTGAAGGCCGCAGCGTGGGGGCTGTTGCTCAAGTTCCTTACGACTTGGCCGTTGACTTGGTGGTTGGGGACCACAGGAGCCAGCTGGTCGACCTTACTGGGCTTGCTGGGAACCTTGCTGCTTTTGATTCGCCGTGAAACTGCTGGCGCCAATGCCTTTTGGCGGGAAGGAAGATTTTCACGAAAATTATTGCGTTGTACCCTAATGATGGCTATCATGATTTTAGGTTACTTGTTGTTCTTGGTCATTATTTGGGACCCGCAAACTCACCGTCTTAGCTCGTTATTGATTGCCGTCGGTGGGGTGGGCCTAGGTGTGACAGTTTTTATCTGGCAAGCTGTTCGAATCGAGCTGTTCACCATCCGGGAGTGGCTAATGCTTCCTTTTGGTAAAAAAATACTGACATTTAAAAATAGAAAGTAGGTAGACCATGCGTTTAGACAAATTTTTAAAAATTTCAAGAATTATTAAGCGACGTTCCGTGGCCAAAGAAGTGGCGGATAAAGGTCGCATCCAAATCAATGGCAAATTGGCGAAATCTTCTTCTACTGTCAAAATCGGTGATGTGTTGACGATCCAATTTGGCAATAAAACGATGGAAATCAAGGTTTCTGAACTTCACGAATCCACCAAAAAAGAAGATGCTGCCAATATGTATGAAATAATTGCCGAGAATCGGAACGAATAAGGTTAGATTTCCATTAGACAACACCTGCCATAGTTGGTATAATAAGAAATTAGTTGAGGTAGTCGGTTTTTTGATGGATTCTGTCGGGAAAGTTGACTGAAAACAAGAGCAACTTCCTAGGACTGGTCTAGCGGAACTGGGAATTGTAAATTACGTAAAGATAGGAGCACGTCGTCATGATGCAAGGACGGGATCAGAAGGTGACACAACTGGATAATGACTTTGCCAAAGCTCAGACAGCCCAGCTGATGAAAGAGCACCGTCAAGCAGTCTTTCGCAAGCGACGATTGGGATTTATTTTTACGATTGCCTTACTGATTTTCGGTTTTGTTGGTTTTCAGCTATACCAAGATTACCAGCAAGTCCAAAAACTTCAGACCATCAAAGAAGAAGCCGTAGCCGATCATGACCTCGTTGCCAAAAATGTCGCAACGTTGGAAAAAGAAGTGGCTTATCTCAATGATGAAGATTACGTAGCAAAATTAGCCCGTAATCGTTTCTTCTATTCCAAAGATGGCGAAACTGTTTATCCGACACCGGAGCAAAATGAAGCGGCCGATGCTGTCGAAAAAGAAGTCCAAAAAGCGTTAGAAGATACGCATTCATCTACAGCAACCACTGCTGATTCGCAGTAAACTACACTTAATCAAGGTCAACCCGGAGTGCTGCAATTTGTGGCATTTCCATAAAAATAGGAGGAACATCTGTTAATGGCAATCGAAGTAGGAGCAAAACTTCAAGGAAAAGTGTCAGGTATCACAAATTTTGGGGCGTTTGTCGATTTAGGCTCACGCAAGACTGGTTTGGTCCACATCAGCGAGGTCTCTGACGGGTATGTGAAAGATATCAATGAGGTCTTGAAAGTCGGGGATGAAGTGACTGTTTTGGTGACTTCTGTCGGCAACGATGGGAAGATTGGTTTGTCCATCCGCAAAGCCCAAGACAAACCACAACAAGAAAAACGGGAATACTCCAAAGCGCCTGCTGGTAAATCAGCTGCTCGTCCACAAGACCGTGGCGGCAAGAAACCTTTCAACCGTGGTGGTCACGGTGGTCAAGGGCGCGGCAGTTTTGGTAATGATAAAAAAGAAGATTTCGATTCATTGATGAGTTCTTTCTTGAAAGACTCTGACGATCGCTTGTCTTCCTTGCGTCGTAACACAGAAGGTAAACGTGGCGGTCGCGGCGGTCGCCGTAACTAAGCCACCGATTCACAAATACAATCGGCTCTTTGTCAAACGCACATGAATTCGCAAACTCATTCACCCTGAAGAATGAAAGATAGAATTGTAGTATAATTATGGTGGAAAGGAAAAAAGCCGCCACCATTTTGGAAAAGAATGTTATGCCGATTGTCAAACTGGCTTGCTTTATTTCTCGAGAACCCTGAAATATTGCCAATGAGCATGTGTATAAAAATTTGATTTTATATGAAATAAAGCACTCCTTTCCGAAAATTATGTGAAAGGAGTGTCTTTTTATGGAAATTATTTACGAATGCTGTGCTGGATTAGATATTCATCAAAATAATGTTGTTGCTTGTATTTTACAAGGGCCGCTTACTTCTACCAGACCAAAAAAATATCTACAAAAATTTGATACGACCACCAAAGGATTATTAGCCCTGCATGAATGGCTAACGGATTTTAATTGTGAAATTGTCGCTATGGAAAGTACAGGTATTTATTGGAAACCGATTTGGCACATTCTTCAAGGGAATTTCAACTTAATTCTGGCTAATCCGTATAAAATTAAAAATATTCCTGGTCAAAAAACGGATAAAAAAGATGCAAGTTGGATCGCTAAATTGCTGCGAGTAGATTTGATTCCTAAAAGTTTTGTTCCAGAGGAACCCATACAAGATTTGCGTGAACTAACACGGCTAAGAAAAATGTGGATCGAATCTAGAAATCGGGAAAAGAATCGTGCACACAAAGTTTTGCAGACTGCCGGTATTAAAATAACTTCCTACATGACAGATGTATTCGGATTGTCTGGAAGAAATTTATTAAATCTACTGATTAATGAAGAAGATATTACTGCGGAAAAAGTTGAAGCGGTTGTTTACACTTCTTTAAAATTTAAAGTGCCGGAACTACTGGAAGGACTTACTGGCTTTTTCAGAAATCATCACAAGTTTTTATTGGCGCAAATTTTAGATGTTATTGATATGTATAACAGTAAGATTGATGAATTAGAAACCAAAATAGCTGAATATTTACTTCCTTACCAACAACAGGTTGACAATTTATTAACGATCCCAGGAATTAGTATGGATTCAGCTGCTGTAATTATCTCTGAGTTTGGCATCAATATGAATCAGTTTTCTTCTGCAGAAAGATTAGCCTCATGGGTTGGCCTTTGTCCTGGAAACAACGAAAGCGCTGGGAAAAGACGCTCTACGAGAATTTCAAAGGGAAATACTTATGCAAAGAGGATTTTATGCCAATGTGCCTATTCAGCTTGTAAATCTAAACATCAGAGATTCAAAAATTATTATCAAAGAATCTGTAGAAATCGAGGCTGTAAGCGTGCAACAGTGGCAGTTGCGCATCTTATTACCAGAATGATTTACTATATGCTTATGAGAAATGAAGTCTATCACGAATAGGAACTATTGCTCTTTGAAAATTTTAGACTCTAATTTTTTACAGGGAGGGTAGTTTTTTTTCGTTTTTTTCTTATTTATTTCATACATAAGTGCGGTGAAGCTTTCGTATAAAAATGGTGTTGTTTTGATCAAATCACACTTTAGGAAATGCTTCGGCATTTCCTTTTTTGCGTTATTAAATGATTTCACAGATATTTTGTTGGATGAGAATACGCATCCGAAGGTGACGGAAAGTCCGAAATCCAAATGCTATTCTTTTGATTACTTTGATAAGATTGTTCTTTCCTTCTAGTTTTCCGTTTGAATAAGGATATTTTAAGGAGTTTGTGATGGCTTCTTTGTGCTTTCTCAGGTAACGAATCGCTTTTTTAAACCCATCGTTCAAGGAATGTGGTAATGATTCAATCAAGTCAAAGAACTCGGTGAAATCTTTTGCATCAAAAGCAGCCAATAATTCTTGATAGACCTCATAGCTTTGCCGTAGTTGGTCGTCTATAGAAAGCAGGTAATCTAACACCTCAGATTCTGTTAAGTATCTTCTTTGAAAGAGAGGAAACTGCTTGAAGGAGGTGTAGTTTAATTTCGCATTTTTCTTCAAAATTGTTCGCCAATACTTTTTCAACTTTCGGTAGTCTTTTTGAGCTTGTGGATCGCTTTTCTTCAGCTGATTCATTGCCTGAATCCGTTGTTTATTAAAGGCGCGTGTCATTTGTTGGATGATATGAAATCGATCAATGGAGATTCGGGCGTTTGGAAAGACTTCTTTGGTCATCGCATCGTAAGAGGCGTTCATATCCATTACAATATGTGTGACCTGTTTTCTTGCTTTTAAGGTAAATCGCTGAAAGTATGCTCGTAATTTAAAGTTTCGTCGATCATCTAGGATATCAAAGATTTTACCAGTATCTGCATCACTGACAATAAAGCACATCGCTCCTTCACAATCGCTAGTTCCTTTAAATTCATCAATCAGAAGATGCTTAGGAAGGTAAGTTAGCTTTTTACGAGGCTCTTCAAAGAAACTATCTAAGACCCGCTCAACGGTTTTTGTGGAAACGAAGTATCGTTTGGCGATATCTTGCATTGATATCTTTTTCTTCAAATCCACAGCTATCGCAAATTTTAAAGCTTGCGAGATGTAACAATTCTCCGCTACATAATAGGTTTTGGCAGAAAACGTATGGTGACACTGGGTACAACGAAAACGCTGTTTATATAGATGAAGGTAAGTAGGTACTTCTTGATAAGGAATCAATTGAATCCAGCTATCTTGGTAGGCATGACGAATAATTGAATCAAACCCACAATATTCACACCGATTTGCTTCTCCAGTTAATAAGCCGGTAAATACATTGGCCATCCGGCCATGAACAATCTCTTTACTAATCGCGTCTTTAGAGAAAGTAATGTGAGAATCCTTGATATTCAGGATTTGTTTGATTGATTTACTTGTATTTTCATCAGTACATTTGATATTCTTAGCTATGGACATTTGGTTATCCTCCTATGATTGGGTTCAGCGATTTAATTATAGGGCAGCCAAATGTCTTTTTGTTATAAAAAAATACTTGGTGTCCTTACTCATTTGAGAGTAACAACACCAAATATCATAGAACCATACAATCAGAGCCTGACCTGAACATGGGGTCAGGTTCTTCTTTTTTGTGATGAGTTTTTTTGTTGGAGAAAGGGGGAAGTTGGCTTCAAAGGTGGATAGTGGCAACAGAAACGGGAAGAGTTAAGAAATGCACTTGTCGCTTCCCCTGCTGGATTCAAAGAGCTCCTAAACTCGCAAGCTCGTCAAGGAACTCTCATTCACCGATGATCCTTGGCACAGCCGCTATCCCCACTTTTTCCGTCACCTTCTCTCTGTTTCTGGCGAGAGGTATGTTCTCAAACAGAACACTTGAACCGTTTATCGGAAATAAGGTCTGGTGTTTTTGAAAATGTAAAATCTGTTTATCGCTTAACTTTATAAGCATTCCCCCTAGTGACTTGATTACATAGTATTTATTGGGGATTTTTTCTGATCAAAGTGTCAAAATGACTGTGATAACGCTATAATAAAAGTAAGGAAACTTGAAGGTCTGAGATTCAAGAAGATGTATGGAGGGTATGCTGGTGGATTTGGCACAAGTTTTTTTGAAAAAGGGCAGGGAGCAAAAGTTTTGGCTTCCTAATAGTCAGATCCTTTTGGCAGTATCAGGTGGGGTAGATTCCATGGTTCTGTTGCACTTGATGGAGTTAGTACGAGGGGACGCTGACAATCATGTAGCTATCGGGGTGGCTCATATTAATCATCAGTTGCGTCCGGAGTCGTTGGAAGAAGAGGCTTTTTTGCGAGAGTATTGTCAACAACACCAGATTCCTTTATTTGTGAAACGTTGGGAAAGCTTGCCGACTGCGGGGATGGAAGAGGCTGCTCGGAAGTTTCGCTATCAGTTTTTCAGTGAGCTTATGCGAAAAAGTCATTATGATACGCTAATGACGGCTCATCATGGGGACGACCAGCTAGAGACGATGTTGATGAAGATGCTTCGAGATGGCAATGTCCAGACCGCAGGGGGCATGAAAGAGAAGCGGGCGTTTGCCGGTGGGCGCTTGATACGCCCGCTGTTGTCTTTTGGCAAAGAGGAGCTTTTGACATATGCACAAGCTCAGGAAATTCACTATTACGACGATGCCACCAACTATTTGCTAGAGGTTCAACGCAATCGTATCCGCCAATTAGTTGTTCCACCATTAAAAGCTGAAAATACGCAAGCGTTGGCTCATTTTGGGCAATTGGCACAACAGTTGCAGTGGCTTACGGACTGGCAACAACAACACTCCCGTCGTTGGTTTGATCGAGAAGTTACGGTTAAGAGTGAGAGTTTACATGTCCCCGTGGCCTCCTTGACGACTTTGACAGCAGGGGAGCAGTTTTTCAACTTGCAATATTGCGGTCAACGTATTCGAGAAAATTGGCAGGTGACGCTTTCACAAGAACAGTTGCAGCAGATATTGAGCAGTCTCGCTGGTGGCAAACCACAATGGTCCGTGAGTTTGGTAGGGGGATGGCAGTTTCGACGGGAATATGACACTTTAGTCTTTGGTCCGGCGAGTTTGGTGACAACGGCAAGTGAGCCTGACCGGCTAGCGGAGTCGAAAGAACAGCCGATTCATCTGAAACTAGGCGAGACCACCTTTTTATCTCAGCATGAATGGGTGGGCTTGCTAGCTGTGCATCAAGATGCAGCCAGTGGCAACTTTTACATCAATGCTGACGATATTCCCGAAAAAGTCAAACTTTGGTCAGAGATCGATCAACCTTTGCCCGTACAATTTCCTACTGAGGTAGTCTTTCGCAAACGCCAAGCTGGCGATCGGATACAGTTGACGAACGCCCTGCGAAAGAAAGTCTCACGGATATTAATTGATAAAAAAACACCAAATGAAATGCGGGAGCGTTCATGGGTGATGGCAACAAAGGAGGGACAGTTGCTAGGCGTCTTACCACAAGCCCTTTCCTATTTGAGTATTGCCCAGGAAACTGATAAAATACACTACAGACTTCTTTATAAATACCAAGAAGTAGCTAATCGCGGTTAATGCTGGAGGGAGCAGACAGATGCTAGAAAAAGATATCGAAAAAATCTTGATCACAAAAGAAGAAATTGCATTGCGGTGCAAGGAGTTAGGGCAAGAATTAACAGAAGAATACCAAGGTAAAAACCCTTTGGTGATTGGTGTTTTAAAAGGCTCCATTCACTTTATGGCGGACATTTGCCGGGAGATGGATTGTTATTTGGAATTGGACTTTATGGATGTTTCCAGCTATGGTAACGCCACGGTTTCATCTGGGGAAGTCCGTATTTTGAAAGATTTGGATACCAATGTGGAAGGCCGGGATTTGTTGATTGTGGAAGATATCATCGATTCAGGCCGGACTTTAGGCTATTTGGTAGACCTGTTCAAATACCGCAAAGCCAATTCCGTCAAAATCGTCACCTTGTTAGATAAACCAGAAGGCCGAGTGGTGGATATCGAAGCAGATTATATTGGTTTTGACGTGCCTAACGAATTTGTTGTGGGTTACGGCTTGGATTACGCTGAACAATACCGCAATCTGCCTTATGTTGGCGTATTGAAACCATCTGTGTATCAAACGGCTGAATAGGGTTCAGACACAGATGACTAACCTGACAATCGGGGAACGACTTCCTTTTTTCGCTTTTAGAAATGACGGTGAAGCCGATCCAGGCTGTGTTTTGTTGGCTTGGGGCTAGTTGCGTTTTGATGTGGTTATGAGAAACGTAAGGTAGTAAGGTGTGTTTGTGAAGCTGGACATCCTCTGAAAAGGGTTCTTTTCCGTTAGTAAAAGGCTTCTTTAGTATCAGATTTTAAGTGACCTATGATACAATAAAATGGTCAGGATTGATAAAAAAATACAAACCGTTATCAGGCTAAGGCCAGCCTGATAGCGCAAAAATTCAGCCAGGGAGGGCGAGCATGAACAAGAAAAATAACGGTATGCTGAAGAATACCTTGTATTATGTACTCGTGCTATTGGCGATGATTACCATCGTGTATTTCCTTTTGGGAAATGGTGGCCAGCAGTCGCCGGATATCGAGTATTCCACCTTCAAACAGCAATTGAAGGATGGCAAAATTAAAAACTTCACTGTACAACCTGCAAATGGGACATACAAGATCACCGGGGAGTACGAAGAAAAACAAGAAGTTGCTAATAGCAACGGCTTGAGCGTTTTGGGAAATACCGCGGCAGAAAGCACTAGCTTCACCACAGTGATTTTGCCAAACGATAGTACTCTAGCAGAAATCACCGAGTTGGCTGCTGATAATGATGTGAAAACAGTCGTCAAAGAAGAGTCCAACGGTGGTTTGTGGCTGAGTTTAATCATGAGTTTCTTACCACTTGTCTTGTTCTTCTTCTTGTTTTACATGATGATGGGCCAACAAGGCGGCGGTGGCGGTGGTGGCGGCCGTGTGATGAACTTTGGCAAATCCAAAGCCAAAGAAGCCGACAAAAAAGCCAACCGCGTACGTTTTTCTGACGTAGCCGGTGCGGAAGAAGAAAAACAAGAATTAGTCGAAGTAGTAGAATTTCTAAAAGATCCTCGTCGTTTCGTGGAACTTGGGGCGCGGATTCCTGCTGGGGTACTTTTGGAAGGACCTCCAGGGACTGGTAAAACTTTGCTAGCCAAAGCAGTGGCTGGGGAAGCTGGCGTACCATTTTACTCGATCTCTGGTTCAGACTTCGTGGAAATGTTCGTCGGGGTCGGGGCTAGTCGTGTCCGGGACTTGTTTGAAACAGCCAAGAAGAATGCACCAGCCATCATCTTTATCGATGAAATCGATGCTGTCGGTCGCCAACGGGGTGCCGGCATGGGCGGTGGCCATGATGAACGGGAACAAACTTTAAACCAATTGCTAGTTGAAATGGACGGGTTTGATGGCAACGAAGGCGTCATCGTTATCGCTGCTACCAACCGTTCGGATGTCTTAGATCCAGCCTTGCTACGTCCTGGTCGTTTTGACCGCCAAATCTTGGTAGGTCGTCCCGATGTCAAAGGCCGGGAAGCAATCTTGAAAGTACACGCTCGTAACAAACCGTTAGCTGACGATGTCGATCTGAAAGTCGTTGCCCAACAAACACCAGGTTTTGCTGGTGCGGATTTGGAAAATGTCTTGAACGAAGCAGCTTTGGTTGCTGCGCGTCGTAATAAGAAGAAAATCGACGCTTCTGATATTGATGAAGCAGAAGATCGCGTGATCGCTGGTCCGGCTAAAAAAGACCGGGTCATCTCCAAACGGGAACGGGAAATGGTGGCCTATCACGAAGCCGGCCATACCATCGTTGGTTTGGTTCTCAGCCGGGCCCGGGTGGTTCACAAAGTAACGATCATCCCTCGGGGTCGCGCTGGCGGTTACATGATCGCTTTGCCAAAAGAAGATCAAATGCTTATGACCAAAGACGATATGTTTGAACAAATCGTAGGCCTTTTAGGTGGTCGGACGGCAGAAGAAATCATCTTCAATGTGCAATCAACGGGTGCTTCCAATGACTTCGAACAAGCGACTGGCTTGGCACGAAGCATGGTGACGGAATACGGAATGAGCGAAAAACTCGGACCTGTCCAATACGAAGGCAACCATCAAGTCTTTGTTGGCCGTGACTACGGTCAAACTAAGGGCTACTCTGAACAAATCGCTTTTGAAATCGACCAAGAAGTTCGTAACATCTTGAATGAAGCCCATGCGAAAGCGCGGGAAATCATTGAAACCCATAAAGAACAACATAAACTGATTGCTGAAAAATTATTGGAATTTGAAACCTTAGATGCCAAAGCAATCAAATCCTTGTTTGAAACTGGTAAGATGCCAGAGGGCTTTGATGACAATGAATTCCCAAGTGAAAAAGCGCAAACTTTTGAAGAAGCCAAACGTGCTTTGGAAGAAAAAGATGCTGCGAAACAAGCAGAGGAAAAACAAGACTTTGACGAAGCGAAGGATTATTTCAACGCGGAAGCTAAAGAAGCGCGTCTTGGTGAACAGGATACTGAAATCAAAGAAGTTCAATCTGATTTGGAAGCCGAACACCGAGATACTGAAGATTCACAAGATAAATAATGAGATGAAGCTTGAAATACCGAGAGAATCGGTATTTCAAGCTTTTTTTATACACTAAGATAGTATAAGTTTCAATCGATGCGAAATACCGTTTTACTAAGGTTTATAGAAAATTTCAAACTGTTTCTCGATGGCACAAAAATGGTGAAATTTAGCTCCGTAGAAATTGAAATAGCTGTAGCTGGACCGGAAAATGCCAAACCTAAAACGGCTTGTCATTGCAAGTTCATCTTAGCGGTTTCTGCTTAGATGTAATTGTATGCGCAAATGAACTTTTAGCTTTCCCTTGGAGCTTCAAACTAGACAAGTGCCACCAACTCTAAGTAAATTCATCTCACATCCTATGAGCTACTGCTATTCCAATTCTACTACGCTAAATTTCACCATTTTCACGATAGACAGCAGATTTAGAAATAATAGACTAACTTAAAACGAATGAAGGATAAAAAAGTCTATCAATAAACCCGCGTGGTCTTGTAGAAGGTGAATGCTTCGGGTAGTAAGGTTAAGAATGTCCGAGAGTTACGAAGCTTTTGCGTATGCAGTATACACTTAAGCAGAAATCGCTAAAAAGAACTAGCAAAATGATAACGGTTCTTTGGTTGGTATTTGCCAATCCCACCACTACCTGAGGAATTCTCCGGAAGCTAGTCCGGCCGGCTTTTTTTATTTTAGGTAATAGAGGATATAAGCACTGGGATAGTCGAGAAAAGCGTTATGAGCAGATGAAGTGACAAGGTGTCATAAAGAAGTGTATACTCCGGAATGTAATGAAGACGGCTTGAAAATTTCTGTAAAAGTAAATGCGAGCCTAGAAGGATGTGACAAGATGTTTTTAGCAAGAAAGGAAATGCGCTATGCCAAATTACGGTATAGTTTAATCATTGGCATTATGTTGTTAGTGTCCTATGTGGTCTTTTTGCTTTCCGGTTTGGCGACGGGTTTAGCTCATGAATTTGATCAAGGAATCGTCAATTGGCAGGCGGATGAAGTGATTTTGGCTAGCGATGCCAACCAGAGTTTAAATGCCTCTCAGCTGACTCAAGGAGATCTTACTCGTGTGAGTGCGAAAGAGAAAGCGGCTCTCGGAATCTTTAGTGGCGCTATCAAAAAAGGTCAAACCCAAGAGGATATCAACCTGTTTGCCACCACTGATAAGGCGTTTGTGCTTCCGAAAGTAACCAGTGGTAAAACTTTTGCTAGTAAAAATGAGATCATCATCTCTCAAAATTTGGCAGATGCCGGTTATCAGATTGGGGATCAAGTGACGATTGGCAAATACGAGGAACCCCTGACTATCACGGGTATTTTTCCGACGACGTATTATTTGGTTTCGCCGGTGGTATATACTTCTCTTGAAACCTTTACAAGTTTGAAGTATGGCAATCAATCCTTTGACACTGCGGCTGATGAGCTAGTGAATGCAATCGTAGTCAAAGGCGCTGCTACTTTAGATAATCAAAGCGCTGGAGAAACTTTAGAGGCGTTGAAGACTGCTGATTTTATCGAGGCAATCCCCGGTTATGCAGCCCAAAACTTGACGTTAAACGGGATGATTTACTTCCTCTTTGTCATCGTGGCAGCTGTGGTGGGTATTTTTATGTATGTGATCACCATGCAAAAAGCCCCAATCTTTGGGGTGATGAAAGCACAGGGAATTTCCAACGGTTTTATTGCAAAATCGATCGTGGCCCAATCCTTTTTAGTAGGCGTAATCGGTGTTGCGCTGGCGATTCTTTTAGCTTTGGGAACGAGTTTGATCTTGCCAGATGCGATGCCGTTTTTGGTAGTCCCGCAACAATGGGGACTGTACAGTGGGATTTTGCTAGTAGTAGCGATTGTCGGTGGCCTCTTCTCGATTCGAACCGTGACGAAGGTTGATCCGATTACGGCGATTGGAGGGTGAGGAAAATGGAACAAGCATTAGCTATGCATCAGATAAAAAAAGTATTTGGTTCTGGCCATACGGAAGTTACCGCTTTGAAGGGAATTGATTTTACGGTAGCACCGGGAGAGTTTGTCTCAATCATCGGTCCTTCAGGTTCAGGTAAAAGTACATTTCTAACCATTGCGGGGGGATTGCAAAATCCCTCCAGTGGGCAAATTCTAATCAATGGGCATGATTTTACTAGCTTGTCAGAAAAAAAGCGGAGTAAATTGCGTTTTAAAGAAATCGGCTTTATCTTACAAAGCGCCAATCTGATTCCTTATTTGAAAATCGAGGAACAGTTTTATTTAGTTGATAAAGTGAAAAAAGAACCTAAAAATCAAGAACGGGTCAAACAGTTGTTGACCTCTTTGGACATTTTAAACTTAAAGGATCAGTACCCTCGAGACCTTTCTGGAGGCGAGCGGCAGCGAGTAGCCATTGGGCGAGCCCTTTACAATGATCCGAGCTTGATTTTGGCAGATGAACCAACTGCCTCTTTGGATACTGACCATGCCTATGATGTGGTGAAGTTGTTGGTAAAAGAAGCCCATGAAAATCAAAAGGCCACTATCATGGTGACCCATGACCCTCGAATGACGCAATGGAGTGACCGGGTTTTACGAATGGAAGATGGTCTTTTGGTACCGGTAGTTGATTCGCCAGCTGAATAATGATTCTAAAAAAACCAGCTTTCCTTGGGAGGTTGGTTTTTTATATTTATTCTTAATTTTATGATTATTAGGAAATATATTGCAATATATTTATTTTTTATGTATATTAATTCAAAAAGGCGTGAGATTGATGAGCTATTTGTTTCCTAATTACAGCCGGAAACCTTTTGAAATTGTCAGTGGTCAAGGGCTACTGGTCCAAGATCAAAAAGGGAAAACTTACTTAGATTTTACCAGTGGCATCGGGGTGATGAATTTGGGGCATCATCATCCAGCAGTTGAAGTGGCGCTGGCCAAACAAGCTGGACAAATCTGGCATATGCCCAATCTTTATCAAAGTCAATTGCAAGAAGAAGTGGCTCAGGCTTTGGCAGGAGAACTTGATTATGTCAGCTTTTTTTGTAATAGTGGCGCGGAAGCCAATGAGGCCGCCATTAAATTGGCACGAAAATATACGGGACGTAGCCAGCTACTGACTTTTCAGCAGTCGTTTCACGGGCGCACGTATGGGGCGATGACAGCGACGGGTCAAGCCACCATTCATGCAGGGTTTGAACCCTTAGTACCAGACTTTATTTATGGCGAATATAATGATCATAAAGCCCTTGATTTAGTGACGGAACAGACCGCCGCTGTGATGGTGGAGCTGATTCAAGGGGAAGGGGGCGTGATTGTTGCCGAGAGATCGTGGATTCAGCAATTAGCTAAACGTTGTCAAGCAATGGGCGTACTTTTGATTGTTGATGAAGTTCAGACTGGAATTGGCCGCACCGGTAGTTTATTCGCTTTTGAGCAATTTGGGATTCAACCAGATATTTTTACTTTGGCAAAAGGCTTGGGAAATGGCCTGCCAGTGGGGGCGATGCTAGGAAAACGGGAGCTAGCATCTGCCTTTGGACCAGGTAGCCACGGAACGACTTTTGGTGGGAATAAATTGGCGCTAGCCGCGGCTAAAGCGGTCTTGGAAACCATGGGCGCGCCGGGCTTTCTCGCGACCGTTGGCGAGAAAGGTGAGTATCTGCGACAAGGAATAAATGCAATACAATCGGCTAAAATTGTTGCCGTCCGCGGGTTGGGCTTGATGGTAGGTATCCAGTTGGTATCCGAAGAGGTCTTAGCTAGCGTCACCGAACAATTAGAAGCAAAAGGCTTATTAAGCTTACGGGCAGGGAAAACTGTTTTGCGACTTTTGCCGGCGTTGACTGTCAGCGAGGCGGAACTCCAACAAGCGCTAGCCTTATTAGCAGAAGTTTTGGTCTAAAGCAGCCAGCGGATTGAGTTTGAGGTGGGAAAGCTAGGTGTGGTCCTGGAAAATGATTACAAACAGTCGGTCTGCCTGCCTGTTTCAGCGAAAAAGTTCCTGTGATGTTTGTTGAGAAACAGCGCAGGAACTTTTTTTATTGATTTTTATTCATTTTTTGAGGGGTAACGCGCATAAAACTTTAAAAATATTATCTTTTTATTATAAATAATCATTGACAGAAAAATTAGATATGTTTATAATTTGAAGTAATTTAACGAAAGTGGTGGGGGATATGAAAGCGGCAATCGTTGGTGTAACAGGATATACAGGAATTGAGTTGTTACGCATTATCCATGGACATCCCCAGCTATCAGTAGGGACTATTCATAGCTATTCGTTGCATAAACATACAATAGCTGAGGATTATCCTCACTTGCGTAGTTTGACGACGTTGCCGGTACATCCCTTTGATCCGGAAATGATCATGGCAGAAAATGATTTGGTATTTTTTGCCACGCCGGCGGGAGTTTGCAAAGAGTTGGGGCAAGTCTTGGTAGCGGCAGACTTTCCCGTAATCGATTTGTCGGGGGATTTGCGGCTGAAAGAAGGGGCTGTTTACGAAGCATGGTATCAAAAAGAAGCGGCTCCGGAAGAGATGTTAGCCAAAGCTTATTATGGCTTGCCAGAATTTTTGCCGGCTGACACCAAGGGTAATTTGATTTCCAATCCTGGCTGTTACGCCACAGCGGCTTTGCTGGCGATTGCCCCCTTAGTGAAAGAAAACTTAGTAGATCCGACGAGTTTGATTTTAGATGGGAAATCGGGTCTATCGGGAGCTGGCAAGACTTTGGGAGAGAGTAGTCATTATGTCAATGTTACGGAAAATATGAGTATGTATAAGCTGAATCAACATCAGCATATCCCGGAGATTTTACAACAACTTCAAGTGTGGAACCCTGAGATGACAGCTATTCAGTTTACGACAAGTTTAATTCCGGTGAAACGGGGCATCTTTTTGACCGCCTATGGGAAGGTTTTACCGCAAGTGACCCAAGAGCAGTTGCTTGCGGCTTACCATAAAGTTTATGCCCAGGCACCCTTTGTTCGGATTCAGCCAGCAGGCATATTGCCTCAGTTACGCCAAGTTACCGGGACTAATTTTTGTGATATCGGCTTAGGCTTAAATGAAAAAACCGGTATCGTGACCGTGGTAGGGGTGATTGATAATTTGATGAAAGGGGCAAGTGGTCAAGCAATTCAAAATTACAATCACTGGGCTGGTATTGATGAAACTGCCGGCTTGTGGACCATGCCGATATACCCATAGAAAGAAGTGAGTAGCTTTGCAAAAAATTAATGGCACCATCGCCACGCCTCGTGGTTTTCACGCAGATGGGCTTCATTGTGGTTTGAAGAAAAAACGAAAAGATCTTTGCTGGTTGTATTCCGACGTACCGGCGCAAGCAGCAGGGGTTTTTACGACGAATAAAGTCAAAGCCGCTCCGATTCACTATACGAAAGCCGCCTTAGCAGACGGGTTGATTCAAGCAGTGGTGGTAAATTCCGGCAATGCCAATGCCTGTACAGGAGCAGTAGGCTTGGCAGATGCCAAAAAAATGACGGAGTTGACCGCCGAAAAACTGGGAATTGAGCCAGCCTTAGTGGCGGTAGCATCGACTGGTGTCATCGGGAAGCTGTTACCGATGGCGACGGTGGCCGCAGGGATTGACCGGTTGACTATTGAGGGGGATGCCACCGGATTTCAGCAAGCCATCCTCACTACGGATACTTGTGAAAAAGTCAGCGTCTACCAAGATGATCTGGCGGGAACGACGGTGACGGTGGCCGGGTGTAGTAAAGGTTCCGGGATGATTCATCCTAACATGGCGACGATGCTAGGCTTTGTCACGACTGATGTCGCTATTGCTAGTGATACGCTACAGGAGATGTTGGCGGAGTTGACAGAGACGACGTTTAACCAAATCACCGTCGATGGGGACACGTCTACTAATGATATGGTTTTAGTGTTGGCAAATGGACTGGCCCACAATCCGCCTCTCATGAAAGCTACGCCGGCTTATGAAAAGTTCAAAAAAATGTTAGCAGCGGTGATGACGGATTTAGCCAAGGAGATTGCCAAAGACGGCGAAGGGGCTACCAAGCTGATTGAAGTCACCGTTACTGGGGCCCAAGATAACCTTAGTGCTCGGATGATTGCTAAAACCGTGGTGGGGTCACCTTTAGTGAAGACCGCAATCTTCGGTAAAGATCCCAACTGGGGCCGGATTTTGTGTGCGGTAGGCTATAGTGAAACCGAAGCCGCGATGGAAGGTGTGACGATCGCGATTGGGCCGCATGTAGTGTATGCCGATGAAATGCCCGTCTTGTTTGATCAAGAAGCGATGAAGGAAACTTTGGAGGCCCAAGAAATTGCCATCACCGTAAACTTACAAGAAGGATCAGGACAAGGCATGGCGTGGGGCTGCGATCTCAGCTACGATTACGTGAAAATCAACGCCTTGTATCACACCTAACGCTAAGGGTCAGTCAGAAAAGAGGGGAAAAGATGGGGACAATCGTTGTGAAAATCGGAGGTGTCGCCTCTGACAATTTGGATTTAGCTTTTTTTAGCCAGATTCATTATTGGCAAAAACAGGGGAAAAAAGTTGTGATCGTTCACGGTGGCGGCTATTATATTTCCGAAATGATGACCCGCCTTGGCCAAGAAGTCGTCATAAAAAATGGGTTGCGGGTGACGGATGCAGCGACGTTGGAAATTACCCGGATGGTACTTTTGGGGCAAGTGCAACCATTAGTTACCACTAAGTTTCTTGCGGAAGGCTTTCATGCACTAGGTTTGAGCGCGGGCAGTGACCAATTGATTTTGGGAGAAGCTATCAACGAAAATGAGCTAGGCTTTGTTGGCCAAGTAACCAAGGTCAACCGGGATCTGTTAGAGATTTTGCTGGAAAAAGACCATATTCCGGTGATTGCCCCTTTAGGAATCACGGCAGCTGGCCAATGGTTAAATATCAATGCCGATGAAGTCGCCTGCAAAGTGGCGGCTACCTTGCAAGCAGAAGCTTTGTATTTATTAACGGATGTTCCTGGCATTAAACAACAAGGCTCTTGGTTGAAAAAGGTCTCTTTAGCCGCGGTGGATCAATTGGTGGCAGAAGAAATCGTCACCGGTGGTATGCTTCCAAAACTCAATAGTGCCAAAGAGGCCTTGCTGGCGGGGGTTACTTCGGTAGTCATCAATAACGGTATCACAGCTGGCGGTACCCAGCTGTTTGCCGAAGAGTACGCTGTGGAAGCCTAGTAGCGGATCAAGGAATTTTTTGGACAGAGATTTAGCGGTGGGAACCGTTTGTCTCGAAGATTATGTAAAAATGCCAGCGCCTCGAGAAGATTGAGGGGCTGGTATTTTTGTGGGTTTGCTAACCTACGCCACCCGTATGTCGACGTAAGCGTGGCCAACCGGCTTTTTTATAGACTGAGGTATTATGGAATTTTCACAAGTGAAAATTCCATAATAGCAAGTCTAGAAATGTCTGGCTTCACGAACTAGCTCAGCTGACGCATACAGTTGAACTAAGCAAAAGTCGCTAAGTTCAACTAGCATCTTCTAAAATTAAGGCGAAACCGATTCATGATAAAGAACATCATGTGTCGGTTTCGACTTAATTCTCGAGAGCTAAACGAGTTCCTTCAGCCTTTCTTAGTTTTATCCGTGGTTGTTGTACTTTTCCTAAATTTCGAACCCTCAAGTTGAAAAAAAGCTTATCTGATTGTATGATTACCCAATGAAGAAAAAGCCTAACAGGTAGGCGCAAGCTGAGGGCCTGTCGGAAAAAGGAGAGACAAGGATGAAAGATTATTTAGTGAAAGCACTAGCTTATGACGGGATGGTACGGGCCTATGGAGTCAATGCTACGGCCACCGTCGCCGAAGCTCAACGGCGCCATGATACTTGGAACACAGCTTCAGCAGCCTTGGGTCGGTCATTAGTCGGGGGCCTGCTGCTGGGGGCGACTGTCAAAGGTGATGACAAATTGACTATCAAGATTCAAGGGGATGGCCCAGCAGGAGCAATCGTGGTAGATGCCAATGGTCACGGCGAGGTCAAAGGCTATCTGCAAAATCCTCACGTCAGTTTACCGTTGAATGAAAAAGGCAAAATTGATGTTCGAGGCGCAGTGGGTACCCAAGGGATGTTTACGGTGATCAAGGATTTAGGATTGAAGGAGCCTTTCTCTGGTCAGACCCCGATTGTTTCTGGTGAATTGGGAGAAGACTTTACCTATTACTTAGCGATTAGTGAGCAAATTCCCTCGGCGGTGGGGTTGAGTGTCTTGGTAGATACAGATGACTCCATCAAAGTGGCAGGGGGCTTTATGCTTCAAATCATGCCTGGCGCAGATGAACGGGTAATTGATGAGATTGAAGCCAATTTAGCCAAAACACCGCAAATTTCTACTTTACTGGAAGCAGGCAAAACCCCTGAGGAAATCCTTGATAGTTTAATGCCTGATACCCAACTTATGATATTGGAAACGATGCCGGTAGCCTTTAAGTGTGATTGCTCCAAAGATAAGTTTGCTGAGGCGATTATTTCCCTTGGTGGAGACGAAATCCAGGAAATGATTGATGAAGACCATGGGGCGGAGGCTGTTTGTGCCTTTTGTGGAGAAAAATATACTTATACAGAAGCCGAACTGGCAGCTTTAAAACAGGAGGCTACAGCAAAAGATGAGTAATCAAAGTTGGAAAATCGGGGATGTCACCATTCCCAATCGCGTGGTGGTAGCTCCAATGGCGGGAATCACCAATGCGGCCTTTCGAGTGACGGTGAAAGAATTTGGTGCTGGCTTGGTGGTTTGTGAGATGATCAGCGACCAGGGCATTCATTTTCGCAATAAGAAAACCTTAGAAATGCTGTATATCGACGAAAGGGAACATCCCTTGAGCGTCCAAATCTTCGGTGGTACTAAAGATAGTTTGGTGGAAGCGGCGTTATTTGTTCAGAATAATACCAAGGCCGACATCATCGATATCAATATGGGCTGCCCGGTGCCGAAAGTGATCAAAGCGGATGCTGGGTCTAAGTGGTTGCTAGATCCGGACAAGATTTATGAGATGGTGCAAGCTGTTTCTTCTGAAGTTGATATTCCGGTGACGGTAAAAATGCGCATCGGTTGGGATTCCCAGCATATCTTCGCTGTGGAAAATGCGCTAGCTGCCCAATCCGCTGGAGCAGCCGCTTTGGCGATGCATGGGCGTACCCGGGCCCAAATGTATGAAGGCCAGGCCAATTGGGAAGTGTTGAAAGAAGTCAAACAGCAGTTGACGATTCCTTTCATGGGTAATGGCGATGTCAAAACCCCAGAAGATGCCAAGCGCATGATTGATGAAGTCGGCGCTGATGGTGTCATGATCGGGCGGGCAGCACTAGGCAATCCCTGGATGATTCATCGTACCCAACATTACTTGGCAACTGGTGAATTGATTGGCGAGCCTACGCCAACAGAGAAAATAGCCACGGCGAAAGTGCACTTCCAGCGTTTGGTGGAGCTAAAGGGGGAAACCATCGCCTCTCGGGAATTTCGGCAACACGCTGCCTACTATCTAAAAGGAATCCCTAAGGCTAGCAAAGTCAAAGTGGCTATTAATCAAGCCGAAGACCAAGCCACAGTGGTGAAAATCTTGGATGAGTTTGCCCAACAAGCAGAAGAACGGCTGTTGGCCAAAGCTGCTCAATGAGTTATCTGCTAGATTCGCGATAAAAAGGAAAGAAAAAGGAAACGTAGCAAGCTGGAGGTGATTTTCAGCTTGCTTTTTTGCGGGAATCTTGGCATTATAGGTAAGAATGAAACCGCGTCAGACTGCCTTTTTTTAAAAAAGGCGCCAGTGCTTGGTGAAGAAAAGTTTTTTCGCTAGCTGGCTAAATGACTAAGTTAGGTGAGGACAGCCTTATTTGCAGATGTCGACATCAGTTACCGAACTCGTTTTTTGGGCTCGGTGACTGCTTGTCTTGGGACAAATTGCTTGCTCACCAGTTAAACCTACTATTATAAGGAGGAAATCACGTGTCTGAAGAACAAAATCAGCCCAAACAAGAAGAACTAAATGATCAAATGTTGGTTCGTCGGGAAAAGATGGAAACATTGCGGGAAGAAGGAATTGATCCTTTTGGTACCCGTTTTGAACGGACGGCCGATTCACGAGAACTACACGAAAAATACAACGACTTGAGCAAAGAAGAAATTGCCGCTCTAGGTCAAACAGCTAGCATTGCTGGTCGGATGATGACTAAACGAGGCAAAGGGAAAGTTGGCTTTGCTCATTTACAAGACCGAGAAGGCCAAGTACAAATCTATGTCCGTAAAGATGAAGTCGGCGAAGAAAACTACCAAATTTTCAAAAAAGCCGATTTAGGCGATTTCCTAGGTGTCGAAGGGGAAATCATGAAGACCGACACCGGCGAAGTTTCCATTAAAGCTAAAAAAGTGACCATGCTTTCCAAAGCGTTGCGTCCTTTACCAGACAAATACCATGGGTTGAGCAATGTCGAACAACGCTACCGTCAACGTTATTTGGATTTGATTAGTAATAAAGAAAGCTTCGATCGTTTTACTAAACGGAGTCGGATCGTTTCCAGCATTCGTAACTACTTGGATAACCATGGCTACCTTGAAGTCGAAACACCTGTCTTGCACAATCAAGCAGGGGGGGCTTCTGCACGACCATTTACTACCCATCACAATGCGTTGGATATGGAATTGTATCTACGGATTGCCTTGGAACTACATTTGAAACGCCTGATCGTCGGCGGGATGGAAAAAGTCTACGAAATTAGCCGCGTTTTCCGTAACGAAGGCATCGATACGACCCACAATCCTGAGTTTACGATGTTAGAAGTATACACCGCCTACACGGACTATCTCGATGTGATGGATTTGGTAGAAGGTATCATTCGTAATGCGGCGATGGCTGCTAATGGCACAGCTAAGCTACAATATGATGGCCAAGACATCGACCTAGAGTCTAAATTTGGCCGTTTGCACATGGTTGACGGTATCAAACAAGTTACCGGTGTCGATTTCTGGCAACCGATGACAGTAGAAGAAGCGCGCGCGCTAGCCAAAGAACACAACGTCGAAATCAATGACTCCATGCAAGTAGGCCAAATTATCAATGAATTCTTTGAAACCTTTGTGGAAGATACACTGGTCAACCCAACCTTTGTCTATGGTCATCCGGTAGAAGTTTCCCCATTGGCTAAAAAGAATCCAGAAGACCCTCGTTTTACCGATCGTTTCGAATTGTTTATCATCGGTAAAGAGTTTGCCAATGCCTTTACCGAACTTAACGATCCGATTGACCAACGGGAACGGTTTGAAGAGCAAGAACGGCAACGGGCCGCAGGGGATGACGAAGCCCATGGTGTAGATGAAGATTTCTTGGAAGCGTTGGAATACGGTATGCCACCAACTGGGGGACTAGGGATCGGTATCGATCGTTTAGTGATGCTGTTAACCGATGCGCAATCCATTCGTGACGTATTGTTGTTCCCAACGATGCGGAACTAATTGCAAAAAAATAGTGAAAGACCTGGCATAGCGATTGCTGGGTCTTTTTTCTATTTATAAATAACATTTTTGCCAAGCGCGATTCACCGTTTTCATTTTGTGGAAAGGGTTTAAAAACGAATGGTTTTTAGCGGATAAATCATTGATGTTCGGTTATGAAAAAAACACAAAAAAATTGCAGAAAACCGTTGACCTCAGGGGCTGAAGTTGGTATATTATTACTTGTCCGTTAGCGGGCAGCTGAGAACAACGGCTTTCAAAAAAACATTTAAAAAAAGTGTTGACAACTGAAGGTCATCTTGGTAAACTAATTAAGTTGCTGACGCAAGAAGCTTTCGAGCTTCGAGCGAAAAAAGTTTCAAAAAACTTTTATAAAAACAGTTGACAACGAAAACGTCATCTGATAAGATATAAGAGTTGCTGAAGCAGTTAGCGACAACGACATTTAGACCTTTGAAAACTGAACAAAAAGCAAAAAACGAACCAATGTGTAGG
>NZ_MAEI01000016.1 GCF_009933255.1 Enterococcus diestrammenae | reverse complement strand
TCATTCTTTGTATAAAGCTTCTTCCAACGATAAATCGTTTGTGTAGCGATACCATATTGCGCTGCCAGTTCCTCGACCGATTGGCCAGACTGGTTTAAATCTAAGATCATCTTCTTAAAGTCTTCATCAAATTTTTTCTTGGCTTTTGCCATCGTGGACACGTCCTTTTCTTAGTAGTTAGATTCTACCAAATCGTGTCCATGAAATCATCCTAACATCAATATATGACAGAGTCGTATAGAGATTTGAACAAGGATAACTAAGAATAGTGTAAAGCGGTTCTTTATTTTATGATAGGAGATTTTCAGTTTTTAACGAAGATAACCTTTGATAAAAGTAGAGTTTATAAAGAATGTCAAAATAGGAGAATCTCTATCACTGTTAGTATAATAATCGTTGATGAAATGAGGATATGGCCGGATCCTAGTTTTTTTTAATATTTATATAATCAACCTAGAAAACACTACAGATGGATAAACTATGATTGATGCCTCATATTTTATATTGTATGCTATAATTTCAAAGAAGGTTTGAGATAAAAATTTTATATTATTGATTGTCAGAAGTGATTTAAGTTAGTTCTGATGTTACTCCCTAATGAAAGGAATTTGATTGATGACCATGGTCTTATCTGACTTAAAACCTTTTACCAAATGGACAGGTGGTAAAAGACAGTTACTTGGTGAACTTCGTAACAATATGCCTGAGAACTATAATAAATACTATGAACCTTTTATTGGAGGTGGAGCATTATTTTTTGATGTTACCCCTAAAGACGCAGTGATAAATGATTTTAATAGTGAACTGATCCTCACATATAAAGTTATCCGTGATGATGTACAAAACTTGATAGAACAACTTAAAATACACGCAAATAATAATTCAAAAGAATATTACTATGGGGTTCGATCAGCTGACAGGGATGGTCGATATGAAAAAATGAATGATACTGAAAAAGCCGCAAGACTGTTATATATGTTACGCGTAAATTTTAATGGACTGTATCGAGTAAATAGTAAGGGGCAGTTTAATACACCTTATGGAAGCTATAAACATCCGAAAATTGTTGATGAAATGCTTTTGATCAAAGTTAGTGAATATCTAAAAAAATCCAATGTTCGCATAATGAGCGGTGATTTTAAGAAAGCTGTTGCTGATGTTAGTGCGGGAGATTTTGTGTATTTTGATCCTCCGTATGCACCGGTTTCTGATACAAGTAATTTTACTGCATATACGTCTGAGGGATTTGGCATAGAAGAACAGGGTAGATTGCGTGATACGTTTGTAGAACTTGACAAACGAGGAGCATATGTCATGCTTTCAAATTCAAGTGTCCCTATAATACACGAGTTGTATCATGACTATGCTGACACTACTATTATTGTTGGTGCGACAAGGATGATTAATTCAAAAGCTACTGGTCGTGGAAAAGTTAATGAAGTCATCATAAAAAATTACTAGTTGTAGGCGCAGGTCGTGGATCTGTGCTTTTTTTGATATACTTATTGTTGGGGATAGGGGGGAATGAATATTGAAAAAAGATATTTTTTATTATGATGGATTAGCCTGTTTAATTCATGCGGATTCTTTTGATTTTTTAGATAGGATGCACGCGGAATCTGTCGATATGGTTTTTGCGGATCCTCCATATTTTTTAAGTAATGGAGGCATATCTAATAGTGGTGGTAAAGCTGTTTCAGTAAATAAGGGAGAATGGGATAAAATTGATAGTTTAGAGGAAAAGCATGAGTTTAATCGGTCATGGTTAAGAAAAATAAAGCGTGTTTTAAAACCTAACGGAACTATTTGGGTTTCAGGCTCATTGCATAATATTTATTCGGTTGGTATGGCTTTGGAACAAGAAGGTTATAAAATAATGAACAATATTACTTGGCAGAAAACAAATCCGGCTCCAAATCTAACTTGTAGATATTTTACTCATTCAACGGAAACCATATTATGGGCTAGAATAGATGACAAGAAAGCAAAACATTATTTTAATTATGATTTGATGAAAGAACTTAATGGTGGTAAACAAATGAAAGATGTATGGACGGGACCGTTGACTCCAAGGTCTGAAAAAACATTTGGCAAACATCCAACTCAAAAGCCTGAGTATGTTCTAGAAAAGTTAGTTTTAGCATCAACTAGAGAAGGAGATATGATTCTTGATCCTTTTGTTGGTAGTGGTACAACAGGAGTAGTTGCTAAACGCTTAGGTAGAAAATTTATTGGAATTGATTTTGAACAAGATTATTTAGAAATAGCGAGAAAAAGAATTGAAAGTATAGTTTATGATGGAGGTCTAGTTTAGTGAATTACTTTGAATATACAGAGCTATCAGCAAGCGAAAGGTTATCTGTTTTTATGGATAGCCTATCATTGACAAATAGAACACCAGAATATTATGTGAATTGGCAAAAAGTAATACGAGAAACGAGAAAGTTTGAATTAGAGCTTAATACGTTAAATTATTTGATCGGAAAAGATAATATTTATGAAGAAACATTACGATTATTTAGTCAACAACCGAATCTCATAAAAGCAGTTCCAAGTCTTATAGCATGTCGGGACAAAAAATTTGAAGTACTTTCTATTGACGATTTTGATAATATGGAATTTTATCAAATTGATTTTAAGCATATTGATACTTCAAATATAAAAAAATACGTCGATTTTTCTGATGAGGCTGGGTTATTAGATTTCTTGAAAAATGAAGCAAAACTTTCTTTAGTAGATTTTGTTTACGGGGTTGAGACAGGGCTGGATAGTAATGGGAGAAAAAATCGTTCTGGAACAACAATGGAAGGACTTATCGAAAGAAATGTAGAAAAAGTTGCGACAAAGCTCAATTTGAAACATAATCCACAAGCATCCGCAAGATGGATTCTAGACAATTGGGGGATTCATGTACCGGTTGATAAATCAGAACGCAGATTTGATGAAGCGGTTTATGATCCAGAAAAAAATAAACTTTGGTTAATTGAGACGAATTACTACGGAGGTGGTGGAAGTAAACTAAAAGCTGTTGCGGGAGAGTTTACCACTCTGAATGATTTCATTAGTACAGCAAAAGATGATGTGACTTTTGTTTGGGTAACAGATGGTCAAGGATGGCACACTGCGCATTTACCGTTAGCTGAAGCTTTTGATCATATAGACAATATTTTTAATTTGGAGATGTTGAAACAAGAATTTTTCCTTGATTTATTTAAATAAATCTTTGTATTTATTGATTGTATAATAAGTGATAGTAGTTATGAATATAGAATATTAATTTTTTTATTTTGCTAAATAGAGGTCACAGAGGAATTTTTAAAAATAGATTATCAAACAATAGAATATCCAAGGATTTAAGAAGACAAGTAAGCTTGAGCTGTCTTTCTAAGTTGAACAATATTTTTTTAACACCATAATTACTTTTATGTAATTTAAAGGGGAAATAAAATGTTTATAACTAATTTAGATGATTTATCGTGTATATATAATTCAGCAGATGAGAAAACGAATATCGTAGAAAACTTCTATAATCCTGTTTTGTCGGAAGCTAAGCTGTATTATCGTTCATCAGGATTTTTTTCGTCTTCTATTCTAATTGAATATATACAGGGATTAGATAAGTTTGTTAGTAATAAAGGGAGAATGAAGCTACTTATATCACCAAAATTGAGTTTTGATGATGTAGTTGCACTGTCTTCTGCTTCACAAGGGATTTCGTTGGTGAAAGCCAATATTAAAGAGTTATTTGAATCCTATCGATTATTTGGCGAGCAAAGTGATTTATCGGCAAAAATATTGTTTAAGCTTATTCAAGAGGGAATTCTGGAAGTTAAAATAGTACAGCCGAGGAATGAATTGGGTATGTTCCATGAAAAGGTATCAATTTTTATTGATGAAGCAGATAATTTGGTAGTTACTAATGGCTCTAATAATGAATCTTCAACGGCAGTTAATTTTAATATTGAATCATTCAGCGTCTTTCGCTCTTGGTTCGAGGGTCAAGAAAAATTTTGTGAAGCATATTTAAGTCGATTTGATAAGAGCTGGAATGGTCAAATTAACAATTATAATGTACTAAATATATATGAAGCGGTTTCTGAAGAAGTTTTTAATCTATATGAATCTGATAGGTCTATTGAAGAGATGTTTCAAAGCCTAAGGGAACTCCGACGAAAAAAAAATGGAAAGTTAGCCGATGCGGATCAAATACCTATTAATGAAGAACATAATAGTTATCATGCATTGAATTTTAAACCCTATGATTTTCAGATTAAAGCTGCTAATTCATGGTTATCAAAAAGAAGAGGAATAATTTCATTTGCAACTGGAACGGGAAAAACAAAAACTGCGATATTGTGTATTCAAAGCCTCCTTTTAAACGGGTATGATAGACCTTTTGTAATTGTAGTACCCGATAAGACTTTGCTTAATCAATGGAGTGATGAGCTAACACCGTATGGCCTTAATACTATATGTTGTTATTCAGAGGAACCTGGTTGGGAACGACGATTGAAGGATTTTATTGATATTATTGAATTTGATGATCCAGAGGCTTTATTTATAATAACAACCACATCGACATTCCGAAGTAATAGATTTCAAAGACAGTTAAGTAAGTTAAAAAATAATTTCATATTTTTGGCTGATGAATGTCATAGACTAGGTACAGAGCAATTACTAAAAATTCTACCTGATGTTGAGTACCGACTGGGATTATCGGCAACACCAGATATATATATGGATGAAGCTAAGACAAAAAAACTATTTTCATATTTTGGTGGAAAAATTGCTGAATTTAGTTTAATGGAAGCAATAAATGACGGATTTTTGGTTAGTTATGACTATTATCCAATTGAAGTAAGCTTAACTGATGAAGAGATGTGTAAATATAAAGAATTGACTCACAAGGTTATAAGAATGATTGGTTCATCAGATGAATCTACATTTTCAAATTTACCCCATGAGGTACAGATGATTTTATTTAAACGATCGCGAATTTTATATGGAGCTAGTAATAAAATTACTAAATTGAGTAACTTACTTGAGACATTGAAGAATGAGTCCCATATGCTAGTGTATTGTGGTGTTACCAGTCCAGCTGATGACGATTTAATTAATGAAGAGACAGGAAAAATGGGGATTTCTCAGTTGGAGAAAGTCAATGATCTTTTACATTCTAAGAGCATTGTTGCTGCTCAGTATACACAAGAAGAGGACCTTTTAGAAAGAAAAAAGAATATTGAACAATTTAAAAAAGGTTTCATATCAACATTAGTTGCAATAAAATGCCTAGATGAGGGGGTTGATATTCCGGAAATATCAACTGGCATAATCATGGCAAGTTCCGGAAATCCTCGTGAGTTTATTCAGAGAAGAGGAAGACTATTAAGGAAAAGTGAAGGAAAAGATAAAGCTGTAATATATGACATGATTGTAGTAGGTGAAGATGAGTCTTATCAGGGGATTAATCGTACTGAGATGAAAAGGGTATATGAATTTGCTAAGGTAGCTAATAATTGGGATGAATTAAATGTGAAGTATCATTCGGAATTTGAAATGATAGATTTAGAAATGGAGAATAAAAATGGATAGAGAGAAGTTTGACCAAGAAAACGAAAAAATTCAAGAGATAGAGAAAGTAATCATAAAAAAATCTGAATTGCTTTTATATAGTGATAGAAAAATCAATAAAGGGAGCATGATTGATGAAATTGTCAGGGAGGTAAGGATAAATTATGATTTTTAAAAAAATCGTTTTACAAAATTTTAGGCAATATGAAGGAAAAGTTTCGATAAGATTTGGAACAGAAGACGGAAAGATTACTTTAATAGTAGCTAGAAACGGTGTGGGTAAGACTACTTTGTTACAGGCTTTTAGATTTTGTTTTTATGGGGAAAGTCCAAATGTTTTAATCTTGCCAAGTCCAGATGAATTATTAAATTATAATGTTTTTGAAAGAATGGATGAAGCAAGCAAAATACCTTTATCAGTTAGTGTTGAATTTGAACACCAAAGTGTATCATATTTAGCTATTCGTGAAGTCAATATTATGAAGAACAATGGTCGAATGAAAATTGTTAAAGAAAGTACCTTTTCCTTAAAAGAGCAAGTACTTGGCAAGGGATTTCGAGAAGTGCCTGATGCAAAACAGCGAATTAATGAGATGATGCCACCAGGTCTAGCGCATGTTTATATGTTTGATGGAGAACGAGTTGAGAAGCCGATAGAATCCAATACTTTCCGTAATGATTTTAAAGAGTCTATTATAGGAATATTGGGATTAAAAAAAATGTCTGTAGCATTGGAGTTTTTAGGTGACAGAGCAAAAAGTTCAACAGTTATTGGAAAAATAAATCGTATGATCGAGCCACAAACTGTAGAACAAGATCAAATACTGAAGACGCAAAATTCTAAGATTCAAAAAATAGAAACAAATAAAAATGAAATTTTAGATTTAGAAAAGAATATATCGACTTTAAATTTTGAAATACAGAAAGCAGAAGTAGAACAAAAGCAAGTAATAGAGTTACAATCATTGCTCAATCAACGCGATAGTATCGATGCAAAAATGAGTTTAGTTGAGATAAAAATTAATCAGGATATTACAGATGGTTGTAGAATCTCTTGTAAGTTGATTTATCTCATTCAATTGGCAAAAACTTATCAAACGTTTAAAGAATTCGAAGATAGCAAAGAGGAGAGCAAAGAACTGTTTAGTGGATTGTATGATACTGTTATAAGAGATGTTTTAGAGAAGAAACGATGCATATGTGGACGATGTGTGGAGCCAGGCTCGCAAGAGGCAGAGTATATTAAGGGATTATCAGCGCTGCCAAATGATAATGCGCAGTATCTTAATCAGTTAAATCAAATGTATTCTGAATTAGATGAAAGCCCTGAACTTATTAGTAAATTAGAAAGGATAAAAGTAAACTTAGCAAAATTAAAAAAAGAAAAATATGGTTATCAATCTGAGTTTGAAAAGATTATAGATAATATTAAGGATAAAGAAAGAGAACTTGGAAATAAAAAAAACCAGACTAATGTTGATAGTCTCAAAAAAACAAAGTATTTTTACGAACGTAAAATACAGGAATTACTAAAAGAAAATAATGATGCGGAAAAATTTCTGTCAAGTGTGAAATCACAAATTAAAAAAATTCGAGAAATTAGCTCACATAATAAAAAAGTCAATGATGCAATTGAGGATCTTGAAGATATTGTCGAATCAATTAAGTTTAATCTTATTAAAAGGCAAGGTATTGCGAAAGAGTCGATTGAAGAGAATATGAATGTTATCATTTCTCAAGTAATGTCCAATAACCTAAAAGCTAAAATTGGCGATGACTATAGTCTAAAAATCTTTAGAAATATCCCTTCACTTGAACTAAATAGTGGCAAGGATGAAACTGCAGTGTTGTCAACCGGTCAGAAAATAATGGTATATTTATCTTTTTTAAGAGCCCTTTTAATGACTGTTGAAAATCATTCGGAGTTCGAAAAAGTTCAAAGTGGGGTTATTATGGATGCGGCTCTATCTAACGTAGATGAGCGACACATAGCTTTGACTTGTAAGTATATCTTAAATGATTTTGATCAGTTAATCTTTTTATCGTTTAGAAAACAATTACGAAATGAGCTCATTGAAGGTATTAAAGACAATATCTCAGTTGCTTATGAATTGAGCAAAAATGATGATGGTAGTGTTGTTGTTCAAGATTTAGATAAAAATAAATTGATAGACTATATAAATAAAGGAGCGCTTGACGATGAGTGATCCATACCAAATGAAGAGTACAGATTTTAAATTTAAATATAAAACAAAGAAATATAGTGAAATAGTATCGTTGTATGAGAAATATGGTTTTTCAAACTCACAAATTCAGTTTTTATTCGCGTTAGTCGGCTTAAATACATCTGAAAAAGTTGATTTGAAGGATAGTGATGGATCTGAGGAAAGAACTATCTCACGAGTTGTTTATCAACGCCATTCAATGGACATGGATTCATACTTTGGTCTAATAACAATTCTAGGGAATAGAGATAAAAGCTATGATACTATAATTAATAAAATGGCTTTTTTAAAGAACGTAGGCGAGGAAAAGTATTTAGAAATGTCAAATGTAAAAACGTTCTATCAACATTTATTGGGGGGAATTGAACCACTGCATGAAATAATGTCGCATTACAGCAGAGATTTGAATGATGAGAGAGAGGTTTTTGATTCAATGTATGAATATATAACGGAGAAAGAGAATATGGATTTATTAACGATGATTAGAAGACAATACGAAAATTAAGCCATCATTCCCCCCGCCGAAACCGTCTCGGCGTACGCCCATTCTTCTCCCGAAACACCTGCACAAAGCGGCTGGCGCTGGCAAAACCTACCAGCCCCGCAATATCTTGTACTGAGAGTTCCTGATGATTCATCAGGAGCTCTTTTGCTTTGTTTAGGCGAAAATCCAGCAAGTATTGTTGCGTGGTTTTGCCGGTGAAGCGACGAAAGAGCCGGGTCAAGTATTGGGGAGTGATGAAGCGTTCGGCTGCCAAGGCGTCGACGGTCAAATCCTCGCCAAATGTGGTTTCAATCTTTTCAATGGTAGGTAAGACAAACTGTTGAAACAACGGATGACTGGTGGCAAGTTGGTTTTCGTAGCCTTTGGAGAGGTACATCAAAAAGCGGTAGCAGTCCGCCGATGCCTGAGCGGGATCAAGGGTGCGGGTGGTGAGGTCGCTGACGACGGCATCGATCCAGCGGGAAAAGGAAAATTCGCGGGTATCGGTGGAAAATAGCACCCGGTTGGTACCGAGGATTTCAGCGAAGTAATCTTCTAAAAGACCATTGAAGGTGACGAAGCGAGTTTGCCAAATGTTGCTTGTAGCAGCGCTTCCGGTGGCAATTTCTGCAGGCTGCTCCCCTGAAACTGATGTCGCACCGTCTGCCGCCAGCTGTTCTTGAGTTGCCACGGTATCCCTCGTTGTATCTTTTGGTTGGACATAATCTGAGTGGATTCCATATTCACGCAAAGTCTGTGGTTTTACCACCAGTTTGCCGCGATGATCCGTATCGGCAAAATAAGCATGGGGCGTATATGGCGGCAACAAGACGCCTTCTCCCGGGTGGAGGGTCACGAGTTTGCCTTCTACTTGAATCTGTCCTTGACCGGATTCTGTTTGGAGCCAGTGGTAGTGGGCATAGCCTTGTTTTCTTGAGATGCTTTCTTGTCCCCAGTGATTGCCGATGGATTCCAAAGAGAAGGGCAGGCTTTCGCTGATGGGTTGAAAATAGATGGGCATGGCTAGGTACCTCTTGTTTCGATTTCTGATATTTTTTGTTTGTGGAATCTATACTAACATCTTTGGCTAGCGTTTACAATAAAGGGGTCATGAGGGCTCGCGACATATCCGAGTCCTCAGCAACAATTTAGATATTAAGCAGAGCTGACGACTTTGGCAAAGGTTGCTTTTTATGAGCCTCAAGGATGCCAAAAGCCCGTCAGTATCAAAAAGGAGCGAAACTTATGTTTGATCGTATTTTATATGGTGGGGACTACAACCCCAACCAATGGGAAAAAGCTGTCTGGTCTGAGGATATGCGGATTTTCAAAGAGGCCAATATCAATTCTGCTACTATTAATGTGTTTTCTTGGGCGAAGATTCAGCCTTCCGAAAATGAATATTACTTCGATGAGCTAGATGAAGTCATCGAGATGTTATCCAAGGAAAACTACGACATCGTCTTGGCGACATCGACGGCTGCGATGCCTGGCTGGATGTACAAAAAATACCCGGAAGTAGCCCACGTGGATTACGATGGCCGCACCCACAAATTCGGCGGGCGCCACAACAACTGTCCGTCTAGTGAAATCTTCCGCAAATACTCTTCCCGGCTAGCGGGGAAATTAGCCGAACGCTATGGTAGCAATCCCCATGTGACTTGCTGGCACATCAATAATGAATACGGCAACTACTGCTACTGCGAAAAATGTGAAGCGGCTTTCCGGGTTTGGGTCAAAGATAAATACCAGACGATTGAAGCCGTGAATAAAGCTTGGAACATGGAATTCTGGGGCCATACCTTGTACGACTTTGACGAGATTGTGGTGCCAAATGCGTTGTCTGAAGGCATTGGTTACGATAAAACGGCTTTTGCTGGAATTTCCATCGACTATTGCCGCTTTATGTCAGATTCTCGGTTAGAGACCTTCAAATTGGAAAAAGCAGCGATTCGTGAGCATGACAAAGATACTGCCATCACCACCAATTTGATGGGGACTTACAAAGGCTTGGACTACTTCAAATGGGCCAAGGAACTGGATATCGTTTCTTGGGACAATTACCCAGCCTACGATACCCCTTGGAGTCAAGTCGCTATGACCCATGATTTGATGCGGGGAGTGAAAGACCAACAACCATTTATGTTGATGGAACAAACACCTTCTCAACAAAACTGGCAAGCTTACAACTCGTTGAAAAAACCTGGTCAAATGCGAGCACAAAGTTATCAAACCATCGCTCACGGGGCCGATACTATCCAATTTTTCCAATTGCGTCGGAGTGTCGGCGCGTGTGAAAAATTCCATGGTGCAGTGATTGAACATGTGGGTACTGAAAATACGCGGGTCTTCCGGGAAACCGCCGAACTGGGTGAAGAATTGACTCGTTTGTCTGAAATTATCGGCGCCAAAGCACCATCTGAAGTGGGGATGATTTTCGACTGGGACAACTACTGGGCCTTGGAATACACTAGCGGACCTTCCGTTGATTTGAAATACGTGGATCAAATTCACAAATACTACCGTTACTTCTACGACCAAAATATCTCTGTGGATATGCTGGCGGTGGATGCGGATTTCTCTAACTACAAAGTCATCGTCGCACCGGTCTTGTATATGGTGAAAGAAGGTATGAAAGAAGCCTTACAAGCCTTCGTGGAAAATGGCGGTACCTTGATCACGGGCTTCATGAGCGGGATTGTGGACCAATCCGACAACGTGCATCTGGGGGGTTACCCGGGGCCATTGCGGGAAATGTGTGGGATTTGGGCGGAAGAAATCGATGCCTTAGCGCCAGAACAAAGCAATACGGTCGTGTTAGCGGATGGGACGACGGGAACGAGCCATCTTCTGTGCGACATCATTCATTTGGAAGGGGCCGAAAGCTTGGCAGAGTACACTAGCAATTTCTACGCCGGCTCACCAGCGGTTACGAAAAACAACTTTGGTAAAGGGCAAGTCTACTACTTCGGTACCGAACTGGAACCGGCCTTGTTGGATAAAATCTTGGCTGATGCTACCGCTGCTGTGAAACCAGTTTTGGCGGAACCAACAAAATTAGAAGTCGCTGTCCGGGAAAAAGACGGCCACCGCTACTTCTTCATCATGAACTTCACTGACGAAGAACTGCCATTGCCAGCTGAATTTGTCGGTAAAACTGATATCTTGAAGGGCCATGTTTTGGAAGAGCATGACTTAGCGAAATACACCACTTATTTGGTGAAGATGTAATCAGGTAAGCAACCATTAGCTTTATGACAAAAGACAACGGGACCAAGGGGTGAGCCTGGTCCCGTTGTTTGGTTAAGGGATATAAACTTGCTAGTTATTTTTTTAGCAGGTAAACTATCACATGAGATAACTAGGCTTGGTAAAACCACTCAAACCAATACCACCCCACAATGAAAAAAATTGGAGGAAGCAATCCATGACTTTTGAAATAAAAGATGACTTTTATCTGGAAGGCAAACCTTTTAAAGTTATTAGCGGCTCGATTCACTACTTTCGCGTTGTGCCAGAATACTGGCGGGACCGTCTTGAAAAATTGCGGCTGATGGGCTGTAATACGGTCGAAACCTATGTCCCTTGGAATAAACATGAACCTCAAGAAGGCGTCTATGATTTCACCGGTGGCAATGATTTACGCCGGTTTATCAAGATTGCTCAAGAAGTCGGCTTGTATGTCATCTTGCGCCCGGCACCGTATATTTGTGCAGAATGGGAGTTTGGCGGCTTGCCCTACTGGTTGTTGCAAGATCCTCAGATGAAACTGCGCTTTTCCTATGAACCCTTCATGAAAAAAATTTCCAACTATTTTGCACAGCTTTTCCCGCAAGTGACGGATCTACAAATCACCCAGGGGGGCCCCATCATTTTGATGCAAGTGGAAAATGAATATGGTAGTTATGCCAATGACAAAGCCTATCTAAGACAGATCGCCCAATTGATGATCGACAATGGGGCGGAGGTGCCTTTCGTGACTTCAGATGGGCCTTGGGATGATATGTTGGCAAACGGTACGCTTCCCGATATCGCACTGCCGACGATCAACTGTGGGTCTGATATTAAAAAATGGGTCCACACGCTGCGGGAGTTTCACGGGGAAAAGAAACCCTTGATGGTGATGGAATTTTGGATTGGTTGGTTTGATGCTTGGGGAGATGACCACCATCATACTACCTCGGTGGAAGCTGCTACTAAAGAACTACGAGATGTCTTGGCAGAAGGAAGTGTCAATATCTATATGTTCCATGGCGGCACCAACTTCGGCTTTACCGCTGGGGCCAATTACTATGAAAAACTTGCGCCCGATGTGACGAGCTACGATTACGATGCCCTTTTGACAGAGTGGGGAGACACGACGCCAAAATATGAGGCTTTTCAAAAGGTCATCAGTGAATATGTCGACCTTCCTCAGTTTGAGCTGTCGACAAAGATCCTGAAGAAAGCCTATGGGTCGGTGAAAGCTGGTGAGCGGGTCACACTTTTTCAAACGCTGGACCGATTGGCAACCCCAGTCCATTCCGCCTATCCTTTACCGATGGAAGAGTTGAACCAAGGCACTGGCTACATTTACTACCAGAGCAATCTTGGTGGACCGCGGATGATCAAGGATTTTCGCTTGATTTCGGTGATGGATCGGGTCAATCTTTTTGTCAATGAGCAACCGTTGATGACGTTATACGATCAAGAAATCCCGGAAAAACAAGCATTTCAATTGACCGCTGCTACCAATGAACTGGGGGTACTGGTGGAAAATCTGGGGCGGGTGAATTACTCCGTCAAGATGAACCACCAACACAAAGGAATCAAAGATGGTGTGATTGTTAATGGTGCTTTCCAATCCGAGTGGGACATCTACAGCTTACCGATGGATAATTTGGATCAGATCGATTTCACTGGTGAATACGTGGCAGGACAGCCAAGCTTCACTCGCTTTGAGCTGAAAATCGCTGAAGTGGGGGATACTTTTCTGGCCCTTCCTGGTTGGGGTAAAGGCTTTGTGACCATCAATGGCTTCAACTTAGGTCGTTTCTGGGAAGTTGGTCCCCAAAAACGTCTGTATGTGCCTGCCCCTGTATTGAATACAGGTGTCAACGAAATCATCGTTTTTGAGTCCGAGGGCAAAGTGGGGGAGACGATTGAATTTAGTGATCAACCGGATTTGGGTTGAAAAGATGACATAAAGTCACGACTACAGCCTGCTGAGGTCTAGAAAAACTTTGGTAGCCTTCAAAAGAGATTAAAATAGTAAAATCATCAAGCGAATATCCAAAAAAACCGATTAGACTTTTCTGGAAACAAGTCTAACCGGTTTTTTGGATTTCTTCAGCATTTTATTCCAGCAACATGCGTTGGGTTTCTCCGCGATGATACAAGTATAGCGCCACAGCTGCAAAGACCATTGGCCCTAGGATCAGGGTCAAGGCATCGGTGTAATGACCTAAAGAAAAAGGTTCCCAAATTTGAAAAGCGATGGCAAAGACGATGCAGGCACACACACTCAGCGCAAGACCTGTGCTGAGACGGCGATTGCTAACGAAGAGCTCGCTATCGGCTACGATATGTTTTTTCAAGAAATACGGAAAGCTTGCCGCCACCACAAAGTAAGGCATCGCCCGGGCGACGTTGGTCATATAGGTCAACTGATTGAATAGCTCACCGGCCACGTGAGTATTGACCGTCACAGCTAAGATGACCAAGATGATGATCCCCGCCTGTAAGTGGAAGGCTTTGACAGGCATCTCTTGTTTGTTGAGCTTGGTTAAACGCTTAGGCCACAGGGATTTTGGTGTTCCTTGAATCAAGCTTTTCAGCGGACCAAAAGTGATGGAAGACAACAACCCTAGATAGGAAACAAATAAAACAAAGGCAGTGTAGCGGATATAGATTTGGTAGACGATGGTGCTGGCGCCAGCACTGAGGCCGAGGGTTTTACTGATGGCCCCTGCCAGACTCCCCATCAAACCGTACATCAAGTTGCCTAGATGCATCTGATCTGTTTGGCGCAAACTGCCTAAATCATTGGCACCACTCCAAAGAATAATCCCACCGATGTATAAGGATAAGATGATCACACCACTGTAAATCAATCCTCGTGGAAACTGGCGCCGACTGTCCTTGGTGCGATCAGAAAGAGAAGCGACGGTATCCAAACCACCAAAGGCCGTGATGGCAAAGATGAAGAAGGGCAGCTGGCTCAATAAATTGTCTCCGGTACCTTCAAAAAAGCTGGGGGCGCTGAAACTTTGCTGGATATTTTGCCAAACCTCTCCAGGGTGATTGAAGACCAAAGTCAAGTTACTGATGGCTGATAATACCAACAGGCCCACCATAGCCAGACTGGAAACTTTCAAAAAACGGAGGATTGTGCCAAAGCCCCGGCTAATTAGAAACGTCAGTAAGCCAACTGCTGCAATCCCAAAGGCCGCCACTAACCATTGCGTAGGAATCCCAAACCAAGTAGCTGCTACCGTGATGTCTTTGCCGAAAACGAGGATCGACAAGGGAATCACCAGTTTCATAAAGAGACTGACCATCCAAGTAAAGTAGCTACAGTACCATAAAAAGGCGGTAACAAAAGCAGCTTTGGGGGAAAGGGCTTCTTTTAGCCAGTCATAGACCGTACCGGAGCGATCACCGTATTTGCGGGTGTACTGGGCGACGATCAAGGCATAAGGGATAAAATAACCACAACCAGCTAGCAAAAACCAAGGCAAGGCTTTGATGCCCATCATATAAAAGGCAGTGGACATGCTGGAAAAAGAATAGACGGTGGTGGTGATGATCAGTACCAGTTGGGGGAGCGAGACGTGTTTTTTTTGAGGCATGGAAGGTTTCTCACTTTCTATCGATTGATCGAAAATTATTGTCTTTGGGAGTCAATTACTCCTGAGGCCAAGATTTCGTTATCCGGTTGATTTCTGCTATTATAATAGTGATGAGTTGGCAATTTTGCAATAGAATTGTGTAATTTTGCACAAATTTTAGAAGATGGGAGTCTTTTTAGTGACTGCAATAAAATCTTGGTTAAAAAAAGAAAAAATGCTGTGGAATTGTGATTTTATTGGTGTTGCGGTGAATGTCGCTGAACCACTAGCGGCGAAAGAGATTCGCTGGCGCTATACCGCGGGCCCCGAGGATTTGGCCCACCAAAAGATTCGCCTCCGGATCGGTCGCGGCATTGCTGGACTAGTCTGGAAAACGGCTCGGCCTCAAAGTGAACAGCATTTGCAAGAACAGCCAGAAAAACTGATGGCCTATCCCATCTCCCGTACGGAAAAACTCGATGCGGCATTGGCGGTACCAGTTTTGAGGCCATCTGCTAGTCGTGAAGGACAGCCTCAAGAAGTGATTGGGGTGCTGATGGTAGGGTATCGTCAGAATCGCTTTTTTTCGCCAGAGGAGGTCGCTCAGCTAAGTCAGCAGGCAATAGCTGTCGCAGAACTTTTACAAGGAGGGGTGGGACATGAGTCTATCTGATGCCTTATTTCCCTTGATACAAGAGGCCATCTGGTTGTTAGATGAGCAGGATCAGGTGTTGCTCAAAACGGAAGCGGCGACACGGATGGAAAGCCAGTACGTCTTGGCCCTCGAAAAAGTCCTGGATATCGCTCATGGTCGGGGCTGTCTGCTGCATAGTACCAAAGCCGTTTGCTTGGATTGTCCAGTGGGGGTGGTGGATGCCACCGGTTTTCCTTTCGTCTTGAAAGATGCCAGTGGTGAACTTTATGATTTCTGGGGGAGCCTCCAGCAATCAGAGGAGACCGGCCAACAGCTGTTGCAATTGACCCCGCAGCGAGGAAGCCATGGGGTTTTTGAGGATCATTCTTTATTTGATTACCTGAACGATGCTCGTGAAAAAGAGCGCAAACAAATCGCCCAAGACCTCCATGATGGCATCGCTCAGAGCATCTATAGTTTGATGTTGGAAACCCGGGGCTTGAAATGGCTGCCGACTGAGGAGCAGCCAGAACAGATGAAACGCATCGATCGCCATTTTGCAGAAGTTTTGCAAGAGGTGAAGGAGTTGGCAGGGGAGTTGCGGCCCATGACCTTGGACGAATTTGGCTTGGAGCCAGCTTTGCGTCAGTTTGCCCAGCGAACGTTGGAAATGACTGGCTTTGAGGTGGTATTGCAGCAAATCGGTACCCCGCAACCTGTAAGCGAAGCCCGGCGTATCGCCATCTATCGGGTGGTGCAAGAAGCGGTGGCCAATGCTTTGAAATATGCGGGGGTCAACCAAGTACAGGTGATTTTGGATTATCAAGCCGATTACATGGCGGTCACCATCAAGGACGATGGGGCGGGCTTTATCTTATCAGAGCAAGCCCACGGATATGGGTTGGCCAATATGAAAGAGCGGATCACCGCAGTCGGAGGGACCTTATCGATTCACACGGCGTTAGGTAGCGGGACGGAGATTTTGATCCGTTTAGACGATCAGCCAGAAAAAGCAGTAGGTCAAGATGAGCTAGGAGGTGGTGCGGATGAAACTATTTATCGCGGATGATCACGCCATGATTCGCAATGCCTTGGCGTTGATGATCAATGCCCAGCCGGATATGGAAGTCGTCGGGGATGCCGCTGATGGCAATGAAGTCTTCGTCAAAGCTGAACAACTGCCGGTAGATGTGTTGTTGATGGACATTTCCATGCCGCCGGGAGAAAATGGCTTGCAGACCACCCGCCGCTTGAAGGAAGCCCATCCCGAAATCAAAATCATTGTCTTGACGATGCACGATGATGAGACATATGTCAGAGAAGCACTGGCAGCGGGTGCAGATGGCTTCATCTTGAAGAGTGCCAATGAGGAGACCTTGCTAACCGGGATTCGCCAGGTCCAACGGGGAGAGCGGTTTTTCGATGGTTATGAAGAAGCCCAGTTGCATCAATTGGTAGCTTCTGAAGTGGATCCTTTGTACGAAAGTCTTTCCAAGCGGGAAAAAGAAATCCTCCCCTTGATTGCTTTAGGTTACAACAATAAAAAAATTGCCGAAAAACTGTTTATTTCTGTGAAGACGGTAGAAGTTCATAAAGCCAATATTCGCAAAAAGCTCAAACTTGCCAATTATGCCGACTTACTACCTTATAGTTTGAAGCATCATTTGGTGGATTTTAAATAAAGAGAGAAGGACCCTTGATGAAAGGAATTGTATTTGTTTTACACGGTCGGCGCGATCGTATTGCCAAAAGTAATTTTGAAGCTGTGGCCCAACTGGCACCGGTCTTAAAAAAAGTGAACTTACCTTACCGTATCGGACTGCTGGAAGGGGAACACCAAACCTTGGAAACCGCTTTGACAGAGTTGGTAGAGGCCGGGGTGGATGATTTTACGCTGGTTCCCTTGCTGTTGTTCGCCGCTACCCATGTCAATCAGGATTTGCCTAAGCGGACCCGGGAAATACTAGGAGAAACTAGTGAGGTAGCAGTGACTGTTTTGGCGCCTTTAGGGACGACAGAAGCCATTTATCAAGAATTGAAAACTCGTTTGGCGACCGGACTGGCTGCCCATCCTGAAAGCAGCGGTATCTTGCTTCCCCATGGCACCCCTCATTACCCGGAACCGGACGCCGAATTGCAACAAATCGTTTCCCGCATGAGCCAAGAGCTCCAGCGGCAGATTGTCGGTGTCAACTACATCGGCGCTAATGGCTATCAAGATTTTTTGACCGCTCACCAAATGGAAAGCTTTGTGATTCAACCTTTCTTTTTGACCCATGGACATTTGGTAGAAAAAATCAGTCACTGGATTGCCAAAAATCATCCAGCTGCAGTGATGTTGCCCACTTTGGAAGACAGTCCGGTATTGGTACAAGCATTGACAGAGAGGCTGGTGACTGCCGGATGTATCCCATCTTAGTGGATGTCAGTCAGCTGAAGATTTTGGTCATTGGTGGGGGCCAAATTGCTACTCGCAAGTTAGCGGGACTACTAGCAGCAGGGGCGACTGCGACGGTCATTGCGCCTTCAGTGACGCCGGAAATTTCCCAGTGGCAAAAAACGGGGCAAGTACAGCTTTACCAGCGAGCTTTTGCAGCTGGGGATACGGTGGGGTTTGATATGCTTTTTATCGCTACCAATCAGCCAGCCGTCAATGAGGCAGCGTTTGCCGAACGCACCCCCGGTCAATTGGTGAACGATACCACGGCCAAGGAGCGGAGCAATTTTATGAACCTTGCCTTGGTGAAAAATGAGGCTGGCACCGTGGGCATCACGACTTTTGGTGCTTCACCAGCCACCGCCAAAGTGTGGAAAGAAAAAATCCGCCAAGTGTTGGCAGAATAGACTTGTTAGAAAGGCTGAACGAACTCGTTTGGCTCTCGAGAATTAAAGAGGAACCGACACATGATGTTTTTTATCATGAGTCGGTTCCTCTTTAATTTTGAAGGGAGCTAGTTCGTGAAGCCAGATATTTTATGATTAATTGAGAATGATTCTTGCTCGGTTTTACACAAACTAGGGAATCCCCTAATAGGCGGTTCTGCTTTTTTTGATTATTGTGAATAAGGTAACAAGTGGTCTGGCAATTTTTTGCTATGGGACTCACAATTGACCACTTCAAGTCGACATGGTAAGAATCAACAAATTTATGAGGTGAAAGCAATGAAAGAACGTTTAGTTGTCATCGGGAACGGTATGGCAGGCGTCCGGACGGTAGAAGAGATCATCGCACGGGACCCAGATCGGTATCAAGTGACCATTATCGGTAAGGAAGAATACCCAAACTATAATCGAATTATGTTGTCGAATGTTTTGCAAAAGCAGGTGACTGTAGCGGAGATCATCACGAATCCTCTTGACTGGTACGCCGAAAACCAGATTGAATTGATCAATCACGATCCAGCTCAAGCCTTGGATACGACTACTAAAACGGTCACAACGCTTTCTGGTAAGACCATCAGCTATGACAAATTAATCTTGGCAATGGGTTCCAATCCCTTTATGTTGCCAATACCTGGGGGAGATTTGCCGGGGGTGGTGGCTTTTCGGACGATTGATGACACCACTGCTATGCTGGAGGCGGCAGAAAAATTTACAAAAGCTGTCGTTATCGGCGGAGGCCTGTTAGGTTTGGAAGCTGCTAAAGGGTTACAAGAACAAGGAATGGAGGTAACAGTCGTCCATTTGGCGGAATGGCTGATGGAAACCCAGCTGGATGAGACAGCCGGTAAATTGCTACAAGCTGAATTGGAAGAACAAGGCTTGCATTTCTTGATGGCCCATGGGACCACTGAAATTCTTGGGGAGGACAGGGTAACTGGTTTGAAATTCCAAGATGGGAGCACCTTGGACACGGATCTAGTAGTGATGTCCATCGGGATTCGTCCGGCAGTCGCCTTGGTGCGAGACACTGGCATCGCAATCAATCGCGGTATCCTGGTGAATGATTATCTAGAAACCAATGTACCTGACGTGTATGGTGTCGGCGAATGTGTCGAACATCGTGGCACTTGCTATGGCTTAGTAGCACCCTTGTTTGAACAAGGAAAGGTCTTGGCGGATCGTTTGACCCATCAAGCCGATATCAAGCCTTATCAAGGGTCGACTACGTTTACCTCCTTGAAAGTTTCTGGTGCCGATTTGTATTCGGCAGGTAACGTCACCAATACGGAAGGGCTAGATACCATCGAAGCCTTCGATAGCGCCAATCGTAAGTACAAGAAAATCTTTTTGGAAGAGGACAAAATCGTCGGTATCGTCTTGTACGGGGATACGGATGAAGGCAGTCGTTATTATAATATGATGAAAAAAGGCACCCCCATTGATGATCTGCAGGCTATCTCCGTTTTGACGGCGCCTGGCTGTGATGGGGCTGCTGGCGGCGATGTCTTGGAGTGGGAGGATGATGAAATCGTCTGTGGCTGTAACGGTGTTTCCAAAGGCGAAATCCTACGAGCAATCCGTGAAAAAGGCTTGAGTAGTGTCGCCGAAGTCGGCAAAGTCACCAAAGCTGGCACTTCTTGTGGCAAGTGTAAAGGCGAAATCCAAACTTTATTGGAAGCCGAGCTAGGGGATGCAGTGACGGCAGCTACCGGGATTTGTGGGTGTACCGATCTCAATCGCGACCAAGTGATGACCCAGATTTATGCCAAACACTTAACCTCCACCAAAGCTGTTTTTGAAGCCTTAGATTGGCGCAATCCAGAAGGTTGTCCAAAATGTCGCCCGGCTGTGAACTTTTATTTAAACGTTGCCTGGCCTGCCGAACATGAGGACGAACGGACAGCCCGCGTGGTGAATGAACGGATGCACGCCAATATCCAAAAAGATGGGAAATTCTCCGTGATTCCACGGATGCGTGGGGGGCAAACCACTCCGCAACAATTAATGCAAATCGCTAAAGTTGCTGAAAAATACCATGTGCCTTTGTTGAAAGTCACTGGCTCACAACGAATTGGTCTCTATGGTGTCAACAAAGAAGATTTACCAGCAATCTGGGAAGAACTAGATATGTTAGCCGCCCAAGCTTACGGGAAAGTTTTTCGCTCGGTAAAAACTTGTGTCGGGAAAACCTTTTGCCGTTTTGGTACACAAGATACTATGGGTCTAGGGGTCAAAATTGAAGAAGCTTTTGAATACATCGATACCCCACATAAGTTTAAAGTCGGGGTTTCTGGCTGTCCGCGCAGTTGTGTGGAGTCGGCAGTCAAAGATTTCGGGATTATCGGTGTGGACAATGGCTATCAGATCTATATTGGCGGTAATGGTGGCACGGAGTTGGTGGAAGCCCAACTGTTGACCACAGTAGCTACCGAAGAAGAAGTCATCGATTATTGTGGGGCTTACTTGCAATACTATCGAGAAACAGGCATCTACGGAGAACGGACAGCACCATGGGCTAACCGGATGGGCTTTGACAATGTCAAAACCGTCTTGCTAGACGAAAACAAACGCAAAGATTTGTGGGAAGCCCTACGCTTTGCCATGGCTGCCAAAGGTCGTCGGGATCCTTGGGGGGAAATCGTCAACAGTCCTGACTTACGAGAAAAAATGTACACCTTGGACAATCGTGAAAAAGTGATGACAGGAGGAAGCCACTGATGAAAGTCTTTGCTACTAATAAAAGTAAATTACTGCCTTTAGTTGGGCGTTCCGTGACAATTGGGGATCAAAAAATGGCTCTGTTTGAAATTTCCGATGGCCGGATTTTTGCCATCGACGACTACTGTCCTTTGACGGAGGCGCCGCTGTTGGAAGGCATGGTGGCTGGGGAATACGTCTTTGAGCCGATGCGGGATTATAAAATTTCCTTAGTAGATGGCAAAATTCAAGAACCAGACCAAGGGAAGGTAGCGGTTTATCCAGTCAGCGTCGCAGGTGACAAGATTTATATCGAACTAGCAGATTAAAGAACATTAGCAGATTGGTTAAGGCTTAACGTCGATAGCCAAATGTTGGGAAATGAGGGGAAAGCATGAGTTTAGCACCAAAAGATTTAGTAGATGAAGCCATCAAACGCGGTAAAGCCAAGGCGGAGTACAGCTTGTTGACGACGGCGGTTTTGGCCATTATGGCTGGGATTTTTATCGGTATCGCTGGTGTTGCGATGATCCGCACGATGGGGTCGATGCCAGCTGAGTGGGGGACCTTGGTGAATTTATTGGGGGCATTGATGTTTCCTTTTGGGTTGATTTGTTTGTTGTTGGTAGGAGGCGAGCTGGTGACCGGCAACATGCTAGCAGTCACCATGGCCTTCTATGCCAAAGCAATCAGTTTCAAACAATGGGTTCGGAATATGTTTCTAGTGACTATCTTTAACTTTGTTGGCGCAGCCGGAGTGGCCGTTTTCTTTGGTTATTTTTCCGGCACCTTGCAAGGGGCGTTTGTGGAACGGACGATTGCAGTGGCAGCCGGTCGGGTGGCAGATGCGCCGTTACAAGCTTTTCTATCGGGGATTGCATGTAATATTTTGGTGTGTACCGGTGTTTACATGAACATGGCCGCTAAAGACTTTATCGGCAAAATCGTCGGTACTTTCTTGCCCGTCGCCGGTTTTGTGATTGCGGGGTATCAGCACGTAGTGGCAAATATGTTTTTGATTGTTGCTGGCATTTTGGCTGGTGGGGCGACTTGGGAACAATTTGCGACAAACATGCTTTTCGTCTGGCTCGGTAATCTTGTCGGTGGAGGCGTAATTTTGGCAGGAAGTTATTTCTTAGCTTTTAAAGTTGGCATGAAGCAAACAACGACAACTGCTGCCGTTAAACAAGAGCCAGCTAGTGGAATTTTAGAACATAAATAGTAATGACCCTGAGCCCAGATGGTAACAATCATCTGGGCTTTGCTGTGAAATACAGGGATTGGCTGCCAAAAGCAGACAGGCTATGGTGCTAGCCGCCATCGGACTGTATGCGAGGAAAGCGGAGCAGCTGTTGAACAGTAGCGTCGGCCCTTGATACACGATAAATAACTATACAATCATCTGGGCAATGGGTACAATAAAGGGAAGATAGTGACAGGAGCATACTCATGACTAAGAAATCATCATCAACGATATTGTTGACACGGGGGACCGGTTTGAATCAAGGTGACCGTCAAATGTTTGAAAAGGTCGGCTGGCAAACGGTGACCGTCCCTTTGTCGGTCATTTGCCCCTTGCCCATCACTCCGACGATGGCAGCAGCAATCCGCCAAGCTGACTGGCTCGTATTTACAAGCCAAGCACCAGTGATCCCAGTCTTACAAGAGGCCAAGCTGGGGGTGCAGATTGCTGCGATAGGGACAAAAACGGCTCAAGCAGTTGCCAATGCGGGATTTCCCGTCACGCTAGTTAGTCCGCAAGAAAATAAAAAAGCGCTGGCAGACGAACTCAAAGCCAAGCTACCTCATGGGGCAAAAATCGTTTATGGAAAATCGCAGTTGGCAGACAGTGCACTGGAAGAAGATTTAGCCGCCGATTTTCAAGTTACCAGTTTTGTGGTCTATGAAAATAAATGTCCCCGGGAAAGCCGCGAAAACCTTTGGCAATTGCTGGCAAAAGGGCAAGTGCAGGCGGTCTATCTCACGAGCCCTTCTGCTTGGCAACGATTCAAGGCAATCTATGAAGCTGCGCCGAAACAGACTGATGTCCCCCTTCAATTGGTTGCCATCGGAGCAACGACCCTCGCTGCGATTGAAACGGCGGGTTATCAAGGAATCCTGAAAAAAGATTGGCTGGCTCACGCTGGTTAAAACAACACCCAATCATGACTGCCAGAAAACTGGTTGTCAGATTGGGTGTTATTGGTTTTAGGCTCGTTCGTGAAGGTGGACTTCAACTGTGTCTCCAATGGTTTTGCCGATTGTTTGGCGAATATCTTTACGGACGCCAAGGATATAGCAAATTCGCCCTTCGCTATCGGTGACCCCCATATTGACGATGCTACCATCGTAAGGGGTGCCGTCAAAAGTTGCATGAACTTTCACCCGCCCACGGCCAAACTCTTCGCGAATATCATAAGGAAAAATAACGTAGGCACCACCTTTGCCAACTTCTGAAGCAAGAATTTCAGCGGTAAATTGGTATTCTTTCATCATCAAATCATCTCTTTCTAGTTTGTCGGTTTCCTATAGTATAATCCAATTAGCAACCGGGGCAACTTCCCGGATTGGAGGCGATGTTGTTGAAAGATGCGACTGACTGGGCTGAGGCCTTGCGCAACAAAAAAATTAGTTTTGGCGAGTTAATCCAGCAAATCAAAAAAACTATCGATGTCCAAAATCCTCTGCTAAATGTAGTGGTGGCTATCGATTATGCTCAAGCACAGCAAGAATATGAAGCCCAACTGGCAACGGGAAAACTGGCAGATAGCTTATTTGTGGGAGTGCCGATCCCTTTAAAAATTTTAGGCCAAAGCAAAGCGGGGTGGGCCGACACTAACGGTTCGCGTTTATTTGCTGATGCTATTGCTACATCTAGCAATCATTTTGTCGAGAAAATGGAAGGTCTCGGCTTGATTCCTCTCGGGCAAACCAATGCACCAGAATTTGGCTTTAAAAATATCACAGATCCGGTTTTATTTGGTGATACCCGCAACCCGTGGGATGCGACCCGCTATCCGGGAGGCTCTTCTGGTGGCGCGGCTGCAGCGGTGGCGTCGGGGATGTTTCCCTTGGCAGCAGCCAGCGATGGTGGGGGTTCAATCCGGATCCCAGCCTCGTTTTCCGGATTGATTGGTCTTAAACCCACTCGAGGCACGATGCCGGTGGGTCCTGATGGCTGGCGCGGCTGGCAAGGGGCATCGATTAATTTTGCCTTGACGGTTTCCATGCGGGATACAGCAGCGTTTTTCTATGGAATGCGAGGGACAGAACACTCAGCGCCTTATCAAGCACCTAAGCCGGAGTGGACCCACACCGCTAATAATCGTCGCTTGCCTTCGCGGCCTTTGAAGATTGCGTTTACGACGCAATCACCGGTAGGAAGCCCCGTTTCTCCTGAAGCCGTTGCCGCGGTGCAACAGGCGGTTGCCCGATTGACGGCAGCTGGACATCAAGTAGAAGAAGTGACCTATCCCCTAGATGGTGAGGCAATCATTCGCAGTTACTACCGGATGAATGGTGCGGAGACGGCGGCGATGTTTGCCAATATCCAAAAAGGCTTTGGTCGCAAGATTGCCCAAGAGGAAGTTGAGCTGATGACTTGGGCGATTTGGCAATATGGCGAAAAAATCTCGGCTGCCAGCTATGTCAATTCCTTGGCCGTTTGGGATCAGGCGGCAGCGGCAATGGGCACCTTTCATGATAAGTACGACCTTTTCTTGACGCCGACCACTGGGCAACCAGCCCCTCTAATTGGTCAAGAACTAGTTAGTGCCAGCCTGCTGCAGGAGTTGTCTGCTATGAAAGAACGGACGGAGGCACAAGGGGCGGAGCTGATTTATCGCATGTTTGAAAAAAGCCTGGCCTTGTCGCCATTTACCCAGCTGGCCAATTTGACGGGGCAGCCGGCCATTAGCTTGCCGACACACCTGACTGAGGAAGGATTGCCACTGGGGATTCAATTGATGGCTGACCGTGGTCGCGAGGATTTATTATTGGGAATTGGCGAACTATTTGAAAATGAGGGAGCCTTTATCTTGCCATCAGCTTGGCGATAAAGTTAGAAAAAAGGGATTGAACCGCTGATTAATCAGGTTCAATCCCTTTTTGTGTTGGCAAGATTTGTGGCTAGACACCAGCAATCTTCTTCGCTTTCTCCGTATTGGCAAAGTGCAATTTTGCGTATTTTGTTAGTAAAGGAAGGCCCCCTTTTTGCAGGATACGGGCAGCGATTTGGTCGGATTTGCTACCGGCACCTGATGGTAAAGTCATGCCGACTTCTGCTGAGGCTTTTTCTAATTCTTCTAAAAAACTAGCCCGACACAAGATGGAAGCGGCAGCCACCGCCAAGTGATACTGTTCGCCTTTTGTGACGAAATACAGTTTCTCGGTGACTTTATGAGGTTCTGCTTGCAAGTATTTTTTGTAGTTGGCTGGACTGGTAAACTGGTCCACTAAGATTGCTTCCGGTTTAGTTGGCGCGATTTTTTTTAATAACAAATCCAAGGCTTGGTTATGCAGCACGACTTTCATATGCACGGCATTGTAACGGGGCTGAACCTGATTATATTTTTCAGGTGTTACCACCAATTTTTGATAAGGCACTAATTTCATGATAGCTGGAGCCAATTGACGAATTTGTGTGTCCGTCAGCATTTTTGAATCTTTGACGCCAAGTTGTTTCAAGGCAGCGAGGTTTTCTTTGTCAGCATAGACTGCAGCGACGACTAGCGGACCAAAATAACTGCCGTTGCCGACTTCATCAGATCCGGCGACGCTCCACTGGGAAAAGCCAGCTGGCAGTTTACTAGTATCGATGCCATTGCTTTTTCCTTTACTGACCGCTTTCTTCTTTGGCGCGGTCTTTTTCGATTGGGCTACCGAGGGGACACTTTGCCAACGACCGGCTTCGGCTTGCGCGCCGGGACCTTGAAACATCACTTTACCGGAGCGATAGACGGTGATGGTCACCCCTGCAACTTTAGCGGTAAATGCGGCATAAGGATTTTTATTGGCGACAAGACTGCTTTGATAATGTTCTTTCATTTGAGCGACTTGAGCAGTCCCTGAGGTTAGTACGACTTGGGTCATTTTCTTCATCCATTCTCGATTATTTCGCTTCACAGTTTACCATATCTCTTGCAGTCTAGCTTAGTGAGATGGGCAAAAGCATAAGAAATCATAGCTTAAACCATTTATCCATGGAAATTCTACAGTTTTTACCTTATAATGGTTAGGAGTTTTCACTTCCAACGAAAACTGAAGCCAAGCATCGTGCGGCGGTGTCTAGAAAGGGTCAGAATCAACGCTTGATTTGACTGCTGGACTCGGCGCTTTTCGAATGGAATCCATTACCAAAATGGATCAGCCCAAACGCTTGCGAGTAGCCGGTTTCGAGAAGTGAATCAAGACCAAACGAAGATACTCGACAATGGTGAATGGGCGAGTTTTTACCGCACCATAAGACTGTCGAATAAAGGACCATAGATGGGGAGGAATCAATCAGGGATGCCTGCAGAAAAAAAACGTTACAAAGCGGTAATTGCCAATCAAACTTACACCATTATTGGCCACGAGACCACCTCTCATATGGATATGGTCATCAAGGTGGTCAATGATCAATTAAAAGAGATTAAACACTTGTCTCCTGCCATCGACAGTGAACAAGCAGCGATTTTATTAGCGGTTAATGCCATCAGTGATCAATTGAAGCGGCAAGAAGAGCTTCTGTTGCTTCAGAAAAAGAATCGGGAACTAAAAGCGCAAGCCATGAAAGCTACGGAGCTGGAAAATCGCATCAAACGCATTGAAGCCATCGAAGCGGAAGCCAAGCAAGTCTTGGAACAATCCGGTCAAGAAGACGTTGTCATCCATAACCATGTGGAAGCCCAGCAAATTTTGAATCAACATCGGAAAAAAGAAATTTTAGGCCGGGCTCCCCAAGGCACAGGGGCAGCGGTAGATACGAAAACACCGCAAGCTGGGACGGCAAAAGCAGAAGCACCAAAAGCTTAAATATCTCCTTAAAGTGAGGAATTTTCGGGCGAGAAAGACTGAAAAGGCGAATCAGTAGCAAACGGTGGTATTTTAAGACAATAGGTCTGAAAATGGTGGCAGCGTCAGTAAGCTTAGCAACTGGCTAGTGAAAGTTGGCTGAGGTTTGCAAAGAGCGCTTGCTCGTCACCCGCCACTAGGAAAATCTTTAAAAGTCAGATTGCCAAGCGCCCTCACGTTTAAAAGTTGCACATTTTGTTTCATTGGAAAGGAACTGTATATGATCGGATTTATCATTCTCCTCTTGTTGGTGATTGCCTTTTATGTGGGAGGTCGCCGGGGTGGACCGCTACAAGTGGCCTATTCCATTGGCTATTTGATTTCATTTTTAGTTGCGGCTAGCCAATATCAAGATTTAGCAAAAAAAATTGAATTGTTTGTCCCTTATCTATCCGTGACCCCGGATAGTAAGATGGTCTTTTATACATTAGCGGAGTCTTTAGATTTAGATAAGTCCTACTATGCAGCGGTGGCCTTTATTTTTATTTTCTTCATCGGCTGGCTCGTGACACGCTTTATCGGGATCTTTCTGTACAATCTCCGGTTTAAACGCATGACCAAAAATTTCGACTGGTTGATCAGTGGGGTTTTGAACGCCTTGACGGTTTATTTGGTGATTTTCTTGGTCTTGTCCGTTTTGTCCATGCTTCCTTTGGCAACGATTCAAAACGTTTTTCGAAATAGTTTTGCCGCCCGGACGGTAGTGGAACATACGCCATTTTTCTCTTGGTTTTTTGAGGGACTTTGGTTTACTAATCTTTCCAAATAAATGCAGGGCAGACGGTGGCAAGCTGTCTGCCCTCAAGTTGTTTAGAGTAAGAAAGGCTGAAGGCACTCGTTTAGCTCTCGAGAATTAAGGCGAATCGACACGTGATGTTCTTTATCATGAGTCGGGTTCGACTTAATTTTAGAAGCTGCCAGTTGGACTTAGCGATTTTTGCTTAATCCAACTGTCTGGGGGAGCTGAGCTAGTTCGTGAAGGCAGCCGTTGTTAGACTTGATATTATAAAATGCGGAGAAATCCTAGTCTGGGAAAGTACGCCGCAAAATAAGAATAGGTAGGTGAATCCTGATGAATGAACGGATTTTAAATACATTAGAGTTTGATGCAGTCAAACAGTTGGTGGCTCAATACTTGGTGACGGAGCCAGGAAAAGAAGAGCTAAGCCAGTTGACCCCTACCAGCCAGGCAACCACAGTGGCCCAATGGTTGGCAGAAACCGAGGACGGGTTAAAAGTCCAACGTCTCCGAGGGGGCATTCCGATTCCCAAAATTGAAAACATCCGTCCGCAAATGAAACGGATTGAAATCGGCGCGGATTTAAACGGGGTGGAGCTGGCCCAAGTCACTCGGGTCCTCACCACCACCAATGAATTGACCCGTTTTTTGGATGATTTGGAAGATGCCGAAATCGAATTTCAGCGACTTTATGAATGGCGGGACAAATTGGTGACTTTGCCAGAATTGACTCGTCAGCTGAAAACCGCCATTGACGAAGATGGTCGCGTAACGGATGATGCCTCTCCTGAGTTGAAAGCTATCCGCCACAGCATCCGCCGTAGCAAACAAACGGTGCGGGAACAACTGGACAGCATCATTCGTGGTGGCAATGCCAAATATTTAAGCGATACCATCGTTACCATGCGTAATGACCGCTATGTGATTCCAGTAAAACAAGAATACCGGGGTGTTTTCGGCGGTGTGGTCCATGACCAAAGTGCGTCTGGCCAAACCTTGTTTATCGAACCAAAACAAATCGTGGAAGCCAACAACCGGCTGCGTTCCCAACAAATTGCCGAGCGTCGGGAAATTGAACGGATTCTGGCGGAACTTTCTGCTGCTTTGGTGCCTTATCGTCGGGATATTTTACAAAATGCTTTTGTGATTGGGCGGCTGGACTTTATCAATGGCAAGGCCTGCTTTGGTCAGGAACTCAAAGCCATCGTGCCGACCATTAGCGAGGAAAATCATGTGGTCTTTAAACAAGCCCGCCACCCTTTGATTGACCAAGAAAAAGTCGTGGCTAACGACATCATGATTGGTAAAGATTATCAAGCAGTGGTCATTACCGGTCCCAATACCGGTGGGAAAACCATTACCTTGAAGACGTTGGGTTTGTTGCAGTTGATGGGGCAAGCCGGCTTGCCGATTCCTGTAGAAGAAGAAAGTGTCATGGGGATTTTTGAGGAAGTCTTTGCCGATATCGGTGACGAACAATCCATCGAACAAAGCTTGTCCACTTTTTCTTCTCATATGACCAATATCGTAGCCATTTTGAAAAAAGTCGATGAACACAGCCTGGTGCTATTTGATGAGTTAGGGGCTGGGACTGACCCGCAAGAAGGGGCTGCTCTAGCGATTGCCATTTTGGATGAACTTGGGGCGAAATCCGCCTACGTCATGGCGACAACCCATTACCCTGAGCTGAAAGTTTACGGCTACAATCGCACCAACACCATCAATGCTTCCATGGAGTTTGACGTGGATACCTTGAGCCCGACCTATCGCTTATTGATCGGTGTGCCAGGTCGTTCCAATGCTTTTGAAATCTCCAAACGCTTGGGACTGGATACGTCGGTTATCGATGCCGCCAAAGCCATCATGGACGGAGAAAGTCAAGACCTCAATGAAATGATTGCCGACTTGGAAAATCGTCGTAAAATGACCGAAACCGAATATTTGGAACTGCGTCATCATGTGGAAGAAGCCGAAAAACTCCATCGCGATTTGCAAAATGCCTATACCTATTTCTTTGAGGAACGGGAAAAAGAAATCGCTAAGGCCAAACGCAAGGCCAATGAGATGGTGGAAGAAGCTAAAGCTGATGCCGAAACCATCATTTCTGATTTGCGAAAGCTACAGTTAGCTGGTGGCCAAACGAAGGTCAAAGAACATAAACTGATTGATGCTAAAAGCCGCCTAGAGGATCTTCATCAAGAAGAACATTTGCAAAAAAATAAAGTCCTTAAAAAAGCCAAAGAAGCAAAAAAACTCAAAGCCGGAGATGAAGTTTTGGTAACTTCCTATGGTCAACGGGGAACCTTGGTTCAAAAGATGGGCCATGATCAATGGCAAGTCCAACTGGGCATTTTGAAGATGACGTTGCCAGAAGCCGATTTACAATCAGTGGCACCCGCTAAAGAGCCAGTCCAGCGGGTGGTTAGCACCGTTCGCTCCAACACGGCTTCTCATGTGGCTACTCAACTAGACCTCCGAGGCAAACGCTACGAGGAAGCTTTGAATGAAGTAGATCAATATTTAGATGCAGCGATCTTAGCCGGTTATCCCCAAGTAACCATCGTTCATGGGAAAGGAACCGGGGCCTTGCGTCAAGGAATCACCGAGTATTTGAAGGGCCACCGCAGTGTTAAATCTTATGAATTTGCTCCCGCCAATCAAGGGGGCAATGGGGCCACAATCGTCAAATTTAAGTAATCCTTTGCAAAAGTTCAGGAAATCTTACAATTTGTAAGCAGAAGGATTTGAAAAGCTTCCGTTGCGTGCTATAATGTTTTCAGTGATTGAGATAAACTCAAAATAACATTTAAATGCGTTATAAAAATGGATGATAGGTTATCTATCAAAGCATTTTTATTTGCAAAATAACTGGAGGTAAAGCAAAGATGGCAGTAGCTATTTCAGATGCAACGTTTTCACAGGAAACAGACAAAGGCTTAGTTTTGATCGATTTTTGGGCAACTTGGTGTGGTCCTTGTCGGATGCAAGCCCCAATCTTAGAACAATTGGCTGGCGAGTACGACGAGACTGAATTGAAAATCGTCAAAATGGATGTGGATGAAAATCCTGAAACACCAAGCCAATTTGGTATCATGTCCATCCCAACTCTCCTCTTGAAAAAAGATGGCGAAGTTGTGGACAAAGTGGTGGGAGTTCATACAAAAGAACAGTTGGAACAATTAATCCAACCTCATCTCTAAAATTTAACCAGTGAGATTATCGCCAGCCCGGTACTATCCCATGAGACTTCCCGTGAGTCTTTTCAGGATAGCGCCGGGCTGGCACTTTTTCGTAGTTTTCGGTATAGTCGATACAAGGAAGGTGAGCCTTTTGAATGAACGAATCAAAAACAAATTAGCCCTGTTGCCAGATCAGCCGGGTTGCTATTTGATGAAAGATAAAAATGGCACGATTATCTACGTCGGGAAGGCAAAAATCCTGAAAAATCGTGTCCGCTCCTATTTTACTGGGAGCCATAATACCAAAACGGAACGGCTAGTCTCAGAAATTGAAGATTTCGAATATATCGTGACGGAATCAAACATCGAAGCCTTGTTATTGGAGATTAATTTAATCAAAAAAAATGATCCCAAATATAACATCATGCTGAAAGATGATAAAACCTATCCTTTTATCAAAATAACCAACGAAGACTATCCGCGCCTATTGATCACCCGTAAGGTCTTGAAAGATAAGGCCTATTACTTTGGTCCTTATCCTGATGTCGGGGCCGCCAATGAAACCAAAAAATTATTGGATCGCCTGTTTCCTTTACGTAAATGCAAAGTCTTACCTAAAGAAGTCTGCCTTTACTATCACATGGGGCAGTGTCTAGCACCCTGTGTCTTTGATATTCCGAAAGCGACTTATGTGGAGATGGTAAAGGAAATCAAGCAGTTTTTAAACGGGGGTCACAGTGAAATCCAGCATGATTTGGAAGCGAAAATGCAGCTGGCGGCAGAAGCCATGGAATTTGAAAAAGCCGCAGAGTATCGGGACCAAATCAAAGCCATCGAAACCGTCATGACCCGCCAAAAGATGACCCAAACGGACATGATGGATCGGGATGTCTTTGGGTACAGCGTGGACAAAGGCTGGATGTGTGTCCAAGTCTTTTTCGTCCGCCAAGGCAAACTCATCGAACGAGACGTGTCCATGTTTCCCTTTTACAATGAAGCGCCAGAGGATTTCTTGACTTATATCGGTCAGTTTTATCAGGAAAACGAGCACTTTATTCCTAAAGAAGTCTTGATTCCTGATGATATCGATTTGGAATCAGTAGAGGCTTTGCTGAATACCAAAATTCTCCAACCAAAACGCGGGGAGAAGAAAAAATTAGTGGATTTAGCTGGGAAAAATGCCCGCGTGGCTCTTAGTGAAAAATTCCAACTAATTGAGCGAAAGGAAGAACGGACAATCGGAGCTGTTCAAAAACTAGGGGATGCGATGCATATTCCTACCCCAACCCGCATTGAAGCCTTCGATAACTCCAATATCCAAGGATCGGATCCCGTATCCGCCATGGTGGTCTTCATCGATGGCCGCCCAGCTAAAAACGAATACCGGAAATACAAAATCAAAACCGTCGTGGGGCCAGATGACTACGCTTCGATGCGGGAAGTCATCTATCGTCGTTATTCCCGCGTGTTGAAAGAAGGCTTGCCGTTTCCTGATTTAGTCGTCATCGATGGTGGCAAAGGGCAGGTGGATGCTGCCAGAGAAGTCTTAGAAAATCAGCTCGGGTTGGATATTCCCATTGCCGGACTGGCGAAAAATGACAAACATAAAACCAGTGAACTCCTCTTCGGACCAGAGCTAGCAGTGGTTCCTCTCGCCCGCAATTCACCGGAATTTTTCTTGTTGCAGCGGGTGCAAGATGAAGTGCACCGCTTTGCCATTACTTTCCATCGGCAACTCCGGAGTAAAAATAGTTTTGCTTCCAAGCTGGACCATATCGAAGGCCTGGGACCAAAGCGGAAAAAAATGCTTCTAAAGGAATTCAAGTCTTTGAAAAATATTCAGGCGGCTACGATTGAAGAGATCCATCAATTGGGGATTCCAGTAAAAGTAGCCGAAGCTGTGAAGGCAACGTTAGGCGATCAAAAAGCAAAACATCTCAATGCAGCTGATGATTCCCAGCAATCGGAGTAAAAGTCACAATCTTACTAGTAATGTTGGTTTTTTATTCGATTAAACTTTTATAAAAAAACACTATCAATCATTTGATTTCCTTAAATTGATGATTGGAGTGTTTTTTTAGTTTGTTGAAAAAAGTTTTTAAAACTATTGTAGTTTACTTGGATAAATAGGATAATTATCAGGTTTAAGTGGGGTTTTAGGGAGACTATTACTTATCTTGTTATGATATTTATTATATTAATTAATGTTTTCTATTAGTTTTAATAAGTGACAAAAAATAAAAAAAGTGTTGGTAAGTATCCTTCATGTTTGCTATAATAAGCGAAAATGAGATTGAGGGGGATTGATTTGTGGAAACAACAATCGCAATGCTCGCCTGTTTGGTAGCAGTAGTAGCACTTTTTGTAGCTATTTACGGCCAATACAGCAGTCGTAAACAAATTGCACAATTTGAAGGACGTTTGCGGGTACGAAATAATGAACAAGATAAAAAAATGACTGAAACGGAAGCTGTCGTCAACAATTTACGGAAAAATTTGATGGCGGAATGTTTGGAATACACCCACCAACAAACGGATACTTTCAAAGCTGAGCAAGAAACGCGCATGGAAGAAGAAACACAGAATGTTCGGGAATTGACCAATGAACTGTTCCGTTTACAAAATGAAGTCGCGAGCCAGTTTGATGGAATGCTGGATTGGCGTCAAGAAGTAGAAAAAACGTTGGGGATTCAAGTGGAAAATCAAGGTGTCTTCGTGGATCATGTTCGTGCGCAATTAGAAGACTTTGCTAAACGTAGTCGCAGCTTGCCAGAACAATTGGATGAAGTCTCAGGCAAACTGGAACAAATCCGTCGCTTGAAACGAGAACTGATTGAGGTCCAACAGCCAATCCAACTGGATGATTGGAAAGAGGGGCATCAGTTTCAAGATGAATTGGTGACGGAAGGCGCTGTTTAACCACAAATACGTAATGATGAGTAGCAACCATGCTAGAAGGTGACTTCTAGCATGGTTGCTATTTTTTGTAGATAAAAACTTATAAAAAATTAAGTTCCAAAAAGCTTGATGTATCAGTAATTAAGTGGCCTATCATGCCGACATTGTGATGCCCGAAAAAGGTGAAATTTAGCGACCTAGGAATTAGGTTGACGGTAGCTAGACCGGCAAAAACCAAACAAAAAATCTGTTTGTCTTTGCTAGTTCATCTTAACGGTGTCTGTTTAGATTAACTGTATGCGCAAACGCACCTTTAGCTTTGCCTTGCGCATTCAAACTTAGAGTAAGTGGTGTCAGCACCACAACTCTAAGTAATTCATTACGCATCTTTAGAGCTACTGTCAACCCAATTCTACTATGCTAAATTTCACCTTTTTCACGGTACATAGGCTACCCTACAAGAAAATAATTGCTCGATTTACAAAGCAAAGGTAATAAATTGCTTATCGATAAAACAGGGCGGACTTGCTGGAGGAGAATGCCTCGGGTTGTAGTGTTAAGGATGTCCGAGGAATTACTTGTTGTTGTCCAACGATTTTGTTGGACTTACAACAAGTTTGACTTCGGCAAGGTAAATGACAACGATTCTTTAGTTGGCATTTACCGGTCCCACTGCAACTCGAGGGATTCTCCGGAAGCAAGACCGGCTGGCTTTCTCATAGTTATCATTTTAAACAATAAAAAGGCTCCAGCTAGTTCGTCATTATTTTCTACGTTTTTTGGGGGCTTTGTATAATTTTATAAGGAAAGCTGATTGACAGCTTCAATCGCCTAGGATACTATATCATTGAGTGATATATCGCAAGACGATATATTTTTGCCAGTTTGGCTATTGAATTATTCAGTACGTAAATGAGAGGGTGGTGTGAATGGATGAAGCATTAACGGATTCCACCTATTTGATCTTGTTGGCTTTGCTAAAACCCCAACACGGTTATGCGATTATGAAGGAAGTCACTCAACTGACTGAGGGGGTAATCGAAATCGGACCTGCCAGTATGTATACGATTTTGAAAAAGCTACTGAAAAACCAGTTGATCCGCTTGGAAGAAAGTGATGACCGGAAAAAAGTCTATCAAATTACGCCGCTAGGTTTGGAGACGTTGCACAAAGAAGTGGAACGCCGGAAACGATTTTATCAAGCTGGTGCCCAGCTGCTCCAACAATTTGATGGTAGGGAGGGATCTCTTAATGAGAAAACATCGTTATTTACTTAGTCTGGGAATCAGTTTTTATCCGGAAAAAGAAGTTTTGCGCATTGAGGCGATGCGGCGCAAAGGGTGGCGTTTCGTTAAGATGAATCAACTAGGCTTAATGATTTTTGAGCCTTGCCAACCAGCAGAAAAAAAGTATGCCATCGATTTTTTGGCCGAAGATCCTCAGGAAGCGGCGGATTTTTTGGAGCTCTATCAGGCTGCGGGATGGCAGTGTGTCTATGTCTTTGGCAAGCATTATTATTATTTTGAAGCCGATCCAGAAACGCCTGCCCTCTTTTCTGACGCAGCTACCTATCAAGAAAAAATTAAGTTGCAAGAACATTTTGCTGTCCGACAAGTATGGTATTTGATACCGTTGGGCTTTCTCCTACTATTCATCGCTTTTACCGGGGCCCGTGTCTTCCCGTTTCTTGATGAGGGAGTAGTGGCGATGCTTAAATTATTGGGGTATCTGTTGGTGCTCTGGCCATTTATGATGGTGGCAATGCAGAAAATCTTTGCCTTGTTGTACCGGCGGCGTAAAGAACATTTCCGCAACCCAACAACTTATGCAAAAGGGCAACAGGTTTGGCGGGATACGCTTATTTTCGCGGTTTTTGGCGGAATTATTGGTTTAGCGGTTGCCATATTTGCTCGTTGATAAATAGCTGGATAAGTAATTAAAAAGAGGAGTGAAGCTATGTTAGAGGTGAAGCATTTAAAGAAAACTTTTGGTGATTATACTGCCGTGGAGGATTTGTCGTTTACCATTGAACCTGGAACCATCATGGGACTAATCGGCCAAAATGGTGCTGGGAAAACCACGACTTTCCGCTTGATTTTGGATTTTTTGGAAGCGGATCACGGGGAAGTTTTATGGGAGGAAAAACCCATCAATAGCCAAGTCTACAATCAGATTGGTTATTTGCCAGAGGAACGTGGGCTATATCCAAAAGCTACGATTCAAGATCAGCTGGTCTTTTTTGCAGAGCTACGGGGAAAGACCAAGAAAGAAATCTTGCCGAAAATCGATGAATGGATGGCAAAATTCCAAGTAAAAGGCAAGAAAACAGATAAGGTCAAAGCCCTCTCCAAGGGGAACCAACAAAAAGTTCAGTTGATTGCTACCTTGATTCATGAACCACAATTAGTTATTTTGGATGAACCGTTTAGCGGGTTAGACCCAGTCAATGCGGAGTTGTTGATGGACGGGATTCTCGAGTTGAAGGCAAAAGGGTCATGTGTCATTTTTTCCAGTCACAACATGGACAACGTTGAAAAAATCTGTGACCATTTAATTATGCTAAATAATGGTGTCTCAGTGTTGAAAGGAAAAGTACATGATATTCGGGAGTCCTTTGGCCGGACGCGCCTGTTTTTGGAATCGCCTTTGACAGCCCAGCAAGTTGCTGAGATAGCTGGGGTTGAAACGGTGACTAGTCGAGAAGATGGCGCACTGAGTATCACGTTGAACAGTCCTGAAGTAGGGCGAGAAATCTTCCAACTAGCCACTCAAGCAGGCTATATTCCGATGTTCAATCAACAGCCACCAACTTTGGAAGAAATCTTCAAAATGAAAGCAGGTGACCGCCATGAGTAAATTTTGGGTGATAGCAGGGGATGTTTATAAGAAAAATGTCAAATCCCTTAGTTTTGCTATTTTGATTTTGGCGCCTTTTCTTTTCGGTGCCTTTTTCTGGGTAATCAACAATATGGCTTCTGGTAGTGACTTAAATAAGGTTGGCGTGGTGGCCAATCAAACACAAGTTGCTGAGGCCTTTACCCAGATGAAAGAGGGGGATTACCAGTTTGTGGCAGTGGCGGATCAAAAAGAAGCAGAGAAACAGTTGCAAGCAGAAAAAATCGATGCTTACTTGACTTTGGAAGTCACGGATGACAAAGTTGCAGGAACGCTGTATTCGGAGTCATCGGTGGGCAATACCTTACAAATGACCATCCAACAGCTACTAAACAGTGTCCAACGCAGTGCCCGCTCCCAAGCTTTGGGACTGACAGCAGCTGAAGTGGCACAATTGGATACTCCGGCAACTTTTACCACTCAGAAAATCAGCTTTAATGAGGCTGGCGAGGTGGAAGATAAAGATGACTACAGCGATCTACAAAGTGTGGTCGCTATGGTAGCAACGATTCTGCTACTGGTTTTTATCATGACCTATGCGAGTATTATCGCTCAAGAAATTGCCTCCGAAAAAGGGACCCGCATCATGGAAGTCATTTTGTCCTCTACCAAAGCGCAAACTCACTACTATGGCAAATTAGCTGGTGTCTTGTTAGTGGCCTTGACTCAAATGGTGATTTACGCGCTGATGGCAGTCTTTGGTTGGCAAAAATTTAAAGATATGGAAGTTGTTCAGCAGTTTATCGGAAATGTGTCAGTTGAAAAACTCTTTGGACCCTTTTTGATTTTTACTGTCATCTTTGTCCTGCTAGGTATTTTGATTTATTCGGTTTTAGCGGCTTTATGTGGCTCGTTGGTGAACAAAGCTGAAGATACTGCTAAAGCCATCGTGCCGGTGACTTATCTGTCGATGGCAGGGTATTTTGTCGCTTACTTGCTGGGCTTGATGGACCCTCACAGTGCAGTGTTGAAGGTGACCTCTTACATCCCATTTTTCTCAAGTTTTTCGATGCCGGTCCGCCTAGCTTCGGATACAGCTACTGTGGGAAATGCCGTAGTTTCAGTAATCATCTTAGCAATCGTCACGCTATTTATGATGTTGGTCTCCGCTGGTCTCTACAAGTCCAACGTCTTGGTGTACAATGACAACGGCTTTATTGCTTCCTTGAAACAGTCAATTGTTTTATTGAAGAATAATCATAAAAAAGCGTAAGAAAAAAACATGACAAAGCGTCCGCTAGATTTGTGAGAGTAAATCTAGTGGGCGCTTTGTCGTAGCGTTATAACTGATTGACAAAATAGTCGAAAATCCCCTGTTCTTCTTTGATGTTGTCAAAGGTTAACTCAGGGTGCCATTGGATAGCGAGGATGCGTTCCTGTTTATTTTCCAAAGCCTCAATCACCCCATCTGGAGCTGTAGCTGCGACGGTGAAGGCCGGAGCGACTTCGTGGATGGTTTGATGATGAAAAGAGTTCACTTGGTAAGGTTGGTTCGTGGGAAGAATTTGAGCCAGTAAACTGTCTTTTTCAATTTCCACGGGATGACTTGGTAGTCGAAAAGGCGTGGGCACCTGCACATGTTTCAAGCTAGGATTTGGCCGCAAACTCAAATCTTGATATAAGCTACCTCCCAAGGCGACGTTCAGTAGCTGCATTCCTCGACAGATTCCGAGGATGGGCTTCCCTTGCGCGCGGGCTTCTTTGATTAAAGCCAGTTCAAAGCGATCGCGTTCAGGCTGCGTGCCGCCAAGGGTTTGATGTGGCAACTCTCCATAAAAACGTGGATCCACATCCTGCCCTCCTGTCAACAGAAGTTTGTCTATCTGCTGTACATACTGCTGGCAATCAGCTGGCTTGCTAATAGGCAATAAGAGGGGAAGGCCACCAGCTTGTTGGCAACCAGAGACAAAGTTTTTCGGCGTATAGCTAACCCAGTGACTATCGCTGTCGATAATCGTGGTTTCATTCGCACAAATTCCGATAACGGGTTTCATGACGGCACCTGCTTTCTGAGGACTAAGGAGTTAAAGGAGAGGTGAGGTTAATCGATTTTATTTTTCCCGGATAACTTCGACTTTGTAGCCATCAGGATCGCTGATGAAATAATAGGAAGGAGCTGTTCCTGGTAAGCCTTTTAGGTCAGTAACAGGAAAACCGGCTGCTTGGTGGCTAGCATGGAGAGCTTCCAGATCCTTCACAGCAATCGCGATGTGTCCGTAACCGTTCCCCAAATCATAGGCTTCGTGATCATAATTATAAGTTAATTCCAATTCGTAATCATCTTCGGGTAAAGTCAAATAAACCAAAGTGAATTTGTTTTCGGGAAAATCTCGTCGGGAACTTTCGACAAAGTCAAAAGCGGTTTGGTAAAAGTCTAATGAAGCCTCTAAATCTTTGACGCGAACACAAGTATGAGCCATTTTCATAGTAATCTTCCTTTCTTAGATGCCGGCCGTGAGTGATTCGTTGGATTGGCTAGCTAGTTATTAAATGGACGGAAATTTCCGTTACTTTCATCTTAACATAGGGGCCAACTGCTGATAAGTAATCAGCTTTATCTTGTATCTACCGTGACAATTGGGTAAAATTAAACAAATGGGGTAGAGGAGTTGTTGGCGGATGGTCCCGACTTTTGGGGAAAAAATAGCAGGGAAACCTTATACTGCACGATATGGGGCATACGTGGTAATACCACGACCGGAAGATAATCGCTTGGTCTTAGTCCAAGCTCCCAATGGCGCGTATTTTTTGCCGGGAGGAGAGATTGAAAAAGGGGAAGACCATCGGATGGCAATCGATCGGGAAATGCTCGAAGAAGTTGGCTTTGAAGTAACCATCGGGGAGTATTTTGGGGAAGCGGTAGAATATTTTTACTCCCGCCATCGGAATACCTGGTATGAACATCCTGGTTATTTTTATGAAGTGACTCGTTTTGTCAAGGTTGCTGAACCGACGGAAACTACCAACGTGATTGAATGGCACACACCAGCTGAAGCGCTAAGCTTGTTGAAACGAGGCAGTCATCGGTGGGCGGTGTCCCAGTGGTTAGCTAAACAGGCGCAGGGGTGACCTTTTTTAGCTGCTGACCTTTGTGATTTTAAACGCTAAAAGACCTTTTTGCTGTGGCCTTATCCTGTAGAGGAGAGGCGTTGGCAAAAAGGTCTTTTTTGTAGATAAAGAACTTATAAAAAATTATGCTCCAAAAAGCTTGATGTATCAGGAATTAAGTGGCGTATCATGCCGTCATTGTGATGCCCGAAAAAGGTGAAATTTAGCTCCGTAGGCATTGATATGACGATAGCTAGACCGGCAAATGCCAAATACAAAGCAATTTGTCATTTGCCTTTGAACTTCAAACTTAGAGTAAGTGTCACAAGTGCCACCAACTCTAAGTAATTCATCTCAATCTTGAAAGCTACTGTCATATCAATTCCTACTATGCTAAATTTCATCTTTTTCACGAGATGCTACCGCCTTTTTACTGGAAGAAAAAAGCCATCTTTGGAGAGCAAAGTCAACAATCGATTATCGATAAAACAGGGCGGACTTACTGGAGGAGAATGCCTCGGGTGTAGTATTAAGAATGTCCGAGGGCTAAAGAAACGTATCGCATACAGTTCACCTAAGCAAAAATCGCTAAGGTGAACTAGCAAATTACTTGTTGTATCCAACTTTTTTTGTTGGACTTACAACATATTTGACTTCGGTAAGGAGCTAGCAGAAACATATCGCATACAGTTCATCTAAGCAGAGTTCGCTAAGATGAGCTAGCAAAATGACAACTGTTCTTTGGTTGGCATTTACCGGTCCCACCACCCGAGGGATTCTCCGGAAGCAAGACCGGCCGGCTTTTTTGTAGAGTGAGGGGTTATAAAATTTTCACAAGTGAAAAATCCCTCCTCCCAAGTCGCAGGAGGGTTGGCTTCACGAACGCAGCAGCTACCCCATATAGTTGACTAAGTAAAAGTTACTAAGTCCACAACTAGTAGCTGCGAACTAAAGGCGAAACCGATTCATAAGAACATCATGAGTCGATTTCGCCTTTAGTTGTGAGTGCTGAAGGGGGTCGTGCCGCTTTTTATTAGTGGATATAGGATTAGAGAACGTATTTTTCCACGACTAACGCGACGCCATCCTCATCATTGGACGCGGTGGTGATATCGGCCGCTTTTTTGACTTCTGGAATAGCATTTTCCATGGCAACACCGATTCCGGCGTAGTCGATCATGGTCAGGTCGTTTTCGTTGTCGCCAATCGCCATGACTTCATCGGCGGTCATGTGCAAATGGCTGGCTAGTTGTGACAATGCCACGCCTTTGCTAGCACCTGGGTGGAGAATCTCCAGGTAAAAGGGGGCACTTTTTACGACCGTGTAGCGTTCTCTGAAATCGTCGGGGATTTTAGCGATGGCTGCATCCAAAATCGCCGGTTCATCGATCATCATCATCTTGATCATGGGAACTGGATACTGGACCATTTCGTCGGCTGTGCGGTAGTTGATCGGCATGTGGACCAACCAAGATTCGTGGACGGTATAGGGGCTGATATCGCGATTGGCAGTGTAAATCGCATCAGTCGAGGATACATGGAGATGGACCCCCAGCTTTTGCGCCATGGCGTTGACATCGATGTAATCTGCCGGCTTTAAATCAGCAGAGAAAATCACATCTTTTGTGCCGACATTTTGAACCATTGAGCCATTGTAAGTGATGACGTAATCCTCATCACTTACTAGCCCGAGCTCTTTTAATTCCGGTTCGACACCGGGGATGGGACGGCCAGTACACAAGACGATTTTGACGCCTTTGTCACGGGCAGCAGCCAAAGTGGTTTTGACCCGTTCAGTGAGTTGTCGTTGAGAGTTGACCAGGGTGCCGTCGATATCGATGGCAATCATGCGAATAGACATAGTTGTAATTGCTCCTTTTCATCCTAGAGAGGTAGTTAGATCAATGCGCCATTGTGAATATGGGCAGTAAATTCTTGGTAGGTCTCGCTAAATAAATCATAATTGGCAGAGCGGTCCCGGTCAATCATTTCTTTAGGAAAATAGAAACGGTGATCGACGGTGATTTCACCAGCTATGGCCGCCACTAGTTGACTGACTTGGGAGAGTTCTATCAAAGTGCCATCATTTTGCTGCAGCTCGATTTGGGTACGATGGACACCAGATTTTGGTCGGTAAAAATCATAAGGTAAGTCATAGCTGGAATTGATGGCAGTATAGTAAGTAGGATCAAAGCCCGCTTTTTCCACTAAAAGTTTCAGTTCCTCAATCAAAGGCAGCTGCCGATCTTCATCAAAAGTGGCAGATTTCAACGGTTTACGGTGGAGCCAGCGTTTCGCCAAGTCGCTTAGCAGGCGGTCGCTTTCTTCCGCCCATTGAATGAAGTAAGTGGTCAACACGCCATCATCTAGTTTTAAGTAGTCTGCTAAGGTAAATTGCCCACGTAAAAAAGGGACCAAAAGCTGGGAATGCAGCGCAAAAATCTCTGGGGTTTCTTGGTAGAGTTCGTGGGCGCGATCCAAAAGATGCTCCAACATGACTTCCATGCTACGGGAAACTTTGTGGAAATAGACTTGAACATACATTTGATAGCGACTAACGATATAGTCTTCCACTGCATGCATGCCACTATATGAAAAGGCGATTCCTCCTTCATAGGGGCGAATTACCCGCAAGATTCGGGTGAGGTCAAAGGTGCCATATTCCGTCCCAGTAAAATAAGCATCTCGCAAAAGATAATCCATCCGGTCGGCATCAATCTGGCTGGAAATCATCTGGACTACTTGTGGATTGGGGTATTCGTGGGTGATGACACTGGCCACTTTTTCCGGAAAACCAGCTTCCACTTGGTTGAGAATCTGAAAAATTTCGGTTTCAGGGGAAGTGATGATTTCTACGGTGATCGCTTCATGATCGGTAGCAAAAATATGCTCAAACGTGTGGGAGAAAGGGCCGTGACCCAAATCATGCAACAAAGCCGCACATAAGGCGACAAGTCGTTCGTTTTCGTCCCAGCCCCCCGGTCCGATTTTTTCGATGGAGAAGTTACGAGCAAAGATATCACAGATGCGACGAGTGATTTCATAGACACCTAGGGAATGGGCAAAGCGGGTGTGCTCGGCGCCGTGAAAGGTGTAAGAGGTGGTTCCTAGTTGCTTGATGCGACGCAGGCGTTGAAATTCTTTGGCATTGATCAAATCTAATATTACTTGATGTTGCACGTGGATATAATTGTGAACAGGATCACGAAAGACTTTTTCGATAGGTAGTAATTGCTCTTTATACATGGTCATCATGGATCAGCTCCTTTATTTCTTGGTTGCGGTTTAGCATGCTAGTGATTCGTCGCTGGTAGCTGTCAGCTAGTTCTTCGTGGGTTGCTAACCACTGATCGCTTGCCAGTGGGAGAGCTTGAGGCGCGTAGGCGGTGGCAAAGCGGGCTTGACAATCGTGAATCGTCAATTCCTGACCTAGCTCCCGGGTCAGAGTGGTCATACTATCTGGATTGACTGGTGGGTAGCCAGCGGTGCCAAATCCTTCCGCTAGTCCGGCTTGATAGAAGTGACGCACGATTTGGCCCCGGTTTTGCTGATCTCCTGAGACACTGAGATACATCATCACAGCGACCCCTTGTTTTAGGCGACGTTGTGCGATGCCGGCGATTTTGCGACCATTGACACTCAAGTCGTATTCACCAGGACAATAAGAGTCTGCTACTTCGCCAGTGGTGATGGTGAGTTCTGGAAAAGCTTGTTGGGTCAACTGATACATGGCATTGTAGGCCGCATCTGTGCTAAGTTTTTTTTCAGTAAGGGGCAAAAATAAGGTGATATTCAAGACGCCTTCATCGCAAATCACCCCGAGGCCCCCGGAGTTACGCACCACTACTTGCAGCTGTTGGTTGGTTAAAGTGGCTAGGGCAGCCGAGAGATGAGGTACCCTTGTATCTTTCATACCTAGGATCATGGTAGGGGTCAGTTGCCAAAAATGAAGCAAAGACTGGCCGGTTAGACTGGTATATTCGGTGAGGACATCCGTCAAAGCAAAGGGCAGAACCTGTTGCTCTGGCGGATAAACAACCTGATTCAAAATCAGCGACGGTTGCATAAAAAAACTCCTTTAATAGTTAATGTCACATACATTATATACGAAAACCTCGGAATAAATAACTTCAAAGGTTTTAAAGGAGCGATTTGTTGACAAATGCAGGAAATCTGTTGACAATTAAAGCAAATTCAATTGCCCATCCTAAGGCTAGCTGTGTCTGTTGTAGCAAGTTTCCTTACATAAAAGCCTGCTGGGTGGCAAGTAAATCAGAGGAAGGAAGTTTTTTGAAAATGGCGATTAAAAATGGCACCCCCGTCTCCATCAACTTACAAACAAAGGTCACTCAACAAGGGCAAACACAAGATTTCTTTTTTGATATTGAGGGACAGATTGTCACGATTGGCGATACGTTATACATCCGCTATGAAGAATTGCAAGAAAATGGCGAAAGCATCCCGGTGACTATTAAAATCATGCCGGATGGGGGAGTCCAATTGACTCGTTCGGGAGAAATGCGCTTGAAGTTGAAATTTGATTATCGGGAGACGGTCAAAACCAGTTACCGAACGCCTTATGGAGAGATGATTTTTGGCACCTATACCCGCAATCTTCATGTGAGTTTGAAGGATCGACCGACTTCAGGAAAGATTTTGATCGAGTATGATTTGTTTATGGCAGATGAGTTGGTGGGCAATTATTTGATTGACTTGGCGTTTACTGCTTGATTTTTGTTAAATAAAATTGATTTTTCCACAGCATTTTTGTATGATAAAGCGTAGACTGTGAAAGGACGTGTCCTAATTTGGAAATTAAAGTATTTGAAGGGCTAAACAAGAACGAGCTGTCCATGATCGAGGTTGCCCATGCAATCTTAGAACAAAAAGGCGACGTGATGGATTTTTCGGATTTGGTCAACCAAATTCAAAACTATCTTGGCAAAACTGACAGCGAGATTCGGGACTCATTGGCGCAATTTTATACTGACTTGAACATCGACGGCAGTTTCATCTCTCTTGGTGAAAACCGCTGGGGATTGCGTTCTTGGTATGCCATCGACTCCATCGACGAAGAGTTGAACTCAGGGCTTGAAGAAGACGAAGAAGAAACTCCTAAAAAACGCAAACGCAAACGGGTCAATGCCTTCATCAATGGCGACGACGATGCGATTGATTACAACGATGATGATCCGGAAGACACTGATTTGGTGGATGACGACGAAGACGATAAAGAATTGTATGATGATGACGATGACGATGATGAAGAAATCGCTGAGTACAACTCTGATTTACAAGAAATCGGCGCTGACGAACCCACTGATGACGAAGAAGAAGTCCCTGGTGGCATTGAAGAAGATTTGTCGATTATCGATGACGATGATGTAGATGATGACTTTGATGATGAGGAAGACGAAGAAAAATAGTCCAATAGCCATAAAAAAAAGGAAGCCGACGTGGGAAGCTGCTGAAAAAGTTAAATAACTTTGGCTACATAAAACGAAATTTGTTTTATGTAGTTTTTTTTCTTCATTTACAAGTTCCAAGTTCGTTTTTTCCTATACGTTTTTTTCTATAAATTTGAGATAATGAAAATAGAAAATTGATTGGTGGAATGCGATATGTTGAACTTTCAAGAAGAATTAGATTTGAGTCCTCATTCATGCTTGTATGATATTTTAGTAAAAGAAGATCATTTGCTTCGCAAATTGAATAATCTCGTGGATTTCTCATTCATCATTGAAGAAGTACGTGAAAACTATTGTCTTGATGATGGTCGTAACGCAGTTGACCCTATTCAAATGTTCAAGTATCTCCTTTTGAAAGTTATCTACAACCTATCTGATCGGGATTTGGTTTCACGCGCATTCACGGATTTATCGTTTAAATATTTTTTGGGGTTAGCACCGGAAGAGAATGTTATCCATGCAACCTCCCTTACGAAGTTTCGTCGTCTCCGCTTGAAAGATGAAGTCTTCTTAGACAAGCTTATTGCCAAATCGGTAGAAATCGCTCTTCAAAAAGGCGTGATCAACTCTACAACGATTATTGTGGATGCCACTCACACAAAATCTGCCTACAATGCTAAATCGCCAATTGAAATATTAAGAGAGCGCTCAAAGAATCTGCGCAAAAAAGTTTATCAAATAGATGAATCTATAAAAAACATAAGAGGTTCGGCAAATTTTGCCGA
>NZ_MAEI01000015.1 GCF_009933255.1 Enterococcus diestrammenae | reverse complement strand
TTCCTTTTTTTGATACTTTTTAGGTTTATTTGCTTTAATATACTCAGAAAAAATTTTTAAAAATTCTTCCGTTTCTTCTACAGTTAAATAGTCAATTTCAAAATACTTTTCTAACAAAGCACCTTTTTCAATTAGACGCTTTGTTCTTCTTTTTCTGTTAATATTTTGCTCGCTATTCGCTCGCAAAATATTTTTTTGAATTTTTAGTTTTTCTATTCTTTTGTTGATGTCATTTAAATCATTATTTGTCATAACTATTTAAGTAATTCAGAAAAATTTTGACTATTCGCATTTAATAAAGTTTCTAATTCATCATAGAATAATTCTTTGTTTTCTTCAATCGATTCAATAGAAATATCATTTTTTGAAAGAGTAGAAAGGATAAAATCACCAATATCTGCTTTTGATTTAAGAATTAATTCTTCTTTTTTCTTTTGTAATTCTTTAATTTGAAGTTCAATATCAGAAACAGTTTTTTTCTTTCTCTTTTTTGGTTTTATTTTTGGAATAATTTGCTCATTTTCTGTCTTGATGGTTTGATCTTGATTTTCCATAAAATATCCCTCCTGATAATTTGTATATGTCTATCGTATTATATTATATTTCTAAAATCAATAAATATAAACGGAAATGTCAGATTAAACATAGTTACTTTTTCATTGATAAATGGTAAAATTAATTTATAGAGAATTCCCTTAGATATTTTACTAAGGGCGCACTTATACCCACTAACTTACGTTTGTGGGTAATGTGCTATAAAACTTAACTTTCGTTTAGTTTTATCGTCAAGCGTGTTTGTTAAAATTCGCTACGCTCATGTTTGAAAAGAAAGAGAGGTTATACAATTGGCAATCTTCCATTTATCTATGACAATAGCAAAAAGAGAAGGCGGAAAAAGAAGTTTAATCGCAATGGCTTCTTATCGAAGTGGTGAAAAATTGTATAGTGAACTATACGAAAAAACTAATCTATACAACCATAGAACTGTTAAACCAGAAGCTTTTATTTTAAAACCTGATTATGTACCTAATGAGTTTTTAGATAGACAGACATTATGGAATAAAATGGAATTAGCAGAAAAAAGTCCAAACGCTCAACTTTGTCGAGAATTAAATGTAGCATTGCCAATTGAATTAAATAACTCAGACCAAAGAATGTTGATTGAAGATTTTGTAAAAGATAACTTTGTCAGTGAAGGAATGATTGCAGACGTAGCTATTCATAGAGATGATGAAAACAATCCTCATGCTCATATTATGTTAACAATGAGAGAAGTAGATAGTGAAGGTAATATTCTAAATAAAAGAAAAAGAATACCTAAACTAGATGAAAATGGCAATCAGATTTTTAACGAAAAAGGGCAAAGAGTAACCGTTTCAATTAAAACAAATGATTGGGATAGAAAATCTCTTGTTTCTGAAATTCGTAAAGATTGGGCAGACAAAGTTAATCAATATTTAAAAGACAGAAATATCGATCAACAAATTACAGAAAAATCTCATGCGGAACTTGGTAAAAAAGAACTACCAACAATCCATGAAGGTTTTTACTCAAAAAAATTAGAAGATAAAGGAGTTATAAGTGAGTTAAAAAGGAAAAATTTAGAAATTCAAAGTTACAATGATGTTTTAAGCGAACTTGATAAACTTGAAAATCAAGAAAAAGTATTAAAACAAGACCAAAACTTTACTTTAAAATTTGAAAAAACATTTTCACCTTTAGAGAAAAAGGAATTGAAAAACCTTTCGCAAGAATTAAAAATATTTGTCAATGATGAAAATATTGACAAAAGAATTAGTGAATTAAAGAGGTGGGAAAATTCACTTATCTTTAATAATAAAATGGAAATTCAAAAACAACGTTTGATGTTAAGTAAAATTAGTAGTGAACGAGATATGCTTACAAAGGCAAATGAAATTTTAGATAAACAAGCAGAAAGATTCTTCAAAAAATCTTATCCAAGTTTGAATATTGACAAATTTTCAAATCACGAAGTTCGAGCAATGGTTAATGAAACCATATTTAGAAAACAGTTATTGAATAAAGATCAGTTAGCAGAGGTCATTTACAATGAAAGAGAAGTAGAAAAAGAAGAAAGTAAAAAGATTTTTAAAGAAAAACCATTTCAAACTAGCCGTTATCTTGATTCAAAAATTAAACAAGTTGAAGATAGTATAACAAAAGAAAATAACCCTGAAAGAAAAGAAATTTTATCAATTAAAAAAGAAAAACTAATAGGAATAAAACAAGGATTGATAGAATATGTTCAATCAGAAGTTGAAAGAAAATTTGATAAAAATGTTTCAATAGATTCAGTCATAGAAGGCGAAATGTTACTTGCAAAAGCTGACTATTACAAAACAACTGATTTTTCTAAAGTCGAAGGAGTTGCTAGATTCAGCAGTGAGGAAATTAATTCCATGTTGGAACAATCAAAAGGCTTCTTAACTAACATTCAGACGGTGAAAATTCCTAATGATTGTCAAGGTGTATTTTTTGTTCAAGATAGCATGAAGTATATTGATGAACTAAGCCCATTAGCAAAACACAATCTGAAAAAGGTCGTTAATCGCAATGCTTATTTACCTGATTCTGATAAACTTGAATTAAGTAAGGAAATTGAAAATACTAATAAAGATCAATCCCAAGAATTGGAAAAAAATGAACCTGAAAAAAATGAAGTGTCTGTAAAAATGTTCCAATTTGCGAAATCAATTAATCGATTGTTGAGTGGTAACCAACCACAGAAAAAACGAAACTTAGACAAATTGATTAAGCAAACAAAAGCAAAAGAAAATCAATCATTACAAAGGAACATTCCTTTGCGATAAAATAAAAACAAGAGGTGTATAAAATGAAAAAAATTATCAAAAATACAAAGTTTAAGCTTGAAAGTGCGGTTATTGCATTAGGTACATTATTTATTACTGATCCAGTGTTTGCAGCCACTGATCCACAAGCAAAATTAGTTCAAGCAGGTAACACTATAAAAGGTGTTTTATTGCGGATGACTTATGTGCAAAGGACATTGAAAATAATGCTTTTATTCATGGAACAATTAAGATTGTGGCGCCAACTATCGATATGTTCCCACAATCGATAGTCAAACTTGGATATGTTCCCTCAAAGAGAACTTAAAATTAAAATATTTTATTTACCAATATTTGATATCTATCCCCTCATCTCAAAACATGTGGAGTGTGTATTTTTGCTACAACGACATTAAGACTGGAAATCCTTAATTTTAAACACTTTTTCAAACATATCGTATTTACCAGTGAGGGGAATAAAATCCGAAATAAAGAGATTAGAGATTATAAAAATGTGTCGGTAGTGATAGACCTAGTAAGTGGGAATACAACAAATGAAAATGAAATATTGGAGTAGATAGTTTGTATTTACTCGTTTGAATCGGACGTTTCTGTAAAAGGAAGCGTCTTTTTTTACAACATCCTGCTACGGCGGGATGCTTTTTTCATACGTTCATAAAATGGCAATGATTTCTTGAGAAAAGCGCGGTATAATAAATTATCTTAATTGTGCTAGAAGTAACTAGGCGTTGCGATAGGGAGAAAATATTATGCTTAAAAGCAATATAGAAGTTGATCTTAAGGTCAAATGCATAGAAAACGAAACTCCTCAAGCACAGCTTGCAGAGAAAATCAGTACAACGAGCCGAGCCAATATGTAAATCGCTTCATTAAAAGCAAGAGTGTGTTGTGAATAAAACCTTTGTGCAGATGCTGGAGGCACTTGGGTACGATATTGAGATTAGGTATGTGAAGAGAGAAGGTTAGCAAAAAATGATTATTAGAGAATATCATCCCACAGACTACAAAGAAATTGCTCAGCTGTTTTATAACACAATACATACTATAAATGCAAATTGATACGAGACTCGATGCTGGTGATGTTACTCTAGTCAGAGATATCCAGCATGTAACGATTAGTAATAAAAAGAGAAGTTTTACTCTTTTGCCACCAAATATTGTAGTCATCACAATCCACTTGATTATCCTATATATGATAGCTACGTTGATGAGGTGCTACGATATTTTAGAAATCGTGATAACTTCTCAGATTTCCAAAATGATGAGCTAAAAGATTACGTTAGATTTAAAGATATATTGATTGATTTTCGTGGGTTCTATGACTTGGATACATATAACCTAAAGCAAATTGATCAGTATGTTTGGCAGCTTGGAAAGGACTACTTCCCAAAAAATTATGGAAAGAAAAAGAGAGGAGACAAGCAAAAATGAAAATTCACTATTTTCAGAGATATCATGCAAAAGAAAATGTAGCTACGGCAAATACGATGTTGCTGTTATCTCGCCTATATCAATATTCCTCTGATAAGTTTTTTCGCTTTTTAAAGTCGGAGTTTTTCTCTGATTCCTTTGAGCCAGAAATCGTATTTAACTTACAAGAGAAGAGTGTTGATAGTATTCCTGATGCGACCATAACACAGGAAAGCTTTAAGATTGTTGTTGAAACAAAAATGTCTGACTGGTTTTATTCTGAACAGCTTATGAGACATTTGAATTCTTTTGGTGATGAGAAGTATAAGGTAATGATTACTCTAGCCCCTGAGATAATGGCAGAAGATAAAAAGAAGATTTTTGAACAACAATTAAAGGAATATAACTCTGCGCAAAGTAAACCAGTCATTCATATCAATACAACATTTGAAGGTATAGCAAATGCAATACAAGAAGTGATTGATGATAGAGATTATGAAATGCAGGAGGTTCTGGATGATTATCTGAATTACTGCTATAACGATGGCCTCATTGCTGTTTCAGATTCATGGAAATTTATGAGGATGCAATTGGCAGGAACAACACTAGATTTTAATGTAAGCCAGGATATTTACTATGATAATGCCGATCGTGGTTTTCGCGCACACGATTATTTGAGCTTGTATAAAAATAAAAGCGTACGTGCGGTTGGCAAGATTAGTGCTCGTATCACCGCTGTAGACACTGATAATGGCATGCAATATGAAGTAGAGTTTGGCGAATTGACCGAGGAAAGAAAACAGAAAATTGCAGATGCAATTATTGATGGTGTTCAACATGGATATGATATAAAAAGTAGCAAACACAGATACTTCTTTGTTGAAAAATTTTATGAGACTGATTTCAAGAAGATCACACCAAGAGCTCCTATGGGAACGAGGGTATTTGATTTGACACAAGTTCTGGAGACAGGGAATTTACCTGAAATACAGGAAATCGCTGAACTTCTTAAGACTAAGACATGGAGTTAATTGTGGGAGGTTAACATTATATGGAATACACATTAATTGGAATCTGCATCGTAGTAATTGCTAGCGTCTTCCTAGCGATATTCATGAAAAAGAGAGCAGATAATAAAAAACTAGAAAATCCCACGATTGTTTCGGGCATTTCACCATTTAGTGCCCCCATTAATAAGGCAGATAAACCAGATGGACTTGCAATCCAAATGGAGATGCTTCCAGTTGGATCTATAATTGATGAGAGTAGATTAGTTGAAATTAAAAGCAGTAAAGTTCTGGCACATGTAAACAATCTTGTCCCAGAATTAGCACAGGTAGGAAATACTGCTAATAATGCGATTCAAGCAGTACAAGCAAATAGTGAGGTTTTATATAGAGCTATAATTCCAGCAGGTGCAAAACTCACTAACTCGAATGCAATGGAAAATGCTGTTCGAGGTATATATCATGGTGCAGACGGTATTAAAGGTCATGCAAATTTAGTAGCAATTGAGGCTCAAAAAGGAACGGCCGTTGTAGCAAATACCGCAGCTACGGCTATGGGAGTAGCATCGATGGTTGTTGGCCAGTATTACATGACACAAATTAATGCTGAGCTTGGCTTAATAAGCGAAAGCATATCTAAGGTTTCAGATTTTCAGGACAATGAGTACCGTAGTAGAGTATTTTCACTTATAGCCCATGTTAAGACGATAGCAGACTTTCAAGTTGAAATCCTTGAAAACAATGAGTTGCGACTTAGTAAAATTTCTCAGCTTGATAGCCTGGAAGAAGAGTGTACTCAACTTTTAGGACAGGCTAATCTGACACTTGCTGGATATGCGAAAAAGAAAGATATTGATTACAAGACTTATGAAAGAGAATTAAATGAGGCTCAGAATTGGTATTTGTATCAAAAGTCCTTGCTAGATGTGATGTATAAGATTTCTGACCTAAGATATACACTGCATCTTGGTGCTGTTTCTCGGGAGCAGTGTGTGGCTCTGCTTCCTGTATTCAGACAGCAGGTTATTGATACACAAACAAGGCTCACTAACTGGCATCAAGATACCGCAAAAAGGTTGAACATTGATATAGATGAAACTCGCCGCGAGAGAGATGGATTTGACAGAGTAATTCACTTCTTTCCAGGCTTAATAAGAAATGAGTTGAATTTTCGTACAATTGATAAGAGCGTAGCAAATATAATAGATGAACAAAGCTATGGTAATGGCAGTAGTTTTAAATACGAACAATCAGAATTATATCTTGAAAATGTGCAGTTAATTGCGAAGGATGGAAAAGTATATTATTTACCAGAAAGCAAAGCGGATTAACCACCTTCTAAAATCTTCACTTGTATGTATAAATTAAACAGTAAAAGAGTTGATATGTTCCCTCATACAAAAGCCCTCAGTGGATATGTTCCCTCAAAGAAAATTTAGCAGAAAAGTAAAATGGAAATTTTCCTTTGACAGCTATCCACTCATCTCAAAACACATCGAGTTGTTGGGATTGATAACAAGGGCGGATAAGTAGAGGCTGGAAATGGCTTGGTATAGCGGTATTTTGAGGATTTTGGAGAGTTGAGATTATTGAGGCTCCTTGTCAAATGGTGTTGTTTTGATCAAATCACACTTCAGGAAATGCTTCGGCATTTCCTTTTTTTGTTATTAAATGATTTCACAGATGCTTTGTTGGATTAGGACTCGCATCCGAAGGTGACGGAAAGTCCGGAATCCAAAAGCTATTCTTTTGATTACTTTAATAAGATCATTCTTGCCCTCTAGTTTTCTTACAAAATTGTAAGGATTATAGTCTACAAATCAATGTCTCATATTATTGAATTATATTAAAATGGTTCCAGAATATTATCATGAGGTGAAATTTTGTGAAAAAATTTATGAATAATAGACCTGAGAGTCATGTACTTACTTTTGTGTGGAAAACTATTTTATATTTTTTTGTTATCGTTATGATAATTTATCTTTATCACTATAAAAACGTGCAAGGTGGCGCCTTTATCTATAATGAATTTTAGGAGGAATGTTCATGAACGTGGTGAATATTGTGCAAGCCATTGAAGAGTGGGCAAAAAAAGATTCAGAGAGGATTGCCTACCGGGAAGATCACCAAGTATATACTTATGGACAATTAGCAGCTCGATCCAATCAATTAGCTGCCTATTTCGAGGAAACGTTGGAAACTCGCGGACCGATTGTTGTTTATGGCGAGTTAGAATTTGACATGCTGACAGCTTTTTTGGCAGCTTCCAAAACTGGTCGGGCATATATCCCCATTGAAAGTACCACACCAAAAGAGCGTGTTGAATTGATCCTTTCTGTGGCTACACCAGATTTGATCATTAGTGTAGCTGACTGGCAAGGTCCGGAAACAATGATTCCAATGCTAGAAATAAATCAATTGGAAGAAATTTATCAAAGCGGGCGCAATTTAGGTAACGCAAAAACGCTCGGAAAAGATGATATTTATTACATCATCTTTACATCAGGAACGACCGGCATCCCTAAGGGAGTCCAGATTAGTCACGGGAATTTATTGAGTTTCGTGCAATGGACATTGAAAGATTTTTCCTTACGCGACGGGATGTATTATTTGGCGCAGGCACCGTATTCCTTTGATCTCTCTGTCATGGGGGTGTACCCAGCATTAACTTCTGGCGGCTGCTTGGTACCTTTAAAAAAGGTTGTCATTAATGACTTCAAAACATTATTTGCGATTTTGCCGCAATTGGCTATCAATGTTTGGATCTCGACACCTTCATTTATGAAACTATGTTTGATGGAAGAGACCTTTGACGGGATGCACGTTCCTCAGTTGGAGCGTTTCTTATTCTGTGGGGAAGAACTACCGAAAAAAACCGCTCAAGAGCTACTGGAACGTTTTCCGAATGCAAAAATCTACAATACTTATGGACCTACTGAAGCGACTGTTGCCGTATCCGGCGTGCAAATCACTGAAGAATTACTGGAGCAATATGATCGGGTGCCAATTGGGTATGTGAAAGAAGATTCGACGGTTTTCTTTATGGAAGAAGATCAACTAGTTCCTAAAGGGCAAGTAGGTGAGATTATCATTAGTGGTCCTAGCGTTTCAAAAGGATATCTGAACAATCCCGAAAAAACAAAAGAGGCATTTTTTGTCCATGAAGGGCAACCAGCGTATCGAACCGGCGATAGCGGCAGAATGACGGAAGATGGTTTGTTGCATTATGAAGGGCGTCTTGATTTTCAAGTGAAGTTCCATGGGTATCGAATGGAACTAGAAGAGATTGACCATCATTTAAGCAATAGTTCGTGGGTCAAACAAGCCGTCGTAGTCCCTAAATATCAAGAAAAGAAAGTGGAACAGTTGATTGCTTATGTCGTTCCCGAAACGCACCCCTTCGAGAAAGAGTTTCAACTGACAAAAGCCATCAAATCTTCACTGAGTGAAACGGTGATGGAGTATATGATCCCGCAGCGATTTATCTATGTTGAGCATCTGCCCCATACGGCAAATGGCAAAATCGACCGCAAACGGCTGACAAATGAGGTGAATCCTTCATGAACCTGCAGCATATGATTCCTTATGCAAATCCCACCTATTTCATTTGGCTAATGGTAGGATTGCTTCCGATGATGCTTGTGCTGCTGTTCAAACAAAAGCGTTGGCAATGGTATCAAACGTTACTCACACTAGCGGTATTGTACGTAAGTTTTGGTGGTGAATATTGGCAGCAGGGTCTGGCGCTGATCGGGTACGTCGTGTATCAGACATTACTCGTCTATGGCTATTATCAGCATCGTCAACGAGCAAATACTTCAGGCGTCTTTTATGGTGCAGTGGTAGCAGCGATCTTACCATTGGCATTGAGTAAAGTCACCCCTTTCTTTGTTGGGCATGCCTCACTGATTTATTTCTTGGGCATCTCTTATCTGACCTTCAAATCGGTGCAAATGATCATGGAGATACGGGATGGCCTGATCAAAGAATACCATCCTTGGCGTTATATCCAGTTTTTACTATACTTTCCAACGATTTCTTCGGGACCGATCGATCGTTATCGTCGCTTTGAGAAAGATCTGCTGAATCCACCGACAAAAGAAGTGTATCTCGACTATTTAAACAAAGGAGTCGCCAAAATAATGCTAGGGCTCCTGTATAAGTTCATTCTTGGTTATTATCTCGGTCAAGTATTACTACCGATCGTGACCAAAGAAGCCCTGCAAAATGGACTGTTCTCTTGGGGAATGCTAGGGTATATGTATGTCTATAGTATGTATCTGTTCTTTGATTTTGCTGGTTATAGTTTATTTGCAATTGGTATCAGCAACTTCATGGGTTATGATACACCAGCTAACTTCAATAAACCTTTTCTGGCGCCCAATATCAAAGAATTCTGGAATCGTTGGCACATGAGTCTGTCTTTTTGGTTCCGAGACTACGTATACATGCGATTGATGTTCACCCTGATCAAAAAGAAAGTTTTCAAAAGTCGTATAGTAGCATCTAATGTCGGTTATTTCGCCCTGTTTCTATTAATGGGCATTTGGCACGGTCTTACCTGGTATTACATTTTATACGGGGTATATCATGCGACACTGATTTGCGGAAATGATGCGTGGATCCGTTGGAAGAATAAACAAGGAAATCTACCTTCGAACAAACTAACCAAAGCGGTGTCCACTGTATTGACCTTCCAAGCAGTTTGCTTTAGTTTCCTGATTTTCTCAGGAATCTTAGACAAATTATTCGTTAAATAAAAGGAGAAAAGAATATGACAACCAAAGAAGCAGTATTAGACATTTTAGTATCAGTTACAGGAAGTGACGAAGTAAAAGAAAACGAAACAATCGATCTTTTTGATGAAGGATTATTAGATTCATTAGGATCTGTTCAATTGCTGGTTGAACTAGAAGGGCGGTTAGGAATTGAGTTTCCTGTATCAGAATTTGACCGGGCAGAGTGGAATACACCAGCAAAAATCATTGAGAAAGTCGACACGCTGCAAAGCCGATGATGAAAAAACGACTATTCACGGCTTTTGGACCGCTTCTTTGTGCGGTGATTCTTGTCGGGGGACTCTTCCTTAGCCCTTGGAAGATCAATAGCCACGATCCGAAAGTCATCGCTCAAGCGGCGACGGCAATGAATGATGCGGTGTTTCGTGGGGATCATATCAAAAATGAGGCAATAGCAACAGGAAAATATGTCCCATTTTTTGGCTCATCCGAACTAAACCGTGTGAGTGCCACACATCCTTCCGTATTGGTGCAGAAATATCACCGTTCTTATACGCCATTTTTGATTGGTGCACCTGGCACCCAGTCGCTGACCCAGTACGCCATCATTCAATCAATGGCGAAAGAATTAGCAGGGAAAAAAGCAGTCTTCATCGTTTCCCCTCAATGGTTCGTTCCTAAAGGGTTGAAAGGAGACTATTTCAACCATCATTATTCCGAACAGCATGTGTACGATTGGCTCTCTTCGTTAAAGAAAATCTCTGACACCGATCAATACTATGCCGAACGTCTCTTAGACTATTCGAAAGTGAGAGAAAATCGCTTGACGGAACAAGTCTTGAATGAAGTGAAATCCGGTAAGATACCAACTGATTGGCAGAAAAAACAGATTGATCTGCAACGATCTATTTTGAAACGGGAAGATGAGCTTTTTAGTGGTCTTGGGTTGGGGCATAACTTGACTGACAAAATCACTGCTGCTGCAAAGAAATTACTTTCTACCTATAATCTCGCTCAAATAGAACAAGTAGCCGATAATGAAGGAAAAGCAGAAACGACTAATAATTCTTTAGGGATCAAGAATTCTTTTTACCAACATAATCTGCAAAGCCGCATAGATAAAATGAAAGGCTCTCAAAAGAAATGGGATTATCGTTTTGGACCAGAATATAGTGACTTTCAACTAGTACTGACAGAATTTGCTCGCAACAATGTGGATGTCTTATTTGTGATTCCGCCTATCAATCAGAAGTGGATGGATTATACTGGCTTACCGCAAGAGGTGTTGACTGGTTTTGACAAAAAGATCCGCTACCAGTTAAGAAGTCAAGGCTTTATGAATATCGCTGATTTATCAACGAAAGGCAATCAACCCTATTTTATGGAAGATACGATTCACTTAGGCTGGCGTGGCTGGCTAGCAGCAGATGAATACATTCAGCCATTCTTGGATTCTAAGGGCAAAGAGAAACCATCTTATGAAATCAACCATTATTTTCTATCCAAAAATTGGCAGCAAGAAGCACCAAAAGATATTCAGGGGGAATGAAAAAGGAGGACTGTTGGAGAATAGAAATGCTGGAGGCTTTATTCAATGAGTAGACATACGAAAAAACATGCAAAAAGAAACGTTCATAAACTAGTGCTTGGGATTGATATCCTTGTGATTATTTGTGGTCTCATTGGCCTCTACTACTTGTTTTTACCAACGGAACCAACGGATGCTTCTGATCATTTCAGTGAGCAAGTTGTACATTCCAGTACTGCCAGCAGCTACTCTTCCAAAAATGAGCAGCCCGCATCCAACAAGAAACAGGACTTGTTGGATGCGGGAAACTATGACAATCTCATTAGTAATCAAGAAGTCATCACACCTGAAGGAGCTATCTACGATCAGAAAATTATTTCCAGTGGCTTTATCGGAAGTGCATTGGTTGTAAAAAATGGGAAAGTCCTGCTGCATAAAGGGTACGGATATGCGGACAAGGCAGCTGATATTAAAAATACTCCGACAACATTATTCAATATTGGCTCGATACAAAAAGGTCTAACAGCTGTCTTGATTATGCGAGCAGTTAGGGACGGGAAATTATCCTTGACAGATACGTTAGCCCGCTTTTATCCCTATATTCCAGGTGCTGCTAATATTACGATTCAGCAAATGCTGCAGATGGCTTCCGGACTCAAGCTTTCAGAAAATCCCCAAGGACTGGAAGACGTGCAGCAGATTCTCGACTGGGATGCTGCACATGCTGTCTTATCCGGAACCCAAGGAACATTCAAATACAGTCCCATCAACTACAATTTACTAGCAGGCATTTTGACAAAAGTAACAGGAAAAAGTTATGATATGCTGTTAACGGATTATTTTATCAATAAGAATGGGTTGAAACACTCTTTCTTATATAAAGTTTTTTTGCAGCAGGATCATCCTACGGTCAATTACAAAACGGATGGTGAAACAGATCCTTACGGGAACCCTAACGATATTTCCTCAGCTAACTTGGCAGCTGAGGTAGGAACTGGAAATCTCTATATGTCAGTTGGCGATTTGTATCGCTATTATGATTTATTATTGAATGGGAAACTGTTAGATAAAGCTTCGCTGGAGCAAATGTGGCAACCAGCCGCTGGCGGATTCTATGCAGCAGGTTTTTATGACAAAGGGACTTATTTCCGTGCTCATGGTGGTAAAGGAGGATTCGAATCGTTTGGGTTGTTTTCTAAAGATAATAAAACTAGTGTGATTCTGCTCTCTAATCGTGGACGTAAAAGCGACACGGAATTAATGAATCAACTGTATCATCCGCTTTCAAATATTGATGTCTCTTTTTAATCAAATTATATGAGGAAATCAATTATGATATATGCTTGATTTCCTTTGTCTAAATATTATAATTCTGTTGATAGGACTCATTTTTATGATATCGCAGATTTTATGTATCAATACTGCATCTTCGGCATAAAATATTAAAAAATTTTTGTTTATCTGTGTATTAACAATGAAACAATGTATGGTTCTTATTCAGAATTGATATGGAACAATCTATTAGCTATCACTAAGTAGTAAGTGATAGCTAAAATACATACAAACCAAGATAGCGGTTTCATATTTAGATTTTATAGTGTTGCCAAAGCTGTGCTATATTGCTTATCCGATTAATTTTTAAATTAATACTTTGAGGTGGTTCTATTTACAGCCTTTTTTTTCACAAGTGATAGAAGAAGTCGTAGACTGCCAATCTTGTGGATTGTCATCAATTCTTGCTCCACAACCAGTATAATTACCTTCTTTTCTATGAATTTTTCCGTTTTCAGATTTCTTTGTGTCATTACCAACATATTTTATGTTTGCCATAATGCTTCCTCCTAATAATAGTATTTCTTTTTTTATTTTTGGCACTACTACTAAATCTTAAGTCTATTTTAATTCAAAAAAGTATAAAATGCTAATTATATTTGAAAAATGATGTATGAATAATTTCAGTTTACATAACATAGATTATACAAAGTTACCTCAAACCGGTTACCTCAAACCAGGAGTTACCTCAAACCCAAACAGGCTAGGAACAATTGTGAAATTCACAAAGTCCCAGCCTGTTGGTTTGATTCATTGATTAGTAAAATAGTATTACATAATGTTTTTAATTTGTCTAATGTCTTTTCAATAATTATTTTTGGATTTAAACTTAAAAAACTATTGTACGAAAACTAAAGGTGTCAAAACAATGATGAAATCATTTAGTTCTTATAAATTAGACAAGAGAAAATAAATATTCCATATCTACTTTATTGGATCCATAACATGACTAAATTCTGAATACTTTTTAAAGCTTATCATTTGGTAAAACTGAATATAAGTTAATTATATAGACTGAAAATTTTGAATTTTCAGAATAGAATAACTTAAAAGTACTGACAAAATTTTTTAAAGGGGCAATATTAATGTTCTGAGATAATCAAATCTTACCGAAAATCTCAAAAGTCCAATGTGACACAATCGGATTCTGTCACATTCGTTAAAATCGCTCCATCCTTAGAGGCTCTAAGAGGAAATCACTTTTCTTTTAGAGCCTTTTTTCTATAGCTTGTTTAAATGTGACTTATTATCTGTTATAATCATATTAAGTAACATTTGAGAGGGGACTAAAAATGAAGAGCGTGGAACCGATTCGCGACAAAAAAAAGATCGATGCCATGAAGGCCATTTTGGCTTCCGGAAAATATGGGCAACGAAATTTGGTGCTTTTTTCGATTGGGATCAATACGGCGTATCGAATCTCTGATTTAAGACAGTTGAAATTAAGTGATGTATTAGAAATTTCCCGTGGTCGGGTAATTGTCAAAGAACGTCTGGCCATGAAGGAACAAAAAACAGCTAAACACAATTCGGTCTTCATTTCGAACAAATTACGAAAAGTGATTCTTGACTATGTTCAATCCGAATTTTCTGAGCAGCTGCAAGTACAAGACTTCAGCAAGTATTTGTTTCCAAGTCGAAAAGGAGCAGATACGCCTTTGACCCGACAAAGTCTTTGGCGGATCATTCATGAAGCAGGAACTGCAGTTGGGTTAAAAGAAATTGGTCCCCATTCGATGCGTAAGACCTTTGGCTATTTTTTATACAAGCAAGGAACCAAAACAGAGATTATTCAGTCGCTGCTCAATCATTCTTCACAACGGGAGACCTTACGCTATATTGGAATCACCCAGGAAGACAAAGATACTGCAGTAAAGAGTTTGGATTTATGACAGAATAATGCCCTATATAATAGAAGGAAAAATTCAAAAGGTGAGAAAATGAACGAAGAAAAGCAGCCTAACTTTCCTGATAAATATCACTTATCTCGCAAAGAGTCTGTGTATTTATTGAAGAAAAACATTGTAGAACTGGTGTATAATGCGGGGAAATCTGAAGGGTTAAATACAACGTTGTTACAAACAGAAGAGATTATTAAGTATAATCGGGCCAACAACGTGGCTGTAGATGATGTCCTGACCGTCGTTAACTTAAAAAGAGGATTTGAACTGCTTTTAAACGACGTACAGGAGCCCCTGTTAGAGACAAGTAAGCGGATTAATCGGATCCTTGCAGCAGAGGATGCGCTTTTTCCCGGTGAAATACGAACCGGTGGGGTAGAAGTATCGACGATTCAAGGAAGATATGTGCCACCAATGTTAACTGAAGACGAGGTAAACAATCAATATGGTGAGATAATGAATCAAGAGATATCAGATACGGAAAAAGCCCTGCGACTGTTTCTATTCATTTTGAAAAATCAAATATTCTGGAATGGTAATGTGGGTACAGCCTTGTTGATTACGAATAAGATTATGTTTAGCAACGGTTTAGGACTATTATCAATACCCGAAAATGTATTTATGAAATTTAACGAACTTTTATCAAAGTATTGCAACAGTAATCTATTAGTCAATGAGTCAAATATTATATCATTTTTATATGAACAGTGTATCTTTGGTATTAATTATTTGAAAATAATCCAACATACAATTTAAGAGGTATAAATAAATGATGACTATAGACGAAGCAAAACAATTAGCAACTTATTTTTCAGTTGGTTCAGCGGGATATATTTTAGACTTTACTAATGTAACGTGGAACATATTTACAAAGAAAATCGTAGGGATTGAAATACAAAATCATTATGGGGGCTCAAAGGGAGTATCCTTTCAAAAGTTTCTGCTTGACGATCAATTTGATGATTCGTTAAAGAATCGGTTAATCCAATCTTTAAAAGGTATTATGGATCGAGATAAAAAATATGAATCTACTGAAATGAATCCCATAGTTCAGTTGCTTTTTGAGGAAGTATTTAAAGAAGATACTTCAACTGCATTAAGAAAAATGAAATTTTCAAGCGAGATTGATTTACTTTATATTCGGCAGCTACCCATTAGGATTCAAACAGATATTAAAAACAAGGATTTTGACTCTGTTTTGACAAAAGCAAATACTTTAATAGATGAAGTTCTAAAATTTATTATTGAAAATACCGAAGGACCGAGTGTTAATATTAATTTATTTAAGTCAAAAGAATTAAGAAAAGAAGTATTTGGCCGCCTCAATATTAAAACTGAAAAAGATATGGATAATAGAATCAAAGCCCTTGTTGGAGCACTCAATACATTATCAGATAAAATACTCGAAATGAGAAATAGTCAAGGAGATGCTCATGCACATGGCTCAAATAGAATAGTAATTAAGGAAGAAGAAGCAATTCTTGTTGCAAATTCTTCTATGGTTTTGTGCGAGTATGTGTTTACTAAGTATAAAGGATTAAATAGATAATAAAATGCATATTTTATAGTATACAATTCGAATTTTTATTTTATATAATATAATATAAAATCAATATATGATATAATTGGGTATGGAAAAAATATCTTTTGAAACATTTAAAAGACCTAATGGTCATGATGAATTTTTAGAATGGTTGGAAACATTACCAAAAAAAGATAGTGCGAAGCTTTTACGTACAATAGAAGAAACAGAAAAGAATGGGATGCTAGTAGCTCAACGGTTGAAATGGGTGAAAAAATTAAACACTAATTTGTACGAATTAAGAAGTAAGGTAGGATCAAACATCCAAAGAGCCATCTATTTCCATGTGGACAATGGAAGGTATGTCATTACTCACGGATTTACTAAAAAAACGGAGAAAACACCAATAACTGAACTCAAGCATGCAAAAGAACTTAGAGAGGAGTGGTTCACAAATGATGATTAAAAAATTGATTGAAGAAAAGAAAAAAGATAAAGATTTTGCAGAAGCATATGACCGTGAAGGAAGAAAACTCGAAACTGCGGTTGCTCTTTATCATGCTCGGGAGGAAGCAGGGCTAACTCAAGCGGAGCTTGCACAAAAAGCACATACAACTCAATCTACTATTGCTCGAATTGAGAGAGGGGATAACGTATCTTTCGATAAACTTGATGATATCGCCAGGGCATTAGGTAAAAAGCTGGTAGTAGAATTTGCTTAAAAGCGAGTTGAAAATGTATCTATAATAGGCTCCTAACTAATCAATTAGTTTAGTGGGCCTTTTTTTACTAGATAGATAAAGGTTGTACTATAGTGTAAAAGACAATAAATTTTATACTAAAATTACTTTAAAGAGAACTAGAGAGAAAGGTACAATAAATGAAAACCATAAATCTTATAAAAGTATTTATAGCATCACCAGGTGATATAGCAGCAAAAAGGAATGAAGTAGAAGAAACCATATATAGATGGAATATAGAAAATACAGATAATACAAAAGTGATTTTGATGCCTATACGATGGGAAACTAATGCGATTCCTACTTATGTAAATAATAGCTCTGGGCAAAGTGTTATTAATAAACAAATTGTAGAAAATAGGGTTCTGCTGCAAAGTTTTAAAAATAAAATCAGTTTTTGTATTATTTCTTCATTTTAAGCTGGAATTCCCAATAATATCCTGATTTCAGTGCAGACTGAAAAGCCGAAGAGAGTGCCTTCTTTTCGGCTTTTCTTGTAGATTCCTCGAATGGTTTCCATCCCTTTAATTGTGGTGGAAGCTGTACGTAGACTTTGATACAATTTATGTCGACGTTTTATCGATCGATGGTCTTGTTCTATTAAATTGTTAAGATACTTCACAGTTCGGTGCTCTGTCTTAGTATATAAACCCACACTCTGTAACTTTCTAAAGGCGGAGCCAAGAGAAGGTGCTTTATCGGTCACAATTGCTTTCGGCTCACCAAACTGTTTATGGAGTCGTTTTAAGAAAGCATAGGCTGCTTGCGTATCCCGTTTCTTTCGTAACCAGATATCTAAGGTTAAGCCGTCCGCATCAATCGCTCGATAGAGATAATGCCAACGTCCCTTAATTTTGATATAGGTTTCGTCCATTTTCCATGAATAGAAGGATTGTCTATTTTCTTCTTCCAAAGATAATAGAGGACTTTGCTGTACTCTTGCACCCAACGATAAATCGTAGTATGACAAACATTTATTCCACGATCATATAACAATTCCTGAACTTCACGATAGCTTAGATTGTAACGCAGGTAGTAACTAACAGCGACAATAATGACGTCATTTTTTGAATTGTTTGCCTTTAAAATGATTCATTACTCTGTCCTCTCTGTCTTTTTTCTCAATTTTACACTAAAATAGATTTTTTGGAAAACTTTGCAACAGAACCTTTGTATGAGCCTTTATTTCTACATTTTTTTCTCAAGCACACTACTGATAATGATTAAAATAATCGGCTGGATTGCAATGATACTTCCGACAATAATAGCTGGAATGATGTAGTCTAAACAAATAAATATAACTGTTGCCACCCCTAACAGTATTGTGTTAAACATATTTGTTATATTTCCCGCTTTTTCTTTGATTATGATATTCCGTTCGTCCATAACATTGATTTTGTAGTCTGCATCATTTTTAATCATTTTATCATGCAAAATTTGAACATGAGAAACGCCAAAAACGGCACTGAATAAAATAGCAAGTCCAATATCTACCATTTTAGGAAAATCTGTAACCAAAATTATCACAATCAAAAACAACGAAACAATATAACCGATATACCAAATCTGACCCTTATTTTTCATCTTCACTTTCCTCCTCATAGATAAAAATTTCTTCAATGCTCATTTGAAAGTACCTTGCAATTTTAAATGCCAATATAATAGAGGGATTATAACGTCCATTTTCTAAAGAACCTATTGTTTGACGAGATACTTCAAGAGCAGAAGCTAAATCTTCTTGTTTAATTCCTCTTTGTTTTCGTAATTCTTCCAAACGATTTTTCACAACATGCTCCTTTCTAAAAAAATGGAAAGTTTACTTTCCTTTCGTGCTTTTATAATACTCATGCGAGCACAAAATGTCAAGGAAGCTTTCCATATAAATTTTGATTTTAATGTTTTAGTTACTGTTTTTATGACACATGAACACACTTATTCTTATTTCCTCTTATCTGCTATCAACAGAAAAGAAAAAGCCCTGTCAAGAACCGATTAGATCAAGCCAGTCGAGAAACGATGTTAGACCAAATTGATTTTGGGTAATGAATGTTTAGAACTTAGTAGTCGTCCAAAAACGACTACTTTTTTTGTTGAATCGTCCAAGGACGATTCGATGCCTTTGACTTGTAAGAACAGGATTGAATGAAGCCATACTGTTCGCATATTTTTAGTGGATGAACAAACAAAATACGAGAGATTTTTTGTTCGTTCATCCATGGTTTTAGAAAAAAGAGGGACGATTTCGGAAGAAGAAAATCGTCTCTTTTTTTTCTTCTTTTTGTATGACAAAAAGAAAGATCTTTTGCCCATTTTATTTTATAAAATGGGTAGGTGGCGTTCGCGTAAAGCAAATCGATACAATCCAATGGTTTTGGCGAATCAGATTTACCATTCTAGGCTTGTTTAATACAGACATCGATTGTTATTTTGAGAATTTATATCCTTATTGGCAATGAAATGGATATTCTCCATATCAATAGAAATCTTCAAGATAATTTTCGGAAATATATAAGAGTTAATCAATTATGATCATATAGTAGGTAAAAATTAGGACAGCCTTCAATTATATGGGAAACCAATATAATCAAGTAATTATTCGGGTAACACAAATACTAGAGTACTCATTTCTTATAACTGTTTTACACCTATTAGGGATCAGTATTATTAATAGATCTAGATAAATTAATACGTAATTATATAATAATTTATGTTTGTGCCATTAAACAATCTTAACAGATATTTCATTTTATTTATGTAAAACAACACGAATAATTATTGCTTCGTAAAGTTATATGAGTATAAGTTAATTTACTGGAGGTAGTGCAATGCTTTTTTCTGAAAGATTTGGTTTTAAAAAATGGAGGATATCATACTGAGAGATAGATTGACAGACCCTCTTAAAAATAGTTTAGCAAATGTGATTTATGATATATTACGAGAGGCTGATAAAGTTTATAGTAATTATAATGGAAAAGTCTCATGGGTAATATATTCTTTTTTAATTAAAGAGTTTTTTAAAGAACAGATAAATAATAGCTATGAGTTGGGTTATCATTTTACTGTTTATTATGAAGATATTATCAAGAGGTTAGAAGACTTGGAGTGGTATGCTTATTATGATTTATTAGAGGTTTTTGCAAGTGCTAAAATCTTAGATAAAAAGAAAAGAGAGGAAGTAAATAAAATTCTGGAGTCGGAAAATTCTGATTACAGATTAAGCGAAAGCAATGAATTTATTCCCATCACAGATGATATTTCTATTAAGTCTATAAATGCTGCATCTGAATCACTATTTGATTACGCAAAAAATCATATCCAGAAATCTCTTACATATATAAGCGAGAAGGAAAATCAAGATTATAATACTGTAGTGAGAGAAGCAATTAGTGCTGTTGAAAGTTGTCTTATTGAATTTTCAGGATTACCAGCTAATAAAAAAATACTTTGGGAACTGCTATAAAAGCAATTAGAGACAAATCGAATAACAATGTCGATCTTACATTTTTAAAACCATTTGAGACAATGTATGGTTTGGCGAGTAGTAATGGAATACGACATGCAGGAAATGAAAAAACAATTGTCTCAGATTTACCTGATGCAGTTTTGATGTTAACAACATGTTCAGCCGTAATTAATTATTTGGGAGTAAAAATAGCATATGACTCCAATAAATCATGAAAAGTTAAGATTCATCCAAGAGCTACATTATAACTATTAATTTCCAACTCTTTAAAAGTTTAGTAATTGAAGGAAGTAATAAGGGTGATTGAACAATACAGATATACGGTGTATACTTATCGTAGGAGTTGATGATATGAATATTAAAAAACGCAAAATCAGAGAAGTAGGTAATTCAATAGTTGTAACTTTGTCAAAAGAGAGTTTATTGCAAAAAGGTTTGAAACCTGGAGATACTATTTTTATTGATGAAGATAAAATGATGGAAGCTATTGTAAAAGAGGAAAGCAAGATAGATCTTGAAATTGATATGTATGTTAACCAAGCTTTATCTGAGTATGATGCAGCTTTCAAGGAATTAGTTGAAAAATGATCTATCTAAGTGAAAAAGATATTGTAAAATTGAATGTTATTCAAATAAAGAAATATTCACCGCAAGAAACAATCGGAGTCATTGACAAAAATGCGCTGAGTATGGCTGTAAATCAACCTAAACAGCATATTTTTGGAAAAGATCTGTATCCTGATAAATTTAGCAAAGCAGCTGTTCTGCTAATAAATCTGATCAAAAAGCATCCATTTCATAATGCTAACAAACGTACAGCATTTTTAGCCGCGTATGTTTTTCTCAAGCTAAATGGCTATTCACTAAAAATGAAAAATCAGGAAGTAGTAGAATTTGTAGTTAAAATTGCTACGTATCAGGGTGATTTTGATGACTTAAAAGAGGTAACAACTGATATACTAAAACATAATTCAACAAAGTTGGATACAAAAAAATAGAAGCAAACTAGTAGTTCGGTAAATTCTGAAGTGTTAGTTTGCTTTATATTTTAGTTTACATAAGATATATTATACTAAGTTATAGATGCTAAATGGCTTTAAATCAGGACAATTTCTTAATTGACAATATTTATGTTAACTAAATTTTCTTTAACATAAATATTGTCAACTTAGCTAGATGAATCTAAAATGATTGTCTGTATTGGTGACAAAACTAATTAATAATTACCTGATTCGAAAAAGAAATCATACAATTAGTTGGTCGATTTCTTTTTTTATTCGGTAAATTGTTTGCCTAGTCACATTGTAGTCTTTTGCAATCTTTGAGATAGCAACCCCATTCTCAAGATCCTGGACGATGCTCTTATAAACAAGGCGACGTTGAGGATCTTTTGTGTCTGCACTGTATAACTTAGGACGACCTTTATAGACGCCGTTTGCTTTAGCGATTTTAATTCCTTGTGCCTGGCGTCGTTTCGATTCAGTACGCTCTTGTTCAGCAATCATGGCCAAAATTTGAATGATTAGGTCTTTGATAAATTTATCCAGGAGAGGATTTCCGATTGCTTCAGCCATGATCGGTAAACTGGTGATAATGAGTCGTACATTTTTCTTCTTTAAATAATTCACTGAATCGATAATCTCGTCATAATTGCGGCCAAGTCGATCAATGGCTTCTACAATAAAAATATCTTGCTCTCTGACAAAATCTAAAGCTTCCTGAAAAATTGGCCGATGACTGATAGTTGCTCCAGATTGCTTTTCTATAAAAATTTTTTCAGCGCCAAACTTTTCCATTTCTTCAATTTGGCGTTGTTCATTTTGATCGATGGATGAAACTCGAATATAAGCAATTTTCAAATTTATTTCCTACTTTTCTTAAGTATTTAAAATACACCCTAATCATACGTCAGAACGCTAGATTTTTCAACATAATATCAATGTGTATTTAGGGTAAACCCTATTCATACAAAAAATAAGACAGAGTCAACCTTAAATGCTGACTCTGCCCCATATTCTAATACTTAATTGTCTACAATTTGTTCAATTCTTGTCATTAGTTCACTATTACTACGATAAATACCGTCGTATGGTCGCTCGATATAGACTTTTCCATTTTCTTCGAAGACATATAGCGTGTCCTCACTATCCTTGGTATCGAGAATTTTAAGTGTGTAGTATTTATTTACACTTGGCTGATCTGTATTACTTGATGAAAAAGTCTTCTTAGCTTCCCTGATCTTTTTTAAGATGCTTTCAGCGTCTTGCTGTGATAATTTCTTACCTCCCGGTTCAACAACTACATTTTGAACCTCTTGACTTTTGGCTATCTCTAATTGAGGTCTGCTAAAATAAAAATACGAAGCACCTGCAATTACTACAACAATCACTGAAGCAAAGATCCATACTCTTTTTTTCATACTTCAGCCCCTTTAATCTAGAATTTTGAACTAACTAGTTTATTATTTTTAATAACTTTTCCTTTTCCTGCCTTGATTTCACTATAAATTTTGTCGGCCATATTTTTAACGTTAATTCCAGGATTAGTCGAACCATAATTCTTTCCTATTGTCCTACCTAGTTGATTATTGTGTAGATCCATCTGTTTATCAATCCCCGACGAATAGTCTTCGTGAGCATCTGTCCAAACTTTAGCACGACTTGCACCTATACGTTGGGTCAAATTTCCATTCCACATAGCATGTCGAAATGCATCAGAGGCATCTTGAAACCCATTTCTACCAAACTTTGTTTTTGTATAATTTATAGCAACTTGTGAAGATCCATAAAATTGTGTAGCTTCAAAAGGATGATTTTTAGCCAGGGCTACTTCCTTAGCATTCAATCCACCATATGCTGTTGGTGGAAGATATGTTGACCTCAATCGGAGCAAATTTGAAATCATGTAATTTGCGACTAACACATCCAATTCCTCTAGCGATAACTCTGAAAAATTAGGTAACGCTTCTACATATTCGCCTGCCCGTATAAAATCATTCTCGTGAAATCCTTCCACTAATTCAGAAAATCGATTTTCATCGACCGCATTAAGACTGTTACCATTCTCCTCAGCATAAGATACAGGACTATTGGTAGCTAAACCGAGTACCATTGTAAAAGCAGTAAACAACACAATTATTCCATTTCTTTTTGTCATCATACTATCACCCTTTTTCTTTGACGAGAGAAACACACAGTTACTATTTGCGATATGCAAGATGGCTAGGCGGACAGCCATAAATAAGACACTTGACCTTACGAGATTATTATATATTCTGTATGATAGAGTGACCACTTACACTATTGTAATATCAATTCCAGATCAATTTCTTGAATTCGAGATTACGGCGACCAGCCTTTGATAAAGGGACTGCTCCGTTCCCAGAAGTTCTTTCTACTCGTGACAAAGTAGTTCATTACCAGTTACGGATTGCAAATATTATACCTTTTGCGGAGCCCTTCAGTACCGGCCCGCCAGTTGCAAGGGAACGGGCGACTGTTGTTTTGGAACAGCCAACGAGTCTCGCAGCTTCTTTCACGCTTTCGACCTGTTGCACAGATCCATCTGGGTAGTGAATCATAATGGAGCGAGAGCGATCCCGCGCTGAAAATTTCCCACAGATTGCTTCTAGTTCAGCCACACAGACCTGCACTTGATTGACTTTTTCCTCTTGTTCTAACCAAGAAGTATTTACCCCCATGGTTGACACTACATTTTCACCAATATTAATGATAACCCAAGCAAATGCAAAACCACCCACATACAGGAAGAAATTTTCCGCACGTTCTAAAGCAAAATTGATCCTATACTTGGAGATAACTTCTTCAGCTAATTGCAACTTAGTAACGTCCAACCCTGTAATAGTTTGAACTATAAAGTTTACGAATACTACGAATGCTATGATAAAAAATAAACCCTTTATCATTCTAAACAATACGTACTCTTTTTTGCTAATGAACGTCCACTTATATAAAATGGACCCTGTAAATAGGACACTAGAAAAAAAGTGTCTCTATTTACAGGGTCCATTGTTTGTTCTTATGAGCTATCATACAATGGATACAAGAGATTTCATCAGGGGTGATTGATCATGGGCGTGAATTATTTTACGAAAGAACAAGTTCAAGAACTAGAAGCGAATGAATTTGTTCAAAAGGTAAGCGAAAAAGCTATCACATATACAGAAGATTTTCGTCGTCATTTCAGCGAAGCGTACCATCAGGGAAAACTACCCAGCCAAATTTTTTCGGAGGCCGGCTTCAACATTGAAGCTTTAGGACAGCGACGAATCGATAACTTTGCCTATAGAATCAAACAAATGGAAATTCGACCTGAAGGCTTCGAGGACCAGCGAGCCTATAGTTCAGGCAGACCTTCACACAAAGAGCGAACTCCAGAAGAAGAACTTGCTTATTTGCGTCACCAACTGGCTATCAAAGACCAACAAATAGAAGTTCTAAAAAAAACGGCTTCTATCAATCAGAAAGCGGAGATGAAACGCAAGAAAAATTTGCGCTCATCCAAATGATAACGAGGCGAGATAATAACCTGCTAAACATTACTTGGCTGTGCGAAGCTGTTCAGGTCTCCCGGTCGGGTTATTATGCTTGGCTAGAACGAAAGGACGGGCGAGATCAAAGAGAATTGACGGACCAAGCCGACTTTGACCTAGTTTTACAGGCTTATCATCATCGAAGATATGCCAAAGGGTCCCGGTCTATTCGAATGCGCCTTCTGCACATGGGCATTATCATGAACCGTAAGAAAATCCAACGATTGATGCGTAAGTACAACCTAGTGTGCTCCATTAGAAAACCAAATCCCTATAGACGAATGGCTAAAGCTAAACAAGAAAATACAACAAAACCCAATATCCTTAATCGTGAATTCGAATCTAAAACACCTAAAGCAGCGATTTTGACGGATATCACCTACATTCGATATGGTAGAGGCAAATGGGCTTATTTGTCCGTGATGAAAGACTGTTGTACCCACCAAATCTTATCGTATGCTCTGAGTGAAACTTTGGCAGAAGATTTTGTGTTAGAAACCGTCCAACAACTGATTCAAAATCATGATATTCCCAAAGGTCAAAAAACCTTGATCCATTCAGACCAAGGCACACATTACACGGCTATTCAATTTCAACAATTACTCACAAAAGAAGAACTGCGCCAATCTATGTCTCGTAAGGGAAACTGTTGGGATAACGCACCTCAAGAATCCTTCTTCGGACATATGAAAGACGAACTTCCTGACTTGAACACCATTGATCAATTTTCAGCGGTCAGAGGCATTCTTGATGACTACATGGATTACTATAATAATGAGCAATACCAATGGAAGCTGGCCAAACTTGCGCCTAATCAATATGAAGAATACCTCAAAACGGGAGTTCATCCTCTGACTCATCTAATTGATACTGTTGCCCAGATGCCAAACCTGCCGAGAGTGCTTCCTCTTCAACCATCATGGGCTGAAGGTAACTTTGATTGAATCGTTCACCATAAAGACGCTCCCACTCGGCCATAACACTTTGAGGAACGCAAGGTGTGGTGAAAAGGGTAACCCTATTGATACAAAAAATAAAACAGAGTCAACCTTAAGTGCTGACTCTGTCCTAAATTTTAATATTTAATTGTCCACAATTTGTTCATTTCATGTCATTAATCATAAATGCTACGTCGATGTCCTACCTATATAGCCAGTACAACAAGTTCATGGTCTTCAATTTCTACCAACACTAAATACTTCCCAATCCGATACCTCCTGTGTACTATCTATTCCAAGTTTAATTCCTTTAGACGAGCTTGATATTCTTTTAAAAATCCCACATGACTCTGATATTCCAAGTATCTCATCGACCGTTCTTGAATATCTTTGTCATCGACGCCTCTCATAACATTTAGTTCTACAAATAGCAATGAACTGGTTACTGAGAAATAGGGAAAGTCTTTCGCTAGGAATATGACGATGTTTTCCGGCTGTGTTTCTGCACCTTCACCTTTAGGAGCCATGATATTGATATACCCAAATTCTTCACAGAAATACTTTTCAGTCACCTTTGTCCTTTCTAAGGCCAAGATAACAAAAGAAATTTCACTCGCTTTTAAACCCGCTGTATTCAGGTATGAATTTGCGGCATTGTCCTTTTCATATTCTTCTTGGTGAGTAAAAAGATCTTCACCTTGTATTTCATGAACCGGAAAATTGGTATAAAGATACTTTTTTAATGCTTCATTTTGTTCATTCATATTTACACCTAATTAATTGTTGCAGGACCAGAAAGATTAGCCCCCGAAACCCAAGAGGCACTACTCATAGAATATACATAAGAAGCTGGTGAATCTATTTTTACCTCTTTGATACCTTTAGGAACGTTAATAATTGGTGAAATCGTCCATGTTCCTGTTGTCTTAGCAGGGAACGAAAAGCTTCGTGCAGATAGGGTTGTGTACGTCTTTCTGTTAAGAATAGCCATACTTTGGACTTTTAAATTCCCTGTATACTTAAACCCACTTATTGACATATCCCCCGAAAATGCGATATGAACTTGGCAAGTTGTTGTATTACCACTTCGAGATAAAAAATACCGAACGAGCGTTACTTTCGCTCCACGAAGATTTGATCTTAAATCCAGTCTATCTAGCTGCTCCATTTTTTGCTCAATGAGATTGTCTATCTCCTGCTGAGTTGCACCTTCAGGCGCCTCAACGTAAACCATGTTTGGCGTGCTTAGGGCCTTTTGAATTTCACTTTCCACTATGGATTTGTCAACGGGAATATCTTCAGCAGCGAAAGCACTCGTCACAGAAAAAGATGAAAATATCACAGCTAAGAAAGATAATATCGCTACTTTTTTTACAACTTGAATTAACCACACTCTATCTTTTATCATATAAACACTCCTCTTACTAATATTGACTAGTCAACAATAGTATACACTTACCCCTATTTATGTCAACGCTTTCATAACGATGTTTCTCTTTGGATTCGTCGCTTACTTCTCTCGCAACCAATTTATACCTGCCGATGCTCTGTACTTTTCATTAGCCACGTTGGGAAATTAATTATTGCAAGCATCGTCCTTCGGATTTGTCGCTTTTCCTCTCTCTTATCCAATTGATCACCACCCATCTTTTTTTACGAAGGGTACTAGGCGCTAGATAGCTCTAAAAGTCACACCTTTCGCTAATCCTCTCGTCACCGGTTCCCCTGTTATCAAGCTACGTTCAATAGTATTTTTTGAACAGTCAAATTGCAAAGCAACTTCCGTGATATTCCTTGCTTTTCCAACAAGTCCATCAGGATAGTATATTTTAATCGGTTGCTCTTTCCCATTAATCGGACGGCTAGTGATACGTTCCATTTCTGTGATACAGGCACGAATTTGACAAACTTTCTCTTCACTATCTTTCCAGGAATCACCATCACCCATGATTGCTAGCATTTTCTTTCGTATATGTCTTTTTTGTTGCTTCTCATTCAATAAAGTTCACCTCAGTTCATACAACACTCATTTGAAAATTGAATCAGCCACGTTGGGCAATTAGTACTGGCTGATCACCAATCATCTGCCACCGACGCAACATGTACTTCCCTCGTTTTCGCTCAAATAGTTGTAACTCATAGTCTTCTCGATTTTTTTGGGCTACATTTCCTTCTAAAAGCGCCGCTAATTCTGATACAAAGATATGTTCACTTGATTGATATCTTGTCGCCTCCAACAAAGCAACTGGCGTAGATGTACGCCTATGGCTTTGACCTGTAGAAATCAACGTTTCTCGATGAATACCGTACACACTTTGAACTTCTGGCACATACACCGTCACCCACATCATTGGGCTGGACTGATCCAGGTGTCCAAGTAGATCTTCTACACTCCGAATCGGTGAATCCTCTTCAAACTCGTTTCTCTGAAGCTTTTCTAGTAGATCAGCTTCACCATAGCATTTCAACATAATTTCTACCTCCAGCTGCTATCCTAATTACCTCGCTCAACCCCACTCTACGGCTGAAGAGACGATTTGAAATTCGTCTGAATCCAGTTCAGATACTTCGCCAGTATCTTTATTTGTTACTGGAATATAGTCGCCTTCAGAAGCGCAAATATCAGTTGCAAGTTCATCCGCAATAATTTTCGGGACAGTTTTAAGCAGGTCGATATCATTTGTAAAAACAAAATGATTGTCGGTCGATTCTACGCTCAAAAACCCGTGAAGGTTGTTTGCTAGATCTAAAATTAGCACAGTATGGTCTTTTACTAAATAGTCTGGCAAAAAGGCGATTTCATTCGATTTATTCACTCTTGTATACCTCTCAAATTCCACCTAAAATACCCGGGCATGAGAAACCTTCCGGTACAATTCGACCGCAGGCAAATTCAGATTCGCTTCAGTCGGATTCACAATCATAGCTCCGTGGTCCTCTTCCAACTCATTCATCAGCTGCAAGTATCGTAAATTCTTCTCACCCTGTCCCATGTCACTGCTGGCCTGAATATCCTCAAAAACACTCGCAATCGTTTCCAGGGTCCGGATACCTGTATACTCCTGCTTCGGTTGATCCTCAAATTTAACCATGCTTTTTTTCCACCTCTCGAATTTGTTTTTTATTTTTCAAAACTTCTTTATCTATTACAGACTCAAACACGCTGGCGGGATAATAGCCATGTTTTTCAATCATAATATTTTCAATGACAAGCTTTGCCGAAGTGACTGCCTTCAGGTTCTCGCGATCCAGGTCATCTGCTTGGCTATTGTGGCCATAAACTTTTTTCCTCAACTCACGATAGACGCCTCGCGCCAGCTTCAGCCGAGACAGCAGTTCTACATAGTTCATCTGCAATAATTCTTTTGTCGTCGTGTATTGGAAAAAGAACGGATCTGTTTCAACGGTCGGTTCTCGATACAATCCAGACCTGGACTCAATCAGTTGGTTCTCAAAAAAATCCAGCTCACAATTGGCACAGTGATACTGGCCCCCTTCTAGCTTCAAAACCTTTTTATTACAATATCGACAAATCATCACAAATCCCCCCGTTTTCACAAATAGTATATCATGCTAAATAAACAATGCTGCTCTTCGTTTTCTGCTACAACTTATAAAGTTTGCATATATTAATCTCTCCTTTTTAAGAAAATTGACGAAACTCCTTGGCTCGGTACCTACCCAGATTTTCTTTGTTTCTCTGAACGGCCGTATTTTGCACTATAAAGATGTTTTTAAACCAAAATTGGAGGATACCTATTGATATCCTCCAACATGATTTGAATTTTTAGGCTTTGAAATTTCTACTAACTGCATATGAAAATCATTAGTTCTTGAAACCTGCATAAATAATTTTCCATGTTTTTGGACCCTCTAACACCCAATAATAATTATCATATTTTGTGTAAGAATCTAAAGCTCCTTGAACTTTCCCAGTCTTTATTGTTGAGTTCAAGAAAATTATGTTCTCTTTATTTTGATAAGAAATATCTAACCTGGGTAAATAATCTACAACTAACTGGTTCGACTCTTTTTCATCGTACTCAATTGATAGTAGTTCCCCACTGTCCAAATATTGGCTATATGAATTGACCACTTCATTGATAGCAGAACCAATCTCCTCTTTTGAGTATTTTTCAGAATTACCTATTTTCTCCGTTGGTTGTGAAGAGCACCCCGTGATTCCAAAGGTAAGCAAAAATGCAAATGCCAATCGCAACAATTTCATACTATCACTCCAATCAGCCAGGTTTAATTACATATACATCATTCTCTTTAAAACTTATTCCGATTTTATCCCAGTTATCGTTCTTTCTATCAGAAGAGTGTTGACTTACATAAAGTACATTTCCCGTTTTACCTGTAACAATCGCACTATGCCAAGATCGCCCCGTCTTTTTCAAAACATAACTCAAAATATCACCCTTAACAGCTTTCTTGGACACCCCACCATTGGTTGTGTGCTTTGTAACACTTTTCGCATTCATCTGCCAATATAGTCGAAATGTGTTGGCATTAATCCAAGCAACAGATGCCTTTGCCCCTGTACTTGTTTGAGAATAAGACCAGTCATAATTTGTTGGATATCCGGTTTTCCCATCTTTTGCACCGCCCGCTCTCAAAACTTGCGATGCAAAGTTGGTACAATCCCCGCCAGACCCTGAAAAGCTTACATAACTTTTATTATAGTTCTTTGCATATTTTAGTGCATAATTTACTGCCTTTACTCTATCATAGGTAAATGATCTCGAAGCAGCTCTAGCCATAGGTTGACTTGTTGCTTCTTCCTCCATAGTCCTGACTTCATCTCGAATATCATTTAAAGTCCAACTAGACACGGTTGTGATATCCTGTTGCTTACCATTTATGCTTGGAAGTGATTCTCTATAAATATATTCAGCGGCATACGCTAGTATATTATCATATTGATCTACAGTCTTTAAGTTTTCATCATTTTCAGACAACAGTTGATTTAACAAGTATGATGACAATTCCTCTGACCCTACAGAATAATCTCTACCCGTGCTGTGCAAGTAACCTAACAATCGATTCTCAATTTCTCCAATGGTCATGTTCATCGTATTGTCATACACCTAAAGTATTGAAAGCGATAACATAGGAGGATTTTATGAAAATTAAATTATTAACGTTCATTGTACTGAGCACTTTACTTGTAGGATTAGCTTTTCCATCTGTTTCCCTTGCTGAATCAGATGAGGGTTATCATATCACTTTTGAAGACGGGCCAGAAGGGTTTGGACCAAGAGGTGAGAATGAAACAGTCGAACAAACAAATGAGGATGCATATGAAGGAGAGCACGCGTTAAAAGTCACTGGTAGAACAGAAGCTTGGAACGGGCCATCGCTTCAAATTAGTGAATTAGTAGAAGAATCTATGGAATATCATTTTTCCGTTAGGGTGAAACTTGTAGACGAAGGATCCGCTGAATTACAGTTATCCACTCAAATTGGAGAGGGGAATACTGCTAGCTATCAGACCATTGATAATCAAAGGGTTGATTCTCATACATGGAAGCTTTTAGAAGGGACTTATAGATACGACTCTATAGTCGATGGTTTTATTAGTGTTTACGTTGAAAGTTCAGGGAATGATTCCGTTTCTTACATGATTGACGATTTCACTCTAACCCCCACTGGCAACAAAATAGAAACACCAACTCAATCGGATGTCCAGTCAATAAAGGAAGTGTATGAGGATTACTTCTTAATAGGTAATGCTGTATCTATGTCAGATTTGGGTGGGCAGAGATTAGAGCTTCTTAAAAAGCATCATAATTTGGTAACTGGTGAAAATGCGATGAAGCCGGAATCATCTTACAACGCTAATCAGGAATTTGACGTTACCGATCAAATAAGATTGGTAGATAGAGTGAAAGAGGAAGGATTACTGCTTCACGGACACGTATTAGTCTGGCACCAGCAATCACCAGAATGGCTACATACGAGTGATGGAGAACGATTGTCGCGGGAAGAAGCTTTAGCTAATATGGAAAGTCACATAGAAAAAACCATTTTAGCATACGGGGACAGCGTTATTTCATGGGATGTAGTAAACGAAGCAATGGATGATAATCCAAGTGACCCTGAAATGTGGCGTTCCATGTTAAGACGATCAGAGTGGGCTGAAGCCATTGGAGATGACTATGTTGAATTGGCTTTTATGAAAGCTAGGGAAGTGCTAGATGAAAACGGTTGGCACGATGTCAAACTTTACTACAATGACTTCAATGATGATAATCAAAATAAAGCCACAGCTATTTATCATATGATAAAAGAAATTAACGAAAATTATGCAGAAAACCATCCTGGTGAACGTTTAATTGATGGCGTGGGAATGCAAGGACATTACAATATGGGAACCTCTATAGATAATGTCAGGAAATCTATAGAGCGATTTAAAGAGTTAGATGTAGAAATAGGTGTTACAGAGTTGGATATTGCAGCAAACACTACTTCGGAATTAACAGAGAAAGAAGAAATTGCTCAGGGAATTCGGTACGCTAAGCTATTTTCATTGTACAAAGAGCATTCTGACGTAATCTCAAAAGTAACGTTTTGGGGGTTAAACGATTCTACAAGTTGGCGATCGGAAAATAGTCCTCTTCTTTTTGATAGGGACTTACAGCCCAAAAAGGCCTTTGAAGCAGTTATTGACCCGGAAGGCTTTTTAGCAACCTATGCTTCAGAGGATGTGCCAGTGGAAAATAGGCGGACTGTAGCAACTTATGGGACCCCTGAAATAAGTGAAGAGTTAGATGAACTTTGGTCTGCAGCGGATTCTATAGACGTGAATCGTTATCAAATGGCTTGGCAAGGAGCCACGGGTGTGGGGAGACTTCTTTGGGATGAAGATTATCTATACGTTCTCGTAGAAGTCGATGATAGCACTATTGATACGACTGGTGAAGAAGACTGGGCGCAAGATTCGATAGAAGTATTTCTTAGTGAGACTCGTCATTCCGACTCTTCATATAAAGAAGGAGATGGTCAATACCGGGTGAATGCAGATGGTGAAGAAACTGTTGGAGAAACAACGGCTCAGGCCATTGAGCGTTCACTTGTGACCCAAACGGCTACAGGATACAGTGTGCAAATGGCTATTAAATGGCAGGTTTTAGACCCTGAAGAAGGAGATGCCATTGGTTTTGACTTACAAATAAATGACGCGACATCTGGAAACAGAGAAAGTGTAGCTATATGGAATGATTTAAGTGGCCAAGGGTATCAAAACCCCATGGTCTTTGGTGAGCTTGAATTAGGAGGATCCAGTGTTGATTCAGTTGATCCAACGGAACCAACGGAACCAACAGAACCAAGTAAACCAACAGTACCAAACAAACCAGTAGACACAAACCCAATTGAAAACCCAGTTAATACAGATACAACGGTTAAAGGTTCAGACGGAAAAATGAAAGTTTTACCAAAAACAGGAGAAACAAAAAATATTGCATTGTCTGTCCTAGGGTCATTAATAGTATTAGGAGCAGCATTCATTTTTAAAAAGAGAATCTAACCCGAATAATATTATAAAAATTTTCCTATTAGTCCGGACATTAAAACAAATAATGCTAAAAGTTCTGCAATAGAATGGATAAAATCTCAAATAAAGTAAAGCAAAAAGACTTGCCAAGAAAAACATATGGTAAGTCTTTTTTGCTAGTCAAAACTTACGATTAATGACACTAAATTAACAGACTATACGTAGTGTCTATTTGCTATGACCATATCTTATATCCATAAGTCAAATCAGCCGGACTAAAAGGGCTAATCTTCCTAGAACACAAGCTGCACTTGATATGCAAATTAACCCTGAATCGGAAAGGTGCTTAAATTGGATATTAACGGAGGGATAAAGTAAAATTTATCTCTAGGGAATGTTTAGAAAGGATCCAAGTTCCTTAACAAGTGACAATTGGTAATGTAGTAACAACGATAGATTGTATGCCGAACATTTCAATTTGATACGTATAAAAGACGATTTCAAGCTCATCCGTGATAAATAACCCACATGAATGATTTAAAATCGTCTTAAAATGCTTTATTTTATAACCCAAAATAGAATAATTACTTCAAAATGACGTCGCATATCACTATTAATGATTAATCGATGACTTCCATAATCATTTTAAGTTCCCCGGATGTTAAATCCTCGCTAAAAATGCCAGTAACTTTTTGTCCAGGTCCAATTTCCTTTGATGATAGGTTTAACAAAGAGATAGGGATATAGATTAATCCGTTTTGTTTCAAAGACAGAGCCAATATTTTTTTCCTTGTTCGAATAGCTGCATCATAGCGAAGAGAAGAGTAAACACCTCTGCCAACAATAGAAATATGCTTCCCCAATAATAAATCAAGGCTACCTATTACTTGTAATTTCTGAAAGGTCGTCCCATCCGTTTTGATTTGAATATCCTGTAAATTTATTTTCCTGTCTAAGGCATCTTGAAAAAACAAGTGTGTGCCTCTGCGATAATCAATACCACAGAGGTGCATAAAATTAGTTGTCGAAAAAATAATCGCTACCGTTGAGACTTCTCCGACAAAGGATACTTTTTTATCTACAAAATGTTCTTGTAAGAGATGGGCAGCCTTATAAATCGCGTTTAACTGTCTGGTAATTTGGGTTGTCTCTTTTATAGACATGCGTTTGTATTCTTTTTTTGCCACGTGCGAAGAATGCTCCTTTTTCCCAATAAAAAAAGCTGCTCAAAAGAGCAGCCTTTTGTACAGGTTTAGTTTTGGTGCTTGCCACCCGCCGGACCCTTACGTTCCGGATTTGTATCGAGTTTAGTTTTGGTGCTCGCCACCCGCCGGACCCTTATGTTCCGGATTTATATCAAGTTGACTATGAGCCTGCTCTCATTTGTATATATAATATACCAAAAAAAGGTTGATTTGTCCAATACTGTGGGTGATTATAACCGTCTTACTGTGCTTATCTATTATATAATACAATCAAAAACCTAACCGAAAATTTAATAACGTTTCACTGATTTCATCTTCATTAATTCCGATGTAGCGTTTGGTAATCTTCTCGCTGCTGTGACCAAAGATTTCCATTAAGGTGGCCACGTCTTTGGTTTTCTTGTAATAGTGGTAACCAAAGGTTTTTCGTAGGGTGTGGGTGCCGATATCGTCCCTTCCTAACAGCTTCGCGACCTTTTGAAACATCTGGTAGACCGTATTGACTTCTAAATGACCGCCCTTAGTACTGGGAAACAAGTAAGCCTCCGGATCTAATGGTGCGGTATAGCCGTGAATCAAGTCCTGTAAGCTGCTTAAGTATAAAATGCGTGTTTTCCCTGTCTTTTGCTCCACGATGCGCGGGTTTTTTGAGGTAATCACGTCTTTTTTCTTGAGTTTAACGATGTCGGACATGCGCAGACCGCTGTTAATTCCAATTAGAAACAAGAAAACGTCACGTTCCGCATTTTTATTCCGTCGCAGGCAAAATAAAAAATCATTAATCTCCTGTTGCGACCGTAGTGGCTGAACATTATAGCCCATGACAATCCCTCCTTTTTAATCTGTTCGAATACATGATTATAGTTATTATAACACTAAATCGTGTGTTTGGGGGGAGTAAAAAAAAGAACCCTATAGGGATAGGATTCTTGATACATGATTTTATAGAATTTCATGTATTTTAGATATTAAATTTATTAAATTTATTTCAAAATAATACAAGAAAAAACTGATTAATTTTAAGAAAAACATTTAACAATAGTAGATTATGGTCTTTGATTATATATAACTGAGCATTAGACTCTTTTAAGTTCTTACTATCTGTTAATCCTGACTTTTATAAAAAAGTCAGTTTGAAATACTCTTTTACTGATGAAACATTTACTATAGCATAATTCTCATGCCCATTAACATACAATACAGGATGTCTTTTCTCATCATAAAATGCTATATCTTCAGGTAAATCAGTTAAATTGTCATCTCCCCAATCAAATAAAGAATTAGAAACTTCTAACAAAATATTTTTTGTGGTTTTGTTTAGTTCATAAAAGTAGATATGCCCCATAATTGGACTATCTACAATTTCATTGGATAACCATTCATTGGTTGGATAAGAGTCAATGATAAAATCAGTAAGTCTTTCTATTAGCATTATTGAATTTTCACTAATTCCTACATCTTTTCTAATGACAAAAGAAAAAACTGTAGATGACTCACTAACCCAATTTAATAATTTTTTATAGTTATTTCCCTTTATATTTTTCTTTATATTTTTTTGCATATTAAGCCGGTCCTCCATAAAACGAATGTCCTCCCGATTTTTTCCGAGGATTCGTATGATAATGTCTATAATATCCAGATTTATTTTTATCTCGCTCTGGACCAATTGGAGTTTTCTTACCTCCTAAATGTAATGAAGTAGAACTAGCTACGGTTTTTGCACCACTTTGTGAATTAGACCATACATCTGCACCCACCATCATTCTAGCAACAGCAGTTTTTTGAGAAACTCCCCCAGATGAATATAGCTTGTTATTCAATCTTAAAACTTTAAAATGGTTAAATTTATTATTTCTAGTTTTACTATTAGTAGAAATTCTTTCTAAACTTAAAACAAGCCCTCCACCTACAATTAGTGAAGCTCCAGTAGCAAGCAATGATTTTGCAACAACTGTAGTTAATGCAATGCCCGCCGGTATTGCAAAAGCAAATGACGCAACACCATCAGTCTGATTAACTTCAAAAGATTCATTTGTGTCTAAATCAGTTACAACAATTGGGCTTTTTTCTAATTCTTCAGCAGAAGATAAAACTAACTCCCCAGATTCTATAATTTTTTCTGTTTCTAATGAATTACTTTTTATTTGATTTAGTTCATCAGATTCTTCAACTTCTTTAACATTCTCATCTCCTATTTCAGTTTCTGATAAAGCTTCAACAGGAATTTCTTCTAACTTTTCACTAATAGATTCAATTAATGCTTCATCTTTTTGAATCGCCTCATCATAAATTTCCTTTTGTTCTATTGTTCCAAAAAATAAACTATATTCCTGCGATCCCTCTTCTTGAGATGTACTAGTCATAGTCAGATTATCCTCAGATAGATTTAATGCTGAGTCAGAATTTAAATCCAAATTAACAGAAATATCCTCATCATTACTTGTTGCCTGAACATTGATTTCTTGAGTAGCTATTGAAAAATCAATATCTTTTACTTCAATTTCACTTGGAAGTTCATTTTCGATGTCACCCTCAATTTGTTCTTCTAACTTATTCTCCTGTGCTATAACTGTTTGTACAGTATTTACGGGAATTCAGAAGAAGAAATACGAGCTAGCTTGGATAAGTTCAATCCCTTAGATTAAATTGGTGGTTACAAGATATTTTACAACTCACTTAAAATAACGTATAGTTGGATAGTAGTCAAAATAAATAGTTAAGAAAGACTAACTATAAGAAGTCAAGTAAAGAATAAAAGAATTAGTCCAAAATTTAATAATAAAAAGTGCATAACAAATAAGAGAAAGCAAAGGTATTTTTTTGAGTTACATTCGTATTTCGTAAGGTTCGTTCTTTTTGAGAATCGCATGAACGATGTAACATAACTTTCTGGAAACTGCTCCAAGAGCTGTGAGGTGGTGTTTCCCTTCAGAACGTTTCTTTTCATAGAAGGCTTTAAGAACAGGATCATGTTGTACTGCAATTAAAGCAGCTGAAAACAATGCTTTTCTAAGATAAGGAGAGCCACGTTTACTCATCACATTATGTGTTGCTTGATATTGACCAGACTGAGAAACAGTTGCGTCTAACCCAGCGTATGCGACTAATTTTGTAGGATTGGAAAATTTACTAATGTCTCCAATTTCCCCAAGAATAGTAGCGCCATTGATTGGTCCGATCCCTGGGATCGTTTCAATGACAGAATGCAGAGTAGCCATGATTTTTTTGATTTCAGTTTCAGTATTTTTAATCTGTAGTTCCAGAAATTTAAGTTGTTCGATCATTGAACGTAATTGGAAAGTAAAGGTCTCTTGAGCAAAAGTAATCCCAAAAGACCGACTAGCTGCATTTTTTAAAGCGTTAGCTTTTTCTATCCCTAAACGATTGCGACTCGCATCGCTAAGTAATTTCGCAAGGGTATCTGCAGAGATCTCATTGAGTGTTTCAGGAGAACTAAATTCAAGTAAAAGTTCTTTTGATGCTTTACCAAAAACGCCTGCTTTACCGAAAACTGTGTCATATTCAGGGAAAACCTGGTCTAATACAGCAATGATTTTTCGTTTAAAGTCACTCGCTGTTCCAACTAGATACGTACGATAGCGGGAAAGTTGTTTAAGAGAAAAAATATTTTCGTCAGAGAGTGTAGTTTCAACAAAGGAACCGAAGCGAATCAGATCTGCAATTAAAACAGAATCAATAATATCATTCTTACGTTTTCGAATCTCTGTTCCTTTACGCCACCCATCCGTTTGGATGGGGTTAAGAACATGGATTAAAAAATTTTTTTCATGTAAGAATGAAAAAACGGCTAACCAATAATGACCGGTAGCTTCCCTACCTACAGTAAAATCATCTGGTAAAGAAGAAAAGTCATGAATTTTTCCAAGAAATTTTTCTCCACCTTCAATGGTATTTGGAAAAGAAAATCCTTTAAGAACAACCTTTCCTTCATCATTCATGATCGAAGCGACATGAGAACGTTTCCCAATATCAATCCCAATATAGAACATAATTATACCGCCTTCATAAGAATTTGGATTGAAATCCACTCAACTGAAAAGCGTTACTACCTTGTTCTAGATACGGAGTAAAGCCTAGAGGCTTTCAACATCTAACTCATTCGTAAACAGCTAAACAGAGAGAGGTGTCAGTCTTTCGATGACGAGTTCATAGACTCAAGGAGAAAACGACATAGCCTCTCAATCCAGTAATTATATTATCTCAAATTTATTGAGTTAATACCTAATGAAAAATAACAATGGTTCATAAGGTTATCCACTAAAATCGGAAGATTAAAACCTTAAATATAATATACAAGGAGAAAGAATGTCAATATTATCAACAGTATTGATTGTTTTAGTAGCTTTGGAATTTTTCTATATCCTATATTTAGAAACATTTGCTACAACTTCAGAAGCTACAAGTCGAGTATTTAACATGACAAAAGAAGAGTTAAAAAGCAAAGCTTTAAACACACTTTTTAAAAATCAGGGTATTTATAATGGTTTGATTGGTGTTGGGTTATTATATAGTGTTTTTCTTTCAAGTAATCCAATCGAAATTAGTAGATTACTATTAATTTATATTATTTTAGTGGCATTATATGGCAGTATTACAAGTGATAAAAAAATTATTCTAACCCAAGGTGGTTTAGCTATTTTAGCACTTATTTCAACATTCTTTTAAGCAAATAAAAAGTACAGTCAATTAAGAGTGTGCTTTTTGTTTGTTTCTTTTTATCTGAACCGTATTATATTTCCGTCTATTTGAAAAAAAATCTTCTTTTCTTCTACTGTTTCTGAACGTGCGTTGATCATAAGTTGACCGGGCTTAAATCCTTGGGACCCCCACTGAGTGATTCCTGGTACTACCCTTGAATCCTGATTAAGTCCTAGTGTTACTATATAATTAGTTGGAAAAATTTCATTAAAACCAACACGAATATGTTTACCTGTAGCATTTAAAACAACGTGATCATAGTAGCTTTTTAGTTCATCTGAAGATAAATCAAAAAAATATCTTCCACACATATTCTTCCTCTCCTTTTCTGATCTGTTTAAAAAACGTGTGTCAGAGAGCCATTCTAAGGAAATTTCAAAGTCAAATGATGGACAATGATCTTCAATCGTCGTCTGCAAAAGTAAGTTTAGACACTTGTGCTAATCGTACTGCTTGAGCGAACGCATGGTGCGCCGATCGATTAGGTCGGAAACCATAATTCTTATCATGAAATTTTGCTTCCATAATAGGTTCTAAGACTTGTAATAGACATTGTTGTACGATTCTATCCCAGATAGTTGGGATACCAAGTGGACGAGTTTTCCCGTTTGGTTTTGGGATTTCTACTCTTTTAACTGGTTGTGGTTTGTATTCTGAAAATTTGGTTTGCACGATTTTGATAAAATCCGCATTAGGTATTTCTTTTAAATCATCAATATTCTTGTTATCAACGCCTGGAGATACGCTCCCAGAGTTTCCTTTAACATTTCTATACGCTAATAAGATATTATTCGATGAAGTTACAATTTCCATAAGGTTATTGAAAACGTGATTATCGCTACTTTCTTTGTATAGATTGTCAAAGCTGTCAATCATGCCATAGTATTCCATATGGCGAATTGAATGTGATGCTGATACGTTTTCCATAGCACCGCCTCCCTTCGGATATCGGTGTTTATTTTGTCATACTCGATTCTATGGATTGCATCATAACTGTTAGTAAAACTAATTGACTCGTGGCTATCCCTCCACAGCTTGTTATCACTGCTTCATAGGTACTGTGCCACTACTCTCACTAGTGTGAATGAGCTTATTATTCTTCGTCTCAACCGCTTCAAAGGAGATTAGTCCTCCACGTCACTAGCTTTCAACGTTCCAATGATTTTATCCATACATTTACTTTTAGGTGCTCACTCTGAACCTGCGACTTTCCAGTGCCTATAACACTGCACGGTTATTCATATCTACGATTCTTACTAAACCGCAAGTCGCACCCTGTGTCACAATATAGATTTTGTGCGGGCAAGATACATTTCTGCACCCCAAGCCTATAGATTCGTACATTCGCGAGTTTGTCAGTGCAATTGCACATTCTCACCATGAGTAATTTTTGGACTCCCGGCCTATAGGTTACACTATCCACCGCTGGACAGCTTTCGATTGCAGCAATGCAACTGCGGTAACTCTCAGCCGACTTCACCGAGCTCTTGACAATTCTTATTCTAACCAAGAAAACTGCCAATCGGAGTATCAGAGGGAGCGCTTCAGGACGTTACGCCATCATTTCACTCCTCAAATCATCAGTTCTCCACAAGAAGAACTTGTGTGCCTAACCTTTTCAGTTAGGAACGTTTCGCACCATAAAATGACTTACAGTCGACACAGAGAATATCTCTGGAAGGTTCTTTAGTATAGTCAAACCTTGGATTTACGCCAAATTGCATAGCCATGATAAATCCCCTTTTCTAAAAAAAAGATACGTTTTATATACATGTTAGAACACATGTTCGTTTTTTTAGTCAAGGAAATTAAATGATTAAAAACAGGATCATAGATTATTTGTTAATTAATTATAGTATATCTTATACATTAAATAATAAAGTATAAGATATACGTTTTTTTAGTATAACTTATACCATAAACATTATTCTGGAATTTTTATCATAATGACTTTTTATGTCAGCCAGAACAGTAATTCAACGGATTTGTAGTATATATCTGCTATTAAATTAAATTATAGCAAATATATTAAATATATTTAGTATATCTTATACATTAAATAATAATCTATAAGGTATACGTTTATTCTAGTATAACTTATACCATAAATGTTATTCTGGAATTTTTATCATAATGACTTTTTATGTCAGCCAGAACAGTAATTCAACGGATTTGTAGTATATATCTGCTATTAAATTAAATTATAGCAAATATATTAAATATATTTAGTATATCTTATACATTAAATAATAATCTATAAGATATACGTTTATTCTAGTATAACTTATACCATAAATGTTATTCTGAAATTTTATCAGAGTGATTTTTTTACGTCAGCCGGAACAGTAATTCAAGGGATTTGTAGTATGGATCTTCTATTAAATGAAATATAGCAGATATATTAAATATTTTTAGTATAACTTATACTTTTTATCGAAATATAAAGTATAAAATAAATATTGATTAAAACGAATATATAAGTTATACTTTAAATAAAGATAAAAGAAAGTAGGTAAAAATATGACAGCAACTACTTATACAGTCGGGAACTTTAAAGGTGGAGTAGGAAAAACCAAGATAGTTACAATGCTAGCTTTTGATAATGCTGTAGTAAATAAGAAAAAAACACTGGTAATAGATATTGATCCGCAAGCCAACGCTTCACAAATATTAGCAAGAACTGTTGACTTAGATCATATTGATAAAACAATAGTAGATGGGATCAACGAAGAAGACCTTTCAATTTGTATAACGCCGATTATGGAAAATCTAGATTTAATTGCATGTGATACAAGTTTTAGATCGTTTTCTAACTATGTTATTGCTAACTTTGAAGATGAGAAAGAACAAATCATGGTTTTAGAAAAATTATTGGAACCTATCAAAGAAAATTATGAGACTATTTTTATTGATGTGCCTCCAACTATTAGTGCATATTCAGATAATGCTATGGCGGCCTCTGATTACAGTATAATAGCTTTTCAAACACAAGAGGAATCGTTAGATGGAATTGGAAAATATGTTGGGTACCAAAAATTTATGATTAACAACTACGATATTGACCTTGAAGTGATTTCTATAATTGCATGCATGCTTGAACCAGACGATGATTTAGATAAAAGTGTATTGAGCGAGGCTATAGATTTATATGGATCCGCTGTGTCTAAGAATATTGTTAATTTCCAAAAACGACTAAAACGGTATTCAAGAGAAGGAATATCTTTGAAAAAGTATCGAAACGGAAATTATGATCAATGGGACTATAGGGCACATGAACCGTTTATAAAAATACTAGCCGAACTTGAATCACGCAGAAAGATATTTGAAGAATAGCTAGGAGGGAAAGAATATGAGTGAAAGGAAAGAATTTAATGTTGATACCAAAGTTGATACAGAATATGCTGGTCTCTTACAACCAGGAATAAAAAAGAAAAAATCTGTATCAATTAGAGGAGAAAACGAATTTGGACACTCTTCTTTGATAAATAAGAAACCAAAAGCGACTACTTCAGCAGCAAGTAAAAAACGAGGACGTCCTATAGAAATTACAGATGAAAGATTTAAAGTTACAAAACCAAAAAAAATATCTCCTGCTTTGGAGTCAAAACTAAACGTACTACAAGACTACGTTGAGGAACTTCAATCAGTGCAGGGTAGGATTACCTTTGAAAAACTTATTGACACTTTATCGGAAGCGTATATTACGCAAAAATTAGGAGTGGCGAAAGAGGAACACTTGAGAGAAGAAATAAAAGATGCATTTGATAAGCTTTAATTTTTTCAAGTCATTCAAAAATAAAGGTATAAGTTATTATTGATTACCGAAACATAAAGTATAACATATACTTTATGTTTCGGTATTAAAAAATATTTGTTGCCAGAGAAAACTTATTTTAAAGGCATCGTTTTAATACCTATTGTAGTAATTTAAAGTATAAGATATACAATAATATCTAATTAGGTATAACTTATATGAGGTTTATTTAAGTATAACTTATACTTTATAGAAATTTATTCTTGTACAAATTCAACTGTTTTGTTATATTCAAATAAATAATACATATAAAAAAGAGACGGATAAAAAAGTGAATTTGGCCTCACTTCTTCATCTGAATCACATACAACAACTATGTGTTCTCGCTCGTCTCATGGAAATTATGTAAGTGGCTGGAAACCACTTATGTGATTTGAATAAATCTATTCGGACTACCAATCCGAACTTATAGGATTATTTTACCATTTTTTGACGAGCAACTCAATATATATACGCTTATTTTGTCATTCCTTTGAGACTTCTAAGCCATTGAGAGAACACAAATTTTTAAGATTATTTGTGTTCTCTTTTTGTTTAGGAAGGAATAACAGTCATGGCAGCTTCTTTGGATGTCGTATATTCGACGGTATTACAAAATGGTATCCGTAAATTCAAATATAAAAACAGCCACCTAAAATCGGTCTCTTTTAGTGATCAGCCGGGGAAGGGGGCTATTTTTGCGTACCGTTCAAAGGAACACATGATCGAGGGGATTGGACTAGTGATCACTTCAGAAGAAGGGGTGATCGAAAACAATAATCGATTCACTCATTGGACACCAAATGTATTTCGCTATGGAACGTATGCTGATGAAGCCAGAATGTTTACAAAAGGTCATTCTGAGGACAATTTGCGTCAAATCAATACTTTCTTTGTTGATTTTGACACATTGGATCCAAACTTTGACTATGGAGAAATTATCTTGGCCAGTCACGAGATCGGCTTTATGCCGACAATGATTCTACGTACACCGCATGGATTTCAAGCTTTCTATGTACTAGACAAGCCTGCATACGTGACGAAGAAATCAAATTTTAAAGTGATCAATGTGGCCAAAATGATCTCAAAAAATCTAAGAAACAAATTTTCAAATGATTATCGGTTTCCAGTTGATGTAAATGCCAATCATTTTGGGATCACACGAATGCCTTCTGAAGAGAATGTTTTATTCTTTGAACCACAGTATCGTTATAGTTTCGAAGAATGGATCGACTGGTCAATGAGAGAAGATGCGGACAAAAAAGCGGAGATCAAGAACGTTTTTGTATTACCATCTACTCAAGAATTTCGTCAAGTCGATGAACCCTGGTTCCAGCTGTTGCTAAAAAGTCAAAAAATACAAGGTGAAAAGGGCGTATATGGTCGAAATAATGTCATATTCACCTTGTCTTTGGCATACTTTTCGTCAGGATACGAAGTAGAAGCATGTGAATTGACGATGTTAGAATTCAATGACCGCTTGGCTAACCCTTTATCTGATCGAGAATTAACCAGAATCATTCGTTCCGCTTACTCCGGAAAATATCAAGCAGCGCACAGAGAAAAAATTGTCCTATTATGCCAAGAGTGGGTCGATGCCAATCTTTCTGAAGAGCAACTATTCAACAAAAAACGGGGTTGGTGGAAATTCAAGAAAGAAAGAGCTGTTCGCAAGTATTCACATAGTCATGAATGGGCAGAAGATCTACTGTCCTATTTGAATGAGCAATCCTATGAAGAACAACCATACATTATTTCTACAAAAAAAGAGTTAACTGAACGTTTAAAGATCCCAAAACGTTCCCTGGACAAAGTACTGAAGCAGTTAAGAGAAGAGAACAAAATTTATTTTCGTGTTCGTGCTGGTCGTAATGGGGGTATTATGTTAGCTTCGATACATGGATTGATGCGCTCCGTTATCCGGCTAAAAAAAGAAAGCCGAGGGGCTTATTTCGCTGCGATCTCAGAAGCTTTTGGAAAAGAATACACGTTTGTCCAGACAGCACTGAAACGCTTGATAGATCCCAATAAGATCGGCGTGCAAACAGATCTGTTCATGATCGATACAGGCTGAAATTAAAAGGTGCAAATTGCCTATTACATTATATCTATGATACGTTCCTTCTTTTCTCCGCTTTGCTTGCTGGTCTTAAGAAAGAGTAGTATTATTATCGCAAACGTAATAATATGGTGGGAGGTCTTTCTGACTATGAGTATCAATACCTTTGTATATCCCTACCCGATCAATGTATTTATTATTTCGCGGTTAGGTATGACAGTAGAGCAATTTTGTGAGTTGCATGGATATAAGCAGAGTACAGTAGCAAGTTGGGTAACAAGAAACCGTACCGTAAAGACGTTGCCTTGTGATTTTTTATATTGTCTTAGTCTTTCTTCAGGCTGGTCGATGGATGATGTTTATCGTCATTTATTGGTATTGGAGGAGAAGTTCTTGAAGAGTATCAATCCAAAAAAGAAGAAAGAACAGGTGGATTGATTGATGAAGGAGGAGGAGTTATCTGTTCTTAATAGAATCAAAGAATGGTCTGTTCTTTTGAAAATTTATTATGGTATTCTGTTCTTTTCATTTGTTACAGTAGGCTTAGTTTCTCTTTTGTTGACTCTTTTATCGTTATGGACGAATATGATGCTATTTTTGTATTTACTTTTACTGTTTTTCTTAGGATTAGGGGGAGTAGGTACTGCCATTCTTGATGATTATAAGTGGTCATTGTTTAGTGGAATTTGTAGGAGAATGAAAAAAAGTGCATCAGCCGTAGAAAAAATTTTTTCGACCAGTACAAATAAAAGCCGATTTTCTTTTTTTAGAAAGTCGGCTTTTAATAACGAAGCTAATTTAGTTGAAGTAGTTGCTCAATAATCGAAGAGCTGCCTGGTAAAAATAAAAGTAGACTACCTATGACTAACAAGATCCCTAAAACAAAACAGGCTATTACGAATTTGGTTGATCTAGATACTTCTTTATTTGAAACACTTATGATCAACAAAGTTATACCGACAGCTAACGTTAAAAAATACCAAAATCCCATTGTTATCGCCCACTTTCTTTGAATGGTTTTTACTTTCAAACTGTTTAATAAATTTTATCATAGACAAGAAGAACTAATCCTTGTACAAGAAAAATATATGTAAAGTTTAAACTTTCTTATACTATCCTGAATAATTCATAGCCTTANNTAAGGCTATGAATTATTCAGGGAGTTAGCCCAAAAATATAATCTTAGTTACCGTTCAGGAATGACTACAAATGCATACTTACTCTCGGCAACACTATTTCAAAAGCTAGCTTCTTTCAAGATTCAATCTTATCAAATAACTATAGATGGAGATAGAAAAAGGCACAATCAACAAAGAAAGATGAAGAACGGTAGGGGCACATATGACCGAATAATTCATAATTTGTATGATATTCAGAATCTATCGATTGATTATGAAATAATGTTACGGTTCAATCTATCATCAGACAATCTTTTCTCAGTCAAAGACTTTTTGAAAAGTGACGGGATGAGATTTAAGTCAGATTCACGCTTTTCACTTTTTTTTAAGAGTATCGGATCATGGGGATTAGGGGATAGACTACAGGATAACTTAATAAGCGCAGGAGTTGATGCAGAGATTGAGCTCAGCTCTGAAGCAATCAAGCAAGGATTTGCAGTTGAAAATGTTTCTACCTATTTAAGTTATTATAGTGTTTGTTACGGAAGGAAGCCAAATACCTATTCGATAGATGTGAATGGAAATATACTAAAATGTACAACAAAGATGTTATACGATGAGCGAAATATTATTGGTGGGTTAGAAAATTCACTCGATAATAATAAACGTTCATATTGGGAAGACGATTATACGTATAGCTCGACGTGTATGGAATGTAGCTATTTTCCTGCTTGTAGAGGAGGAGCTTGCCCAATAGACATAAATATAGATATGATAAAATTATGTCTTGAGAAAAAGCAGACTATAAGAAAATATCTAGACTTATTTTTTTATGTGGATGACTACGATATAGAAATATTTGACGATGGAGATTAATGGTGAAAAAAATAGAAGAAATTCGGCATGAGAGTATAGGAATAGTTGATTTGTTTTCCAGAGTGAGTTGGGGTAAATTGATTCTGCTGCTTATATTTACGGCAATCAACTCATTTGTTTCTCTTACTTTTGTGGCCGTGACAACGTTTGCGAGTGAACTGACCAACGATAGTAATCTGCAAGATATCATCTTCTTTTGCTTGAAGGGAATCGCGTTATATCTCATTATTTACGGTGCGATGTATTTCACGGAGCTTCTGATTAATGTCATCTTGAAAGAAGTTACGCTGTCGCTGATTGATGACATGGTGAAGAGTTACTATCATCAATATTCTGGCACAGAAGATGAGATAATTTCGGTCATTACCCAAGACATCCGGATGCTAAGAGAAGAATATTTTCAGCCAATTCTTACCTTACCGACGTATATCCTTCGCTCTGCCATTCCGATTATTTATCTGTTGTCGCAGAATTTACTGGTTGGAATACTGTTTACTATCGGCGCGATCCTGATGCTACTGCCTCAATATATCGGTAAGAGAAAAATCGTGACTTTAGGGAAGCTTTTTTCCACAACGAGAGAAAAGTCTTTGTCCTTGTTAGTCGACGTAATAAAAGGAAAATCCATGATTCAAAGCAATGAAGCAGATGGTTTTTTCTTAGGTAAGATTCATTCGGATTTCAGTAAGACAGAAGATTCAGAGCGTCGCTTGAAGACGTTTCAAGCGTTTATTTTCTGCTTAACGGGCCCAATCAAAGGGATAGCAGATGTTATACCGTTTGCAGCAGGGATTTATTTAATGCGTTTTAATACCACTATCAGCTTAGTCTTGTTGATGGCGATGTTGGTGACTGCCGGAAACTTAAAAAATCAGTTCCAGCAAGTAATTTATTTAATGGGATATATATCTGGTACACAGGAAGTCAGAGCCAAAGTGGGGAAAATATTCAGCACTAGTTCTGTTCCGAACAGTTTAACTCAAAAGCGAAATTTGCTATATAATTTTGATTATTTGGAAATAAAGAATGTGGCAAAAAATTATGGTGAGAAAGTGATCTTTCATAGCTTCAGTTTAGCGATCCCAAATGGGTCAAAGGTTCTTTTGACTGGTGCTAGTGGTATCGGTAAGAGCACGTTGTTTCGGATGATGATGGGACAGGAAACGACAGACAGCGGGGGATTTTACTTGGTAAAAGGCGAAGAGAGATTTCCATTACAGGGCCAAGCCGCGATTGTTCAGCAAAGCCCCTACTTCTTAAATGGTACAATTCGGGAAAACTTATGTTTAGGAGAAGATTTTGCTGAAGCCCGCTTAAACGATATTTTATCCAGAGTCCAACTCTTAGATCAGTTGGGAAAGAACGCATTAGACATAACAATTGAAAAAAACGGTGCCAACATTTCCGGTGGTCAAAAGATGAAACTGGAGTTAGGCCGAGCCCTTCTAAGAAATAAACCGATTCTGCTGGTGGATGAATTATCCTCCAGCCTGGATAAAGAAACCAGTGACGAAATCAGAAAGATTATCTTGTCATCCGATAAAACGGTGATTGAGATAACCCACCATTTCTCCGACACACATGATTATGATCTGCTTATGCAGATTGATAATAAAAGAATTAATATAAAGGAGGGGAACAGTTATGCGCGTGGTTGTTAAGCATTCGAAAGAGCGGTCAGAAATGAAAGATCCAAAGAACAACAATGTATGTTCAAATGCGTAATTGATGAAAGGAATATTCATTTAGTTAACGCAAAGCGAAGCCCAAATATTGACGTGATTATTTTTTTTATCAAACCTTCTGACAAGGTCATCTATGTGGGCGGCACAAATTAGTTTTAAAATAAGACTTTCTCGGTAAACTTGGTTTTTTTCCGAAAGAGTCTTATTTTTGTATATTTAGAACTTCAGACGGATACCAAGTTTGTAGGCAATAAGAAGTAAAATATAACTTAGATTCAATATTTCATATTTTCATAAGAATCAATAAGGTATGCTCTGTTGGTACAACGAGGATACCTTACCCTATCAACATTTTTAGTTGTGTCTTTAGGTTGGGAAAAAAATGGAAAACTACTGAATACTATCAAAAGAAAGCTTTTGGATTATGTATCAATAGGGTATACCTATTTGTCCTAATATGATTTTAGCAGTATAATTGACTTGGTGAATAGGTCATTTAAGTTGGGCATAATAGGAGGAGTAAAATGAAAAAATTTATTTATCGAGTTTTAGAAAATGACGAAGTGGTGGCTATTTTTAATGAGCAACAATATGCGCAAGATTTTATCGCTTACGAAAAGACAATTTCTGATAAGCAATTTGAAATTGAAAAAGTAGATATAGCTGATTGGTTATTGCAACCGAGAGAATTTTAGAGGTTGGTTGAAAATGGCTAAAATTGGTTATGCACGTGTCAGTAGCAAAGAACAGAACTTAGATCGGCAATTACAAGCGTTACAGGGCGTTTCTAAGGTCTTTTCAGACAAATTAAGCGGTCAATCGGTCGAACGCCCACAATTACAAGCTATGCTTAACTATATTCGTGAAGGGGATATTGTTATTGTTACTGAATTAGATCGATTAGGACGAAATAATAAAGAATTAACAGAATTGATGAATCAAATTCAAATTAAGGGGGCAACCCTGGAGGTTTTAAATTTGCCCTCTATGAATGGAATTGAAGATGAAAATTTAAGGCGTTTGATTAATAATTTAGTGATTGAATTATATAAGTATCAAGCTGAATCTGAACGTAAACGTATTAAAGAACGACAAGCCCAAGGAATCGAAATTGCTAAGAAAAAAGGCAAATTCAAAGGTCGGCAACTGAAATTTAAAAAAAATGATCCACGTTTAAAGCATGCTTTCGATTTGTTTTTGAATGGTTTATCCGATAAAGAAGTGGAAGAACAAACTGGAATCAATCGCCGAACGTTTAGAAGGTATCGAGCAAGATATAACGTGACAGTAGATCAAAGAAAAAACAATGAAAAGAGGGATAGTTAATGAGTACGGTTATTTTAGCTGAAAAACCAAGCCAGGCATTAGCCTACGCAAGTGCTTTAAAACAAAGCACCAAAAAAGACGGTTATTTTGAGATCAAAGACCCACTACTATTTACAGATGAAACGTTTATCACCTTTGGTTTTGGGCATTTAGTCGAATTAGCAGAACCAGGTCATTATGACGAAAAGTGGCAAAATTGGAAACTTGAATCTTTGCCGATTTTTCCTGATCGATACGATTTTGAAGTTGCAAAAGATAAGGGAAAGCAGTTTAAAATTGTTGCAGAACTTCTCAAAAAGGCAAATACAATTATTGTTGCAACAGATAGCGACAGAGAAGGTGAAAATATCGCCTGGTCGATTATCCATAAAGCAAATGCCTTTTCAAAAGATAAAACATTTAAAAGACTATGGATCAATAGCTTAGAAAAAGATGTGATCCGAAGCGGTTTTCAAAATTTGCAACCAGGAATGAATTACTATCCCTTTTATCAAGAAGCGCAAACACGCCAAATTGCCGATTGGTTGATCGGCATGAACGCAAGCCCTTTGTATACGTTAAATTTACAACAGAAGGGCGTACAAGGTACATTTTCACTAGGACGTGTTCAAACGCCCACCTTATACCTTATTTTTCAGCGCCAGGAAGCCATAGAGAATTTTAAAAAAGAACCTTTTTTCGAGGTGGAAGCTAGTATAAAAGTAAACCAAGGGTCATTTAAGGGCGTTCTAAGCCCCACACAGCGTTTTAAAACCCAAGAGGAGCTTTTAGCTTTTGTTTCTTCTAAACAAGCTAAAATAGGCAATCAAGAGGGGATAATTGCTGATGTTCAAACCAAAGAGAAGAAAACGAATAGTCCGAGTTTGTTTTCTTTAAGTAGTTTGCAATCAAAAGTCAATCAGCTTTATAAAGCGACAGCGAGCCAAACTTTAAAAGCTATGCAAGGACTGTATGAAGCAAAATTATTGAGTTATCCAAGAACAGATACACCATTTATTACAGAGAACGAATTTGCTTATTTAAAAGCGAATTTTGGCAAATATAGCGGTTTTTTAGGACTTGATCTTGAAATGGTTCAAACAGAGCTTAGAAAGCGTTATGTGGACGGTAGTAAGGTACAGGAACACCACGCCATTATCCCAACAAAACAAGTACCTACCGAATCTGCATTAGCGAAAATGGACGATTTGCAACGAAAAATTTATGCTTTAGTCGTTAAAACGACCGTTGCCATGTTTCTACCTGATTATTTGTATGAAGAAACTAAGATACAAACCAAAGTAGCCGACTTACTTTTTCAATCAATAGGCAAGACACCAAAGCAAGAAGGGTGGAAAATTCTTTTTAAACAGCAAACCAAAGAAGAAGAAGAGGACGTTCAAACGTTACCACTCGTTATCATTGGAGAACATGCCGAAGTTGATGTTAAGAGTATTGAAAAAGAAACGCAACCGCCAAAAGCTTTTACAGAGGGTACACTTTTAACCGCTATGAAAACGGCTAATAAAACGGTTGATGATGAAGAAGCAATCAAGATTTTACAAGAAGTCGAGGGGATCGGAACAGAAGCGACAAGAGCAAGTATTATTGAAGCGTTAAAACAAAAAGAATATATCCAAGTGATTAAGAATAAGCTTGTTGTAACTGAAAAAGGAAAATTATTGTGCCAGGCAGTTGAAAGTCAGCACCTCTTAACGAGTGCTGAAATGACGGCTAAATGGGAAACGTATTTAAAGAAGATTGGTAAAAGAGAAGGCAATCAAGAAAACTTTATTAATAATATCAAGAAGTTTATCGTTCATTTATTGGAAAATGTACCTACCGATATAGAGAAATTAAGTTTTGCTGATTACCAGGTACAGAAAGAAAAAGAAGCAGAAAAAAGTATTGTAGGAAAATGTCCTAAGTGTGGCAACAATATTGTATTAAAAAAATCGTTTTATGGTTGTTCAAATTATCCTGAATGTAAGTTTACTTTAGCTGAACATTTTAGAAAGAAAAAACTCACCAAAACGAATGTAAAAGAATTACTGGAGGGAAAAGAAACTCTGGTAAAAGGAATCAAAAACAAAGAGAAAAAGCCCTACAATGCCGTTGTAAAAATTGGGGAAAAGGGATATATTGATTTTATCTCTTTCTCAAAATAAACATAAAAGCCCTTTAAATAGGGCTTTTATATATTAATCACAAATCACAAATCACAAATCACTTGTGATTTGTGATTGTTGATGATAAAATAAGAATAAGAAGAAATAGAAAGAAGTGAGTGATTGTGGGAAACTTAGGCGCACAGAAAGCAAAACGAAATGATACGCCAATCAGCGCAAAAAAAGATATAATGGGGGATAAGACGGTTCGTGTTCGTGCTGACTTGCACCATATCATAAAAATCGAAACAGCAAAGAATGGCGGAAACGTAAAAGAAGTTATGGATCAAGCCTTAGAAGAATATATACGGAAATATTTACCTGACAAACTTTAAAAGGAGTGAACATGAAATGGCAGTTACGTATGAAAAAACATTTGAAATTGAAATCATTAATGAGTTATCGGCAAGTGTTTATAATCGGGTATTAAATTATGTTTTGAATCATGAACTAGATACTAAAAATACTCGTTTACTAGAAGTGAATCTTTTAAATCAATTAGAAGTGGCACAAGAAGTTGATTTATTTCAACAACCATTTGAAGAATTACAAGCTATTCATGAGTATTGGCGGTCAATGAATCAATATTCAAAACAAATTGTTGAAATGTCACCTTCTTTAAAAGGAGTGATCTAATATGACAACTCAAGAGGAATTAAAAGAAATCTATCACACTGTGTCAAAAATGGACATTATGGAACTAAAAAAAGCGTATGAGTTGGCTGAAACACAAGAAGAATTTGAATTTTATAAGGAATTATTTACTTATCAATTGCAACAAAAGCAAAAACTAATTATCAAGCAGAAAGATTTTGTGATTTAATATGAAGGATAGACCACAATATATTATTGTTGCGGGCGTCAATGGAGCAGGGAAATCAACACTTTATCAAACAGTACCGCAACTCTTTCAAGATACACAACGAATTAATGCTGATGAAATTCTAAATAAAAATGGTGGTGACTGGCGAAAAAACTCAGATAATATGAAGGCTATGCGTGAAGTTGTAAAACAAATGAATCAAGCAATTGAATCTAAAAGGTCTTTTCACCAAGAAACCACATTATCTGGACAAGGACAGAAAAAATGGATTGAAAAAGCCAAGGCACAGGGTTATGAGGTAAATTTATTTTATGTTGGGATAGACAATGCTGATTTGGCAATACAACGTGTCAAACAAAGGGTTGAAAAGGGCGGTCATGGCATACCTGATGAACTCATAAAAAAGCGTTATAGTCAGTCATTAAAGAATCTAGAATATATAGCCCCTCTTTGTGATAATGTTATGCTATACGATAATACGAAAATTTTTGTTCCAATTTATGAACGTCAAGGGGAAAAGATAGTTTTAAATAATACAAAAAATATTCAATGGCTTCCAGTTAGTTTTATTAATAAGTATAGGGTGGGATTGAGAGATATGGCGAATATTACTGACTTCACCGAAAAGCAATTTGAAGATCGTTTAGAAAAGAATGTTGAACGACTAACTAAAAATAGACTAGCGGTTGAATCGCCAACCGCTTTTTTACTTGGTGGGCAACCAGGATCAGGGAAAACTAGTTTGCGATCGGCAATTTCCGAAGAGACACAAGGAAATGTTGTTATCATTGATAATGATACGTTCAAACAACAGCACCCAAATTTTGACGAATTAGTGAAATTCTATGAAAAAGACGTAGTAAAACATGCAACACCTTATTCTAATCGTATGACAGAAGCACTTATTAGCCGTTTAAGCGATCAAGGCTATAATTTAGTGATTGAAGGCACAGGACGAACAACAGACGTTCCTATTAAAACAGCCACAATGCTTCAATCTAAAGGTTATGAAACAAAAATATACGTTATGGCAGTACCGAAAATTGAATCATACTTAGGAACGATTGAACGATATGAAACCATGTATGCAGATGATCCAATGACAGCCAGGGCAACACCAAAACAAGCGCATGATATTGTTGTCAAAAACTTACCGACCAATTTAGAAACCCTTCATAAAACGGGCTTATTTAGCGATATAAGGCTTTACAATAGAGAAGGAGTGAAACTCTATTCAAGCTTAGAAACGCCTTCCATTAGTCCGAAAGAGACCTTAGAAAGAGAATTAAATCGTAAAGTATCAGGGAAAGAAATTCAACCGACTTTGGAGAGAATAGAGCAAAAAATGGTTCAAAATCAACACCAAGAAACCCCTGAATTTAAAGCAATTCAACAAAAAATGGAAAGCTTGCAGCTACCTACACCACCAATACCCAAAACACCTAAACTTCCAGGACTTTAAACCTTAAAAAAGGAAAAGAGTAGTTACCAAAAAACGGTAACTACTCTTTTTTTATAAAAACATTTCCTCTTGTTTTAAAAGCTGATCGAGAAATAAAGCACACAACGGTATTCTTTCTTTTTTCAGTTGGTACATTTTGCAGTCTGTAACGTGTCATTTACTGTTTGTTACCTTAACATATCCAGTCGAAAACACAAGGGTATATAAACGAGCAAGCTCGCCCTTGTGTTTTCGACTGGATATGTTGCGTACTCGTCACAGCAAACGACACGAACACACTGGCGAAAATGAACCAACAAAACGAAAAAAGAAAGGAGCATACACATGTAATTTATTTCTAGCTTTTAAAACATGAGGAAAACAGCTTCACTTCCTCAAACGCCTAACAAAAATGGTTGTCAAAAAACTAAAAATCAAAAAAAAGAAAAGAGGAAAAGAAAATGGAAAAAACAAAAAAATTACAATTAGAAGATTTTACAGAAAATGAGTTTTTTGGAACACAAGAACAGCAATATCTAAAAGCTCAAGTAAGAGAAGAGCTAAAAGAGCAAGGCTTTATCATAGATAGCAGTTTTGAGGGCGATTTTAAAACATGGATAGGTGTATACGCAAGACCAAAAGATAAACCGACCTACTTAGACCCTCAAAACGATAAAGAAGCAGAAGAACAAGAGCAATATTCTATTAACGGCTTTAAACAAGATTTTAGCGAATGGTTTGAGTGGGAAATAAAAAATTTGAAAATTAAAGAAATGTAAAAGAAAAGCCTAGCAAAAAAAGCTAGGTTTTTCTTTTAGATAAAACACCAAAAAGAAAAACCTAAGAAGGATAAAATAAGTTGTTCCACTTGCGGTGCAGTTGCTCCTCGTTCCAAACCCAACTTATTTCTTTGCAAAGATATTTGTATTTGACTAACACCTTTCCTCGAATGGTAAAAGCTAACCGTTCGTTACTCTACCTCAGATACTTTCTTTTTTCAGTTGGTACATTTTGCAGTCTGTAACGTGTCACTTACTGTTTGTTACCTTAACATATCCAGTCGAAAACACAAGGGTATATAAACGAGCAAGCTCGCCCTTGTGTTTTCTTTGTGTCTATGTTGCGTACTCGTCACAGCAAACGACACGAACACACTGGCGAAAATGAACCAACAAAACGAAAAAAGAAAGGAGCATACACTGTAATTTATTTCTAGCTTTTAAAACATGAGGAAAACAGCTTCACTTCCTCAAACGCCTAACAAAAATGGTTGTCAAAAAGCCAAAAATAAAAAAGAAAAGGAATGATAAAAATGAAATACATTAAAAACGTTGAAACATTGGAAGAATTGAAAAAAGCCTACAAAAAATTAGCTTTGAAATTGCACCCCGATTGTGGTGGTAGCAATGAAGAAATGGCGCAACTAAACAATGAATATGATGAATTGTTTAGCAAACTTAAAAACACTCACAAGAACAAAGACGGCGAAACCTATACAAAAGAAACGACTGAAACGCCCGAACAATTTAAGGACATTATAAATCAACTTTTCAATCTGAAAATGGACGGTGTATCAATTGAAATCGTGGGAACTTTTATATGGTTAACAGGCAACACAAAACCTTATAAGGACGACATAAAAGCCCTAGAATTTCGTTATTCACCAAAAAAATACGCATGGTATAAAGCACCAAGCGATTATAAAAAACGTAGTCGAAAAAATTATGATATGGACACAATAAGGGGAATGTATGGAAGTCAAAAGGTGAAGGAAGATAAAGAAGAAAAAAAATACTTACAAGCCAATTAAGGCTTGTAAGTTTATCAGAAAGGAAGTTTTAAAGTGGATATTAAAATAAAAAAAATAAATTTTGAAGGTAATATTTTAAAAGTGATAAAAGCGACAGTAACAGAAATGAGAGGAATAAATAATCATCAAAAATATGATTTTGATTTATATCAAATAGAAGCACGTTCGCCAATGTCAACAAGAGAAATAACTTTAACAGTTGATTTTATAGAAAAAAAAGTATCAGGTGATATTATCGCTTTTGGTGATTGGTACGATTTGGATATAGAATCAGTAAATGAAATATTAAAGCAATTAAAAAAGGAAGAACAAACATTAAGAAAAATCAATTTTATTTAAAAAAGTATCAAACAAAGGAA
>NZ_MAEI01000014.1 GCF_009933255.1 Enterococcus diestrammenae | reverse complement strand
CCCTACACATTGGTTCGTTTTGCTTTTTGTTCAGTTTTCAAAGGTCTAAATGTCGTTGTCGCTAACTGCTTCAGCAACTCTTATATCTTATCAGAAGCTCAACTGTTTGTCAACAAAAACTTTTAATTTTTTATCAACTTTTTCAATAGCTACTTGACAAAACCAGAATCACCCAACGGCGACTTTAACAGTTTACCAAGAATCGAACTTGTTGTCAACAACTTTTTTAAAGTTTATTTTCAAGCCTCATCTCAGTGGTTCGTCCCCTCAAGGACAAGATATAATATATCAACATCTCAGCAAAAAGTCAACGATAAACCCTGATTTATCAAGGTTTTCTCTGTTTCTTAACGTTATAATATTACACATCTACAAACGTTCGTGTTTTACTTCTTAGCCTACGAAATCAAAGTGCTTTCAACCGGTTTTCATCCTTCATTTTCCAATCCGAGCCTGTACTAAACTCATCTCTCAACTTAAAAAATAGTAGAAATTCCTAAATTTTGATACTATTAACTAAAATAAACCCTATTTTTGGTACACTACTAAGCAAATACAGCGAAATAATACAGTCTGTTTGTAAAATCGTGTATTATATAGTAGAAAACAGTTTCTGTGGCAAAAATAGGCTACAGCAAAACCTGATCTTGATCTACTCGCTTTACTATTATTGTTATAGGAGGATATTAACTATGAAAATTTTAGTTGCCGATGATGACAAAGAAATCGTCGAATTGCTAAGTATCTATCTCCACAATGAAGGCTATGAACCGGTCAAAGCCTACGATGGGAAAGAAGCCCTCTCTAAAGTTCGTACCAATCCTGATATCGAATTGATGATTCTGGATATTATGATGCCAGAAAAAGATGGGATGCAGGTAGTGAAGGAACTTCGCAAAGAATCACAAATTCCTATCATTCTATTGACAGCAAAAACTACCGATATGGATAAAATTCGTGGTTTGGTGGCTGGCGCAGATGACTATGTCACAAAACCCTTCAATCCACTAGAAGTTATGGCTCGTGTGAAGTCTTTACTGCGGCGGGTCAAAATGGCAGTCCAACCAGATCAACCGGATGTCCTCGAAGTCAGCTCTTTGATCATTAATAAAGACTCCCACGAAGTTAAAACCGTTGAAGGCAAGGAAATCCAACTAACTGCTTTGGAATTTGGCATTTTATACCTACTTGCCTCTCACCCGAACCGGGTTTTCTCGGCAGACGAGATCTTCGAACGGGTATGGAAACAAGAAAGTGTGGTCTCCGCCAAGACCGTAATGGTGCACGTCAGCCATCTGCGGGATAAAATCGAGGAAGCCACTGGCGGTGAAAAGATTATTCAAACCGTTTGGGGTGTAGGTTACAAGATTGATGCCAAATAACTCCGTCCCCCCGCAACACGCCCAAGAAAAGCGCAAACGTATCACCCTCACCTCCAAAGAAATCAGTGAGCTTTTGGCGGAAGGCATCGTGACGGTGATCTTATTACTACTATTAAATGTCGCAATCGTGGTCGTCTTATCAGCAGTGATTGAAAACTCCACTTCTTTGAATAATGCCATCTGGGATACCAAGGAGACCTTGCGCTTAAATCTAGGGACGAATTTCTTCCGCAGTGGGCGCAACTTAATCATCCCTTTGTTCTTGATTCTGGATATTGCCGTTTTATACTGGCGACTCATCCGACGCTATCGCCAAATGCAGTTGCGCCACATCATCAGCGAATTGCATTATATCGCTAATGGAAACTATGACCATCGCATTCCCTTTGAACTACGAGGAGATCTCAGCCGCGTAGTCACCAGCATCAACGGACTCGTGGACAGCACGGTGGCGGCGATTGAGGATGAGCGCAAGATTGAACAGTCCAAAGATGAACTGATTACCAATGTCAGTCATGATATCCGCACCCCTCTGACCTCCATCATCGGCTATCTCGGCTTGATTGAAGATGGTCAGTATCACAGTCAAGAGGATTTACTGAAATACACTCACACTGCCTATGTCAAAGCCAAGCAAATGAAGTCGCTGGTAGAAGATCTCTTCGAATATACTAAAGTGCGACAGCCTACAGTCCCAGTCAATATGGTTTCTTTCGACATGGTACAACTAGTGGAACAACTGGCGGCGGATTTTGAACTAGAAGCTTCTAGAAAAGGATTGGAGATTCAAGTGGTCACCGAGGAAAAACAACTACTTATGGACGGTGATACAGAAAAAATCGTCCGGGTCTTCAATAATCTCTTCACCAACGCCTTCAAATACGGAAAAGGCGCCACTCAACTAGTTATCGAACTAAAAAAAGTCGGGACAGAAGCCGTGATTGTCGTCAAAAACAACGGCGCTGAGATTCCTAAACATGCCTTAGATTCCTTGTTCGATCGTTTTTATCGCGTTGAAGAATCCCGTAACCAAACAACTGGCGGTACTGGACTGGGGTTAGCCATTACCCAAAGTATCGTGGCCCTTCACGGGGGCTACATTTATGCCAAATCAAATCCAAAGTGGACTTCATTTATCATCCACTTGCCTTTGACTCGCAATCCAAAGCCTGCCGAACTGGCAAAAGTTGACGAAAATGGCAAAATTTAGTATGCTTACCCTAACTTAATAACAAAGACGCAAGACCCAAGTACAAACCAGTACCCTTTCAGAGAGCTGATGGCCGGTGAGAATCAGCAGGAACTATTTGGAAATCCAGTCTTAAACTCGTCACCTTCGTAATGGAAGGTCGCTTGATCTGCGATAAGGATCGACAAGGGCGGCGCTTGCGTCGAACTTGGGTGGTACCGCGAATCAAACTGTTTCGTCCCAAGCATCTGCTTAGGAGGAGACAGTTTTTTTATTTTGCCTGCTTCACTGATTGACCCACACTAGATCCAGACATCTTACTACCAACACATCTATAGGAGGAAGAAACATGTTAGACATCAAAATGATCCGCCAAAATGCAGAAACCGTCAAAACCAAACTAGCCACTCGAGGCGTCCCAGGAGAAATCATCGACGACTTCATGACCTTAGACGAACAACGTCGGGGGCTTTTGGTAAAAACTGAAGAACTGAAAAAATACCGTAACGATGTCTCCGGCGAAATTGCCAAACTCAAACGGGAAAAAGCCGATGCCGCCGACAAAATCGCCGAAATGAAAGAAGTCGGCGAAAAAATCAAAGTTTACGATGGTGAAATTGCGGAAATCGATGAAAAACTAACCACCATTGCTACCACCTTACCAAACTTGCCAAACGACAGCGTACCAGTGGGGAAAGACGAAGATGATAATGTAGAAGTCCGCCGTTGGAAAGAAACCCCGCAATTTGCTTTCGAACCAAAAGCCCACTGGGATATCGCCGAAGACTTGGATATTTTGGACTTTGAACGTGGTGCCAAAGTTTCCGGTGCTCGCTTTGTTTACTACAAAGGCTTGGGCGCTCGTTTGGAACGGGCCTTATACAACTTTTTCTTGGATCAACATGTCTACGAACACGGCTACACTGAAATGATGACACCTTATATCGTCAACAGCAAAGCCATGTTTGGTACCGGACAATTTCCAAAATTTAAAGAAGACGTCTTCCAGTTGGCAGATTCCGATTTGACGTTGATCCCTACTGCCGAAGTCCCTTTGACCAACTACTACAACGGTGAAATTCTTGACGGCGCCCAACTGCCGATCTACTTTACTGCCTTGAGCCCATCTTTCCGTTCTGAAGCTGGCAGTGCTGGACGAGATACTCGAGGGTTGATTCGCCTCCATCAATTTAACAAAGTGGAAATGGTGAAATTCTCTGATGCAGAACACTCTTATGAAGAACTCGAAAAAATGACCAATAATGCGGAAGACTTGCTACAAAAACTCGGTTTACCTTACCGTGTCGTCGCTTTATCAACTGGGGATATGGGCTTTTCTGCTGCGAAAACTTATGATTTGGAAGTCTGGATTCCTGCGCAAGATATGTATCGAGAAATCAGCTCTTGTTCCAACTGTGAAGATTTCCAAGCACGCCGGGCAATGATTCGTTACCGTGACGGGGAAGGCAAACTTCATTACGCCCATACCTTGAACGGGTCTGGTTTGGCTGTTGGTCGGACAGTTGCCGCCGTTTTGGAAAACTACCAAAATGCGGATGGCAGTGTCACGATTCCAGAAGTGTTGGTACCTTACATGGGCGGCCTCACTAAAATTACCAAAGGCTAACCTGACAAAAATGATAGTCGGCATGCGGTCGCTTTGTCTTGAAAGCAACTACCAATGATGGTACATTGAACTTGCATTATCTGAAAAAATGACTCACTACGGGGGATAGGTGTTCACATGGATGACAATCAAGAATTGACTCGATCCAGCCGTCATCAAAAAGGTCGGGATTCGCAGTCAGACAAACAAATAAATCAAGCCACTGACGAGGAACTAACCGCAACGGTGGACCAAACAGTACCGGAAATTCCGGAAACTGAGACTACAATAGAAGAAGCAGCCACGACTGAGATGGAAAAAACCACTCAGGAGCTTGTGGAAGAGCCTGCCGAAGATGGGGTAACGGTAGCAGAAACAGCTGATGATGAAGCCCTCCCTGAAGATAGCTCAGAAACCACCCAATCTGATGAAGATCAGAAGACAGCTCCAGAAGTTACAGCCGTTGAAGAAGAGACTCCGGAGCTTGCCCCAGCCGCTTCTCAACCTGAGGACTTTGAAGAAATTCACGAGACTCGCCAAAGTCGTCAACACCAACAAACACCTAAGAAGAAACGTAGTTGGGGTAAGAATATCTTTACCCTAATTAGCATTTTAGTGGTGGCTGCTGTTGCCGGTGGTGCCTATTACTTCTTTGATCAAGAACATCAAGCCGCAGTTCGTCAGGAACAATACGAAAACGGTGCTACCAATTTGTTGGCGGAAATTCAAGAAGAACGCAACCAAAGCGGTGTGGTGGATACCTTGACGAAAAAGGATGGTACCAACTTAAAAACGGTGGTTTACACTCCTAAAAATACAGACGGTCACCTGCCTATGAAAGATCCCGAAGCCAGTCTCAATGCCTTAGTTGAAAAGGCAAAGAAAACCGTCAAAGATGACGAAAAAGCGGTGATTGTCGGGAAATTGGATGTGGATACCGTCTCTGATCAGTTGGACATTTACCAGCTGGTAGCTCAGCGCTATCGTTGGGATGGGAAAAAGGAAAGTTTCATCACTGAAAAAGCCATTACGGGGGAAGCTTCCTATATTTACCATAAGACAGGGAAACCGGTAAGTATTAAAGAATTGATTCCTGAAGAAGCCGATCTTCTAGGCATCCAACAAGTCATCCAACAAAAGATTTTGGATGACGCGAAAGATCCAGCTGCGATTTTTGATAAAGTCTTGGATATGCCTCGCATCAGTATGGAAAATAAGATCGAGTATTCGCCAGAAAAACTGACCATTACCTTACCTAAAAATGATACTGGTACTAAGAAAATTACTTTAGCTTACAAAGATATCGCAGCCTTTATCAATACTTCTCTGGTAGACGCCGAGGCCTTGCAAGATCCGGATAAAGTGACTTTAGATCCAAATAAGAAATACGTGGCTTTAACTTTTGATGATGGTCCCAACTACGCTACCACTGGGAAAGTATTGGATATTTTGAAGGAGAAAAAAGCCACAGCTACCTTCTTCTTATTAGGACAAAATATTGCCGGCAACGAAGCCTTGGTCAAACGCATGGTAGACGAAGGCATGGACGTAGGCTCTCACTCCTATGACCACCCTTACTTGCCAAATCTGTCAGACGAACAAATCCAAGAACAAGTCCGCAAAACCGATAAAGCCATCTTTGAAGCCTGCGGAAAACTTGCCACCAACTTCCGAGCACCCTATGGAGCTGCTGGTCAGCAAGCCGCGAGAGTCATTGGCAAACCGCTGATTCACTGGAGCGTCGATTCACAAGACTGGGAATTGAAAAACGTCGCCGCCACTGTAACACGAGTAAAAGATACGCTGTATGAAGGCTCTATCGTCTTGATGCACGATATCCACCAAACCACCGTGGAGGCCTTGCCACAAATCATCGATAACATGCGCCAAGAAGGTTACGAATTTGTTTCAGTAGATACTTTGCTACAACAAACCCAAAAACCGCTGTACACTTACTTTGGGGAAAATGATTTCCGAATTATTGAATAATAAAAAGATTGAGCTTCGTCAGCTGTTGACAGAGCTCAATCTTTTTTAATGAAAAAAACTTTGCGAAGTAGTTTTGCACGCTCTAAATAAGCTATGAAAGTTTTCACGTGAAACATTTTCAAAAAGAAAGCACAAGAAAATTCTTTGATAACGCGGTTTATATCAAGCTACTGTTGATGTTTCTCAAATAAAAAACTACCCGAACAAGAGTCCTTATGACAACTTGTTCGGATAGTTTTTTTAGTTATTGTTCTACAGAGTAGTTTGGTGCTTCTTTGGTAATTTGGACATCGTGAGGGTGGGATTCTTTCAACCCATTGCCACTCATTTGAACAAATTGGGCATCGTCGCGCAGTTTCTTTAAGTTATCCGCGCCGACATAGCCCATTCCAGCTCGCAAGCCACCGATCATTTGGAAGATGATATCTGAGACGCTACCTTTGTAGGCAACTCGTCCTTCGATACCTTCTGGAACCAATTTATTGGCTTCATTGACGCCACCTTGGAAGTAACGATCACTAGAACCTTTTTCCATCGCCCCAAGAGAGCCCATCCCACGATAGGTTTTAAAGCGACGGCCTTGGAAGATTTCAAATTCACCTGGAGATTCGTCAGTCCCGGCTAACATCGAACCTAACATCACCGCATGACCACCAGCTGCTAAAGCTTTCACGATATCACCGGAGTACTTGATCCCACCGTCTGCGATGATTGCTTTACCGTATTGGCGAGCAACCGATGCCGCATCGTAAATGGCAGTCAATTGTGGTACACCGACACCGGCTACCACCCGTGTTGTACAGATAGAGCCTGGGCCAATCCCAACTTTTACGACATCCACGCCGACATCATAAAGAGCTTTGGTCGCTTCAGCTGTGGCAACATTACCGGCAATCAAGGTTGCTTCTGGGAACGTTTCGCGAATTTCTTTGATTTTACGAATAACACCCGCGCTATGACCGTGGGCGGTGTCAATGACGATTGCATCGGCACCAGCATCTAATAATGCTCCGGCCCGTTCAAAGGTATCACTTGTGACACCGACAGCCGCAGCTACTAACAAACGGCCATGTTCATCTTTGGCGGCATTAGGGAATTCGATAACTTTTTCAATGTCCTTGATGGTGATTAAGCCGCTTAAACGACCTTCTTCATCTACAATTGGGAGTTTTTCAATCTTGTGTTTTTGGAGGATTTTTTCAGCGTCCTGTAATTTAGTACCCACAGGAGCAGTGACAAGGGCTGACTTGGTCATTACGTCATCGATTGGGATACTGTAGTCTGTCACAAAGCGCATGTCCCGGTTAGTGATGATGCCTACAAGTTTACGGTTTTCCATCGTTTCAACAATTGGCACCCCACTGATCCGATATTTGGCCATCAGATGTTCGGCATCTGCCACCAAATGTGTCGGCGTCAAAAAGAAAGGATCGATGATGACGCCACTTTCAGAACGTTTCACTTTACGAACTTCATCCGCTTGTTGGGCAATGGTCATATTTTTGTGAATGACCCCCAAGCCACCTTGACGACTCATAGCAATGGCCATTTTGCTATCAGTGACCGTATCCATACTTGCTGATAAAATCGGGATATTTAATTTGATGTTTTTAGCAAGTTGCACACTCATATCCACATCGTTTGGCAAGACATGGCTTTCTGCTGGAATTAGCAGCACGTCATCGAAGGTCAAGCCTTTTTTCGCGAATTTCGTTTCCCAGTTGGACATTTTCGTTACCACTCCTCAGTTTATTTTTATTGATGAATTTAACAGAAATATCAAGACAAGTCAACCAGATGGCAGGTTTTCTTAGGAAAGTGATAGAAAAAAGCAAAACAGAAGTGGCGACGCTCCCGGTGGTCGCCTACTACTGTTCAACATCAGCTCTGCCTACTTTCAGTAGTCAATCGCTGTGTTTCACAGCAAAAATCCGTCGCACTCTCGAAATAGAATCGAGAGTGCGACGGATACAAGTCATTATTTTTGTTCTTGTCTTGGCGGCATGGAAAAGCTTCCTTGAATATTGAATTGTTTTTTCAAGAACCAACGTAAGCCCAATGCTGCTGCCCCAATGATCATCGTCACGATTGGTGGCATCACCGGATTTAAAATATCAAAGATTGGCAAGCTGGAAGCACCCCAAACCAACATCCACAAGAAGAAGATTGGAATCATCATCAATAACGCTTTCCACATCTTAGGTCGTTTACTCTTATCGGCACCAGGTTGTTCGTATTGGTAGAAGAATTTGTAGAAGAGATAGAAGACAAAGCCCCCGATAGCTGCACCAATAATCAGGCTAAAGAGCCCATACATCTGTGCCTTACCATTGGTGAACAAGCCCATCACACCCACCATCAAACCAAAGACACCTAAGATAAATAAGGAGTTATCCAACCACATCAAGACGGGTTTGGTTTCCGGCAGCGGTTGTGGTTTATTGATGATCGCTTCAGTCCGTTCAGAAACTGTACCGAATAACTGGCGCGCGGTTTTCCCTGTTTTTTGTTCTTCGACTAAAGTCGGTAAGATGTCGTGCATCGCGATGACCATTTCTTCTTCAGAAAGATTGGCCGCTTGCAAAGACTTTTTCAAGTCAAAGATATATTGTTGATTTCGCTTAGTCAGCTGTGGTTCCAGCTCACGATTTTCGGAAACATATTGCCGCAACACTTCTGGCTCCATGTATTCTCCTCCTCATTATGTCTTGCCTTCGTCACAAAAACCGTCACTTGGCACTAAGATAAAATTTCGTCCAATGAACATTTTACCATATTGGCAACTTAATAAACAGCTTTTTTGATCGCTTACAAAGTTCTGGCCCTCTCTTCTTTCCTCTCAGAAAACTATCTGACGGGAGATTGGAAAATTGAAACCCGACTCTTTCTACTGGTTAAATTACCGATACTAAGAGTTTCCTATTTCTAAAAAAACACTAACCCTACCTCCTTGATATAGTAAGTAGCCAAGGGAGGCGGATTAGTGATTGCAATCACTTATACATTGAATCTAAACAACATAACATCGCCATCTTGCACGACATAGTCCTTGCCTTCCAAGCGGACACGGCCAGCTTCTTTCGCTGCATGCATCGTACCGTACTTGTCCAAGTCTTCAAAGGATACCGTTTCGGCACGGATAAAGCCTCGCTCGAAGTCAGAATGGATAATCCCAGCTGCTTGAGGGGCTTTGATACCCTTACGGAAGGTCCAAGCGCGCACTTCTTGCACCCCAGCAGTAAAGTAGGTCGCTAACCCTAAGAGATCATACGCTGCCCGAATCAATTGATCCAAACCAGACTCTTCAATACCCATTGCTTCCAAAAATTCCGCCTTATCTTCCTCTTCTAACTCGGCGATTTCTTCTTCAGCTCGGGCACAAACAACGATGACTTCCGCATTTTCAGAGGCAGCAAAATTTCGTACGTCTTGCACGTAATGGTTATTTTCTGCATCTGCCACTTCATCTTCAGAGACATTGGCTACGTATAAAACTGGTTTTGTAGTCAACAGGAACAAGCCTTTGACGATTTTTTGTTCCTCTTCGGTAAACGCTACGCTGCGGGCGGATTTGCCTTCTTCAAGAACTGGTTTGATCTTATCCAATACCGCCAACTCAGCCATCGCATCTTTGTCTTTCGTTTTGGCAACTTTGGCCACTCGGGTATAACGTTTATTGATAGATTCCAAGTCGGCCAGCACCAATTCCAAATTGATGGTATCGATGTCTTCTAGTGGATCTACCCGACCTTCTACGTGGGTGATATTGTCATCATCAAAACAACGAACGACGTGACAAATCGCATCCACTTGGCGAATATGACTCAAAAACTGGTTACCCAAGCCTTCCCCTTTGCTGGCCCCTTTGACGATACCAGCAATATCGGTAAATTCAAACGTGGTAGGGACTGTTTTTTTCGGTTGAACCAATTCTGTCAAACGTTGCAAGCGCCAATCTGGCACCTCCACCATCCCCACGTTAGGATCGATAGTCGCAAAAGGATAATTGGCCGCTTCTGCTCCGGCTTTAGTGATGGCGTTGAATAAGGTAGACTTCCCAACGTTGGGCAAGCCCACGATTCCGGCAGTTAATGCCATAGTAACTTCACTCTTTCTCTATATAGTCATTATGATGGTTTTGAAAGATGGTACCAGCTGAGTTAGTCCTTAGCCGGGGCTTTTTCCAAAACTTTTTTCATTTTTTTCTCAAACTCACGGCGGGTCAACATCACGATATGACCACAGTTGGTGCATTTGATTTTGATATCAGCGCCCATGCGGATGATTTGCCAACGATTGGCTTTGCAGGCATGAGGCTTTTTCATTTCCACGATGTCTCCTAGATCATACATACAGGTCGCTCCTTTTTCTTATGCTTCGTCAAATTGAATGTTTAGAATATCCAAAATCCGGGTCAAATCACTTTGGGAAAGGTACTCGATTTCGATTTTCCCTTTGCCGTCTTTTTCAGAAATTTCCACATTGGTGCCAAACTTATCCATCAAACGTTCTTCCCCTTCACGTAAATAATAAGGTTTTTCCTTCACAATGCGTGGGGTTTTTTTGACTTCTTTTTTGTCATTCATTGCAGAAACAATCTGTTCCAACTGCCGCACAGTCAAACTTTCTTTGACACAACGATTGGCTAGTTTCAGGATTTGATTTTTATCTTTTAAGCCTAGTAAGGTCCGGGCTTGCCCCATGGATAGGCGCTCGTCTTGCACCATTTCCTTCACCAATTTTGGCAAAGTCAGCAAACGCAAATAGTTCGCAATGTAGGGGCGACTCTTACCTAGACGTTCTGCCACTTGGGCTTGGGTTAATTCTAAGTTTTTCATCAACATTTCGTAGGCTTCCGCTTCTTCCAACGGCGTCAAATCTTCCCGCTGCAAGTTTTCCAGCACAGCCACTTGCATCATGGATTCTTCGTCAAACTCGCGAATAATCGCCGGAATCGTTTCTTTGCCAGCTAATTTTGAAGCCCGGAAACGTCGCTCCCCAGCGATGATTTCGTAACCCTTGACTGCTGATTGCCGCACGATGATTGGTTGAAAGACACCGGAGTGGGAAATCGATGTTGCTAATTCTTGCAAAGAAGCTTCATCAAAGGTTTTTCGCGGTTGATAAGGATTAGGACGCAACTCACTCAGCTGAATATTCACGATCACTTCCGTTTTCACATCGACTTCTTCCAGATCTTTGAAATCTTGAAACAAAGCATCGATCCCCCGACCTAAACCTTTTCCTTTATTTTTCACGACTCAAAACCTCCTTTGCCAAGGAAATATACATCTTAGCCCCCTTGGACAACGGATCATAGTCAATAATCGACAAGCCATGGCTCGGCGCTTCTGACAAACGCACGTTTCGAGGAATGATGGTATCGTAAACTTTTTCTTGGAAATAACGTTTCACTTCTTCCACGACTTCCGCTCCCAAATTGGTACGAGCGTCAAACATCGTCAATAAGACCCCTTCAATTTTCAAACCAGGGTTGAAATGCTTTTGCACTAGACGAACCGTATTCAACAGCTGGCTCAATCCTTCCAGGGCATAATACTCACACTGCACGGGAATCAACAAAGAATCGCTAGCAGTAAAAGCATTGATAGTCATGTGACCCAAAGATGGGGGACAGTCGATCAAAATATAATCGTACCGATCACGAATCTCTTCCAACGCCGATTTTAAGCGAGATTCCCGCGCCATCATGGAAGTCAATTCAATTTCCGCCCCAGCCAACTGAATCGTCGCTGGAACGATATCTAACCCTTCCCGACTACTAGGTAAAATCGCTTCGGTAATCGGTTCCTCATTGACTAACACATCATAAATATCTTTTTTGACATCCGGCTTACGAACGCCTACACCACTGGTGGCATTGCCCTGTGCATCAATGTCTACCAATAATACTTTTTTTCCTTCAAATGCAAGGCAAGCCCCAAGATTGACAGTGGTCGTGGTTTTCCCCACGCCACCCTTCTGGTTTGCCACAGAAATAATTCGTGCCATAAAGGATCCTCCTAATAAAGTGTGCTAAAGCGGCTCGCTCTGAAGTTGATACAAGTTCGATTGAAGCAGTGATTTTCCGCTTCATGCCAAGCGTTAGCAGTGCATCGAACTGTACGCGTACTCTCCATGAGTAGCTGCAATAAGAACAAACAGGCACTGTGACGGTTTTCGTCACATTGACTGTTTGGGCTTATTGCCGAGCTTTCTCCGCCTCGAAGCCTTTCTAATAAACAATGCCAAATCCTACCATCCCCTACTTAAGCGGCTGCTTATTGGGCAGTCCTGGTTTACGAGGGTATTTTTTGGGTGTTTCTTTTTTCTTTTGGATCACGAGAAAATGCCGCTGGTCGCCAGCTACTGGCAAAGACATGACCTTTTCCTCAATAAATTTACCACCCAGAGTAGCAATAGCCGGTTTTGCCTCGGCTAATTCTTCATCACTTTTGGCTGCTTTCAAAGCTAAGAAAAAGCCCTCTTTTTTAACTAACGGCAGACACAATTCCGCCAAGACGTTCAAACGTGCCACCGCTCGGGCTGTCACATAGTCGAAACTTTCGCGAAAGGCTTTGTTTTGTCCAAAAGTTTCCGCCCGATCATGATACAAATGGACATTTTTTAAGCCCAATGCTTCTGTCAACTGGGTCAAGAAAGTAATCCGTTTGTTTAAGGAATCCACGATGGTTACCGTAAGTTCCGGGAAGACGATTTTCAGCGGAATGCTAGGAAAGCCGGCTCCCGATCCCACGTCACAAATAGCGGCCGCCGGATCAAGTTTCACCGCCAGAGCCAACATCACCGAATCATAAAAATGCTTCAAGTAAACTTCTTTTTCTTCCGTGATGGCGGTGAGATTCATCTTCTCATTCCATTCCACCAATAAGCGGAAATACTCCGCAAATTGCGCCATCTGTCCGTCATCCAATACGATGCCGTCAGCTTCAAGGCGCTGTCTAAATTCTTCAGGCAGCATAAGCGTTCCTTTCCATAAAAAGCGGTTCACACCGCTTACTTTCCATTGTTTCACAAAAATGTTTCACAACCACTACTTTAACGCAAAAAGCCAGTTTGTGCAATGGTTTGTCTTGGGTTTTAAGGAAGGTTAGAAAAGTTTCCCACTAAAAAAGGACCTGTCATAAATTTGATAGGTCCTTTCTTTTATTCATTTTTTATCTCTGCCATGTTCAGTAAAATCGCAAGTAGTCCTTATACATTGGGTTATTTTGAAGTTAGGTTTTGGCCATTAGTGGCAATCACCTCTTGGTACCAAAAATAACTATCTTTGGGAATCCGCGCGAGTGATTTTTCATCCTGATTGTCCCGATCGATATAGACGAAGCCATAACGTTTTTTATACCCATTTAACCAGCTCAACAAATCGGTAAAGGACCAAGCGCAATAGCCCAGCACTTCCACGCCATCAGTGATCGCTTTTTGGAGTTCCTGCAAATGACTTTGCAAATAGTCAATGCGATAGTCATCATGAATTGCTCCTTCAGCCGTCAACTCATCGAAAGCCACTAAGCCGTTTTCCGTGACGATAATCGGCAAGTCATAGTCACTAGCCAATTTTCGCAAGGCTACTCGGAAACCAACCGGATCGATTTCCCAACCCCAATCCGTCTTCTCTAAATAAGGATTGTCTACCGCTTGGAACATGGCTTTTTCCGGTGCGTGTTCCCCCTCTTTGGCAGCCATTTGATAAGGGTCAACTTTTGAAAAGTCCTTTTCAGAAGCATCCGCAAAGTCACCAGCCTCATAGCTATTTTCCTTCACCGTACCGCCATGGTAATAATTGACTCCCAGAAAATCTGGTGTCACAGAGGCTAATAGCTTGTCATCTTCTGGTAAAATTTCTGGAGCCAAGCCTAGGTTTTTCAGCTGTTTCAGCATAAATTTTGGATATTTTCCTTTGCAATAGACATCCAACCAGAAACGATTGTTAAAGTCATCAGCATTTTCCGCCGCTAACACATCTTGCGGCTTAGCACTTAAAGGATAAGTGGGCCCATAACCAAAGCTTGGACCAATTTTACCAGTAGGAACGAGTTCACGAAAAGATTTGATGGCTTCTGCATTAGCCAAATTAACATGGTGATTGGCTTGATACATCCGTTTTAAATCCGTCACTTTAGGCGGATGGGCTGCCCAACGATAGCCTAAAGGAATAAAAACATTCTGCTCATTCATCGTAATCCAGTACTTCACCTTGGAACCGAGACGAGTAAAAAGCGCTTCACAATATTTTTTGAAGGCTGCAATGGTTTCTCGACCTTCCCACCCTTGGTATTTTTGTTGTAACGCAAGAGGCAAATCCCAGTGATACAACGTCACTAACGGTTCGATTCCATTGGCCAGTAGTTCATCCACCAAGTTTTCATAAAAAGCCAGCCCTGCTTCATTGACCTCCCCTTCGCCATCTGGTAAGATCCGCCCCCAAGAAACTGAGAAACGATAGGCTTTTAGCCCCATTTTTTTCATCCACTGCACATCTTCTTGGTAACGATGGTAATGATCCACCGCAACTTTGCCATCAGTTTCTTCAAAGGTATTGCCTGGAGTCATGGCGTACTCGTCCCAAATGGTCAGACCTTTGCCATCTTCTGCAAAGGCTCCTTCGATTTGGTAAGCTGCAGAGGCCGCACCCCACATAAAATCTTCTGGAAAATCATCAAGTTTAGTATGAAACACAGTATCCTTCTCCATTCTTTTCTTTAGTTAATTTTCGTATTTCTTAAAAATCAAAGCGCCCATGATAATGGAAGGAACGGCAGTAGACTTTACCCGCTGTCTCCTTTTCGCCTCGAGCAAACAAACCAACATAGGGTCCCGTAAAGATGCCCCCGGTTTCAGTAGTCAAATAATGAAGGGGAACCTCTGTTAATTTTTGCCATTCGCCTGCTGGATTTAATGCTTCAAAAATTACGGTTTTCGTGTCGCCTTTGATTCGTAAAGAGGCCGTGGTTTCCTTGAAGGTAAAAAACTCTTCCTCTCGACCAAAAGGACCCATTGCAAATGTCGCTTTTACCAAGTTACCTGTCGCTGTTTTTTCAACTACTAAATCATAACGATGGGTGGGATTCAAAAAGAGGTTTAAACCACAGTTTAACCCAGCACTGGCTTCACTTAGGTCAAAAGTCGCCGTGATTTCAAAAGGCAAATGTTGCAAGCGATGACCGAGCCAAGTTTGTCCACTTAATTTTTCTTCCCTACTAACCACCATGGCCAAACCTTTTGCTGTCGGCATTAACTGGTTATCCCGTGGCCGACACAACGTATTCCACGCTGTTGCCAAGCTTGCTTCAGAAAAATCATCGAAAAAGTCATAGGCCTTTTGCTGTAAATCGACCGCACTAGGATTACCCGGCAAAGGTCCTGCCATCTCTGGTAAAACAGAACCATTGACACCAAAATCAGGCCACTCTTGTTGCCAAGTCACTGGCACTAAAAAGGTTTCCCGGCCTAAGATATGACGCTTCGGAAATTCTTCTAGCGGTCGAATCCCCAGACAAACTACCCACCAGTTGCCATTTTCATCTTCCATCAAGTCCGCGTGCCCCGTCCCTTGAATTGGCAAAGGGAGACTGCGATTGGTAAGTAGCGGATTAGCTGGACAGGCTTCATAAGGACCGGTAATTTCCCGACTACGAGCCATCGTCACCATATGACCATAGCCAGTCCCGCCTTCAGCAATCAGCAAATAATACCAGCCATCTTTCTGATAAATATGTGGCCCCTCTGGATCTGCTCCACCAGTTCCTTGCCAAATATCAATCCGGGGACCATGACTCCCATCAGTTAAATCCAACTGGCAAAGATAAATGCCTTGATGGGCCCCACAATACCAAATCTGCCCCTGATCGTCTTCTAGCAAACTCGGATCAATCCCAGGTAGGTCTAGCCAAATAGGATCCGACCACTCCCCATGAGGATCGTCTGCCCACAGGAAAAAATTTCCCGGTCCATGATCTGAGGTTCCGACATTGGTGCAAACCACATAATAGCGCCCCTTAATCCGGCGAATCGTCGGTGCGTAAATTCCTAACGCATTGGGCAGCGCATCCGTAAAGGTCATCTGACTTTCACGAGTAATACAATGGCCAATCGGTTGCCAATTGACTAAATCGACACTCTCAAATAGTGGCAATCCCGGAAAGTATTCAAAAGAACTAGTCACCATATAGTAACGATCCTCACCGCGGCAAAAACTCGGATCTGGGTGAAACCCAGGCAAAATCGGATTTTGATAGTTCATGTAAGCGCCTCCTTGTTTTTCTTAAGAATAGCACAACCCTTTATGAAAACAGCCGAACAAATCAGACATCTCTACTGGTCAAACTAGACATTTCATCATGGGACTTAATCGTCTTAAGCCAAATGAAACTACCAGAGGATGTACCTAGAGTTAGTGGCACTTGTGAGACTTACTCTAAGTTTGAAGCTCAGAGGAAAAGCTAAAGGTACGTTTGCGCATATAGTTACATCTAAGCAGAAACTGCTAAGATGAACTTGCAATGACAAGTTACTTTGTATTTGGCACTTTTCAATCTAGCTACCATCAATCCAATTTCTAGGTTGCTAAATTTCATCTTTTTCGTAACATCACAATGACGGCCTGATACGTCATTTAAATTCTGATACATTAGCCTTTATGGAGCTTAATTTTTATATATCGGTTAGGGTGTCAAAAAAAGAACGTCTTTCCTCGGAAGGAAAGACGCTCTTTTTTTATTTCGATGACCGCTCATGTTTACTTATCTGTTTTCCTCCAACGCAACTATCAGCTGTTGCAGTTCAGCAATATCTTTTTCGATCAAAGGCGCCATCGTCTCCTGGTTAAACTTGCTACAGTCGATAGCGGCTGTCTGTTGAACTATCAACTGTCGGAGCTGTGGTTTGGCCTTCACCACCCCATGAAGGGCGGCTAACACTTGCCGTAGGACAGTGGGCTTCGAATCCGCCAAAATCGCTAAAGCCACCGGTAAAAGGCAATCCAGCTCTCCTTCCTGATCCCACTTCGCCTGCTGACACAATAAGCGAAAGCCGCGTACCCGTACAAAGGACCGTTTGCTTGTTACCATCTCCGCAAAGACAGGTATCTTTGCCAATAACTGGTCAGACTTCCGAGAAATAGCTTCCAAATCTTGTAAAGCTGCATAGGCTTGTCTATTGTCACTACCTGTTAAGGTCGTCAGCAACTCAAGGATATTTTCGGTCATCAATTTCTCCTTTCACTATTCACACGACCCGATTCATTTTGTTGCGACTTCAAAGCGCAAGACCGTCCGACTTTTCTCCGGTGCAGTCTTGCGAGGATCACTCAGATAAATTTCTCGATGATGCCACCCTTGACGAATCAAACCTGCTTCATCAGCAAAAGCCTGCATCTTAGCAAAACTTGCCGGTTCATCATCAAAGCGCCCTACATGTAGCATCTGCACACACAGGCCTTCTGTGATTTCGCCAAAGGTCACTTCCTCCAGCAAAGGATGTGGCTTCTTAATCTGAGTTGCAGCTAGGGCTTCCGCAAAATCTGCTTCAGTAATCATCTCCGGTTGGCGAATCATAATCGTATAAGTGAAGAAATCCTTGTTGTGGGGGTCAGCCGGATTCGAGGAGCTCCACACCCCTTCTAACGGATAAACAGTATAATCATCAAACTCGAATTGTTTGGCTAGCTCAGGCTGTTCCTGACAGCGTTTCTTAAATCTCATCTTCAAAGGATACGCCAAGGAATACAAAACTCCCACTCGCTGAGAAAAATCTTCCTGATTGGGGTCACCTGCACCCTTGATCATAATAAATTGTTGTTTAGGTAACGTCACTACCTCTGGAACATTTTTCGGAAGATAGAAGACTTTCTCCTGCTTACGCCATTCCTGTTTCATCGTTTTTCCCCTTTCCACTACTAATTGTTCCCTGCTGTACTACTCACAATCACAGCCGTGGTTGCAGCAGCGACAGCCATCTGTTCTTGCATAATCATCAAACTTACCGTCAAAGCGTCTAATTGTTGCGCTGTTCCTTTTTGCGCTTCCCGTAATTCTTGCATCGTATAGAGACTCACCGCCAGCAGTTGTCGCATACTTCGATCAAACCGAAGATGCCCCCGTGTTTTCAACATTTGGTCATTCTCTGCGATTTGGCGGTAAGCAACAGGGTGCTTCTCACTCAAATAAGCCAACGTCACAATCGGTGTATACAGTAAGTGATCAATATGAAAATCCACTGCCTTCAAGCCCACTACAACACTGTTGATCGCAGCCACGTACTGCGGATCATACCTATTGAAATAATTGGCACAACTGGCAGCAGCATACTGCAAATCAGCAAACTTAGAAAAAGAACTCTCCCGCAATCCTTGGTAATAGTCCTCAACCATAGCAGCTATCTCCTCAACAGGCCGTCGAGCAAAATCGGACTGCAGCGCTAACATCACCGCTCCAGAGGCATCATCTGTACTAGTAATCCAAGGATGGTCCTCGCGAATAGCCTGAAAAATTGCTTGACCCCGAGTCGCCACCATGACCGGATCGAGACCCGATAAACTCAACATTAAGGCGGCATAATAAGTACCACTGGAACGTTTAAACCCTGCCTCTACCAAAAGATCATAACCCACTAATAAGTTTTCTAAATCATTATCCGTGGTTTTATCATTTGCCATTAATAAACCAATCAAAGTATCCATGATTGGTCCTTGTAGAAGGTGAAAAGTTCCTAGTTTTCTTTTTAACCCCTGCTTCATTGCCTGAAAGACATCGTAGTCGAAGGCCTCCTCATTTCCTACAAAACTACAAGCTAACACATAGGCCAATCGTTTATCTAGCCACCGATTTTTCCGAATTTCCGCAAAGTGAACTTCTAGTTCTTCTAGCTGTTTTCGTGACATCCTGCTTCCCCCTTAGCTACTAATGATGAAATCAACAGATCGGTTTTCAATTTGAAGCTTTTCTTCAAGTATAGCTGAATGTCATCAAGATAAAACCGTTTCATAGAATTTATCAGTCATTTTTTAGCGATATCTCCATATTTGCATTTTTTAGGTTGTAGCAAAAGGTTCCTGTGAAAACCAAAAAAATCCTCCTACGATTCATTCGTAAGAGGATTTATTAAGGTTCAATTTTAATAACGGTGAATGAACTGCAAACCAGATGCACTCATAGTACGGTAGTTAGGACCTGCTGGTGTTGCAAAGCCCATCCCACCTTGGGAAATTGTGATTGTACCATCACCATTGACCGATTCCACATAAGCCACGTGACCGTACACTGCATTGGCACCGGCAAAACCAGCGGCAAAGACTGCCACAGAGCCAACTTCTGGAGAGCTATCTACCCGGTAGCCGTCAGCCGCTGCTGAGTAGCCCCATTGGTTCCCATTGCCCCAGTAAGTCCCTACCCAAGGAGCAACACTCTTCACGTACCAAGTACATTGACCCCAAGAGTACATATTGCCCGAGCCGGAATGGTCGATTCCACCACCGCCGCCACCAGAACCTGAGTCTGGTGTTTCAACTTCTGGTTCAGTGACTTCTGGTTCGGTCGCTTCAGGTTCAGTGACTTCAGCTTCCGGTTCTTCAACCTCTGCTACTGAATCTTCAGTCGTTTTCTTAGCAGCTTCTTCAGCTGCAGCCGCTTCAGCTGCTTCTTTGGCAGCTTGAGCGTCAGCTTTGGCAGCAGCAGCGGCCGCTTCAGCTTCTGCTTTCGCTTGGGCATCGGCTTCTTGCTGTGCTTTGGCTTCTGCTTCGGCTTGACGTTTAGCTGCGGCTTCAGCAGCAGCTTTAGCTAATTTTGCTTGACGAGCTTCTTCAGCTTTACGAGCTTTTTCAGCTTTTTCTTGGGCTTCACGAATGCGTTTTGCTTCCGCTTCCGCTTCAGCTTTTTTCTTTTCTAACGCTTTTTTATCTTTTTTAGTAGTCGCTTCTTCAGCAGCCAAGGTCGCCTTCAAGACTTCCAGTTCCGCTTGTTTATTAGCGATATCTTTCTTTTGAGCGGCCAATTGATCTTGGCTTTCAGTCAACTCTTTGATTTTAGCTTCGTTGACCTTCACATTTTCTTCCACTGCTTTTTGGTCTTCTTGTTGTTGTTTCAGCAAGTCATTGTTGGCATTAACCAAAGTCGACATTGCTTGTACTCGATTGACCATATCAGTAATGGAGTCTGAGCCCAACACTGCATCCAAATAAGTTGTTGCTGAGCCATTGACTTGGGTATCACGAGCTTGTTTGTTAATTTTTTCTTGACGTTTAGCAATCCGCACTTTCAATTGTGCAATTTCGTCTTGCAATTTCAAAGTTTCATTTGTTAATTTGGTTTCTTTCGCTTCCAAATCAGTAATCTTACCGTTCACGGTCGCAATTTCTGCTTCCGCTGCTTCGATTTTTGATTGAGCGCTGTCTTGTTGATTTTGTAAATCAGCAATTTTTTCATTCTTTTCTTGAATCTGTTGGTCGAATGTATCAGCGAAAACAGTGACTGGTGCAGTAGCCAAGGTCAATGTACATACCAATAATGCTGCAAGTGATCTCTTTTTCAAATGATTGCTCCTCCGACTGAATTTATCTTAAATGTAGTCATTTTCTCTATTCGTAAGCGTAGTATCGCTACGAATAAAAGTGTAACATTCTGATGTATCAATCAGATATTAGGAATGTTACAGGTTCATTTCATTTTCGCTGTTATCTTTTTTGCTAAAATCTGAAAATTTTGGCAAGCAACCGCCTACTTTTTCTTTATAAAAACTTAAATTTAGCCCTTTTATTCAGCATTTTTTCGATAAAAAATACGAAATAATGAAACGAATTCTTTAAGGAAATGTTGCACTTTTATTACAATTTCCATTTAAATGAGAATTATTCCTAAAAAACGAATATTTCATGAAGAAATACCAGCGCTTATTTATTAGTAAGTTCAATTCCCGAGCCTCAGTAATTTACCTTCATTTATTTTCAAAAAAGGCAGGATTTGTTTTTTTATTCCCCCTTTGTCATGAAACAGCTCCCCACGAGGGTACCATCATGATATACTGAAATTATCTTTTACAAAAGGCGGTGATGACCATGACAACTCAAGGAACAAATAATAACAGATTCCAATTGGCCTTTCTTACACAATATCAACAAATGACCCATGATTACCTACTTAAGGGTGCAGTCTGCCCAAGAACAGCTTTTATCTACCAAAATTCAATCGGTCACACCGGCAATCTCTGTTGTTAAAGATTTTAAAATAACATTCATTCAACAGCGGAGCCTCTTTCCCGCTGTTTTTTTGTGTGTTTTAAATGCCAGCGACAGATGCTGTTGGGCACGCTTGCCAGTGAAGCACGAAACAAGTGATTCACCTGACCCCAAAGGAGAAATCATGGATCAAAATATCAAACGCAACTACCCCTATACGTTTTTACAATGGTTTATTGTCACCGGTCTTTGGATGCTCTATCTGACTTCCAAAGGTTTTAGTCCGTTAGAAGTCGGCATTATGGAGGCCGTCTTTCACGGTACAAGCCTCTTATTTGAAGTTCCTTCTGGAAGTTTGGCAGATCGGTTTGGTTACAAGAAAACCCTAATTGCCAGTCGTCTTGTCAATAGCTTTAGCTGTCTGTTGACTGTCCTCAGTGGGAATTTTTGGCTCGTAACAATCGGTTTCATCCTCAGTGCTCTCAGTTATAACCTCGCTTCTGGTACCAATGAAGCACTGGTCTTTGAATCCCTCTTAGCCGAAAAGAAAGAAACAGAGTATCTAAAAATCAATGCCAATATCAATATGATTCTAGAAATCAGTAGCTCGTTGGGCATTGTGGTCGCCGGCTTGTTTAGTCATTGGTTTTTTGATGGCGTTTATTGGCTCCAAATTGGGATAAACCTCCTTGCCATTGTAGTCGCCCTTGGGTTTGAGGAACCCCCTCGCCTCCATCAGAAAAAGCAACCTTATTTTCAACTGATAGCCAGTGCGTTTCGTTTTACTTTACAAGTTCCTAGTCTATTGTTAGTAATGCTGGCTTTTGCCTTTATCGATAGCCTGAATGCGACTTATTATTTTTACTTTCAGAATTTTTTCCAAGATCTAGGCATTAATGGCATCGGAATTAGTCTGGTGATTTTAATCAGTACCTTGTTCCAATTGTTGGCTGTGCGCTTATCGGCTTTCATCGGCGAAAAAATTCCTTTGTCTCAACTTTTCATCATTGTTATCACCTTATTAATTGGTGCGACGGCAGCCTCTGGTTTTCTACCTGTTGCAGGAGTAATTCCCTGCTTTATCTTAGCCAACTGTCTACCGGCTTTGGTGACACCCATTCGTTCCAATTTTATTAACCAACTGATTCCATCAGAACAACGGGCTACCATTAATAGCATTGACAGTCTCTGCTTTTCTTTAATGATGATTCCCTTTTTCCCTATTTGTGGGTGGTTAATCCAACTGACTAGCTATCGTCAAACCTTTCTTATTGTCAGTCTGGCCCTCGCCCTTGGTGGTTGTTTTATCTATCCAAAACTAAAGAAAACGCTCTAAATGCCAATGAAATGCCGCTCTTGTCTTAGCCTTAACAGTTTCAACAATCCAAAAAGTTTCATGTGAAACATTTTGGATTTGTTTCGCTTAAGCCAAAAAAGCTCCCCACTAGCGCTCAACCCATCAAAATGGTTGAGAGACTTAGTGGAGAGCTTTTTCTACTAATTGGTTTATTGCGAGACTTTGGCAATACGGCCTTGTTCCAAATAGACCATCAAAATACTGATATCAGCTGGATTAACCCCACTGATACGACTAGCTTGAGCAATGGTTTCCGGTTGAATCTTGATTAGTTTTTGCCGGGCTTCGGTTGCTAGGCCATTTATTGCTTCATAGTCGATGTTTTCTGGGATTCGTTTTGCTTCCATCCGTTTAAGTTTTTCAACTTTTTCTAAGGCTTTTTTGATATACCCTTCATATTTGATTTGGATACTGACCTGTTCGATTTCTTTAGCAGTTAGGGTTTCATCTGGTTCAACGAATTGCATCAGTTCTTCATAGCTGATTTCAGGACGCCGCAAGAAATCCGCTGCCAAGACACCGTCTTTCAAAGGAGCCGCATTTTTTCCGGCTAAGAAAGCTTGTACTTCAGCTGTTGGTTTAATACGAATATTATGAAGACGAGCAATTTCCCCTTCCACTGCCGCTTTTTTAGCAAGGTATGACTGGTATTGATCTTCTTTCACTAGGCCAACTTGATGACCCATTTCTGTCAACCGTAGATCTGCATTGTCATGGCGCAAGATCAATCGATACTCGGCCCGACTAGTCAACAAACGATAAGGTTCTTGCGTGCCTTTTGTCACCAAATCATCAATCATCACACCGATATAACCATCACTACGTTTCAAAATCAGTGGTTCTTTGCCTTGAATTTTCAGTCCGGCATTGATCCCAGCCAATAATCCTTGCCCAGCGGCTTCTTCATAACCGCTCGTACCATTGGTTTGACCCGCAGTATAGAGGTTGGCAATTTTTTTAGTTTCCAAGGTTGGACGCAATTGGTGAGGTACAACCACGTCGTACTCGATGGCATAGCCGGTTCGCATCATTTCGACATTTTCAAGACCAGCAATGGAACGCAAAACATCCACTTGGACATCTTCTGGTAAAGAGGTGGACAACCCTTGAACGTAGACTTCTTCGGTATTTAAGCCTTCAGGTTCCAAAAATAGTTGGTGGCGTTCCTTATCAGCAAAACGGACGATTTTGTCTTCAATCGAAGGGCAGTACCGCGCCCCGACACCTTCCACGATACCCGTAAACATCGGCGCTCGATGAAGGTTGTCTTGGATAATTTGATGTGTTCCTAAGTTCGTATACGTTAGCCAACAAGGTTCTTGATCAGTTTTGTAGGCACTATCTGGGGTGCTGTAACTGAAGTGGTTAGGGGTCTCATCCCCAGGTTGAATCTCCGTTACACTATAGTCAATCGTGGAAGATTTGACCCGTGGTGGCGTCCCCGTTTTGAAACGGGCGATCTCCAAACCATTTTCTTTCAAGTTGTCTGCCAAAGCGACAGAAGGTTGCGAATTGTTAGGTCCAGAAGAGTACTTCAACTCGCCGATGATGATTTCCCCGCGCAAGGCAGTTCCAGCTGTAATGATGACCGCCTTGGCACTATAACGAGCACCTGTATTGGTCACAACCCCTTTGCAGACACCATCTTCAACGATTAATTTGGACACCAAGCCTTGGCGTAAGGTCAGATTTGGTTCTTTTTCGATTGTTCGTTTCATTTCATTGGCATAGGCTTTCTTATCCGCTTGTGCCCGTAAAGCCCGTACTGCTGGTCCTTTACCAGTGTTTAGCATCCGCATTTGAATGTAAGTCTTATCGATGTTTTTGCCCATCTCACCACCGAGGGCATCAATTTCCCGAACTACCACTCCCTTGGCTGGTCCCCCGACAGACGGGTTACACGGCATAAAAGCTACCATATCGAGGTTAATGGTCAAAAGCAGGGTTTTATTCCCCATGCGAGCATTAGCCAATGCCGCTTCCGAACCTGCATGTCCAGCACCAACTACGACAATATCATATGAATCTCCTTGAAATTCCATCTCTTCTTCGCTCCTCAAATCATTTCTACTTACAGCTTACTTGGTCATCTTTCTACCGGAAAAGCCAGTATCAAGCCCGGTACATCAATCTTTTTAATAAAATAACAAACGAACATCTCGCTTTTTGTTATTTTATTTTCCTAGACAGAATTGGCTAAAAAGTTGGGTGATTAATTCGTCTTGGACACTATCACCGACGATTTCTCCGAGGAAATCCCAACAACGAGTCATATCGATTTGCACCAGATCCACCGGCATCCCTGCTTCAATACCCACAATTACTTCGCCTAATGCTTGACCCGCCTTTTCCAACAAGGCAATATGCCGGGTATTGGAGACATAGGAAGCATCCTTATCTCCCGTTCCACCAGCAAAGAACAAGTCTGCAATGGCTTTTTCTAACTGATCTAAGCCAGCTTTTTCCAAAACAGAGATCGCAAAAAGCGGACTATCTCCCAAAAGTTCAGCCTCTGAATCCAAATTTAGTTGGGCTGGCAAGTCTGTTTTATTCAATAAAATGATACGTTTGTCATCAGCAGTTAAGCGGAGCAACTCCCGATCCGCTGCTGTCAAAGCCTCACTTTGATTCAAAACGAGCAAGATCAAATCCGCCTCAGCTAAAGCTTTCTTACTCCGCTCGACTCCGATTTTTTCCACGACATCTTCAGTATCCCGAATCCCTGCCGTATCAATTAATTTCAACGGTACCCCCCGAACATTGACATATTCTTCGATGACGTCGCGAGTAGTCCCGGCAATTTCAGTAACGATGGCTTTTTCTTCATCCAACAAATAGTTCAATAAACTGGATTTACCGACATTTGGTCGACCAATAATCGCCGTGCTTAACCCTTCACGTAAGATTTTTCCTTGTTGGGCTGTCAGGAGCAATTGGTCGATTTGCCCTTGCACTTGATGGGCTTTTTCCAGTAAGAGACGCGTGGTTAGTTCTTCGACATCATCGTACTCTGGATAATCGATATTGACCTCCACTTGGGCCAGAGTTTCCAAGATTTCTTGTCGCAACGAGCGAATCAAGTGGGAAAGATTGCCATCCAATTGGTTCAAAGCCAGATTCATCGCCTTGTCCGTCTTTGCTCGAATCAAATCCATCACTGCTTCTGCCTGAGACAAGTCCACACGACCATTTAAGAAGGCCCGCTTGGTAAACTCTCCAGGTTCAGCTAATCGAGCCCCTTGACGCAACGCTAGCTGTAAGATTTGATTGGTAACCACCATCCCACCGTGGCAGTTAATTTCCACGATATCTTCACGGGTAAACGTCTTCGGTGCCTTAAGGACTGTTACCATCACTTCATCGATCAGTTGGTTTGTTGCCGGATCCAGAATATGCCCATAATGAATCGTATGACTAGGCACCTCTAGCAGACACTTACTACCACTGTGATACATCCGATCAGCAATTGCTAGCGCCTCGTCACCACTAAGTCGCACGATCGAAATCGCCCCTTCTCCTGGCGGCGTTGAGATCGCTGCAATGGTATCAAATTCCTGTGTAATTTCAGCCATAATCAAACTCCCTTTTCTTTAAACGACACAGATGGACGGGTCTGTGCTCGCTTTTTTCTCAAATAAAAAAAGCGCCCTTTCGAACAGCTTCTAAGAAAAGTTCGACAATTTCTCGAAAACTTTCCCTTAAACGGTTCGACTTTGCACTTTCACTGCTTGTCGTCTATTAAATTCTTCCCTAATTTAGCACAATTTCAAAAACCCTGCAAGAGCACCTTTTTTCCCTAGCGAGAGTTTTTACCTTTACTTAATAATCCCACTAACGGTAAAATTAGAGTAATCAGAAGGCACAAGGAGACTGGCTTTGGCCGAAAAACACTCTGGAAGAACGTCCCTTAAAAGGAACAAGTTTGCCTAGAGGTAGCCATTGACACACTTCAGTAGCCTGCAATCACACAAACCGGCAATGATTTCAAAGGCTGGGAAAGGAGTAGTCTCATGGGAATTTTTAGTGATAAAAATGATACCGACAAAGAAGACTTGAAACGCATCAAGGAAATCATCATCTCTACCGGCAATATCAACCGCAGCTACGTGGTACGGGATGTCGTCTTTGCTACGACCAAAATCGAAGCCGATCTTTTTGATCCTAGTGTTGACCCTAATGAATCCTTAGCAGGCATCAAACTTGAACTGCAACAAAAAGCCCACGCATATGGCGCCAATGCTGTCATCAATTGCCACTTTGACCACGATCATGTCTTAAAAGATGGCAAAACTTACCTACAAATTTTTGCTTACGGCACCGTCGTCCAATACATCCAATCAACTATCGGCGGCTAAGAATTTTCACCACTGCAAGCACTTTTTGAAAAAAGTGCTTGTGTCTCGCCTAGAAAAGCAGAACAAACTTCTTTCTTCAGCTCTTAAGAATTAAGAGGCTCGCTAGCTTTAGGCTCTTTGCCTAGGCCAACTAGCTACGCAAGCTGTGCCAGTTCGTGAAGCCAAATCTCTCAAAAAACTTGGTTTGTCACATACTTTTCTAAAAATAGCTTCAACCATGAATGCTGACTGAAGCGAACACCCACTAGCTTTGTATGCCAATAGGACGTCGTTTTAGCTAGCAATAAAGCCAACAGTTCTCCTAGTCTCTTTGACTCAAGTCACACTAGGAGGACTGTTGGCTTTTTATATTTTTGGATAAATAAAAACCCCTGTTGTATGGCTGGCAACAGGGGTCTTTTCTATCAAAGTCACGACTACTCTAGCGTCTCTTCGATAAGAATGATTTCTACTAGAATATACTTGGATTCCTATAGGATGTCAATGTATTTTTGTAGAAAATAACGCAGCGAAAGCAATGGAAACCTTGATCTATTCATATTTTTAGCGTTTTTATTGAACAGAAGCTGGCGAGGCTTGTTCCAGTTTGCCTAATAGCGTTTGGCAGGTTCCACTACTAAATAACGGTAGGGTTCGTCTCCTTCAGAATGCGTTTGAACTGCAGGATCTTTACTTAAAGAAAAATGGATTTGTTTCCGTTCAAAAGCAGGCATTGGTTCCAAAAAGACGGGACGACCAGTGCGTTTGACTTTTTCTGCTGTCCGATCGGCAAGGCGTTCCAAAATCGCTTGCCGTTTCTGACGATAATCTCCCACATTCACCACAACAGATAGTTTATTTTTAGCCACTCGGTGAATGAATACTTGGGCTAAATACTGCAAAGCGTTGAGCATTTTACCATGCTTACCAATCAAAATTCCTTGTTTTTGAGTATCTAACTGGAACAAGATTAAACCATCTTCCCGTTTCATCTTGACCAGCGCCGGAGCATTCAATTCATTGGTGATATTAGTCAAATACAAGGCCAACTCTTTCAAAGCCTCTTCATCTTCCAAATCGACTAAGGGTTGAGCACTTGCGACTTTCACAAAATCAGTAGAAACTGTTTCGACTTGGACCTCTTCCGCAGGGATGACTTCCTCTTCAACAAGCTCCAGCTCTGGAGCAGTTTCAGTAACTTCAGCGACGGTTTCTGTCACTGCTTCGCTGATTTCTTCAGCGACACTGGGTTCGACAGAGACGCGGGCGTTTTTCTTTCCCATCCCTAGAAAGCCTTTTTTGGCCTCCTCAATGACTTCCACTACAGCTTCCTCTTTGGTAATACTCAGTGCAGATAAACCTTTATTGACGGCTTCCGCAACTGTTTGGCCTTCATAAATTGGCATCCTTCCTACCTCCTACATTTATAGTTCATGATCCTCGTCACCAAAGATCAATTGCCTCATTTTTCGTATGATACTATGATACCATTTTGCACAGGATTCTGCCTTATCTTTAGACAACCACCTCGATTTTTCTATTCCCAACAATCTCCTTTTAAGCCAAAAAGATCCGCCATCCTCGCAGATAGCGGATCTTTGGTTTGATTAACGTTTTTTGTTGCGCTTTTTCTTAGGATTCAAGGCTCTCTCTAAAGCTTTTTGTTTTTCTCGTTCCAGACGAGCCGCTTCTTCCCGTTCTGCCCGAATTTTGAATGGATTATTGATCAGCAAGGTTTGCACCACTTGGAAGGCGTTGGAAACCACCCAGTATAAGGATAACCCACTGGCCAGATTAATACCCATTAAAAGGATCATCAAAGGCATGGCGAAGTTCATAATCTTCATACTAGCGTTTGATTCCAATTGACTCATGCTAGAAAGATAGGTACTTGCAAAAGTGAACAACGCAGCGAGGACTGGCAAAATAAAGATTGGATCCGGCTTCCCAAGTTCCAACCAAAGGAATTTACCTTCTGTCAATGCCGGTGTTCGTTGGATTGATTGCCACAAAGCCATCAAGATTGGCATTTGGACCAACATTGGTAAACAGCCTGCATAAGGGTTCACACCATGTTCAGCGTATAGCCGTTGTTGTTCGTCTCGCAGACGTTGCACTGTTTCCGCATCACGAGAGGAATATTTTTGTTGCAAAGCTTTTAATTGCGGTTGAATCTCTTGGGTCTTGCGCATGCTTTTCGTTTGAAAATGCATCAATGGTAACAAGACAATCCGGATAATCAACGTGAATAAGATAATCCCAATCCCTGGATTCCCAAAGGAGAGGGCTTTAATGGCTTGTGCGAAGTTGTAGACGATGTAGCGATCGAAAAAGCCCTCGCTATTAGCCGTCACTTCTCCTCTGCCACAGGCGGATAAAACGAAGACCATAGCCAACATCCCCGCCAGCAAAAGAATGCGTTTTTTGTTTTTCACTGGACCAAAATCCCTTCTACATATGAAATTAGTTGATTATTTTTGCGAGTTTCAAGACGTGTTCCAGATTTTTTTTGACTTCAGCGTGCTCACAGCCGCTTAAAGATGGGCGGGCAATCACAATAAAGTCAATTTCCGGATCGATGCTAGCTCTCATATCAAAAAGGTTGGCTCGCAAAAGACGCTTCACGCGGTTGCGTTCGACGGCATTGCCTACCTTTTTACCTACAGACAAGCCCACTCGAAAATGAGTTTGCCCAGGTTTAGCCAAACGGTAGACCACAAACTTCCGATTGGCACAAGATTCCCCTTGTTTGAAAACCTTTTGAAAATCCTGTTCTGTTTTAACGCGATACGCCTTTCTCATGGTGATCCTTCATTTCTTCTAAAATCGTTTACTCACTTTCCCATCATACCATATTCCTCTACCAAACTTCATCTGTAAAATGTAAAAAACTCCTAAGCTAGCTTAGGTAACAAAAGATGAACTCAAGATTTACTAAAGGGACTGCCAACACTATTTCCGCAAAAAAAAAAAAATGATACCTAGTTATCCCACTACATTGTCCCAGGAAGCAGCCTGCCTCCTAGAAAACCCATGAAGAAAAAGGCCCCATTTTGTAATTGATCGCTATTTTTGGCATAAAAAAAAACCACTGAGGTCCAGTGGCTTAGGCAGATAAGACTTTACGTCCTTTCAGACGACGTGATGCTAACACGCGACGTCCGTTTTTAGTGCTCATGCGTTTACGGAAACCGTGAACTTTTTGACGTTTACGTTTGTTTGGTTGATAAGTTCTTTTCATTATGGTCCACCTCCAAAGAGTCATTCTTCTATATCACTACAGACATACTTTGATAGTATACCGACTATGCTAGGCTTTTGTCAATTAATTTTTATTAAGAAAAGCCAAAGGAACTCCTCCAGCCCTCGGATATGAAGTCAAACATGCTAGTTGGACTTAAAACTCTTTCCTTCATTCAACTATCTGGGATTGTTGAGCTCGTTCGTAAATCCAGACCTAGCTAGCCTTGGTATGAGGGCCTATTTACTGATGAAGTTTTAAAAATCATGTTAAAAAAAAGCTCCCTATCTTTTGAGATCATGTTTAGTTTTCCACAGATTTTTAGAAATCACATCAAAGGCACCTTTCTTTTTTTTAAAAAAAGTTATCCACATTTTTCCGGCTAGCTCCTGTGGATTTCGTGGGAATTAGTTTATGGCCTATTTTTGGAAATTCACAAGCTTTTTGCGCTTTTTTCCACAAATACCCACAGGATGGAAAACTTTTCCACAAGCGTTTTTATTTTTGTGTATAACCGCTGGAATCCTTGTTCTATCAAGATCATTTTTTCCCACTAGTCTGTGGATGATTGCTAAATAATAATTTATTTTCCACAATTTTATTTTGCTTGTTGATAACTTTTTTTCCTGCTGTGAATTGACTTTTCAACAGATTATCTATCCTGTGTAAAACTCACCCTTCCATTTTTCTTATTTGCTTTTTTAGCAGTAATCTGTGGAAAACTTTCCGGGAACATGATAAATTAGGGGTACGCTTAAAAAAGAATTAAGAGACTGACCCTTGGAAAACGAGCCTTGCCTTTTAGTGCTTGCTACGAAACTTGACAGGTAGTAGGCTTTACCTTTTCTTGGAATCCTCCATAAAGAAGGTCCTAAATAGCGCCAACGCCAACCAATACCGTCAGCCTTTATCGATTATTTTTTTGCCAATAACCCTTATGAGGAGGACAGCTATGTCGACTCTGGAAACAGTTTGGCCCAAATTGCTGGAAGGTTTGCAGCAAGATTTGAGCGAAACTAGTTATACGACATGGGTGCAGCCAGCCATTCCTTTAGCTTTAGAAAAGGACGAACTGACCATCCGGGTACCCAGTGCCATTCACAAACAATACTGGGAACGCAACATTGCTACTAAATTCTTAGAAAACAGCTACCGCCTTTTTGAACGAGAAATCATACCCATTTTGGTTTTAGAAGGTGAAGCAGACCCTTTAAGTGCTACAAAACCTAACCAAGCTCATACTAATCAAGTGGAAGAAGAGATTGCCGGCTCTGTTTTAAATCCCAAATACACTTTTGACACCTTTGTCATAGGTAAAGGCAATCAAATGGCCCACGCCGCTGCCTTAGTGGTTGCCGAAGAACCTGGTTCGATTTACAATCCGCTGTTTTTCTACGGGGGTGTCGGTCTGGGGAAGACCCACTTAATGCATGCCATCGGTCACCAACTATTAGTGAACAATCCTAAAGCCAAAATCAAATACGTCAGTAGCGAAAACTTCACCAACGATTTCATTACTTCTATTAAGAACAACGAAATGGATCGTTTCCGCAAAGAATATCGTAGTGTGGACTTATTATTAGTCGATGATATCCAGTTTTTGGAAAACAAAGTCGAAACTCAAAATGAATTTTTCTATACCTTTGAGGAACTTTACAAAAACAACAAGCAAATCGTTTTAACTAGTGATCGTTTGCCTGCCGAAATTCCTACACTGCCGGAACGTCTGGTTTCCCGCTTTGCTTGGGGCTTATCCGTGGATATCACACCACCGGACTTAGAAACCCGAATTGCGATTTTACGGAAAAAAGCCGAGGCTGAACATCTAGAAATTCCTGATGATACGTTAAGCTACATCGCCGGCCAAATCGATTCTAACATTCGAGAACTAGAGGGCGCTTTAGTGCGAGTACAAGCGTTTGCTACCATGAACAATGCGGATATTACCACCAGTCTAGCCGCCGAATCTCTAAAGGCTCTGAAAAGTAATAATGGCTCAGCACAGCTTTCCATCCAACAGATTCAAGATGAAGTAGCCAAGTACTACCATATCTCCGTCAAAGATTTAAAAGGTAAAAAACGCGTGAAAAACATTGTAGTCCCTCGTCAAATTGCCATGTATCTTTCCCGAGAGATGACCGATAGTTCATTACCCAAAATCGGTGCCGAATTTGGCGGGAAAGATCATACAACCGTCATTCACGCCCACGAAAAAATTCATCAGCTGATGGAAACCGACGCTACTATCCAAAACGAAATAGCTGAGATTAAAAGCATCCTGTTTAACTAGCATTAGCAGTAGACACGGGACATGTTCCAGCAGCTAAGCAAACTAGTAAAAAATGCGCTGTGGATAAATTTTAGAAAACTCGCATTTTTATCCACAACTTATCCACAGTGGAAAACCTTGCTGTCATCCTACTTTGCTTAAGTTATCCACTGTATAAACAGGCCCTACTATCTCTATTACTTTTTTCTATAAATAAAAACAATAAATAAGCAGGTGGGCAACACCTGCCTTCTCATCACAAAACTCAAAAACCTAGCACTGTTCTTTTTAGTGGAAGCTCGCTAAAATAAACAGTGACAAATTCATCAGTAACCTGTCAGTTTTTATGTAATTTCTAGATAAACTGCTGGCTACCATTAAAAGGAGTGTTTTCCCCATGAAAGTGACCCTAAATCGGGCAGTCTTTATCCAAGAATTAGCCACTGTGCAACGGGCAATCTCGTCAAAAACAACCATCCCAATCTTAACTGGGGTCAAGATTGATCTAAAAGAAAAAGGGTTAACCATGACTGGTTCCAATGCCGATATCTCTATCGAAACCTTTTTAGAAAGCGACAATGAAAAAGCCGAAATGCAGATTGAATCCACCGGAGCGATCGTTTTACAGGCCCGCTTTTTCTCAGAAATTGTCCGTAAATTACCAGAAACAACCTTTACCATGGAAGTATTGGAAAACAATCAAGTAGCAATTACTTCCGGGAAAGCGAATTTCATCGTCAATGGCTTAGATGCAGAAAACTATCCGCATCTGCCAATCGTCGAACGCCGTAACCAACTACAACTTTCCGTGCAAATGCTGAAACAATTGGTAACAGAAACAGTGTTTGCTGTTTCTGCCCATGAAAGCCGTCCAATTTTGACCGGGGTACATTTTGTCTTGGAAAATCAAAAACTTTTGGCGGTGGCGACTGATTCTCATCGATTAAGTCAACGGATTATCCCCATTGAAGGAGAAACCAGTGATTTTAATATCGTGATTCCCGGGAAGAGTTTGACTGAGTTGTCACGTTCTTTGGTAGATGACGAAGAAGAAGTTGAAATTAGCATCATGGAAAATCAGGTCCTTTTCAAAACCCGGAATATGCTATTTTATTCTCGCTTGTTGGAAGGCAATTACCCAGACACCAATCGCTTGATTCCAAATTCTTTCAATACCGAAATCGAATTTAGCGTTCCAGCCTTTTTGGCAGCTATCGAACGGGCTTCCTTGTTGAGCCACGAAGGCCGCAACAATATCGTCCGACTTTCAATTTCAGAAGAACAAGTAATGCTCTATGGGAATTCACCAGAAATCGGGAAAGTTGAAGAAGCCTTGAATTACGAAAAAGTCGCGGGTGAACCCATCGAAATTTCCTTCAACCCTGACTACATGAAGGCCGCTTTGCATGCATTTGGCGATATGAGCATCACCATCAAGTTTATCGCGCCAATCCGGCCATTTACTTTGGAACCAACAGAAGGCCAAGGAGAGTTCATTCAGTTGATTACTCCAGTCCGGACCAACTAAAAACAGGTAACGCAAAAAACACCAACAGTCTTTTTTCCCAAACTTCTCAGCTTCGGTTGGAGAAGAAGGTGAACTGGCTGTTGGTGTTTTTGTATTTGTCAGAAAAACAGCAGGTTTTTCGGCTGTTTTTGGCGTAATTAGCACAGTCACTAAAACTGTTGTTCTTTTTCTTGTCCTGACAATTTTCATGAAAGATGAAAATGACTAGCGAAAGTAGCAGAAAATCAGAAATATTAACGAAAATGCCCCTAAAATCGTTTTTCAGCGTTTTTTTTCTTGAAGGATATATTTTATCGAAATGGCATAAGTCTGCTGAGAGGGAAAAATACCTTGATAAATTTGTTTTTCCCTGCAAAAAAAGGTATAATCATAGTATCTGTTTTATGGTGAAAGCAGGACTTTGGTGACTAGCAATGGTAGAAATACGCTTATATAACCAAGGAGACAAACCTGCGTCGCCTTGGCTATTTCTTTGATAGACGAAGATATGATAAAACTTTGTAATATCAAGTCTAACTTTGCTTGGCTTCACGAACTGAGATGAGTTCGTTCAGCCTTTCTTGCTTGCCGAGGTATTTATGTTCCTTCAGCATATTTGGAAACGAGGCCTGAAAATGAAAGAAAAAATTTATTTGGATGATGCCAGTGAATACATGACTCTCGGGCAAGTCCTAAAAGAGGTCAGTGTGATTTCCAGTGGTGGCCAAGCCAAGTGGTATTTGGCAGAAAATACGGTGTTAGTGGATGGCGAACCGGAAAATCGCCGAGGTCGTAAGCTCTATCCGGGGATGATGATCGAGTTACCTGACGAAGGTACTTTTTTTATGGCGAAAAAGGATGGCGATCATGCAGCTGAATGATCTGCAATTGCGAAATTTTCGCAATTACCAAGATTTGTCTTTAACCTTTGACAAAAATATCACCATCTTTCTCGGTGAAAACGCTCAAGGGAAAACCAATGTTTTGGAAAGTATCTACGTATTAGCCATGACTCGTAGTCATCGTACCAATAACGAACAAGAGCTGATCGCCTTTGATAGTGACCAAGCCTATCTAAAAGGCACCCTGCAAAAGCGCAATAACCAAGTACCTTTGGAGATTACCTTGACCAAAAAAGGGCGCAAAACCAAGGTCAATCATATCGAACAAAAGAAACTTTCTAGCTACGTGGGGCAGATGAATGTGATTTTATTTGCACCAGAGGATTTATCTTTGGTGAAAGGTAGTCCCCAAGTGCGGCGGAAGTTTCTGGATATGGAAATTGGCCAGATTGACCCGATATATCTTTATGATTTGGTGCAGTACCAAGGGGTGTTGAAGCAGCGTAACCAGTATCTCAAACAGACAGCTGGTGAAAAAAAAGTCGATCCGGTGTACTTAGAGATTCTTGATGAACAGCTGGTGAGCTTTGGGGCGAAAGTCTTGTTTGCTCGCCAACGCTTTGTCAATCGTCTGGAACACTGGGCTAATGCCCTCCATCAAAAAATCAGCCAAAACAAAGAAACTTTGACGTTACACTATGTTTCGTCGGTGCCTTTTGAGGAAACCGCTGAGGTAGCGACAATTCAAGCGGCCTTTTTGGAAAAGTTGAAGCAATCCCGAGATAAGGAGCGCTTCCGTATGAGTACCCAGGTGGGACCCCATCGTGATGACTTGAGTTTTGCTATCAATGGCAAAGAAGTCCAAACTTATGGCTCTCAAGGACAACAGCGAACCACGGCCCTTAGTGTGAAGCTAGCAGAAATCGATCTGATGAAAGCTGAGACCGGCGAATATCCGATTTTGCTGCTGGATGATGTGATGAGTGAACTGGACGATTCGCGACAACTACACCTGTTGGAGACCATTGAAGACAAGGTCCAGACTTTTCTCACGACTACCACCTTGGAACATGTCAAAAATAAAATGACCGTTGAACCGGCGATTTATTATGTCTCACAAGGAAGGATTAGCAAAGAGCCCGTGACTACCAATCCCGACAGCAAGGAACCTTTACAGTGAGTCGGATAAAAACGTGAAATAGGAGGGTGGTCAACGCTTAGGGCCACTACTCGTTTGCAATGTATAGATGGTTTAGAGTCACGAGAGACGTTGACTATTAAACCTTGGATTGAAAGGAGTTTTTCGTTAAATGACAGAAGAACAAAGGAATAAACAGGAGCTAGCCAAAGAATATGATGCCAGTCAAATCCAAGTGCTAGAAGGCTTGGAAGCGGTGCGGAAGCGTCCTGGGATGTATATCGGTTCCACCAGTGGCGAAGGACTCCATCACTTAGTCTGGGAAATCGTGGATAATTCCATCGATGAAGCGTTGGCTGGTTTTGCGACGAAGATCGAAGTGATTGTAGAAAAAGACAATAGTATTACCGTCGTGGATGATGGTCGAGGGATTCCAATAGGGATTCAAGCCAAAACTGGCCGGCCTGCAGTAGAAACCGTCTTTACGGTGCTCCATGCCGGAGGTAAATTTGGCGGTGGCGGATACAAGGTCTCCGGTGGTCTCCACGGGGTAGGTTCTTCGGTAGTCAACGCCCTTTCGACCAGCCTAGATGTCAAAGTCTATAAAGAAGGAAAAATCTATTATCAAGAATATCGTCGTGGTGCTGTCGTAGATGACTTGAAAGTCATTGGTGAAACCGAAAAACACGGGACGACGGTTCACTTTGTTCCCGATCCGGAAATCTTTACGGAGACGGTGGAATTTGACTTTAACAAATTGGCTACACGGGTACGGGAATTGGCTTTCTTAAATCGTGGCTTACGGATATCCATTGAAGACAAACGGCCAGAAACGCCTGTAGTCAAAGAATTTCACTTTGAAGGCGGGATTAAGAGCTATGTGGAACACTTAAACAAAGGCAAAGAAGTTCTTTTTCCGGAACCGATTTATCTGGAAGATGAACAGCAAGATATCGCCGTAGAAGTTTCCATGCAGTACACCAATAGCTACCATACGAACATTATGAGTTTTGCGAATAATATCCATACTTATGAAGGTGGGACCCACGAATCAGGCTTTAAAACGGCTTTGACACGGGTGATTAACGACTATGCCCGCCGTCAAAAATTGATGAAAGAAAACGATGAAAACCTCTCTGGTGAAGATGCTCGTGAAGGTTTGACCGCCGTCATTTCCATCAAACACCCAGATCCGCAGTTTGAAGGACAAACGAAAACCAAACTGGGAAATTCTGAGGTCCGGACGGTTGTTGATCGCCTGTTTTCCGAGCATTTCATGAAGTTCTTGATGGAAAATCCGACAGTTGGTCGTCAAATTATTGAAAAAGGTATCGTGGCTTCAAAAGCACGGATGGCTGCTAAACGTGCGCGGGAAATGACACGACGCAAAGGTGCGCTGGAAATCAGTAACTTGCCAGGGAAATTGGCAGACTGCTCTTCTAACGTTCCCGAGAAATGTGAACTCTTTATCGTCGAAGGAGATTCCGCCGGTGGTTCAGCTAAACAAGGCCGAAACCGAGAATTCCAGGCAATCTTGCCAATCCGCGGGAAGATTTTAAACGTGGAAAAAGCCAGCATGGATAAAATTTTGGCTAACGAAGAAATTCGTTCCTTGTTTACCGCTATGGGGACTGGTTTTGGTTCTGATTTTGATGTGTCCAAAGCTCGTTATCACAAATTGGTTATCATGACAGATGCCGATGTCGATGGCGCCCATATTCGGACTTTGTTGTTGACCTTGTTTTATCGTTACATGCGTCCAATCGTGGAAGCTGGCTATGTTTATATTGCACAGCCGCCGTTGTATGGGGTCAAACAAGGGAAAAATATTACCTATGTGCAACCTGGAAAAGATGCGGAAGAACGCCTTGCAGCGACAATTGCTAGTTTGCCAGCAACCCCTAAAGCGACGATTCAGCGCTACAAAGGGCTCGGGGAAATGGATGATCATCAACTATGGGAAACTACCATGGATCCGGAAAACCGCTTAATGTTGCGGGTTTCTGTGGATGATGCCATCGAAGCCGATCAAATCTTTGAGATGCTGATGGGGGATCGGGTGGAACCACGCCGTAACTTTATCGAAGAAAACGCCCACTACGTTAAGAATTTGGACATTTAAGGAGGAAGAATAAACTGTGGAAGATCATCAAGAGAATATCCAAAATGTCAACCTAACCAGTGAAATGAAGACCTCCTTCATCGACTATGCCATGAGTGTTATCGTGGCACGGGCTTTGCCGGATGTCCGAGATGGGTTGAAACCTGTACATCGCCGTATTTTATACGGGATGAACGAATTGGGGGTAACCCCGGATAAACCCCATAAAAAATCTGCCAGAATCGTCGGGGATGTCATGGGGAAATACCACCCCCATGGTGACAGTGCCATTTACGAATCAATGGTTCGGATGGCGCAAACCTTTAGCTATCGTTACATGCTAGTCGACGGCCACGGTAACTTTGGTTCTGTGGATGGTGACGGAGCCGCAGCGATGCGGTATACCGAAGCCCGGATGAGCAAACTGGCGATGGAAATGCTACGGGATATCAATAAAAATACCGTTGATTTTATCAGTAACTATGACGATACCGAAAAAGAACCAGAAGTTTTACCAGCCCGCTTTCCCAACCTCCTAGTGAATGGGACGACTGGGATTGCCGTGGGGATGGCTACCAATATCCCTCCTCATAACTTGCGAGAAGTTACTGCTGCCATCGAATTGTTGATGGAAAATCCTGATGTCACTACCAATGAATTGATGGAAGTTTTGCCTGGTCCTGACTTCCCTACTGGTGGTTTGGTGATGGGTAAATCTGGCATCCGTCGTGCTTATGAAACTGGGAAAGGTTCGATTACAGTTCGGGCAAAAGTGGAAATCACGGAAATGCCTAACGGTAAAGAACGGATTTTGGTTACGGAATTGCCTTATATGGTGAACAAAGCCAAACTGATTGAACGGATTTCGGAGCTTCACCGGGACAAACGAATCGAAGGTATCACCGATTTACGAGATGAATCTAGCCGGGAAGGTATGCGGATTGTCATCGATGTGCGTCGCGATGTTAGCGCCTCTGTTATTTTAAATAACTTATATAAAATGACTGCTTTGCAATCTTCTTTTGGCTTTAATATGTTGGCCATCGAAAAAGGTGTGCCGAAGATTCTCAGCTTGAAGGAAATCTTGGTTAACTATGTGGAACACCAAGAAGAAGTCGTCACCCGTCGTACTCAATTTGATAAAGATAAAGCCGAAGCACGGGCTCATATTTTGGAAGGCTTACGGATTGCTTTAGATCATATTGACGAAATCATCGCCATCATTCGAGGTTCTAAGACGGACGATGAAGCCAAGAACACCATGATGGAGCGTTTCAAGCTTTCTGATCGCCAAGCTCAAGCTATTTTGGACATGCGTTTGCGTCGTCTAACCGGTTTGGAACGGGATAAGATCGAAAATGAATACCAAGAACTCTTGAAACTGATTGAAGACTTGAAAGATATCCTGGCTCGTCCAGAACGAGTACGAGAAATCATCATTACGGAACTAAAAGACGTAGCCAATCGATTTGGCGACGATCGTCGGACAGAGCTGTTGGTCGGTGAAGTCTTGAGTTTGGAAGATGAAGACTTGATTGAAGAAGATGAAGTCGTCATCACATTGACCAACAATGGCTACATCAAACGGGTCTCAAACTCTGAGTTCCGAGCTCAACGCCGTGGTGGTCGTGGGGTCCAAGGAATGGGGGTTCACGATGAAGACTTCGTGAAGACGCTAGTATCTTGTTCTACCCACGATACGCTCCTCTTCTTTACCAATATGGGGAAAGTATACAAAGCGAAAGGCTACGAAATTCCGGAATACGGTCGGGCTGCTAAGGGAATTCCTGTCATTAACTTGTTAGGGATTGATTCAGCTGAAAGTATCCAAACGATTATCGCCGTTAATGGGGGTCCAGAATCTGGTCGTTACCTCTTCTTCACCACTCGCTTAGGGATCGTCAAACGGACTTCAGTGGAGGCCTTCTCTAACATCCGTAGCAACGGTTTGATTGCAATCGGTTTGAAGGACGGGGATGAATTGGTCAGTGTTCTTGAAACAGCTGGTGATTCTACGATTATCATCGGGACTCATGGTGGTTATTCCGTCACCTTTAAAGAAGCAGCTGTGCGGGACATGGGACGTACTGCCGCAGGGGTCCGCGGGATTCGCTTACGTGACGAAGATTATGTCGTCGGGGTGGCACCACTGACTGATGATAAAGAAGTCTTGGTCATCACCGAAAACGGCTATGGGAAACGCACTGCAGGCACAGAATATCCAATCAAAGGTCGTGGCGGTAAAGGGATTAAGACCGCCAATATCACACCGAAAAATGGTCCATTGGCTGGCTTGACCACCGTGGATGGGACAGAAGATATCATGGTCATCACTGATAAAGGGGTTATCATCCGATTCAACGTAGATGGTGTATCTCAGACGGGTCGAGCAACTCTTGGGGTTCGCTTGATGCGAATGGAAGACGAGGCCAAAGTCGTGACCATGGCAGTCATTGAACCAGAAGCTGAAGAAGCGGAAGCGACTGAAATAACTGAAGCGACTAGTACTCTGGAACCAACAGATACGACTGAAGTACCAGAAACAACTGAAGAATAATTGAAAGCAAGCTCACTCACCTGCACTGGGAAACTAGTGCAGGCTTTTTAATACCTTGAACTTATAAAATAAGTCCAAAAAGGCTGCTGTATCAGGAACTAAGTGGCATATCATGCTGTCAAATTGATGTCACGAAGAAGGTGAAAATTAGCTCTATAGGAAATGGGTTGTCGTGTGAAAGATGTCCGAGGGCAAAGAAACTTTTTTACCTATAGTTCGGTTCTGAGTAGCGATTTGTTAAACTGCTCTAGCAAAATGTTAATGGTTCTTTCCTTGGTATTTATCGGTTCCACTACAATCCAAGTATTTCTCTAGAAGTAAGTTCACCCTGATTTTTTTAGTCTCTGGTCATTGTGGATAAATCCTAAAGCAAATTTTCTGAGGGAAATTTGCTGATTTGTGGAAAACTTAAAAGTGTTGTTCTTAAGCAAAAAGTTATCCACTGTGGAAAAATAGCCGGGGCTTTTTGGGAAATATGGCTAACGCTATGAGTGGGAGAAATAGGGGCGTAGAATAGCCGCTGACCGATGTTTACTGATGGCAGGTACCTTCATTGCCTTTTTTAGCTAAAATCGCAGGAGGGGGCATAAAACGGTGGATTTCCACTAGTTACCGTTGATGCTCAGAAGCTTACTTTGTCTTCCTTAGTTTATTCAAATCCTAGGGCGTGATTCTCATTTATTAGGCGCAACCCCAACCTGGCTATTTTTTATATCTTGCCTCCTACTTTCATCCGTTTTGCGTACTTTCCCATGGAGGGGTCAGGATGGTTGAGATGCTCCCTCCTGTCAATTTCAAAAAGAGTAAAAACAAGCATTACGAATAAAAAACTTGCTTTACTAGAAGATTTCCTGTATACTTTTACTTTGTGAGTAGTCTGAAAAGACAGCTCTCTCTGCTCTCAGAAAAGCTGAGGGCCAAAGTCCATAGGGAGGTGAAAATCAATGGAAAACGCGAAGTATGAAATCACATACATTATTCGTCCAAACATTGATGAGGAAGCAAAAGCTGCTTTGATCGAACGTTTCGATTCAATCTTGAAAGACAACGGTGCTGAAGTCGTTGAATCAAAAGATTGGGAAAAACGCCGCTTAGCGTACGAAATGAACGGATTCCGTGAAGGTATCTACCACATCGTTAAAGTTACTTCTCCATCAACTGCTGCAGCGATCAACGAATTTGACCGTTTGGCAAAAATCAACGACGATATTCTTCGTCACATGATTGTTAAAGAAGAAGTATAATTCATCTGATTTTGTTTCACGTGAAACATTTTAACGATGAGGAGAGGAGCGTGGACTTTTGATTAACAATGTCGTTTTAGTCGGTCGCTTGACCAAGGATCCTGAATTGCGTTATACCACCAGTGGAGCTGCAGTAGCAACATTCACTTTGGCGGTAAATCGTAACTTTACCAATCAAAATGGTGATCGGGAAGCAGATTTCATCAATTGCGTCATTTGGCGTAAACCAGCAGAAACTATGGCAAACTATGCTAAAAAAGGTACTTTGCTAGGTATTACTGGACGTATCCAAACACGTAATTATGAAAATCAACAAGGTCAACGAGTATATGTCACAGAAGTCGTAGCGGATAACTTCCAATTGTTGGAGTCAAGACAACAGTCTGAACAACGTCAACAAGCTGGTGGTAGTTACAACAACAATTCTAGTAACTTTGGTTCAACCAATAGTTACAGTGGTGGCCAACAAAGCTCAAGCAACAATAACTCATTCGATCAAAATCAAAACAAAACTTCTCAACCATTCAATGGGATGCCGAATTTCGACCGTGATACTGCTGATCCATTCAGCAATTCCGGGACGTCTATCGACATTTCCGACGATGATCTCCCATTTTAATGGGTAAATTGACAGGAGGGAATTTAAATGGCACAACAACGTAGAGGCGGACGTAAACGTCGTAAAGTTGACTATATCGCAGCTAACCACATCGAACACATCGATTACAAAGATGTTGAATTGCTTAAACGTTTCATCAGCGAACGAGGCAAAATCTTGCCACGTCGTGTGACTGGGACTGGTGCGAAAAACCAACGTAAATTGACTATCGCTATCAAACGAGCACGTATCATGGGCTTGTTACCATTCGTAGGCGAAGAATAAGATACTTGATGAAACCTCTCAATGACTTTCAGCGGTCGTTGAGAGGTTTTTTAGCTTTTTCAGAGCCATTATTAGGAGGATTAGGGTAGGGTGAGTTATTTCAAAGAAGGTCAGGTTGTAAGCTTGTTGATTTGCTTAGAATGGGAAATCAGCTGAGATATGATGATCCTACAAATAAAATGATTGGCTTGGTATTAGCCTTTTTGATTTGTAGGATCATGAAAAAATGATCTCTTGACAATAAAAAAGTTTCACGTGGAACTTTTTGTGAATCGAGTTTTATAAACTAGCTATCCGTGAAATTAAGAAGAAATCGACTTATGATAAAGCGCTATCCAGAGTTTGATTCTGCCGTAATTCTCAAAAAGGGAATACGTTTATTTAGACTTGCCAATCATACTGGTAGAAACGGCTCTATATCGCAGAATGACGGGCTTTATGTTAAAATAATAGCGATGATGCTTTTTTAGATAATCCTATTTATGCGAACTGTTACTAGCTCGTATCGGCTTCTTCGCATGTCCAATGCAAAGCGAGGATGCAAACAAGTTGGTAACTTAATCGTGAAAGAAAGGAGTAAAGAATGGATCGTAATCGTTTTGTAAAACTATTAGTACTGATTACTGTGATTCAAGTGCTGTGTATCTTGCTGATCCCATGGCGCTGGTTTTTAGCAGTTTTGGCGCTGCTGGCTTCTTTATGCATCTATCGCTTATATGTAGAAGTGCGGCACTTCTTAGAGTTAAGTGAGCAAGAAAAAATCAGTCAAGCTGCTAATCTTGCGGAAGAAAACTCTGAGTACTTATCCAAGGAATCTCCTTTTCCTTTATATCTATTTGATGATCAATACAATATTACTTGGCTAAATGAAAAAGCGATTTTGCTGCAAGAAAAATATGGTGCTGCGTTATGGGAAAAACAACTAGTTCCCGCTATTAAAGCCCATTCGGCGACGGGTGAAGTGAACCTCGGAAAAGAGAATCTCCGGTATCGTATCGATTTTGATAAGGGAATTATTTTCATTGAGAATATTTCTCAAGAAGTCGCGGCTATCCAACGCCAGCAAGATCAACAGGCGGCGATTGGTTTTATCTCGATAGATAATTACGACGATTTAATCGATCAGAAGGATGATAAAGAAGTTTCCTATCTTAATTCTTTTGTGACTACCTTCATTTCTGATTGGTGTGATGAATACGAGGTTTATTATAAACGATTAAATGCTGAGCGCTTTTTCTTTACTGCTCGACTCGAAGATATCATCCGGATGGAAAAGGACAAATTCTCCATCGTGGAACGGCTACGAAAAGCAGCTGAAGATCAGAACTTCCCAATGACAATCAGTATGGGAATCGCCTATGGAGAAGATAAGTTAGAAAAAATCGGGGACACTGCCCAGAGCAATCTGGATATCGCCTTGGTACGTGGGGGCGATCAGGTAGTGCTTAAGGACGTCTCTGAGGCCGCTAAACCCAAGTTCTATGGTGGAACCACGACTAGTACAGCCAAGCGGACACGGGTGCGGTCACGAGCGATGAGCACCGCTTTGAAAAAAATCTTCCAAGAAACGCCACAAATCTTTGTTATGGGACATCGTTATCCGGATATGGATGCTATCGGTTCGGCATTTGGTGTCTCTTGTCTAGCCGATTTCCAAGGAAAAGAAAGTTTTGTCATTATCAATGAAAAAGAGTTGATTCCTGATGTTGAGCGCTGTTTGGAAGAAATTCATAAGCACCCTGAGCTGGAAGATAAATTGATTACTGTTGAAACGGCGATGACAATGGTGAAACCAGGCAGCCTCTTGGTGATGGTGGATTACCACAAACCCTCCATGTCGATTTCTCAAGAGCTGTATGATAAGTTTGAACAGGTAGCCATTATCGATCATCATCGGCGAGGGGAAGAATTTCCTTCTAAGCCATTACTAACCTATATTGAATCCTCCGCCTCTTCTGCTTCTGAATTGGTGGCTGAGTTGATTCAATATGAAAGCAATGCGAGCAAAAGATTGGATAAATTTACGGCAAGTTTGCTGTTGGCGGGTATTTTTGTGGATACGAAGAATTATGTGGTACGAACTAGTCCGCGAACGTTTGATATTTCTAGTTATTTAAAAGCAAGTGGTGCCAATACGGATTTGATCCAATATTTACTGAGTTCGGATTTAACATCCTTCTTAGAGATTAGTGAGTTGGTTGCTAAGAGTGAGTTTGTCACACCAGATATAGTAATTGCTTGCGGCGATGAAGGAAAAGCCTACAACAATGTTACAGCGGCAAAAACAGCTGATACCTTGTTATCTATGAATGGCGTAGAAGCCTCTTTCGTCCTCACTGAGCGCAGCGACCAGCTAGTAGCGATCAGTGCCCGTAGTAGTGGTAAAATCAACGTACAGCTGGTTATGGAGGCCATGGGTGGGGGTGGACACTTCACCAACGCGGCAACCCAAATCAAGGATAAAACACTACACGAAGTCAAAGAGATGCTTTATAATGAACTACAGAGTGTGTTAAAACAAGAGGGGGCTACAACATGAAAGTAATTTTTTTACAAGATGTTAAAGGCAAAGGTAAAAAAGGTGAAGTCAAAGAAGTACCAACTGGCTATGCTCAAAACTTTTTACTAAAAAATAACTTAGCAAAAGAAGCCAATAAGGAAAATGTGGCAATTTTGAAGGGGCAGAAAAAAGCGCAAGAAAAACATGAAGCAGAAATTCTAAAAGAAGCCCAAGAATTGAAAGCAATCCTAGAAAAAGAAGATACCGTGGTGGAACTAAAAGCTAAAGCGGGGGAAGATAGTCGCTTGTTTGGCTCGATTCCTTCTAAACAGATTGCTGATGCCTTGCAAAAGCAATACGGCGTGAAAATCGACAAACGCAAGCTAGATTTGCCAAATCCTATTCGGACGCTTGGGTTTACGAAAGTCCCTGCAAAATTGCATACGGACGTAACGGCTGTCCTCAATGTCCATGTAGTGGCTGAGTAAGGCTAGCTTTTAGCGAAGAAAAACCGATTAGATTAGGCACTGTCTCCCATCTCAGGAGGCGGTGTTTTGGCGTTTTCAGAATTTTTACTCACGGGTTGGTGACTTTTCATAGGCTATTCTTCTTATAAATGGTTGAAGAAGAGTCAATTTGAAACGAGTATAGCCTCTAAAAAAGACAGGTTTAGAAGACTGTTATTTAAAATAACTGACGGGTAAAAGATAGCAGTAACTTCTGTTATCTTTGTAGATTCTTAACTAATCCAGGGACCATCTAGGTTTGTATTTGCCGTGAGATTCTTGTAGAATAAGGAGATGATTAGGAGGCAATGACCATGGATGAAGTTTGGCAAGATCGCATGCCACCGCAGGATATTCAAGCGGAACAAGCGGTATTAGGGGCGATTTTCCTTGATCCTGAGGAAATCAATAATGCGATGGAAGTCCTTGAAGCACCGGATTTTTACCAACGGCGGCATCAGCTGATTTTTTCGGCGATGGTGGCGTTATTTGACCGTGGTGAAGCCATTGATGTGGTCACCTTGAAGGCAGAGCTAGAGACCAATCACGCACTGGAAGACATCGGTGGGATTAGTTATTTGGTGGAATTGAGCCAGATTACCCCTTATGCTGGTAGCTTGTCTTTTTACGCCAAGATTGTCAAAGATAAATCCGTTTTACGAGCCTTGATTCATGCAGCCAATCAAATCGTGACCAGTGGTTTTCAACAAGAAGAAGATGTCTCTTCCATTGTTGAAAATGCGGAGCGGACGATCTTGGAAGTCTCGGAAAACCGTAATACTGGTGGCTTTCAGGCAATTGAAGACGTGTTGCAACAAACGTTTAAGAATATTGATCTTTTGGCACAATCCGATGAAACCATCACCGGCATTCCAACCGGCTATCCAGCCTTGGATAAGATGACAGCGGGGTTACAAGCTGGGGAATTGATTATTTTAGCGGCCCGTCCAGCAGTGGGGAAGACCGCTTTTGCCTTAAATATTGCCCAAAATATTGGTACGAAGACGGATTCTTCAGTAGCGATTTTCAGTCTGGAAATGGATTCGGAATCATTGGTGAAGCGGATGCTGTGTGCGGAAGGATTGATTGATGCCAGCAACTTGAAGACAGGGCAACTTACCGACGAAGAGTGGAGTAACCTCGTGATTGCCATGGGTAGCTTGTCGAAAGCCAGCATCTATATCAATGATACGCCGGGAGTTAAAGTTTCCGAGATTCGAGCCCAATGTCGTCGGCTGGCTCAGGAAAAACGCAACCTTGGCTTGATTATGATCGATTATTTGCAGTTGATTGAAGGGACTGGACGAGAAAATCGCCAACAAGAAGTCTCAGAAATCTCACGGCAATTAAAAAAGCTCGCCAAAGAGTTGAAAGTCCCGGTAATCGCTTTGTCTCAGTTATCCCGTGGAGTGGAACAACGACAAGATAAACGACCAGTAATGAGTGATATCCGCGAATCCGGCTCTATTGAACAAGATGCTGATATCGTGGCTTTCTTATACCGAGATGACTACTACCAACGGGAAACCGATGATCCTGATGAAGCACCCGTGGACCCTACCCGGGAAAATATCATTGAAGTCATCATTGAAAAAAACCGGAGTGGTGCTCGTGGTACGGTAGAATTGATGTTTATCAAGGAATACAATAAATTTACTTCGATTTCTATGCGGGATGATGAAGTGCCGCAGTTTGGTTAACGATGTTTGTTCTTGAGGAAATAAGAATGTTTGAGTTTGTGAAATTTCACAAAGTAAGAGAGAGGCCACCGAAAATGCTCAAGATCGGTGGTTTCTCCTTTTTTGATTGAGGAGGTTAGCATGGTAAAAAAGAAAGCCAACAACCGCAAAAAAAATTGGTCATACTGGCTTGTGGGGACCATCTTCCTTTTGCTGAGTAGCGGACTGATAGGTTGGTCACGGCACGTAGCCGGCAGTGGGGAATGGTATGCCACGACTGTGTATCCATTTTTTCGAAGGTTCGTCATGCTGTTTACCGGTTGGTTGCCGTTTTCTATCGCAGAGCTGTGTCTGTATCTCATCTTGATACTGTTGGTGGTGAGCTTGGTGAGGGCGGTCTATGGTCGTTGGAAGCAGCACCAATCGGGTCTGTTTCTCCGTTGGGCTTCCCGATGGTTTTTGACGGGGAGTATTTTGTTGTTATTGTACACGTTGGGATGTGGGCTTAATTACCAACGGAGTTCTTTTGTTAAGCTAGCGAGAATGCCACAAAAAAACTATACTGTGACAGAGCTAGCGGCGACTTGTCACTGGTTGACAGATCAAGTCAATCAAGCAACAGACAAGGTTTCTCGCGCTGCTGATGGCCAGATGGTGTTAACTGATGATTATCGAACAAAAGCTTCCGAAGTCATGGCTGCAGCTGGAGAAGAATATCCAAGCTTGGCAGGTGATTATCCACCAGTGAAGTCGTTATTGTGGCCAGGATTGTTATCTTATCAACAGTTGACGGGAATTTATAGCCCCTTTACAGTGGAAGCCAACGTCAATCAGGCCATGACTGCATTTAATTTACCCTTCACTGCCTGTCATGAGCTGGCCCATTTCCAAGGGTTCATGTCAGAAGATGAGGCGAATTTTATTGCTTATCTCGCTTGCCGAGAATCAAAGGATGCGGAATTTGTTTACAGCGGGACCTTAAATGCTTGGCAATATGCTATGAATCGCTTGCGGCAACAGGATGCTGCGGCTTATCAACTGGAGCGGGGGCGCTTGGCTGATTCTGTCGAGGTAGACTTGCAAGCTGACACGCTATTTTGGCAGCAGTATGATGGTCGGGTAGCCCAGTGGCAAGATCAAGTCAACGATAATTACTTAAAGGCTCATGGCCAGACTGCTGGTGTGGCGACCTATGGTGGTTTGACGGATTTTGTGGTGAATGAATACTTACAAAAAATAGCAAAAGTCGTAACAATTGATTAATGTTCGTGTTTTGCTATTTATTAGCTATATAATCATTTAATTATTCGATAATTCATTGAATCAAAGGGGTCAAACTGGTACAATAGTTCTGGATTTAATAAAAGTAAATGAGGTGCTGATATGTCATCGGTAGTAGTTGTTGGAACACAATGGGGCGATGAAGGCAAAGGAAAAATCACTGACTTTTTAAGTGAAAATGCTGAAGTCATTGCTCGTTATCAAGGTGGGGACAATGCTGGTCATACCATTAAATTTGACGGCGTGACTTACAAATTACATTTGATTCCATCGGGGATTTTCTATAAAGAAAAAATCAGTGTCATCGGCAATGGCGTGGTTGTTAATCCGAAATCACTGGTACAAGAACTGGCTTATTTGAAAGAACACAATGTCAATACCGATAATCTGCGAATCTCTGATCGTGCCCACGTGATTTTGCCTTATCATATCAAACTGGACCAACTGCAAGAAGATGCAAAAGGCGACAACAAAATCGGGACGACCATCAAAGGAATCGGCCCAGCTTACATGGATAAAGCGGCGCGGGTCGGTATCCGGATTGCGGATCTTTTGGACAAAGAAATCTTTGAAGAACGTCTGAAGATCAACTTAGAAGAAAAAAACCGTCAATTCGTGAAAATGTTTGATGATACTGCCCTAGACTTTGAGGATATTTTTGAAGAATACTATCAATATGGGCAACAAATTAAGCAATATGTCACAGATACTTCTGTGATTTTAAACGATGCTTTAGATGCTGGCAAACGGGTCTTGTTTGAAGGGGCTCAAGGGGTGATGTTGGATATCGACCAAGGAACTTATCCATTTGTGACTTCCTCCAATCCCGTCGCTGGTGGTGTGACTATCGGCTCTGGTGTGGGACCTTCGAAGATCAACAAAGTCGTAGGTGTCTGCAAAGCTTACACTTCTCGTGTGGGAGATGGCCCTTTTCCTACTGAGTTGTTTGACGAAGTTGGCCATCAAATTCGCGAAGTCGGCCGGGAATACGGCACGACAACGGGGCGTCCCCGTCGCGTGGGCTGGTTTGACACCGTCGTGATGCGGCATTCTAAACGAGTTTCTGGGATTACCAATCTTTGCTTGAACTCCATCGATGTCTTAAGCGGTTTGGAAACTGTGAAAATCTGTACGGCTTATGAATTGGATGGTGAGTTGATTTATCATTACCCAGCTAGCTTGAAGGAACTCAATCGTTGCAAGCCAGTCTATGAAGAATTGCCAGGCTGGTCTGAAGATATCACTGGCTGCAAGACCTTGGCTGATTTGCCAGAAAATGCCCGCAACTATGTCCGCCGTGTATCAGAACTTGTAGGTGTGCGGATTTCGACTTTCTCTGTGGGACCTGACCGGACACAAACGAACATTTTGGAAAGTGTTTGGGCACAAATTTAAACTATCTCATGGCTCTAGTTGGCTCTGTGGAGGAGAGGTATCTCTCATCCACGGGGCTTTTTTTGAGCAAAAATAGTTTTGTCAGCCAAATCTGTATCGTTGTTTCTTGCACTCCTTGTTTGTAGTTCGTACAATAAGGTGAATGAAAATCATGAAAAGCAACTTATAGGAGGAACCCTCATGCCTTTACAATCCCTCAAACAAGCTATTATCGCCGAAAGCCAGCGTCTGGGTATTGATAAAATTGGCTTTGCCTCGGCAGCACCCTTTGTCGAGTTAGAAGAACCCTTGCACCAGCAACGAGAGCGGGGTTATAATTCGGGGTTTGAACATCAGAATATACCCGAGCGAATCTATCCGGAACTGACCTTTGAAGGCCCACAGTCGATTATTGCTATTGCGTTGGCTTATCCGACGAAAATCCATGAAGAAGTTCCGAAAGATGAGAAACGGGGAATGTTTGCCCGGGCGTCATGGGGGCAGGATTATCATTTTATTTTGGAGGAGCGGTTGCAGGCGTTGATTGCTTTTATTAAAGAGCGGGCGGCCGAACTTCCAGGAGCCACAGAATGGCGTTTTGCACCCCAAGTAGATACCGGGGAGCTAGTGGACGTGGCGGTGGCGCAGCGAGCTGGTCTGGGCTTTATCGGGCGGAATGGATTATTGATTACGGAAGAATATGGTTCGTTTGTTTATCTGGGAGAAATTGTTACGAATATTGCTTTTGAGCCGGACCAACCGGTGACATTTGGCTGTGGCGACTGTACGCGCTGCATCAAAGCTTGTCCCACCCAAGCCCTGTTAGGCGACGGTAGTATGAACGCCAAACGTTGTCTTTCATATCAGACTCAGACGAAGGATATGATGCCTGAGGAATACCGCAAGAAGATTCGCAACGTCATCTATGGTTGTGATATTTGCCAACTTGTTTGCCCGTATAATCAAGGAAAAGACTTCCATTTTCATAAGGAAATGGAGCCGACCGTCGATGAAGTGTATCCGAAACTGCGCCCGCTGTTACGCCTAAGTAATCGAGAGTTTAACGATCAATTTGGGCATCTGGCGGGGGCTTGGCGAGGGAAAAAGCCGCTTCAACGTAATGCCATCATTGCCTTGGCGAATGGTGGTGACAAAGGAGCATTGCCGCTATTGTGGGAATTGGCTCAACAGGATCCACGACCGGTTATTCGCGGTACAGCAATCTGGAGTATCAGTCGTTTGGCAGGCAAAGAGGCGGCTGTCTGGCTTGAGCGACTACAGGAGTTGCAAAGGATCGAGGAAGCCCCAGAAGTTGTAGCAGAATTGACACCAGCTATCCAAAAATTACAAGAAAAAGCCAAGAAAGCATAGCGAATTATCGTTTTAATAGTGGGTTTGTGATAAACTCTAAGCGATGAAAGAAAACAAAGGCGTTGGCTTTTTGTAGCAAAGGGTATGAGCAATGGGACTTACCCTTGAGTTTCAAAGGCGACGTAGGTATAAGGAGGTTGAAGGATGTTTCAAATCGTGACGGATTCATGTTGTGATTTGCCTTATCAAGTGTTGGAGGAATACCAGGTTGCGTTTATCCCCATGATTGTGGAGATGGATGGCAAGGAGTATTTTGATGATTTGGGCAAGAGTTTTGACTATGGTGCCTTTATTCAAAGTTTGCGAGATAAAAAACAACCCACGACTTCGCAAATCAATGTGGGACGGTATGTCGAATTTTTTAAACCTTATTGTGAAAAGCAAGAGTCGGTTTTGTATCTCTGCTTTACGTCGGGGATGAGCGGCTCCTATAACAGTGCCTTGCAAGCAGTGGCGATTTTACAAGAAGATTATCCCAATGCGCAGATTGAAGTGGTGGATACGCTAAATGCCAGTCTAGGTGAGGGTGTCTTGGTCTACGGTGCGGCTAAACGCCAAGCTGCTGGGGATGATTTGCCAACGGTGCGTAAATGGGTAGAAGATCACCGTCTAAAAGTCCAATCTTGGGTAACGGTAGATGACTTAAGCCACCTTTATCGTGGCGGGCGTTTGTCCCGCTCTCAAGCAGCGATGGGAGGTTTGTTGAATATCAAGCCGATTATCCATGTCGATGCCAAAGGGAGTTTGCAAAATGTCGGCAAAGTTCGCGGGCGCAACAAAGCCCTGCAAAAAATTGTCGATGAAACCATGGAGAACTTGACTTCGACTGAGGATCAACTCGTCTTTGTTGCCCATTCAGAAGATTTGGCAGCGGCGGAGAAAGTACTAGAGATGTTGAAGGAAAAAATCGACGTCACTGATAGTGCTATCTATCCTCTCGGGCCAACGATTGCCAGCCATACTGGTTTAGGCTGTATCGCTATCTTTACGTTTGGGAAAGAACGAGTGGACTAAGAGTTAGCTGAAATGAAAAACCCGTGAAAGACTACCACCATCGGTAGTGGCCTTTCACGGGTTTTCTTATGTTTCATGATTTAGCTGCTTTTGACCTCATTTTGAGTATGTTCAATCTTTCTAATCGAGTTAGTTATTCCTGATAGGCCTGATCCCGCTGAACGGGTTGGCCACTCCAGATTTTTTTAGCAGTCCAATCTGTAGCGGGATCTGCCCAGAAAGAGGTAATTTCTGATAATCCTAATGGGAGCATGACCCCTAAGCAGAGATAACAACTACCAACGTTGATCTCTGGTTCCCCCATGGTAGGTTGTGAACCATAGACACCAACCGTCAAAAAGCCATGTTTATCAAAAGTATCCGGAGCCGAGAGGACTTTCTTCATGACGGCCGTCAGGGCTGAACGAACTTGTCCGCCACTGAGGGTTTCCGGCAAAAAGCCTTGTAAGGCGGCTTGGGCCAAGTGTTGAAAACAGCCAAAACGGTAACACATTAAACGGCCGTACACGGGATAAGTCCCATCTGTGTTGATCAAAAGTTCTTGGAGTTGGGCAAAACGAGTCCCACGGGCCATGACTTTTGTTGGAAAGGTTAAATCCTGTGGCTGGGGATTGGTGGCAATCACTGGATAACGCTTGACTAGGTCCACCAGCATCGGTTGAATGACGAAACTATTGTAATAATCATTTGCAAATGAGGTCCCGTCCCCATATATCCCATCCCCGACATACCACTGATCTAGCAATGAGAAAGCATGGTTGATACGTTGATACGTAGCAAATCACAATTAGGATCGCCTAGCTGATGCAACGCGGCCTCCACCATTGCCGCAAATAAAACCCAGCTATCGTCGTCATGCTGGAGGAGGTCCCTAGAGCAGCGAAATTCATGTAGTAACTGTTGGCGAGTTATTTCTGATAATTGCTTAATCAATTGTTTCGGAGCACGAATCAAAGCATGGGCTAAAAAGGCAGCAGCGACTAAAGGTTGTTCTCCGGTGCCATTTGCATCACTAAAATCCAGTTTTTCTGGATTGGTAGGATCGACGGCATGGGCAATACTAGCAAGGGCGAGTTGGCGAAATTCTTTTTGAAGTTGTCTTTCCTTAGCATCAAAAACAGCCTCCAGTTCTAGCCAAGGAGCAAGACCGGCGAGGGTACGACCCAAGGCTGTCAGTGCGGTATTGGGATTTTTAGAGTAGCGAGCCATCTCTTTACGCAACCGATTGCTGGCGGCGGCTTCTAAAACGGGACGCGCAATTTTTTCCATTTGGGCAAGCCAAAAAGTACGAGTAGTCATGAGTAACCATCCTTTGTGAAATACGACTTTGTGAATTTCACAAACAAAATCGCTTTCAGTTCCTTTGTTTCTGTTATAACACAAGAGCTGAGAGGTGGCTATTCTTTTACTAAAAAACATCCCTCCTGCCGAAAAAAGCAGAAGAGATGTTTCAATTGGTTAGGTTTTATAAACCAGTTTCAGTTTCTGTAGCTAGTTGGATTTCGTAAAGATTAAAGCTAGCCAGCTTGCGGAATTCATTGGAAACTGGTCCACACTCATGAGTAAAAGTCGGATGCGTCGGTCCAACTGGTTTTTTGAGAAGGAAAGGAACGTATTCAGTCTTTCTTAGTTAGGCAAAGATTTCGTTGACCCGTTTTTGCACATCTTGGTTTTCCAAGAACTCATCATAGGTCGTTTCTGCCCGATCCACCACGCCTTTGTCAGAGACGGCGATGATGCGGTTAGCCAAAGTTTGAATAAACTGATGGTCATGGCTGGCAAAGAGCATCGAACCAGTGAAAGCCATCAAGCCATCATTCAAAGCAGTGATGGATTCCAAGTCTAGGTGATTGGTAGGGTCATCCAAAACTAAGACATTGGCTTTCGAAAGCATCATCTTAGACAACATGCAGCGAACTTTTTCGCCACCGGAAAGGACGCTGACAGGTTTTAAAACTTCATCCCCAGAAAAGAGCATCCGTCCTAAGAAACTCCGCAAGAAGGTATTGTCGTCTTCTTCCTTGGAGGCAAACTGCCGTAACCAATCCAATATCGTTAAGTCGCTAGCAAAGTCTTTTGTCGTATCTTTTGGCATATAGGCTTGGCTAGTAGTAACCCCCCAACGAATACTCCCACTATCAGGGGTGATTTCCCCCATGATGACTTTAAATAACGTGGTCGTGACGATGTCGTTGTTGGCGATAAAGGCAACTTTGTCATCTTTGTTTAAAGTAAAGCTGATTTTATCAAGGATTTTCTTACCATCAATGGTGACAGTGACGTCATCGACTTGTAAGAGGTCGTTGCCGATTTCCCGTTCTGGCTTGAAGCCGACAAAAGGATAGCGACGAGAAGAGGGTTGAATATCATCCAAGGTAATCTTATCCAGCATTTTCTTCCGAGAAGTGGCTTGCTTGGATTTGGAGGCATTGGCTGAGAAACGAGCGATAAAATCTTGTAACTCTTTGATTTGCTCTTCTTTTTTGGCATTTTGTTGGGATTGTAATTTTTGAGCTAATTGAGAAGATTCCAACCAGAAGTCATAGTTCCCTACATAGAGTTTGATTTTGCCAAAGTCCAAGTCTGCCATGTGGGTGCAGACTTTATTCAAGAAGTGGCGGTCATGGGAGACGACGATGACGGTATTTTCAAAAGTAATCAAGAATTCTTCTAGCCAGTTGATGGATTGGATATCTAAGCCGTTGGTTGGTTCATCCAACAGTAAGACGTCTGGTTTGCCAAAGAGCGCTTGGGCTAGCAAAACTTTGACTTTTTGACCGGCAGTGAGTTCTTTCATCGGTAAGTAGTGCAAGTCTTCCGTGATATTCAATCCTTGCAATAAGACTGCTGCTTCAGGTTCGGCTTCCCAACCGTTTAACTCGGCGAATTCACCTTCTAATTCGGCAGCTTTAATCCCATCTTCGTCGGAGAAGTCTTCTTTCATATAGATGGCATCTTTTTCTTTCATGACATCATAAAGGCGCTTGTGGCCCATGATGACGGTTTCGATGACAGGATAGTCTTCGTAATCGAAGTGATTCTGTTTCAAAGTAGCCATCCGTTCATCTGGTCCCAAGGTGATCGAGCCGGTAGATGGCTGGATTTCACCCGAGAGGACTTTTAGGAAGGTGGATTTGCCGGCTCCGTTTGCGCCGATGAGGCCGTAGCAGTTGCCGGGGGTAAATTTGATATTGACATCATCAAAGAGTTTGCGGTCGGAAAAATGTAAGCTGACATCGCTGACTGTGATCAAGTGAATTCCCTCGTTTCTTTTTTATTCTACTGATAAGTAAGTAGCTTTTTATTTAGGTCTGATTTTACGAACTAGTTCGCTGCCAATGAAGATCTGCCTATTTTGCGAAAAGAGCAGTAGGGCTTAGTTCTTCACTAAGTTTGGCAGATTGAACAAGTTTGTTTCGTCCTGCTTTTAAAAAAGGCTCTTTCGGCATCTTCCCGAAAGAACCTGTAGTAGCAGTTTTTCAACTCCTTGCATTATAGCCAGATTGAGGAAAACTTGCAAGGTACTCTAGGGTTTTTAGGCAAAAACTAAGAATCTTTGACTATCTCTGCTAGCAAAAGCAAAAAAGTTCTGGTTTATGGGCGTCAATTTTGACGGTCTTTGGAGAGCAAGGTATGGTGAAAGTAAACCAAAGAGCGGCAAAAGTCTTAAAAGAAGATACCTAAAAGGAGGAAGCAATATGCGGAAAGTCGTTTTTTATGGTGCAGTGAGTTTGGATGGCTATTTGGCCGCTAAAAATGATAGCTTGGAGTGGTTGTTTGCGACGGATTTAGCAGGTGCTTCTACTTATGAGGCGTTTGAAAAACAAGTCACTACTATGGTGATGGGGCGGATCACCTATGAAGAAGTTCTGAAATTGATGGCTACTCAACCTCTTTATCCTGGGAAAGAAAAAGTGGTCTTTTCCCACAGGGCGAGAGAAAAGATGGAGGAGGTCACTTTTGTGGCAGACGATCCGATAGCTGTGGTGCGAAAATTGCAGCAACAAGAAGACCCAGGGTGGATTTGGATAGTCGGCGGTGGGGGCTTGTTGACAGAATTGATTGCTGGCGACCTTATTGATGAGTATTGGATTCAAATTGCACCGGTATTGTTAGGGGCTGGCAAACCCTTGTTTCCAGCGGGGAATTATCGTCGGCGCTTGGAATACGTGGAGACAACACAGATGGGTGAACTAGTGGAATTACACTATCGCAAACCAAAAGAGTCGTAGAATTAGGTGAAAAAGTTTAGGACTACCTAAAAATTAATAAATTATGCTATACTGAGGTCAGAAAAGTTGTTTGAGGGATGTCCCCTCTTTTTTAGCTAAATTTATAGATTCTAGGAGGTTTCATGAATGGATTGGTTTACAGCACTAGCTCCGTGGCAACAGGCATTGGTTGGGTGTGCGTTCACCTATGGTATGACCGCATTAGGAGCAGCTCTCGTATTTTTCTTCAAGGAAATCAAAAAAGACGTCTTAAATCTGATGCTGGGCTTTGCATCGGGGGTCATGATCGCTGCTAGCTTTTGGTCACTATTGGATCCAGCGATTGCGTGGGCCGAGACAAATGGCGATATCCCTTGGTTAGTAGTCAGTATTGGTTTTGGGGTGGGTGGCTTGTTCCTATACATTGCTGACAAGACGATTCCCCATATGCACTTTGGTCCAGATCATGCCCAAGAAGGGGTTCCGAGTCATTTGAAGCGGACGATTCTCTTGGTGTTTTCCATCACTTTGCATAATATTCCAGAAGGGTTGGCTGTCGGTGTTGCTTTTGGGGCCGCGGCAGAAGCTACGGATCCCCGGGCAGCGGCTATCGCAGCGATTTCGGTAGCCTTAGGGATTGGAATTCAAAACTTTCCTGAAGGAGCGGCGGTGTCGATTCCATTGCGACAAGAGGGGCTTAGTCGCGGAAAAGCCTTTCTTTACGGACAAGCTTCTGGGATTGTCGAACCGATTGCTGGTGTGTTAGGGGCGTTATTAGTAACTAAAGTGACCTTCTTGCTGCCCTATGCTTTGGCTTTTGCTGCCGGCGCCATGATTTACGTCGTAGTGGAAGAATTGATTCCAGAAGCCCAACAAACTTCTAGCAGCAAGCGCCATTTTGCGGTCTTTGGTACGATGCTAGGCTTTATGATTATGATGATTTTAGATGTCGCTTTAGGTTAAAAGGCGACCCCAAAAAACGCGACCTCCTTTTTCTTGCGGACAGCAAAGGAGGTCGCGTTTTTCCTGTTTGATTAGCGAGTGTAGCGGTTATTACTTTGTGAGCGATTGGTCAGCCAACGATAGATAAAGTAAACGATCGCTACGGGGATTGCCCAACGGAAAACCAAGCCGATGAGACCGCCAACGAGATTCAATAGAAAACTTGCCACAAGTAAAAAGCCGATGAATGCCAAAATTTTTACTATCGGTGATTGTTGTTGTAATTTATCCATAAGAGTTCCTCCTATTTTAGGGAATCCGCTGCTTTCTTGAGCAGGTGCCGTCTTGAATGGAGGCCACACATTTGGTTGAAGAGTCGGGCTTTCAATAGTCTTGTCTCCTATTTCACCAAAAGGGAACCTCTTTTCTACATAGCTATCATACCAAGTTCATTAGAGGTAAACATCGGTCTTTAGGCGGATTTCTGTGGGGCTGCTGGGTGGGAGGTATCTGTAGGAAATGATGGGGCCTAGTAAGTTAGGTCAGACGCAAAAAAACACCGAAAGCAACGGATGTGCTTTCAGTGATAGTTGACTGCTTTATTTTTTCCGTGTCCCAAAAATCCCACGTAAAATGCTGCTTCCTAAGTTGCGGCCGATAGAACTCAAGGCATTGCCGACGACGCGATCGACATATTTGGTGCGACGGGCGGCGGCTTTTTCTTTTTCCCGTTCTTTTTTTGCTTCTGCCTTTTCTTTTTCTTTCTGTTTTTGGGCGGCTAGTTTTTCTTGGGCTTTTTGGAGTTCTTTGGCTTGGCGTTCGGCTTCTTTCTTAGCTGCGGCTTCCTCTTTTTCTTTTTCCTTGGCTTGTTTTTCCGCTTCTTTTTGCCGTTGAGCTTCTTCTTCTGCTAGGCGTTGGGCTTCGGCTTCTTGGGCTTGTTTCTCTGTTAGGGTTTCAAAGGCCGAGGTATTGTCGACAGCGAGGCGGTATTTAGCGTCTAGGCCATTGCCTCGAATCATTTGTTGGATAGTGGCTTCGTCGGCGACACCCATGAAGCTTTGAGGTGGCAAAATGACCGCACGTTGTACGATGCTGGGGGTGCCTTTTTCATCTAAGAAGGAAACCAAAGCCTCTCCTGTCCCTAGCTCTGTCAAAGTTGTTTCCGTATCAAACGCCGGATTTTCTCGGAAGGATTGCGCAGCGGCTTTGATGGCTTTTTGTTCATTTGGCGTATAAGCGCGTAAGGCATGCTGAATTTTATTGCCTAATTGGGCCAAGACGGTGTCAGGGATATCTCCTGGTTGTTGGGTGATGAAATAGATGCCCACCCCTTTGGAACGCACCAACCGCACCACTTGTTCCACTTTGTCCAATAAGGCTTTTGGCGCATCTTTAAAGAGCAGATGGGCTTCATCAAAGAAGAATACAAATTTTGGTTTTTCCAAATCGCCAGCTTCTGGTAGCATTTCATAAATTTCACTGAGCATCCACAACAAGAAGGTGGAGTAGAGTAATGGGGATTGCACCAATTTTACCGCGTGTAGCAGGTTAATCATGCCTCGTCCGTCAGAGGTGAGAGCAAACCAATCATTGACATCCAACTCTGGCTCCCCAAAGAAGATATCGCCTCCTGCGCCTTCCAAATTGATGATGGCCCGTTGGATGGCACCGATACTAGCAGTAGCAATATGGCCATAATTTGTGGTGAAATCCGCTGCGTGATCCCCCACAAATTGCACCATCGCCCGCAAATCTTTGACATCAATCAATAGCAACTGTTGATCGTCAGCAATCCGGAAAATAAGCTTTAAAACAGCGGTCTGAGTATCGTTGAGCTCCATGATTCGAGCCAATAAATCAGGGCCGATATCGCTGATAGTGGTGCGAATCGGGGTGCCTTTTTCACCATAAACATCCCAAAAACGCACAGGGAAACCACTAAAATGCCAATCTGGGATATTCATGGATGTTACCCGTTCTGTGACATTTTTATTTTCTACCCCTGGTTGAATCAAACCGGAGACATCTCCTTTGATATCCACCAAAAAAACTGGTACTCCAGCATCTGAAAAAGATTCTGCTAGGACTTTTAAGCTGACGGTTTTACCAGTACCGGTAGCTCCAGCAATCAGTCCGTGGCGATTTGCCATATCTGGTCGTAGGTAGACCGGTGTTTTTCGACTGTCAGCCGTGCCCACCCAAATTTGTTTATCTGTTGGTAAATACATTGCTGCCAACTCCTCATTTTCCAAGTTTTTCTCCCTTAATAGTGCAAAGTCAACTCACCCTCTTGAGAGAATTCACCCTATTATCCCAATTTGGCGACGTTTGGACAAATAAAAACCCCGCTTGTGAAAGCTGCCACTAATTTCGTTTTTTCGGGGAAAATCAGAAAAGAGGTGTAAAGCGGCTAGGACTTTGCTAAAATTGAGTAAGTTATGAAAAAATTTAGCCTGCTATTTTCTCGAGCCAAAGAGAAAATGAGAGATGATGAACCAACTGGTATTAAACCTAAACCGCAGCGATGCGAGAAAAGAGGAAAACCATGACATCAAGAATAAGTCGCAGACAGCAACAAACGCAGCTGTTTACTTGGAAGGATCTACTTTGGGTGGTTGCATTATTACTAGTGGTCTTTGGCTTGCGACAGTTTGTCTTCACTCCAGTAGAAGTTCACGGGGCTTCCATGGATCCTAACTTACAAGACTCCGAACGGCTGATTGGCTTGAAATTTGGCGACCCTAAACGCTTTGATGTGGTGAGCTTTCATGCGCCAGATGCGGACAAAGAGTACATCAAGCGCGTTATCGCCTTTGAAGGAGAAAAGGTGGAATACATCGCTGATCAACTATTTATCGATGGGGAACCCTATACTGAAACTTATCTGGATGAATTCAAAAAAGACTTAGCTAAAGAGACCTATTTCACGGAAGATTTCAGTTTTTTAGTACCTAAAGGAGGCCTCTTTGTTTTAGGGGATAACCGGCCAATTTCTAAAGACAGTCGCGTATTTGGCGCCATTTCAGAAGAGAGTATCACCGCAAATGCCAAGTTTATTTTTTGGCCGCCCAGTAAGATTGGGGCCGTAAAATAAGATAGCATATTCATATAAAAATAAAAAAGCCACCTCAACAAGCGACTCATAAACTTGAGTTTTGCTTGTTAAGGTGGTGTTTTTTATTTTATCCTCGAACTTGCCCATCGCCATAAACAATATACTTGGTGGAAGTCAGCTCTTCTAAGCCCATCGGACCACGGGCGTGAAGTTTTTGGGTGGAGATGCCGATTTCTGCACCGAAGCCAAAGACAAAGCCATCGGTAAAGCGGGTGGAGGCATTGACGTAGACCGCTGCCGCATCGACTTCTGCCAGAAATTTTTGGGAGGCGAAGTAATTGTCGGTGACAATGGCTTCTGAGTGTTTGGTGTTGTAGCGATTGATGTGGGCGATAGCTTCATCGATATCTGCCACGACTGTAACCGCCAAGATGTAATCCAAAAATTCAGTGGCCCAATCTTCTTCAGTCGCAGGGATGGCCCCCGCTAGATAAGGCAAGGCCCCTTCATCGGCTCGTAATTGAACGTCATGTTCAGCAAGCTTAGCGGCAATCACTGGTAGAAATGCGGCAGCCACATCTTGGTGAATCAGCAATGTTTCGGCGGCATTGCAGACGGATGGGCGCTGGGTTTTGGCATTGTCGACGATGTTTTTGGCCATTTCCAATTGGGCATCTTTATCGACATAAATATGGTTATTACCTGTCCCAGTTTCGATGACTGGGACAGTGGCGGATTCTTTCACACGGCGGATCAATCCCGCGCCCCCACGAGGAATCAGGACATCTAGGTATTCTGTCAGTTTCATCATTTGATTAGCTACGTCATGACTCGTATCCGAGACAAATTGGATTGCATCTGGGGTGAAGTCATTGGCAGCTAGAGCGTTTTGCATGACGTTGACGAGAATTTGGTTGGAGTTGAAGGCTTCTTTACCACCGCGGAGAATCACCGCATTACCAGTCTTGAAACAAAGGCTAGCGGCATCGGTAGTGACATTAGGACGAGATTCGTAGATGATGCCGATGACACCTAATGGGACTTTTTGGCGACCAATCAGCAAACCATCCGCATTTTTCCACATTTTTTCGACTTCACCAATCGGATCAGGTAATTGGCTGACTTCACGGATGCCTTGAGCCATGTCCCTGATACGGGCTTCGGTCAGACGTAACCGATCTTGCATCGTTTCTGAAATGCCATTATCTTGCGCCTGGGCCAAGTCTTTGGCGTTGGCGGCTAAAATCTCTGGGGTAGCAGTTTCGAGGGCAGCTGCCATCTCCAGTAAGAGGCTGTTTTTACGCTGAGTATCCAAAAGGGCTAGTTTGTGAGCTGCCATTTGGGCCTGTTGACCTAATTGCATCAAATTCATCCCTTCTCCACCTTTCCTTGGTTACAAAATAAGGTTCCAATGGCATCGCCAGCTAAAATCGCAAAAATAACTTGTGGCTTTTCGCCATTGGCTAACACCATCTTGCTATCTGCAGCCAAAATTCGTTGAGCGGCTTTCAGCTTACTGACCATGCCACCAGTGCCAAACTGACTGCCTTTGCCCCCAGCTTTCGCCATGAGTTCTCCAGTGATTTCATGAACCGTCTGGTACAAGACAGCCTCATGATTAACGGTAGGATTGTCGGAATAAAAACCATCGATATCGGATAACATAATCAATAAGTCGGCATTTGTTAGTTGGGTCACGATCGCCGAAAGCTGATCATTGTCGCCAAATTTGGTCTGGTGATCCAATTCCTCTACGGCCACCGTATCGTTCTCGTTGATGATCGGGATGATGTGCATGGCTAAAAGCTGATTTAAGGTATTGATTACGTTTTTGCGACTTTCAGGAAATTCCACGATATCACGAGTTAAGAGAACTTGGGCGGTTTTTTGGCTATAAGTCATAAAGCGTTGGGTATAAATAGTCATGAGTTCGGTCTGACCTACCGCGGCTACCGCCTGCTGTTCGGGGATGGAAATCGGTCGCTGAGCCAATCCTAAGTTGTACATTCCTACTCCAATGGCCCCTGAGGAGACTAGGATGATTTCTTTGCCTTGGTTGGCCAAGTCCGTCAAGACAAAAGCTAGCTGATCAATTCCTGACAAATTGATATTGCCATTGGGATAGATCAAGGAGCTGGTGCCGATTTTGATGACGATTCGTTTGGCAGTAGCTAAGCTTCCACGCATAATATTTTCCTCCAGCAGATAATTATTTCTTTTTATTGTACAAGGTTTTCCCATGGATTTCACCTGTTATCTGATAATTGTCAGATAATTTTCTAAACTGTGGCTTATTTAGACGAAAAGAAAGAGTGTTTCACGTGGAACTTATCTTTTTTTGAAAATTTTCTGAAAGGAAAAATTTGACAACGATCAAAAATGGGTTTTTAATGGAGATGTCCACTAATTTATTTGCAGCTTACATAGGAGAAAATGATGGAATTATTTGAGTTTAGTAAGTACATCGCGGCCGTTTATCGACAGTCGAAAAATGATGCCAAAGAGGAACTTAAGGAGTTGGACTTGGGTTCTACACAAAGTGATTTGATGATGTTCATTTTTGATCATCCAGGACTGACCCAAAAACAATTGGCGGCACATATGACTCTCGACGCCAGTTTGCTTGCCAAAGATATCAAAGTTTTGATGGTCAAAGGTTTGGTTGAAAGACAAATCAATCCCCGTGATGGGCGAGCTTGGGTAATTTCGGTGACTCCAGCTGGTGAGGCGATGGCCCAAAAACTCCAGCAAACTTTGAGTCGTTGGTGGGGGGACTTGTTTCAGCAAAATCCGGAAATCGACAGCCACCTCTTTGGACAGCAATTAAAATTGGTGAGGCAAGCATTGGAGGAACGACAAATTGAATAGAAAAAATGATGTTTTAGGAATCGTAAAGCAATATGGCTGTTTGGTATTTGGCATTGTGTTGATGGCCGCAAGTGTTGCTTTGGCCAAAGTGGCTAAACTGGGAACTTCGCCAATTTCCAGTATTCCCAACGTTTTAAGTGAACTGACGCCTTTGACCATTGGCGTTTGGACGATTCTCTTTATGGTAGTTTTGATTTCTTTGGAATGGTATGCACTGCGTCAGGCATTTGGCTGGCGTAACTTGATTCAAATTTTTCCATCGGTGATTTTTGGGGTGATGATTGATGGCTTTGTGAAGCTCTTTGATTTTATCCATCCAGCCAATTATTTAGTGCAGTTAGCTCTGACCTTGGTAAGTATCGTTTTGTTAGCCATTGGTGTTTTTTTTGAAGTCAATTCCCATACGTTGATGATGGCCGGTGAAGGGGTAACCGCAGCCTTTGCTCAAATGAAAAAAATGAATTTTGGTAAAACGAAAGTCCGAACTGATAGCGCCATGGTGGCGGTAGCCTTAATCATCAGTTTAGTCGTCAGCCATCAGCTGATCGGGGTGTGAGAAGGGACAATCCTTTCCGCATTGTTATCAGGTCGTATCGTTGGTTTTATCGAGGAGCATTTCCCAGCCCTGACTAAATGGGTACAAGGGAAGATCCCACTGCCCACCTTGGAAGAAGAAGTTTATTTTAAAGAGTAGCAAGAGCAAAAGAGTATGCTTCAGAGTAATCTGTGGCAATACTCTTTTTTTGTCAGTAAATTGTCTTGTTCTTTTTATGATTTTTTCGGTATTTCTTTTAAGCAAAGGCGTTTCCCGCGCTTTGTTATGCTAAAATAAGCGTGGACATCACGAAAATTCACGAAATGAGGACACAAAATGAAGACACGGGGATTTGAGGTCGTGACGGCCTATCAAGAGCAAGAGATTCACTTACCAGTACGGGCAACACAACAAGCAGCCGGCTATGATTTTGAAGCAGCGGCAGATGTGGTGATTCCTAGTATTTGGAAGTCGGGGATTCTCGATATGGCGAAAGCGTTGTTGAGTGGAGATGCGTTAGCTGCTGTACAAAAGAAAGTCAAACCTGTCTTAGTACCTACCGGAATCAAAGCCTATATGGGTGAGGATGAGTTTTTACAACTATGCAATCGTTCCAGCAATTCCCATAAACGTTTTTTGATTTTGGCCAATGGCGTCGGTGTCATTGACAGCGATTATTATAACAATCCGGACAACGAAGGCCACATTATGTTGCAGTTTTTGAACTTCGGTCCGCTGGATGTCACGATCAAAAAAGGTGAGCGCATCGGCCAAGGGATTTTCTTGCCATTTTTGAAGGCGGATCAAGACCAGTCTGTCGGGACACGTACAGGTGGCTTTGGTTCCACTGGCCAACAGTGAGGTTATAAAAAAAGGCGCCTTCTGTGGTAAAATGAAAGCTAACGGAGGTGGGTGAGAAAGTATGGCAAAAAAAGCCAAAGTACAGTTTGAATGCCAACATTGTGGCTATATTTCTCCTCGGTATCTTGGAAAATGTCCCCAATGTAACAGCTGGAATTCTTTAGTAGAGGTCAAGATTCAAGACACCACCGATCGTCGCGTCCGGACCACTTGGACGGGAGAAAAGACCAAACCGACCAAACTAGCGGAAGTCGTACCCAAAAAAGAACCTCGTGTGGCAACTAAGTTAGAGGAGCTCAATCGGGTGTTAGGTGGCGGTGTGGTGCCAGGTTCTCTCGTGTTGATTGGTGGTGATCCCGGAATCGGGAAATCCACGCTACTTTTACAAGTCTCTCAGCAGTTAGCCGAAATCGGCGGCAAAGTCTTATACGTTTCTGGGGAAGAAAGTGCCGAACAAATCAAAATGCGGGCGCAACGTCTGGGTAGTATCGATACGGAATTTTACTTGTATGCGGAAACGGATATGCATGAAATTGCCCAGTCCATCCAAGAGCTGAAGCCAGATTATGTCATCATTGATTCAATTCAAACGATGACCCAACCAGATGTGACCAGTGTCGCCGGTTCCGTCAGTCAAGTGCGAGAAACCACGGCAGAACTATTGAAGATTGCCAAATCCAATGGTATTGCGATTTTTATCGTGGGACATGTCACCAAAGAAGGGTCCATTGCTGGGCCACGAATGCTGGAACACATGGTGGACACAGTATTGTATTTCGAAGGAGAAAAACACCATAGTTTCCGCATTTTGCGGGCGGTGAAAAACCGTTTTGGCTCTACCAATGAAATCGGGATTTTTGAAATGCGTTCCGATGGGCTTCATGAAGTTGCCAATCCTTCCCAAGTCTTTCTCGAAGAACGACTGGCCGGAGCGACTGGTTCGGCCATCGTGGTTGCTATGGAGGGCAGCCGACCAATTCTAGTGGAAATTCAAGCCTTGGTGACGCCTGCCATGTTCGGTAATGCCAAACGAACCACCACGGGACTGGATTTCAATCGCGTCTCCTTAATCATGGCAGTCTTGGAAAAACGAGCGGGGCTGCTGCTGCAAAATCAAGATGCTTACTTGAAAGCAGCGGGTGGGGTGAAGCTCAATGAACCGGCCATTGACTTGGCGATTGCTGTGGCGATTGCCTCAAGCTACAAAGAAAAAGGTACTGAACCTACCGAATGTTTTATCGGTGAAATTGGCTTGACGGGTGAAATCCGTCGCGTCAATAGCATCGAACAACGGGTCAAAGAAGTCCAAAAACTCGGCTTTACCAAAGTCTATTTGCCTAAAAACAATCTTGGCGGCTGGACCGCGCCAGAAGGGATTCAAATCGTCCCGGTTTCGACACTTTCCGAAACGTTAAAGAAAGTCTTTGGATGAGTTTACTGGGTAGGCCACGATAGGAGAAGGGCTTGAGCAAGGAGCAGCCGGGAGTCGTAGCAGGATAAAAATCTCCGTCTTATGGCAGCTAGTCACTGAGACTACTCATACAGTTCGATGCACCGCTAACGCTTGACATGAAGCAAAAACCCATCACTTCAATCGAACTAGCATCAGCACACTATACTAGGATGGCTTCGAGGCGGAGAAGGTTCGGTGATAATCCGTGAGTGCCAGTGTGACAAAAAGCGTCACGCTGTCCCTCCCGTCTTAGCACTCACCTTCTGACCACCGTCTCTTAGCACACTATATGAAAGAGAGGAACAGTTATGCAAAAACGCGTCATCACTACTTTACTTGTGGTGGCGGGGGCGAGTCTTGGGGTTTCCTTTATGCCGGTTGCTTGGGAAGCAATCAATCAAGGGCAAAACCAATGGCTCAATAATGTTTTCACCAATCTTATTCTTGGAGCACTTATTTTCTTTTTATTATCATTATTTCTGGTGAATCACATTTCCTCTGCCCTGAAGTATATCGAAAAAAAATTAAGTGAGCTCAGTCTGACCTATTTACTCTTTGGAGCGATTGGGACGATTATCGGCTTGCTGATCGGGGTGATTATCTCCTTACCTTTTTACAATTGGGATATTCCTTTTGCTAAAGGTGTCGCTCCTTTTCTCATCATGATTTTGTTAGGTTATCTAGGCTTTCAAATTTCCACAACAAGGATTGAAGAATGGAAAAAGATTTTTACTTCCAACAAGAAAAAAGCCGAAGAAGCTGCTGAAGCCCAACAAGAGATGTTGGAGCGTAAGGCCGACGATCATTTTCGCAAATATAAGATTTTGGATACTAGCGTAATCATCGATGGGCGCATCTATGATATTGCCAAAACTGGCTTTATTGAAGGGACGATCTTGATTCCTAACTTCGTCCTTTACGAACTGCAATATATCGCCGATTCTGGTGATAGCTTGAAACGGGTGCGGGGGCGTCGAGGCTTAGATATTTTAAATGCTTTACAAAAAGAATCCGGCATCTCAGTTGAAATGTATGATGGGGATTTTGAAGAAATCCAAGAAGTCGATAGCAAGCTTTTGAAATTGGCGAAGCTCTTGGATGGGACGGTGGTCACTAACGACTACAACTTAAATAAAGTCGCCGAATTTCAAAACGTGCCGGTGTTAAACATCAATGAACTAGCCAATGCGGTCAAACCGGTAGTCATTCCCGGTGAAAATATGGATGTCCTGGTGGTAAAAGCTGGGACTGAACGGCAACAAGGGGTGGCCTACTTAGACGATGGCACAATGGTGGTGGTGGAAGATGGCCAACACTATATGAATGAACGCCTGACTGTTGTTGTCACCAGTGCTTTACAAACGGCAGCGGGACGCATGATCTTCGCCAAACCTGCTCATTCTAGTCGAGGCATTGATAATAAAAATGAAGCAGTCAACAGCAATTATGACAACCAACAAGGCAGCCATTCAGCTACTGGAAATAGTAATGGGAGTGGGAAAAACAATCGACACAACCGCAACAATCGTTAAGGATACTTAATATCAGACTCGTTACCTCAGTCATGTGGGAGGTGACGAGTCTTTTTGAGACGATTTCCACTTTTTAGCGATAAAAGGCGACGCTCATTCAGTAGGTATTTGCCAGCGTGGCGATTATGCAGCGGATTATTTGAAAGCTAGCTCGTCTTTTTCTGAAAAAAAGCCTTGCTTATCATGGCAATCAATGAACTTGCCCCGTCATTTACTTTACTAATGAAGCTTTTGAATGTAAAATTACAAAGAATAGGCAACCTAAATTCCAACCAAAAGGAAGAGATAAGATGAGTAAAATTCGTGTACGTTATGCACCAAGTCCAACTGGCCATTTGCATATTGGCAATGCCCGGACAGCACTGTTCAACTATTTATTCGCCCGTCACAATGGCGGTGATTTTATTATTCGGATTGAAGATACTGACTTGAAGCGAAATATTGCTGATGGGGAAAAATCACAGCTCGAAAACTTGGCTTGGCTGGGGATGGACTGGGATGAATCTCCCGAAAATCCAGGGGCATATGGTCCCTACCGCCAATCAGAACGTCGAGATATTTACCAACCATTAATCGACCAACTGTTGGTATCAAATCGGGCCTACAAGTGTTACTGTACGGAAGAAGAATTGGAAGCTGAGCGAGAAGAACAACGGGCTCGTGGTGAAATGCCTCATTACGGCGGCAAATGTGCCCACCTGACACCTTCTGAACAAGCCGCTAAAGAAGCAGCTGGCTTAGAACCAGTGATTCGTTTCCGCGTACCAAAAAATACCGAATACGCCTTTACTGACATGGTTAAAGGGGATATCCACTTTGAATCAGATAATGTCGGTGGCGATTTTGTCATCCAAAAACGTGATGGCATGCCAACTTACAACTTTGCAGTAGCCGTAGATGATCACATGATGAAAATCACTCATGTCTTGCGGGGTGACGATCATATCGCCAACACACCAAAACAAATGATGATCTATGAAGCATTCGGCTGGACTCCACCACAATTTGGCCATATGACGTTGATCATCAACTCAGAAACTGGCAAGAAGTTGTCCAAGCGGGATGAGTCCATCTTGCAATTTATCGAACAATACCGGGAACTAGGCTACTTGCCAGAAGCGATGTTTAACTTTATTGCACTTTTAGGTTGGTCACCAGTCGGGGAAGATGAAATCTTCTCCCAAAAAGAATTGGTGGAAATGTTTGATCCTAAACGTTTGAGTAAATCTCCTGCGGCCTTTGATGCGAAGAAATTGGCATGGGTGAACAACCACTACATCAAAGAAATGGACTTGGATACATTGACTGACATGTGCTTGCCATTTTTGGAAAAAGCAGGTCGCGTGGAAGCCAATCCTTCCGAAGACAAAAAAGCTTGGGTGAAAAAAGTGGTGGCGTTGTATCAACCACAAATGAGTTTTGCAGCTGAAATCGTGGAACTTTCTGGCTTGTTCTTCGGTGAACACGACGAACCAACTGAAGAAGGCAAAGCCATCATGGCACAAGAAACGACACCGGTTGTCTTGCAAGCCTTCAAAGAACAATTGCAAGCCTTGACTGAGTTCACACCAGAAAATATCATGGCGGCTATCAAAGCTGTTCAAAAAGAAAAAGGGATTAAAGGTAAAAACCTTTACATGCCAATCCGGATTGCGACTTCGGGCCAAATGCATGGACCAGATTTACCAAATACCATCGCCATCATGGGTCTGGAAGCAACCATTGAAAAATTGGACAAAGCGTTAGCCTAATTGGGGTTGAAGCAATAAATAGACTAGCTGGCACGTTTTTCGCTAACAATCATAAACACGTTGAACAGACGAAGTACCATCTAACCAGTTTTACAGAGAGATTGCTCTTAGCTGAGAGGCAGTCAAACGAAGGATGGGAAATGCATCTGGGAGTGGAGTCGGTCAAAACCGGCTACGGCAACGACCGTTACCCATCTTAAGACAGCAAGTTTTTGTGATTTTCCTTCTTTTAGGGAAGGGGGCAGCCTTGTTGTGAACAAAAGTGGGACCACGCGGGGGCGTCTTTTGGAGTAGGGAAACCTATTGCAAAGGCAACTCCGCGTGTTTTTTATAGACTTGGTATGATAAAATAGGCCGCTTATTTGGGGATGGCAGATTGAATACCGTGACACTGTGTGAATTAGTTAAGAAGTGCGCACTAACAAGGGGGAGTATGCATGGGGTGGATCAAACGAGCGATTCAGACCACTAAGGCCAATGATCCGGCCGCTCGGAGTACGTTGGAAATCGTTTTGACGTATCCGGGATTTCATGCCTTATTTTGGCATCGTTGGTCACATTTTTTGTATCGTCATCAACTATTTTTATTGGCGAAACTAAACGCGCAGTTTTGGCGTTTTTTGACAGGGATCGAGATACATCCAGGGGCCCAGATTGCCTCAGGTGTCTTTATTGATCATGGCATGGGTGTCGTGATTGGGGAGACGGCGGTAGTGGAGGAAGATGTGGTTTTGTTCCACGGAGTGACCTTAGGAGGCACTGGCAAAGACCAAGGCAAGCGCCATCCCACTGTTTTAAAAGGAGCAATGGTGGCGGCGCATTCGCAAATTTTGGGGCCGATTACCATTGGTCGTAACAGTAAAATCGGGGCTGGCTCAATTGTTTTACAGGATATACCTGACAATGCCACAGCGGTAGGAGCTCCTGCCCGCGTGGTGAGATTGAATGGAGTGAGAGTAAAAAATGATTAAAATTCATAACACGTTGACTCGTGAAAAAGAAGAATTTAAACCTTTAGAAGCTGGTCGGGTCAAGATGTATGTCTGCGGACCAACTGTTTACAATTACATCCACATCGGCAATGCTAGAAGCGCCATCGCCTTTGATACGATTCGCCGGTATTTTGAATACCGGGGCTATCAGGTGGATTATGTTTCCAATTTTACCGATGTGGACGATAAGATTATTCGAGTGGCCAAAGAGTTACAGCAGACGGCACCAGAAGTGGCCGACCGTTTTATCGCTGCTTTTCAAGAAGATACGCAAGCTTTGAATGTTTTACCAGCAACGGCTAACCCGCGAGTGATGGATCATATTGAAGACATCATCGAATTTATCCAAGTCTTGATTGACAAAGGGTACGCTTATCCGGTGGCGGGGGATGTTTATTATCGTACCCGTAAGTTTGCAGCATACGGTCAACTGTCGGATCAGTCCATCAATGAGTTGGAAGTTGGTGCCAGCCAGCGCACGGGGCAAGAACAAGCTATCAAGGAAGACCCGCTGGATTTTGCTCTTTGGAAATCCGCAAAACCGGGAGAAATTTTTTGGAATGCGCCATGGGGTCAAGGTCGTCCTGGTTGGCATATTGAGTGCTCGGTGATGGCGACGAAACTGTTGGGAGATACCATCGATATTCATGGGGGAGGGCAAGATTTGGAATTTCCCCATCATGAAAATGAAATCGCCCAAAGCGAAGCAAAAACGGGGAAGAAATTTGCTAATTATTGGATGCACAACGGTTACGTGACTATCGGAGAAGACGATGAAAAAATGAGTAAATCCTTGGGTAATTTTGTCACCGTCCATGAAATGGTGGCTGCGGTGGATCCACAAGTGTTGCGTTTCTTTATGGCGACTACCCAGTATCGGCGGCCGATTCGCTATAGTGTACAAACCTTACAAGATGCAGCCAATAATTTGCAACGCTTGAAGACCGCAAAAGAAAATGCGGAGTTTCGGTTGGGGCAAGCAGTCGCGACCTTGCCGGAAGATGAGACTCATTTAGCAGCTTTAGCGGAGTTGGAAACAGCTTTTGTCACTGAGATGGACGATGACTTCAATGCGGCGAATGGTATCACTGTCGTCTATGAATTAGCCAAATGGTTGAATACTTACAGTGAGGCCGCAATCGTTTCGACGGTAGTATTGGAAGCGGCTTTGACCAAATTTGCGGCTTGGTTGCAAGTCTTCGGTATTGTATTTGCTGCTGAAGAATTGTTGGATGAAGAAATCGATGCCTTGATCGCCGAACGAAACCAAGCGCGAAAAGATAAAAACTTTGCTCGTAGTGATGAAATTCGTGACCAGTTAAAGGCAGAAGGGATTATCTTGGAGGATACTGCTCAAGGGACCCGTTGGAGAAGAGACGCATGAGAGATTATACCCAGTTAAACGGACTGGCATTAGCCTATGTAGGAGATGCCGTCTATGAAGTGTACATTCGTGACTACCTAGTGGAAAATGGGCAAACCCGCCCCAATACCCTCCATAAGATGGCCACCCATTATGTTTCCGCTAAGGCCCAAGCCATGCTGATGGAAGCCATGCTGGCTACAGATTTATTGACAGAAGACGAAAAATTATTTTATCGGCGAGGACGCAATGCTAAAAGTCATACCAGTGCTAAAAATGCCGATGTGACTACCTATCGGGTGGCTACCGGTTTTGAAGCTTTGATGGGCTATCTCCATCTCACCAAGCAACAAGACCGCCTAGACGAGCTAGTGGCGTGGTGTATCGCGAAAGTAGGTGAAAGCAATGAAGGAAAATAAACGGAGACAAAATAACAAAAATCTCCGCGGCAATAATCAAGGCAAATCAAAATGGTTGGAAAAGGGCCCAAACCGAGAACGTTCACCAAAAAAAGTGAACCACCCAGCAAGCTCTGACCAAGTATCGACTCCTGAAAATGAGAATTTTGTTTTCGGGCATCATGCAGTGATGGAAGCCTTGAAACAAGGACGCGGCAACAAATTATTTATCTTAGAAGATGCTCGTGGGGCGAAAATCGATGAATTAAAACAAAGCGCCCAAGAGCAAAGCGTACCAGTAAAGTGGGTACCTAAGCAAAAATTGGATACCATGAGTGACAACGGCGTCCACCAAGGGATGGTTTTGGCTATCACCCCCTATGAGTATTTGTCTTTGCCAGAACTATTGGAAAAAACGACAAATCCAGAACCTTTCTTTTTGATTTTGGATAATTTGGAAGATCCGCATAATTTTGGCTCGATTTTACGAACTGCCGATGCCGCTGGAGTGGATGGGGTGATCATTCCCAAACATCGAGCGGTTGGTATTACGCCCATCGTTGTGAAGACGTCGACGGGTGCGGTGGAGCACGTTCCAGTGGCGCGGGTGACCAATTTAAGCCAGGGCATCAAGGAACTAAAAGCAGCCGGTTTTTGGATTTTTGGTACCGATATGTTGGGCACAAACTATACCAAATGGAATGCTCGTGGGAAAATCGCCTTAATCATTGGTAATGAAGGCCGGGGCATGAGTGCTGGCCTTGCCAAAGAAGTAGATGAAATGTTGACGATTCCCATGATTGGCCATGTGCAAAGCCTCAATGCCAGTGTGGCTGCGGGACTTTTGATCTACGAAGCTTTCAATCAACGAAGCACAAACGGTGGTGCCCCCTCATGAAAAAACAGCTGTTGATTGTCGATGGCTACAATATGATTGGTGCCTGGCCAGAGCTGGTGCTATTAAAAAAACAAGACAAGATGGAAGATGCCCGAGATGCGTTATTAAATCGCTTGTCCAATTTCGCAAAGTATGAAGGTACGGAAATTATCGTGGTTTTTGATGCTCAGTTTGTACCGGGAATTACCACTCGTTTTACCAAATATCAGCTGGAAGTCGTCTTTACGGAAGAAGGGGAAACCGCCGATAGCTACATCGAGCGAGTCGCTGGTGAACTGAATACCCGCCTGACGCAAGTAACGGTGGCGACTAGCGATTTGGCGGAACAATGGGTGGTTTTCTCCCAGGGGGCTTTGCGGACTTCCGCCCGGGAATTGTATAAGACGATTGAAAAAACGGAAAAGCAGATTGCCGGCCATCAAGAGGATTTGAAGTTTGCCGACTTTCGCCGCAACTCGCCGTGGACGGCTGATCAGCTAGCTGAATTGGGACAGAAATTGGCCGAACTATCCTCTAAGCGAGACAACAGCAAGTAGTGTCGGTAAAAGAAATGGAATCAACGCCCAGGACAACCTGTTATTTTTAGTTTAAAAAAAGGCAGCGGCGCCGAGCAATTGGCGTGATGGTAGCTAGACCGGCCAAAGCTAAATAAAAGCGAGTTTGGCTTGGCTAGCTCATCTTAATGGTGTCTGTTTAGATGAATTGTATGGGCAGAGGCACCTTTAATTGACTTTGCGAATTCAAGCTTAGAGTCAATGGTCCACACTCCACACTCTAAGCCATCTTATGGGCTACTGTCATCTCGATGCGACTTAGCTAAAGGTCGCCTTTTCATAGCATACCCGCTATCTCTTCAAGAAAAAAACGTTAGACGCAAGTCATAGCACGAATTCATCGAATATTGACAAACCGGGTGGCCTTCTTCGGAAGCAAGGCCACCCGGTTTATTTGTATCTCATGGATAGTACTATTCAACTTGGAGGAGTAAATGAAGCCTTTTTTATGTAAATTTTTAGCTAGACCACTTAAAAAATAGGTTTTCTTAATCTCTGACACTATTGGCAGCGCTTTATTTAGACCGGCTGATTGGTGCAAAATAATAGATGTTTTATGAGAAAATCCCTTTTGGCAATATGTTACGCTTTTTCTACTAGAAAAGGTTAGGGGGAAAGAAAATGAAGGAACGGGTAAGGTATTTGGTGCTAGAAGCTAAAATGGGCTGTGAAGATTCATTAGAAGAGTTGTTTTATATGTATCGTCCAATCGTTTTCCGTTTGCAGGGGATGTATTTTTTGAAGGATTTTGATGGAGATGATTGGCTGCAAGAAGGCTTGATCTGTTTTTATGAGAGCCTCCAACGCTACAATCCTAAAGTGGGTGCCAGTATCGGTATTTATTTTAAGCGAAATTTTGAAAATCGTATCAAAAGTCATCTGCGAAAACAAGCAGCCTTGAAGCGTAAAGGAATGGTGGGAGCCATTTCTTGGGAAGCGATGATCGAAGACGAGGGCCCGGATGCAATTCGTTATACGTCTTATCGCCAGTGGGCGCCAGCTGCCGATGATCAATTGGTGGCGGAAGAGAGCTTGGCGGCTTTTTCCGATAGTTTATCTCCTTTAGAGGAATGTTGCTTTGCCGATTTTGTTTTAGGGACGAATGCTAAGGTGACAGCCAGGAATCTAGATACGTCAACAAAGCGGACCAACGACGCGTTGGAACGTGCACGACGAAAATTTTTTAACTGCTTTCATTCGCAATAAAAGTTATTAAAAACGTTATCTTTTTTGGCGGAGTAGCTACCATTACATACTCCTGTCTGGTGGAGAATTGTCCCTTTCGTGGGAAGTTTTGCAGTATTTTCGAAAAAATGGTAAACAGTGATTGTCAGCGGCTTTTCGTTATGATAAACTTGAATTTTTTACTTGTATATGGTATAATGGCTTCTGAGGTGAACGCGATGCCAACAACTTTAGCGTCAATCAAGAAAGACTTGGAATGCCGTATCGGTAGCGAAATCATGTTAGTAGCTCAGACAGGCCGCAAGCGTCAAACAGAACGCAAAGGCGTGTTGACAGAGACCTATCCATCTGTGTTTGTGGTGGATTTAGATCCCGAAGAAAATTCCTTCGAGCGAGTCTCCTATAGTTATTCTGACGTGTTGACCCGCACTGTGGAAATCGAATTTCTGGGTTAGTAACAAATAGAATTAGGGGCTTAACCATCGTGGTTGAGCTCTTTTTCTATGTAAAGGAGAGTAAGATGAACGGTCAGAGAAAACACTTCAATGAGTTAACTACAGCAGAATTTTTCGCGATTGCAAAGCTACGGGTGGCCGTCTTTGTGGTAGAGCAAAACTGTCCCTATCAAGAAATCGACGAAATAGATAAGGAGGCTTGGCACGTCTGGCTGACGGCGGAAACTGGTGAAATCGCAGCTTACGGTCGTGTGTATGGCAACCAAAGCAGCAGTCATCTGGGTCGAGTTTTAGTGAATGAAGCTTATCGAGGGCAACATCTTGGTAATCATTTGTTGGAAGAACTGTTAGCAGTGGCACAAGAACATTTTCCGCAAGCACCCGTGGTTATCAGCGCCCAAGCCCATCTCCAAAATTTTTATGGCAATTTTGGTTTTCAACCGACTTCGGACGTTTATTTGGAAGATGGTATCCCCCATATTGAAATGCGTCGAGAATCGTGAAAGCCGCGATTGATAAATAAAAAACATATAAGGTTCGGCAAATTTTGCCGAACCTCTAACGCTGTCTTGAAAACGAAGGAGCACTTATAATGAACTTGAGGAGTGA
>NZ_MAEI01000013.1 GCF_009933255.1 Enterococcus diestrammenae | reverse complement strand
ATGAAATCATCCTAACATCATCATTCACCTATTATTCTAACTTGTTTTTATTCAGAGACAATAATTCTCCAATTTCCATCATTTTGTAATTCCAATTCATACTGAAAGTAATTCGTTACTTTTGATAGAGTATCAAGGTATTTTACATCAACTCTCACTTGAATACTTTTTTCATTTTGTGTATAAATTGGATTCACTAATTCCACAAATTTAAGATTCGAATTGATTGGTCGCATAACATCATTTTCTACATAATACTCAAGTTCTTTTTCTGATGCAGTTGGATAAAGCTTGAAAAATGTCTCTAAAAATTCAGTGATTTCTTCCGCTGTTTTGGCATCAATTTCTGAATCACTTGCCACTGGTTTTTCCTCATACTTCACTTTTTCTGGTTTTCCAATCATCGTAGGCAGACTCGTCACAATATGGTTGCCTTTTTTATCTTCAAATATCCTCACTTGATATGCAGAAAAAACCTGTTGTGTCTTTTTCCCCTCTGTAATCTTTTGCTCCACTAAAAATGAAATAACAAATTCTTCTGAGTGCTTCTCAACATCTAGAATTTTTACTACTTGAACTTCGGAACTAGTGGGAATATCCGCTCGAACCATATCTTGACTTAAAGTCACCCCTTCCTCAGTCAGATATTGTTCAAGAGTAGTCATTCTCTTTTCGATGGCTTCTTTGTCATTCTTCCAAGAAAAATACTCCTTCGCAAAATCAATCGTAAAGTTCTCGACACCAGAAGTATTCACTATTTTTTCTTTCACAACCACTTTCTCATGAGTCGTGTGTCGGTCAATTGCTGTGAAATTTTTGTATATCCCAAAAGCGAGACTACAAAACAATAAAAACCAAAGGACAAGAACCATTTTTCGATGCTTGCCCACTGAAATTACTCGTTCTTTCTTCTTTTTTGGAGTCTTCTCCTTCTGACTTCGTTCAATTTTTATGTTCATTTTCCATTCCTCTTTTCTATTGTTTGTATCGACCGGCTCCGATAAGATGTTGCTGCCAATAGGGTTCGGTAAGATTCGTCCAGCCCACTGGATCTCCCGCATGGAACATCTGATTCTCTCCTGCATAAATGCCGACATGAGTCACGTAAGTACCAGCATCATAAGTTGAGTGAAAGAAAATTAAATCTCCTGGCTTGGCATCTTTTAGGTCAATATGACTCATGGCATCATACTGATCCTGTGCCACCCGTGGAAGTTTCAGACCAACTTTGGCATAACACCATTGAGTTAAGCCACTGCAATCAAAACCCGTTGCGGGACTTGATCCACCAAATACATAAGCCATTCCTTCATACTTAAATGCCTCGTCAAAAATCCCTTGGACTGTTTTATCATCAAACTGTATCGTGGTCAGATATTGTTTCACCAACAAACAATAAAACATATTTCCGTAGTTGTAGCGCCACCCGCCATTTTCTTTAATGGCGATTGGATTGGGGTAATCAACTTTTTGACCACCTGATTTTTCTTTTGAAAAGGATTCCGCCAAAGCAAAACTATGCTTCTTTCCATTTTTTGCGACATGATTTATATAGCCTCCACCATAATTATATGCTTGGATGATACTATCTTGATCACAGCCTAACTCTTTAGCTCGTTTAACCAGAGAAGCAAAATAGAAACACCCTTGTTTAATGGATGCCAGGGTATCTAAAGAATTAGGTGGTAAGCCAGCTGATTCAGAGCTTTGCATCACGTCTTTTGCTGTACCACCCGACTCCACTTGAATAATCGCCAAAAGAATCGGTACATAATCTGAAATGTCCGATTCCTTGGCATACTTTTCTACCAGTGACCGATGTTTTAATACTTCTTCTGAGACACTACTGCCACCGGGAGAGGTACCAGAACTGTTGCTTCCTTCACTATCCTCACCAAATAATAAGCCGACACACATCAAGATGCCCATAAAAGAAATCGTCAGGATTGCCAACGAGATTGTACTCAAATTTCTTATGGTCATTTAGTCTCACCCGGCCTTAGTTTTGGAGGATGACTCACTCTTTTTTGTACTTTTCGATTGCCTGCTTTTGCAAGAATAGATCGCTTCTTCGCCTGTTGGATAGGAGTCACTTTTCTTACTGGTTGATTATTTTCTTTCGTACTCAATTTTTGATTTGAGAGTCTTCTTTTGATTTCAGGATTCGAATTCATTTTTACAATTCGATTGGCTGGTACATTCTTTGGTATCTTACTTTTCTGAGATTTGGATTCCTCTTTTATCGGAACATTGCTCCTACCTTTTCTATGACGATTTGCTGAATTTCCCAATACTTTCCGCTTTTCAGCCATTTTTTCATCTCTACGTTGTCGTTGTTTTTCTCGCAACTCCGCTCGATTCGCTTTTTCTTGGACAAGTCCACGCTTGAATTCTTCTGGTGCTTTTTTCGTCTTTTCGATTTCTTTATGCAGATTGTATTTCAAATTAGTTGGTGTATTCCTTACTTGATCCTTTACTTGTTGTGCTTTGGCTTTTACCATTGATTGGGTATCTAGTCCCTTGCCGATTTTTCTTCCGGCCAAATTCATTCGAGATTGTTTCTTATTTTTTGAGATTGGATTTTCCTTATTCGGGTCAGATATTACCTCTTTATTGTTAGATAATGATGGATTCTTTCGTGGAGAACAACCAGAAGACTTCGATCTGGTTTTTGATTGATCTTTTGCTAGTTTCCCACCAACTGCTGCACCACCACCAAAAGCCAATGTTCGCCCAACATTTCGATTAAGTTGCCGTAGTTTACGATTCATCAACATTTGCGGTTTCCGCATGACACGTCTGCCCATTGACTGGCTATCATTGCTTTGGAGGTTGAACATACTCATAATGTCCCCCAATTTGAAATAAATCCCGGCAAAAGTCACAATTTGCAGAAATGCTACCATAAAGAAGGGATAGGTCGCTGAAATATTGAAAAACATGGTAGAAATACTGAATGCCGTGGTGATAACCAAGGTCACTCCCGCTCGCATCATAATCGTATTGAATAAGCGAATAATCGCCTTTTTCCCCAAACTTTCATAAGTTGGCAACATCGACAATAAAAAGCTAATAGGTAGAAACATCGCAAAGATAATGAAGAGAATTTGTGAAAACAACATAATTCCTGTCAGAAGAAAGACAAAGAAGGAAATCCCAATATTGAACAGCACCAAAAAAATCACGGTCCCTAAGCGGCTCATGGTCTTGGTTATACTTAGATTCGCATTGTCATTGTCTTCAATCTCCGCTTTGACCGCTTCTTCCCGATCCTTGCCCTTGTTTTCATCCGGACTCACGGATAGAATCTTGTTGACCCGATCTTCGCCAATTTCCTCTATATTGGAATCATCAAATTGCAAGAGTAACCAAGGCTGCTGGACTTGAATTGAAAACAAACTATCCCGAATCAAATCCACGCTATCTTTTCCTTGGCTTTTTGAATTGGGTACAACAATCTCGGTCCCAAGGCTAAGAGCCGCTTCACTAACATCTGAACTAAAGTCATTAATTTTTGTGATATAGGTAGGCGCATACGCAATAAAAGAACCCGAAAGTAGAAAAATCATCACAAAATTAATCACGGCTCGAACTGCTTTCGTGGTTTCTCGTTTTAATAATCCGGTATACGCCACATACACCCCTAGAGCTAAAATCATCAATAATAGAAACCCAAAATAAAATCCGGAGGTCTGGAGTCCATTTTCAGTAATACCAGCCAATGTTTGGATATTCTTTCCAATACTTTCAGCCGTATCCGAAATGAAATCTAGTTTATAAGCTTCTTGAACCACATAACCCGTGGCGTTCGACAAATACAAACTCACCGTCCAAATGAAATTAGTAATGGCATAAAGACCATACATTACGCTCTTTCCTAAGCCATCGCCCCAATTCCACGGTAGCCAATCCCATGAACTATCCACAAAGAAATCCAACTGATAGTTACCAAGTGAATATTGGGAATAAAGATTTCCGGCTTCAACTGTATCATCAACCAGACCAGTTGCCTCAGCTATCGTACCGACTAAACTCAATAGAACTGTCAGAGTGATGATGCTAATAAAAACGATTCCCACAATCCGAAAAAGTTTTTTTTCATCCCCTCACTCCATTCTCTCATGAATAGGTGGACGGGTATCAAAAGCATGGAAGAGTTCTTCAAAGACTGGATGAACTTGAACCACACCTACTCGCCCATACAAATCTTGCATTAAACACTGACCGTTTTCCAAATCTCTCAGGCGTTTTTGATTGCTTTCATCTTCTCTATCCAAGCCAAAGAATTCCAAGGTTTTCTTGATTTCATGAATATCGGTACTGCGAAACGCAAACTTCAACCCGATATTATTCTTCAAGCGTTCATCCAGTAAATCATCACTATTTTGCGTAACAAAATAAACTCCGGCATTCATGGCCCGCCCAGCACGAACGAGCTTATTCGATAATGTTTTTCCTTGTGCCACTTGAAGAAAACTCCACGCCTCATCCAAGTCCACTATCTTGAAAATTTCTCGGTTGCTATGGATGAAGTCCAAAGCAAAAGTGGAAATGACGATTAGCATAGAAACACTAAGCAACTCCATGGTGGTATATTCTTCAAAAGTGGTTTCTGCATCTGGTAAAACTAAATCCGCTACTTGAATGATATTTAACTGTTTATCTAAACTAATCGACTGGGTAATCGAACCATCTGAGAAAAGCAAATGGGCAAAATCATAATCGGTAAAGGACTCGATATGATCGGCGATATTTTCCGCAACTGTTGAGCCCTCTTTTCGAAGCTCATTAATAACTTGTAGTAACCCTCGTTGATCACTTTGAGTAACGGTTCGAATGGCTTTGCGCAAAACAGGAAACTTCTCCCCATCCCGACTAGAAATTCCTGTTAAAAAAGTCAGGATATCAATCGCTAGACTTTCTGAGTCTTTCTTTTTCTTCATGATGACATATGGATCAAGTAAGCCTTGATTTTCTGGCTTACTAGTTAAGTTGAGAATATTGATTTCATCCGCAATTTCTGGCAAGGTTTCTTTCCATCCACCACGTTCCCCTTTTGGATCGACAATCACAGCTTGACCACCAAAAAGGACGGCATAATAGACTAAGAGATTATTACTAAAGGATTTACCTCCACCAAGAGAACCAAGAAAAGCTGCGGCAAGTGCATTGGTAACTGACCCCTTTACCCCTTGTGAAGCCAATGCCGGTTTTAGATAAACATTGCGCCCCGTATCTACATTGTAACCAAAGTAAATGCCTTCCAATTCTCCTAACATTTGAGTGGCGCCAAAACCAAGTCCTGCTAAAAAATCAGACGTAACATATTGGATATAGTCATTCATATATCGCTTACTAGAAGGTAAGAATTCTTCATGTAGACCCATCATATCGCCAAAGGGCCGGACTAGTTTTACATTGGTATCGTCATAAAAATCCAAGACTTCGTCACAGCAGCGTTTTAGTTCATCAACTGATTCTGCACTCACTCGAACCACATAGCTCAATTTGTACATGGATTCCTTGGACTGATCCAAGGTGGTTTCTAGTTCATCTACTGAATCCAAAGCGTCCAAAACATTCGAATTGGTCTCATTGTCGGATTGATAGGCGTGGTTGTCTAAGTCTTTCAGTTCCTTTTTCTTGTTGCGAACGGTGGCAAGTGCCTTTTTATTGGTGACAATCTCTACATTCATACTCGTGTCGATAGGAAACGTGAATTGTTGTTGCTGGTAATAAAAAAGTTCCGAGGAAGGAAATTCCATCTCTCCCACAATCGTGTTGATTGTTAGATACGTGACATAAGACTCGTGATTTTCATGTTCAATCCGTAAGTAACGGGACTTTTCTTCAATCAAACAACGACTGGGACGTAATAAGTCATAACGTTTCACCAGCGTTTCTGATTTCAGCTTTTTCTTTGGCAGCTGAAATTCATATTCTTCAAATGGTGTACCTTTTTCACCATAGATATGTTCAATCAAGTAAGTCAGATCACTCGGTGTGACTCGTCTGACTTTAAATCTCCGAGCTAATTTACTTTCCATTAATTTTTCAAGCTTAGTATACCGGCGAATTTCTTCATTGGATAAAGAAACAAAATCCCCCATCAAATGATGATTCACCCCATAGACAAATTCTTGAATCCCAGAAAAGAAAGATTTTTTGAGACTTTTTAGATTGACCTCTTCATCTGTCGCAATCAGTTTGAAGCCAATAAAAAAGCGATAATCAATCTGACTATCGCCAATCATAGATACTAATGCATCTGTCTGTAAATCAATTCGTTGTAATGCAACTTCTTTGAGTCGCCCGGTAATCTCTTTCTTCGATCGTTCTTGCGTGGCCCGAATACTACTTTCTGTGGCAATTTGTAAGGCATGGATCTTGCCTTCTCTGTTCTGGGCAATCAATTGACGAAAGCTATCGTGTACTTGATATTTCTGTTCAGGTGATAAGAAGGAATAGTTATAAGGCACTAATTCATAGTAGGCAAAACACTCGCCTTCTTGGTTAAAGACAAGATTATTCTCGATATACTTAATCGGGTACATAGTTTACACTCCTTACCAAAGTGACAGGTTCATCCCATCGTTTCTTCTTTTCTTTGGCTTTCTTTCCTGCAAAAGTAACCTTAAACCGCAAGTGATAACTGATAAAGGACCGTAAAAATCCCAATGGCTTCTTGCCGTCAAAGGTCTTTTGCGACATAAACCACATAACCGCCGCCGGTATGCCCAAGTATTTTAAAAAAGCCCCCTCTATCATAGACAGCGGAGGCACATGGGCAAATACGATGACAAACAGCAAGGACAAAACAAACCAAGCCATCTGGTTAAAGGTCACAGGAAAAGGCAGCTGAAAGTCATTAATTGCGTAAATGACTTTTTCAACTGCCCAGATACTAGTATAACTTTTTATTTTCTTCATCAAATCATTCCTTTAAAAAGAAGGATAGTTTAGAAATCAACTACCCTTCAATAATTTTGTTAATATGGATACTCAAAAACACCTCGACTCGTTACCAAATAATTTCCCCCAATCTCCAAGTCTCGACCACACGCATCAAAATCAATATACGTCTTCAAGTGTTCTGGTACTTCGCCAAAATCACCATTTTCAACAATCAAGAAATACGCTACATCACTCATATCATCACAGTCCGGATAATAGACAATATCATCCACATGCTCTACCATTTCTTCAAAAGAATTAAAGAAAGCGTGTTGAATCTCTGAAGCAACTTCACCAACTGGTGTTCCTTCAAGTTCCTCCGCTAAGCCACACAACCGATTAATTTCCTCAATTGGCGTATATTCATCAATCTCAAAAGGCAGTTCATAATCATGAATCGCATATTCTTCATATTCGTCATTTAATCCAATCCGTTCTTTCACTTCATCAAAATCGATAGGTGGGGTAAACCACGCCCCCACCAACTCACCTTCATTGTATTTTCCAAGATTCGCGATATAAATACGCATCTGTTCCATCATGATTCCCCCTTATGCACCGACGATTCGATTAAACAAATTCAGTAAGACATCTTTCACACCAGAAGCATTAAAGACTAGACCTACCGCAATCAAGGCAACCACCAAAAAGCCAATCAGTTTAGAAAACTCTCGCTTAAATCCTAAAAATAAACCAATGACTACAATCGCCAGTAAGACTAAAGATTGGGCGTTGGTCAAAAACCATTGATACAAATTTTGTCCGAAATTCATTTCATCACTTTCCTTTCTTTTCCATTGCTTGATCCGCCACTACCACCAAAAACCAATAACATATCTTTCCAATTTCCATCAAAATTCCTCTTTTCATACAATCAAGTTTTCAATTGCCATACTTTGTTGTTCTAAAATCTTTTTGTGCCGTTCAGATAATTCGGCGTTTAATACCATGTCACTAATAAAAGAGGTTCCTCTAATACGATCCAATTCAATCGTCATTTTTAAAGTAGGGGCAACTTGCCTTCCTAACCAGTTGTAAGTTCGTTCTATCGTGTACGGCTTTGGCTCTGAGGTCAATTGAATTTCTTTACGATTTCGACCGACAAATCGGCCCCACTTTTCATTAAGAGGCCAGTTGGTTCTTCTTTTTCCTTGTACCTTGTCTGCAATTCGCATGTAGCGAGTAATGATTGAAAACGTAGTGCTCTCAATACTTCTCCCTTTCATCAAATCCATAATTGCGTGATAAGCACGTTCATTTTTCAACCGAATTTCAAACCGATTCTTCGTTTCTGTCTGGTCGAGAGGTATCCCTAGTTTGATATATTGCTCATAGTCTTTTTCATAGAGACAAAAATAAACCTCACTTTTGAGACTGCCTATATATAAGGTATTCCCCATGCCATCTTTTTCATCAGCTTTCAACAGCTCCCCCGACCGATAACTTTTAAAGGTTCGGAACAAGGAAATACATTCTTCGTTTTGGCATTTTTTGGTTAAATAGGGAATATTTAGTAATCCTGCACGGTCATTGATTGCCAAATCCAATCGTTTCATCACGCCGCCTAACTTTAAACTTGTCTCAAAAAAATCATACCAACTTCTTTTTTGCGCAAGTAAAAATGTTTCGAATTGCCGACAACCACGTCCTTTCATTTCAATGAGAATACCTTTGTCTTCTTCCTGAGATACCATCACTACAATATCTCCCATAACATATTGTTCTTGGTAAGAATAAAAGGCATAATCCTCATGAAGCATATAATCAAAATTTAGATGCAAAACCTCTTGTATAATTTTTCGTGCGTTTGTAGTTGGAAATCGAATGCGTACATAATCAAATAGCAAAGTTAAAGGTAAATCAGGGTTGAACGTTTCTAGCTGTTGAAAAATCTTTCTCATGACACTTTTAGCCGGAACCTTCTTTCCCGACTCAATTTTATTGAGATACTCTCGTGATAAATCACAAGCTATTGCCAATTTGTTTTGAGTGACCTTATACTCCTTCCTTTTTTCCTTCAATAGTTCTTTTGTAAAATTTCTTCTCATTGATGATTCACCACCAAATTTCAAAATGTGAACTATCCAACTTGAGTTCACATTTTCTAAAAATACTAATTATCCTTGATATACCAGCAATTCTTAATCGTTGCTTGCTTATTTTTTGTGTTTTTGTACCCCCCTGTTAGATACGGGGGGTGAGACATCATGGCCGGCTGGCGCCGTCCATGAACAGGCACAGCACCACGGAGGATTTCTGCTTCGCAAATCCTCCGCGGTCAGCGCCTATCAGTTGGTTTATTTGGCGGTTACTCCTCGGCAATGCCCCCAATTTCCAACTCTGCCTTAATCTCAAACAAGTCTTGACGGATATTCGATTCTTTTGCATGATCCGCAATCCGTTCCAATTCACTGATGACTTGATTCAGCTCAATTCGAGCATCGGTTTCCTCGTCCATTACATATGAATCACCAGGGACTTTCACCCCATTTTTGCAAATATCAAAATTGAGCCGGCGTAATTCTTCTTCTAGTTCTGAATCTGACTGAATCTTACCAATCACCCAGTAGATTTCTCCAATCAACTCATCATAAATCATGCCTATCCACCTCCTTTAATCTTCTGGCAATATCAAAAATGACCGGAACTGTCACAGAGTTTCCGGCCTGTTTGTACAATTGACTATCTGAATTGACTTGAGCTGCCCGATCAAAAGCACAGTCTGGAAAACCCTGAAGCCGCCAGCACTCTCTAGGTGTTAGCTTCCGAATCTGATACTGATTTGTGACGACTGCTTGTTGGTCTCCTGTTAATAAGGTATGCACACTTAAATGTCGGTTTGTATTTTAGCGTTATTCTTTAGATTTAAGATTTACTTGTATTATGTCCTGAATGGCATCTAAAAAGTCATAACTCTTTGGAACTAAAGGAGTATAAAACTCACTAATCACACTCCCGCCTGTATCCACATAACCTCGTCCTTTGATGCGTTTCATAAAGAAGTTTTTTTCAACCTCACCAAACATCATGGAATACCCGAGTTCACTCATCCTTCCCAAGGCCACACGGAAGTTAAATTGATCCCGAATCCCATCTCCTAAATATTTCGCATCCGGTCTTTGACAAGCTAAAATCAGAAAGAAACCAGATTGACGACCTAACATCACGATTTGCTTGAGCTTATTCAAAATCACCGCACTTTCCTTCGTTGTTAACATCTCCATATAAGCCACGTATTCATCAAAGATTAAAAAGTTGGGCGGAAGTCCCAAATACGCATAATTCTCTCCTGTTTTGTAGTTTGGCATTTCTTTCATCGCCACACTACGAGCCATCATGCGTTCATAGAAATCCTCCACACAAGTAGAAATTTCATCTTTTTGGGAGTATACGTGAGTCATTACCGTGCTTAAATCGGCTAAGTCCGCATTTTTTGGGTCAAGAACAAATAGTTCTGCATCAGATTTCAGCAAAGCCTCGATAATGGTGAGTAAGAAATAGGTCTTCCCACCACCAGTGCCACCTGCGATTAACATATGAGGTAAGGAATCATACGCCCACACTTGATTTTTCATCAATCGCAAAGCTCCATTTTCTGCCACCACCTCCTCAATTCCAATTCGATTGGCAATCATATCGTAAAGCAAAGTATATTCCACATAAGAATCCTTGAGTTCCTTTTCCACTAGCTCACAATACAGCCCACTCTCCAACTTCTTTTCTAACTTTAAAAGCTGATCCTGATACTTTCCTAATGATATTTGGACACGAATGGAAATCAAGCCGTTCTCCATACGGTAATAGATTTTGGGGAAGTAACTGATGGTCTCCTTCGTTCGGCTCCTATCCAAATCTTTGAAAAAGCCTTCACTCTGGGTTTGTTTCACTTCGTACCAATGATTTTCCAGAATCATCCGGGCTAGCTTTTGTCGATGCCACAGACTTCGCCAGTGATCATGAAAAAAATGAATATAAAATAACATTAGACTTCCCGAAAGCGCCAGACTTCCAAGCAGACGGACTAAATCTTTCATAGCCCAAGTGATTTCAATAGTGGAAAGTGATAGCTTAGAAATATCTAGCTGCCTAAGCTCTTGAAAATAAAAGATGCTCATCCAGCCAATGAACAAAGCGATTAACCATCCAAGAACAAAGTGATAAATTAAGTGTTGATCGCTTGCTCGTATCCGATGTCCTTTGTACAATTTGATGTTTTCCACCTCCAATCGAAAAAAGCCCAACAGAAATTTCATTGGGCTAATTTCAACAAGTTATGCTAGTCATTTACTGCTATGGGGAGTTGCTTGGTTTCAACTAATTGCTTTAAAAAACTTTCAATGGCATCCGGCATTTCCACACCAATCTCTTCTAATACGGATTCGGCTTCCCGACACAAGCGTTCATCTACTTCCACAACCATGAAGAAAGAGCCTTCTTCATCTAACCAATCCAAGACATCGAACTCTTCTTCGTCTGGTTCAAGAAAATCTTGATGCATAATCAGAAATACTTTTTCGTTCACCGTCAGAGCTTTGTTCATTTGTTCTTCGGTTAGCTCTCCTTTGCCATATTGTTCCAGACAATCCATCATATGCTCAACATCAATTTTCATCCTCTTCACCTATTTCTTCCCTTCGTTTTGATTGGTAGAAGTTCCTTGATTTTGCGGGCGTTTCAGTACCAAATCATCCGCTTTAATGAACCAGTTGACGGTGGTCCCTTCTCGGAAAACATAATTGGCGACAGTATCCACAATTGGATTCACCAAATCGACTTCTGCATCATAGGCAAACTCACGTAATGGAACATTTGCTGGAATACTGACTTGAATCATTCGACCTTGAGCCGAGGATTTCAAATTATAAGTCCGTTCTTTGATCTCATTACTAATCGTTCCATCCTCATTTTGTTTGCGAACTTCCCGGCGCAATGCGGAAAACCGCAATTTCCCAAACGTTAATCCGGAATCTACAACAATACCTTCTGTTAATCTCATATTCTTTTCCTCCTATGCTTTCACTAAATCATCGACATGCAACACGTAATCGGTAAAACCACGGTTCTCGATTTCATAACCCTTGGCAACTAAGTGGGGATTGACAGCCTTCAATGGTTGATCTTGATCAAAATCCTTTTCCCCGGCTTCCGCTGCGACCACCACTTCAATATCATCGGCGCGTTGCTTACTGGAATATAAATGATAACTACGACCAATCACCGTAGTATACCGCCCATATCCTTCTGTTAGAATTTCGCCTTCACCGGCATAACTTATCTTTCCAAAGGTTTCGACCATATTTGGTACGACAAATTTTAATTCCATATTTTTTTCCTCTTTTCATTTTTAGTTTGGATACAAAAATAGCGCAACCACTTTTTTAGGAGGCGATCGCACACATTGGTTTTTACTATTTACTTGTTTCATCTCATCACCTTAGTTTCGGCGATTCCAGAAATAATACCCAGCAGTCGCAAAGATTAAGGTAAACCCAATGAATAGGAGAACGTTGGAATTTTTCTCCCCAGTTTGAGGGAATGTCTTTACTGTGGGACTAGATTCTTGAGAGTCACTTGGAACAGTTGGTGTTTCCGGTTGGTCTGGTGTACTAGGGGTTGTCGGAACTTCTTTTGGTGTTAAGGTTTGGGATTTTTCTTTCAGATCTTCATTGTGTTTGCCATTGATATTGCCATCTTTGTCGTAATTGATTTCCGCAAAGGTAAACTTAGTTCCTTCTGGATATTTGCTGGTATCGACTTTTTCTGCAAGCACGGTTTTGGTGAATTCTTTGTCATTCACTTCATAATCAATCTTGCCAGATTTCCAAATTTCTTTGTTTGTACCATCTGGTAATAAAGCATACAAAATGGTTTCAAAGGCTTCTTTTGAGCCATCCAGAACATCATGGGTAATGGACACATCGTCAAACATATCTACCACATCACCATGAGTAAAGGTCTGAGATCCGTCTTCTAAGTGCGCTTTTGTTTGGATGGAAACATGACGTTCCACTGTACAATTGACAGTTTGTGCTTGATTATTCAAACTAGCATCTTTTGCGACTGGCTCATCGCCCGCTTCAAAAGCTTCCTTGTTTTCATACACATAGTTGAATAAGACAATGGTTTTATCCAAAACTTGTTCGGCGGTTAATTTATGCAGAATTTCCCAAGTTCCTGTTTTCTCTTTGTTCGCCAAAGTTGCGGTTGCTTCGGCAATTACGACTGGTTTCGCTTGTTCATCTTTTTCTTGGTCAGCTTTTGTGGCTTCCACATCGATTGCTTGAGCCACCACATACCAATCGTCTTTGATTTCATGCAAGTTGTAACTCAATTTATCAACTAGCTCTGTAGAATCCAGAGTTGTCAATTCTTTGTTTCCGTCTTTCCAAGTCGCTAGAGAAGTTAAGCTGTCTTCTTCCTCAGGCAAATCATAAAGCATTAAACGGTTCAGACTAACAGAGAAATTCGTATTGGTTAGCTTCTCATAAGGTACTTTCACTGTTTTAATCGGCTGCTTTTGTCCTTTTTCGGTAATGGTAAAGACATATTCGATCTTAGCATAGTCTTCTTTATTTTCTTTGAAAGTAGAATGGATTTCTAGCGGTGTAATCTTTTGGAATCCTTCTGGTGCTTCTACTTCTTCTAGTAAATAATCCCCATAAGGCAGATTTTCAAATTTGCCATAACCATCAAAGCCTAGCTGTTCATTGTAAGCTGTGGTCGCTTCATCCTTAGCACCGGTAATTTCCTCGGTTCCTTCTAACGGTGTTACCTTAAAGGTTAAATCATTAAAGCCCGTTTCGGTAGTCCCGGCAGCAGATCCGGCAAACTTGAAGAAATCAAAGCCGAAGCGGATTACTTGTTCCTTTGCCGTAACATCTCGGGTAATCACGGCATTTTTTTCGTTATCATCCACTTTTTTGATGGAAACAGGGTACTTGTTTCCATCTAAGGCGTAGCCTTCTGGCGCTTTTGTTTCTTGCCAGTAATACTCATTAATTGCTAAGTGTTTAGCAGCAATTTGATTCTTTTCATCTAAAGTCAAAGTCACTGTTTCATCAGAAGCTTTCGTTCCTTTCACTAGTTCTGGTTTAAAAGCCTCACCCCATTTAACAGCTTGACCATCTTTTGCAGTAAAGAGAGTATATTCAGCTCCTTTAAACTCCGCTTTCCCTTGGGTTTCATTACCGGCATCTTTGTCTTCTTTTGTCAAAGTGGTTTCACCAGTGATTTCTTGATTTTGCCCTTTTATGTTACTGGTCACAAGGGCCACCGTCTGATTGGCATACTTCAATTCAACTTTTACGGGTTTGAAAGTATTCACAAAACCATTAGCTGCTTTGGTTTCGGTCACGTAGTAAGTTCCCAATTCCAACGCATTGGCAATCTCTTTTGGTGTTTCCGCATGGCCTTTTTCATCCGTGGTCATTTCTTGAACAATTTCACCGGTTGGACTATCTTTGCGAATCGCAAACGTATTTCCCGCTAAGGAGTAATTGTCATTCCAAAGGTCAGTCCCTGTTTCAACTCCGGTTTTATCCAACAGAATTTGACCTTTTTCTCGCGTATTTTTTGAAGTCACGGAAATGGTTTCGCCTGCTTTAATCGTGGCAGTCATGGGTGTGGTATCAATCGTATAAGGCGCTGGCACCGATTTTTCAGTAATGGTTACCTTTGTACCATGAGTAATCCCATCCAATGTCGCAATGCCTTCTTTATCGGTAGTCACGTCTTTTGCAGGTAAAGTTTTTCCAAAGTCTAAATGGAAAACCGTTCCTGGTACAACTTCACCTGATTCTTTATCGACTTTTTTAATCTTTAAAGAACCCTTAGTTTCCACATCAATTTTGATCGTGTAAGTATTCGGTTTATCAATTGCCCCGGCCATTAAAGTTTGTTGGCCAGCCATTTTGTAAGCTACCGGTGTCCCCGTTCCAGCAGATTTCTTAAGCGTCAGCACACCATTTTCATTAGAATTGACATTTGGGGTGATTACCAATTGATTGCCGTTGACACGATAATCAATATTTGCAGTATTTTCCACAACTTCATCGAACTCTGATAAGTTCAAATTATTAGTATCCGTTACAGTAGTCGATTGACCTAACACAGTTTTAGCTGTGCTATTATGGAAGCTTGGTTTCTTCTGATAATCGGCGATAGCTTGATTAATTTTTGCTTCAATGGCTGCGATATTTACGGCACTACCATCTGATCGTTTGATTGAGTGAAGAGTATAGCCATTCACTTCTTGCCAAATCATCTTTTGAGCAACCATTTGTGTATCAATGTCTGTACCGGCATTTTTCCATAACACTGAAACTAATTTCGCTTTCTCCGACATATCAGGCAATGGATTTTTCTCATACCCTGGAGTGAATTCATTATAAATTGGAACTCCTGGTTCAATACAGAAAATATCTTGTTTCTCCCCATTATAGATAGCATAGTGAGGGACCGTTACCTCAGATAATGTTCGACCATCATTAAAAGTTCCCTCAACAGAATAAAGATGAGACTGATCACTATACACAGTCACTGTTTGCGGATGAGTAATTTCATCGGCCAAAGCAACCGTAGGAGCAATTGCTCCGCCAATTGTTTGACTCAACAGAGCTAAAGTCGCAAATAATCGCCAATTTTTAAATCTCGGCTTTTTCATAAAATAAAATCTCCTTTCATTTTTGAGAAATAAAAAAAGACGTTCAAATTTTTAGTTTTGAACGTCTAACCTCTCGTATTACTATTTAGTTTTCTTTGTTTGAGATAAGTTATTTCTTTGTTTATAGATTTTGATTCTTCGATAATCAAATCCTATTTCTGCCATCAATTCCTCCCAATTTTTATTTGTTTTTTTCATAATTGTATCAACTGACGGAAGTTTCGAGGATTGGACAAGTTTCCGAAATTTTGTCATTGATAAATCATCCTGTAATTTTAGTCGGATTATTTCATTTCTTAGTTCAAGCATCAGTTCAAAATCAGTAAGTGAAGGTTTCTCTATTTTCTTTCTGAATAGAGGTTTTACATCTCCAAACCTCTTTTTCAGTGTACTTAATGAAGGAACATCTTTTCCCACTGATTTTTGTTCATATTTACGCTGAGAAGTTATTTTCTCAGCCACAATAAAGGACTCTACTATTTCCAATAATTTTTTTTCTGATATTTTTGACCATTTCCCATATTCTGTATTCTCCAGACCAATACTAACCAATAAATTTTCCCATGATCCATATTTTTGATTAATAAACCACATACTTGGTGCAGAATTTGGATTCTCTGATAATTTTTTCTGGTACTGACGACTAGATTTTATTCCGTGTTTTTCGATGAATTGATTGATTAGCAAAATTAGCTTGAGGTCACTCAAATTTTTCCATACGATTCGTCCATCATCTTGCTTCACGATAAAAACTCCTAAGAATTGTTTAGATAGAAACCTATCACATCAACTTTTTAGTAGAAAAGTACATGTTTTGTCTTTTTTGAAAAAAGTCAGCCTTTTTAGTAACTCGGGTTCAAAAGTTGCTAAATTCGGTAAATGTTTTGGTATTTTTCGTATTATATTTGTCGTCAAGCTGACTACTAAATTTTGCCCTATTTTGACGACACTGATAGTCAATGTCGGACAATCTAGGACAATTCGGGGGAATATGAGTGAAAAATGGTCCAAAACAGCCAAAAATGGCTAAAAACTGTGATAGAGAAAAAAGAAAAAGCCCTTGATATACAAGGACTTTTCACAGATTTCAGATTTCCAAGGAAGTTTTCCGTGTTTATCTTCTGATTTCTTTGATACGTGCAGCTTTACCATGCAAAGCGCGCAAGTAGTACAATTTCGCACGACGAACTTTACCGTAGCGAACGACTTCGATTTTAGCAACACGTGGTGTGTGCAATGGGAAAGTCCGTTCTACACCAACACCGTTAGAGATTTTACGAACAGTGTAAGTTTCGCTGATGCCAGCGCCACGACGTTTGATAACGACGCCTTCAAACAACTGGATCCGTTCGCGAGTTCCTTCGACAACTTTCGCGTGAACGCGAACAGTGTCCCCAGGGCGGAAAGCTGGGATATCAGTGCGTAATTGTTCTTGAGTTAATTCTTGAATCAATGGGTTCATTTTGCATTCTCCTAATTTCCAAACATTCGTAAGGTGACACACCCCAGCGGAATATCGTAATTGTTGAGCAGTGCGCTCACCAAGACATACTACCATAGTCCTGCGCAAGTGTAAAGTGATTTTCTCAATCACTTATCAAGCTGAACCTTTACAGGAAAAAGGTCGGCACAGGCTTTGCGAAACTCGAAGTAAAAGCAGCCCGCACACAGTAACTGACTCGCCATCACGGACAGTAGAATAAGCGGCAGCTTCGTAGGCATAAGCCAGATCGCCAACAGAGACCCACTGTTGATGACACCAGTGATTTTCAACGCCTGTTTTTCACCACCCACCGTTTGCAAACTATATTTGCTAATTTCATAAAAAGGACGACTCGCTTCCGTTAGAATTACCAATCCCAGTAGACTCCCTCCTTTAGCTGAAACAGCGGGTAAATTGGTGATCAACCCGAGAAGCTGCTCACGAAACAACCAACCGGGTAATGCCATGGCGAAAAAGAGACTCAGGAACATTTGTAAGGTAATCCTTGGCAGTTGGCGCAGGCTTTCCCGCTCCCCTAGGCCGAGCCTTTCCCCTAACAAGACCATCAGCCCATTGCAGTACATGAACAACGGCGCCAGAAAAACTTCTGTCAGCCGCAAACAAATTTGGTAGGCGGCGAAAAGCAAACTCCCCGTGCGCGCCAAAGCAGCAGTCACTAGTACTTGAAACAGCGAGCCTTCCACCAATTCCTGTAAAAAAAGAACCCCACTTTTGCGCAATAAAAAGGTCCAGCGACAAGCAGAGACGCCTTTGAGCTGCCCAAGATCTTGGCGTAATAGCCAAGCATAATACATAAACACAAAGACTTCTGACAACACCCAACCGAGGGCGACACCTAAGACGCGGTTTTCCCCGGTGAAGACTAGCCCTGCAAACAGCCCTGTCAAAGCCAATTGGCCAAGCCCGCCAAAAAAACTAGCTTGTAAAATCCCTTGTGTCTGTTTACGAACCTTCATTTGATTAGTTAGAGCAAAACTCAGCAGCGTCAGCAAGACATTCCAACTGCTGACTCGGCAATAGTCGACGGTCAAGGCGAGAAGTTGCCCATCAAAATGATAAATACCCGCCATGATCTCTCGGGCAAAAAGCAATAAAATAACTGTACAACCAATCCCCAATGCGCCGTTTAATCCCACTAAAGATTTAAACAGCTCCTTTGCTTCTCGGGATTGTTTGTCGACAATCCGAGCAGCGTAAATCGTATATGAAACTGTCCCACTACCCAAAAAGCCAATCAAGGCATACAGCAAGCCATCAATGGTTCCCGTCGCTGCAATCGCCGCCAGGGAAATATGACCGGAAATCATCCCCAAACCTAACTCGATTATCACTTGAAGCAGATTTTTCAGCACTAAAGGCGCCGCAAAGGCATTTAGTTCCCTATAAATTTTTCGTTTATTATTTTCCAAAAATCGGTACCCACACTTTCTGGCCCTTAGGAAAATCCTGATTGTGACTGCTTGATAAAGAAAGCCGGTATGGCGGCCCTTGCTTCGCCCCGTCCAAATCAGCGGGTTTTCACTACGCACTTTCTTTAAAATAGACAACCGAACTTGCGAGTAAGCAAAAAAGACGGCACCTGGCCGTCTTAAAGAAGCTTTTAGTCCTACCCAAAAGCGGATTTTCCAATAGCGGCTACTGTTTGATTATTTTTTCAACACAAAGAAACCTAGTTTTCGGTCTCTTTTTTTGTAAGAAAAAATTATCGTACAGGCGCTGCCATAGTGGCATCCCAACTTTCGTAAATGATTTGATTGCTTTAAAGATACCATGGATACCCTCACTTCACAAGGCGCTACGCCACCATTTCTGGTAAACTAAAAGAAACGATTCTTACAGGAGGATTTGCCATGATAATCACTGACCAACTGCAACCTGACGACATCCCCCAACTATGGGCCATCGACAAAGCTGTCTGGACACCGGAAAACACCCCGGCCCTCCAGCAATACGAAGACTATGATGCCTATGCTGCCAGTCTTTGGCACCAGTCTTTGTTATTAGCCAAAGAAGAAGCTTCTGGAAAGGTGTTGGGCTGCGTCAGCTACCACCACCCTTCCCCCCTCCCCGCCCACAGACGTCACTGGGTATTAGGTATCGCCATCGCCCCTGAAGCTCAAGGGCAACAAGTGGGGCGAAAACTCATGGCCGAATTGATTCGCCGAGGGACCGAAGCCGGCATCGGCAAACTCTCATTGGAAGTCTTTGCCACAAATCCCGGAGCTCGAAAGTTCTATCAAAAAATCGGCTTTGTCGATGAAGGTCTGGCTAAACGGGAGTTTTGGATCAACGAAACCTGGGTCGATGAATACCGGATGGCCTATTATATCGGGGATTAAGGTCTCACCAGCATATTAAAACAGGCAGCCACCGCGAGCGCTTGCTACGCGAGGCTGCCTATTTTGATGAAAAGCTGCTGAAACATTTACACTTCTTTTGACGAAGCTTCCGGTGTCTGTGCCGCAATCTCAATCACAATCCGAGGACGGCGATGGAGTTTGCGAATGTTTTGCACCAATAATAAAATCCAAGAAAAGGCCAAGAAAAAGGCGATAATTTCAAAGGCTGTCAATGATAGATAGCCGATGGTTTGAAAGAGGAAATTTGCTACCAAAAGCGTGCCGGCAATCCCATAAGATACCGTCAAAAATTCCCTCGTCACTCGTGGCAATAACCAGCGAATCCCCAAAATCAGCAAAATAATCCAATAAACCAGCCAGTTCGCCGCTAAGTTGTGCAACTCATGTAAGCGACCTTGACCGTTATTGGGGAAAAAGCCCACCGCCCCCAAAGAAATCGCGGTCATGGTCAGCATGATTCGCAAAATCCATAACTGCACTTTCTGCGGGGCCTCCTTCACTAAATCTACGAAAAGGTAGTCGATTAAGGCAATCAGCAACAAGGCCGAGACCATCAACGTCACATTGAATTGCCAACTGTTATGGGCGGATTCTGTGCCTAAATAACTAAAATTCTTCTGCCACCAGTTTCTTTGACTATTGGTGACCATGGAGGCTACAATACCGCCAACACTCACCAAGATCAGTAAGTTGGTCAGCATTTCATCATTGATACTGTCCACTGCTAACAGCATGACATAGTTGACAAAGCCGGCAAAAAGCGCCGCAATCACCGTAGCGGTCACTTTATCAAAACTGGCTCCTTCAAATGACAAGCCAATCAGCCACAAAAAGACAGCTAAACCAATCAGCAATATCAACCAAAAAGAAAAGATTATCGTGGGAATATGCCGCCAAACGAGCTGTTGCAAATTGGGAGCTTGCCGTCGTTTATTGACAATCAACGCGATGGCAAATAACAAGCCCCCCATGCCACCAGCAACCGCTAACGTCATGGTGGTGATGGAAAAATCACCACTTAAGGGAATCGTCCCTTGGGAATAACTCCCAAAAATCACACCTAAAATGACAATTGCAAGTAAGGTGGGTGCCAGCACTTTTCGCAACAGCAGTCGTTGGTTATTGCCTTGAGTATTGACTTCACGAAAAAGATGCTGCTGGCCGGCCACCAAAATTTCGATATCGGCATGTTCGGCGATCACCTGCTTCAACGCCTCGACGGTCACTTCGTTTTTCTCTTCGTCAATCATGAGTCCTACCTTTCTTCCTTTTAAGTCTAAAAAGCTGATTGGCTAAGGCGTTCCCTAGTCAATCAGCCTGCTATCCTGTGTAACAGCTTATTTTCACAGTGCTAAGACTGTTGTGCTTCATTTGCTGCATCAGTTTCTGCTTGAATCTCCGCTAACATCTTTTGCATTTCTTTGGTCAAGGGGAAGTTTTCTAGCAGATCTGGACGACGAGTATAGGTCCGCCGCAGCGATTCTTTCAAGCGCCAGGCTTCAATCAACTTATGGTTGCCATTGAGTAAGACTTCAGGCACCTTTTGGCCATTGAAATCTGCTGGTCGCGTGTACTGGGGATGTTCCAACAACCCTGTCGAATAAGAATCCGTCTGAGCCGAGGTATCATTGCCCAACACCTCTGGCAACAAACGCACGGTGGCATCGATCATCACCATCGCGCCTAGCTCGCCCCCGGTCAAGACATAATCCCCTAAGGACACTTCATCTGTGACCAAATCCCGAATGCGCTCATCGTAACCTTCATAGTGGCCGCAAATAAAGACCAACTGCTCTTCCTTAGCAAACTCTTCAGCTAGCTTTTGATCAAAGGGTTTCCCCGCTGGATCTAGCAAAATCACCCGCTTTTTCTGTCCGGGATTTTCGGCTTCGATGGCTTTTAAGTTATCAAAAATCGGCTGAACTTTCAATAACATCCCCGCACCGCCCCCGTATGGATAGTCATCGACGGTATGGTGCTTGTTATCTGAATAGTCACGAAAGTTATGAACATTGATCGTCAGTAAGTCTTTCTCCCGCGCTTTGCCGATGATCGACTCTCCCAGCGGGCCTTCAAACATCCGAGGAAACAAGGTCAATACATCAATTTGCATCATCTAACAACCCTTCTGGAATCTCCACGACGACGGTGCCTTCCTCGAGGTTGATCGCCTTCACCACTGACTCGATATAAGGAAGCAACGCATCTTTTTGGCCTTTTCGCTGAACCACCCAGACATCATTGGCCCCTGGTGAGAGGATTTCCTTGATTTTCCCCATTACCGTACCATCTTCTTCCACCACTGTTAAGCCGATGATTTCATGGTAATAGTATTCGTTTTCTGCTAAATCAGACAAATTAGCCATCGAAACTTTCAAAATACCATCCCGGAAAGCTTCCACATCATTAATATTGGGATATCCTGCAAAAGTTAGTAAATCAAAGTTTTTGTGTTTGCGATGGCTGGCTACCGTCAGCTGCAAAGGCTCTTTTTGATCGCGAAACAAAACCAATTCAGCCCCAGGTTGGTAACGTTCTTCCGGGAAATCCGTCTGGGAAATCACCCGTACTTCCCCACGAATGCCGTGGGTGTTGACGATTTTGCCAACGTTTAAATACTCCGTCAAAATGAATCCTCCTTTATCACTCCTCGGGAAAGATTCCCGCAAGTCTCATAAATCCTTCTTATTTTAGCATGGTGCTTTCTGCTTGGCTACTTTTCGACAGGTAAATACAAAGCTAGCCCCGTCACCGTATCTTTCACCATGGCGTTTTTTGGCCCGCGAAGCACTAAGCTCAGCCAGTAAAAATCGCCAACACATGAAGCCGTGTGGGTGATCAATAACAAGCCCGCCCAAAAATATGCTCCCACCAACGCCAAAAAGCAGACTCCCGTCAATGTCAGCAGCAAAAAAGGCGCCAGCGTAATCAGCCCGTATTGCCTTTTGCTAAAGTAGCTTCCAGGACTGGTGGCATAAGACAAGCCCCGCTTCCGCCGAAAAACCACCTTTTGCTTTGGTGCAAACAGCTTGAAAAAGCCTCCGTGAACCCCTTCGTGGGCCAGCGTGATTGCCAGATAGCCGCCAAAAAAACACAAGACATCTTGCATAAAAGCAAAGTGCACCACCGAAATTTGGCACAGGTCGACCAGTACCGAAGCACCGACTAACAAAGCGATAAAAACCGCTAGCGACCAACTATTCAACTGGTGACTCAGCTTGCTGGTTTCCAGTAACTCATAGGATTGAAAAAGTTTCATGAAAAGCTCCCGTCTTGTTTGGTGGTGTTATTATAGCACAGGCAGCCAAAAAGATAACCGCCTCTCGAGGAATTTCATGGTAGCTTTGTCACAATCGAAAAAGTGGCCAAGCCCGGAAACCAAACGTCTCAGTGCTTGTCCACTCATTGCTCACTCATTGTTCACTCATTTGTTCGAATTAATCAGCGACGGACACGGCCATCTCCAAAGCTGCTAGCGGTTCTTGATGGCTGACTTGGTAAACCACTGTGTCCGCTTGCCAAGTGACAGTATTGGCGTCATAGTTGCCACCAGCTGCAAGGTCAATGACGATTTGACCGACAGCTTGGGGAACTGGTAAAAAGGCGGTTTCCAGATAGTCCACGATTTCTTTGGCTGCCGCCACGGTATCTTGGCCTTCTGCGTTATTGCCACGAACCGTTAACGCCCAGTTGCCTTCTTTCCAACTTAAAGAAGTCGAACCTGCTGCACCTTGGGTATAACCGGCGATATCGTGACCGAGATCGACTTTACGCCCGCCGTCGTCATAGTTGTAATTGACCGCTTCTTTGGCTTTACCGGAAGTCTCATAGGTCGTTTTTGCAAAATAGGCAAAGGGTGTTTCCCCGTTTAACTTTTGGCTATCCAATACTAAAGCTTGCTCCAAATTGTAAAACAGCGCACTCATCTTATTTTCATCGCCGGTTTCGGCAATATTTAAATGCAAGCTCTCATCTCTAGGAAACGTCGTCGGTAATGAGACATTCGCGAATTTCTCTTTTAGTTGTGCCAAAGCATCCGCTGTCTGATTGTCACCACTGGCGCTCGAACTGGTTTCACTAGTAGCCTTGGAACTGCTAGTAGCTGTTGACTCCGGCGTTTTGGATGAAGACTTGCCGGAAGTGCTAGATTCCGCTGGAGCTGACGAAGGATTGCTGTTGGTTTCAGACTCCGATGTACTAGTATTTTCTGTCGCTACCTCTGGCGATGAATCAGTAGTCGTTTCAGTCACAGTCGTCGATGATTGTGCTGTGCTAACAGTCGTTTGGCTACTATTCTTGGACTGCGCCGCTTGATTGTTTCCTTGACTGCACCCCGTCAAAGCGAAGGCCGCGATGGCTAACATCATCCATTTTTTCATTTCATCACTCCTCGTGATAAGAGTAGCCCTTCTGATTCGAAAAGACAAATAAAACACTAGCTAGGATAACAAGTTCTGCAACCAGTTAGAAACTTGGCGAAACCCTTCCGTGACAAAATCCCCCACTTGTCGTAAAAAATTCGCCAGGCCATCGCCTTCCATCAACGACTGCCCCCATTGCAATAAGTCATCTTTAAAAATCCAGATCAAAAACACGGCAAAGGCCAGCCCAACTATGCGCCACAAAAATGAGCCTACCTTGATAATGCCGATAATGATGGCAAGTATCACCAATATTGCGATAAGTTGTGTCATGGTCATACATCCTTTCCAAAATTTATTGAATAATTGCTAGTTTCATTATCAGGCATCTGCGAAAAAAACGCATGGGTCTAAAGACGGAAATTATAGTGGCAGATGTTTACTAACGGTTCTGATTTATGGGTGTTTGCAGGAGATGCGCTAGAATTAGCTGATATCAAGAAAGTCGGCCGTACTCACTTCCGAAAAATACCTCAAGCGATAGCTGAACTAGTTCCTAAAGCCAGACAAAATTTCTAAAAAAACTCAGAGATCACAAGAGATCCCCGAGTCCGAAAAAGATTTTATCCAAAATATTTTTGATGCCAGTACCTAGGCCTGTGAGAAAATCCATCAAGCCATCGCCGGCTACCGACTGGCTAAACCACGTCATGATATTTTCTTTATAAAGCCAAACGAGTAAAATTGCGATAAACAAACCAATCATGCGCCATAAAAATTTGGCGTATTTCATCACAGCGACCAAGGCTGCGATAAGTACGATGACTAAAACAATCGTTAACAATCGTCTTCCCTCTCTTCTAATAACGCTAGTCCACTGACTAGGCTGTACCATTTTTTGCTAAAAAATGCAAATTCTTCCACAGAATACCACAATCTCAGCCCTTGGGAAACCATTGTTTTTAACTTTCTTGCCCCGCAAGTCAAAAAAACAAAGCCACCCACAAAAATCGCACCGGATTTTTGTTGGGGGCTCGTATCTACATGGATTCACAATCAATCAAGCGTTGCTACAAAATGATGCCTGCTAGAAAAAAGGCATGCCTTCGATTTGATAGTTGCTGATGATTTTCTGAAAACGTTGAGGCTCTTCCCAACTAAAGTCTTCTGGCAACTGGCTTTCAAGTAAGGCCTCTTGTGCTTCGAAAACAAACAATGGAACATTTTCATCATCAATCTGGCCGTTCGTCAGTTCTACTAGGTCGATCTTCTTCACGTCCAGGTGCACTTGTTCTTTCAACATCCCTAAGATATTTGCCAAACCAGTCTTATCCTGGGCAAAATCAGTCGAAGCTAATTCAACAGCCTCACCAGTGGAATGAACTAAGAACCGCTTATCACCGTCTTGCATATGTAACATCACAGTCCCGGCGACTTTTTTGTTTTCCACAATACCACCTCGAATTCGGATTTACTTGCAAATCAATTTTAACACGATTTCAGAAAATGTACATCACTATTTCTTTAAGCTTTCATTATGCAAGCTCTCCAACGCTTCAGCAACCCAGATAGGGAGTTGTTTTTCAATCGTAGAAAAGCCAATCTGCTTGTTCTTGTTGGTAAAGTAGCGTTTGCGGTGAGGCCGTGCTTTCGTGTGGTTCCCGTCTAGTGTCCGGCGAGAAAGACTGATTTTTTGTGAATATTCATCGATATCGATGATTTGGACGGGCAGCTTGTCCCCAACTTTTACCACATCATTGATATTTTTCGTATAGCCTGACTGAATCTCAGAAACATGGATCAAGCCTTGGGTCTGCTCATCTAGCGCCACAAAAGCCCCATAAGGTTGGATACCAGTGACCGTTCCTTGCAGAACCTGTCCGATTTTATAAGTCATTTGCTTCCCTCTCTTCTCAATTTTCTATTATACTTGATATAATCAAAAAAAAGAAGTTCGTTTCTCCGGCAGCAGTCTTCTGGAGAAAATCAGTAGGAGGAATAGGAAATGACAGATTTTGACCAACAGCTTTCGCGGAAAAATACCAACAGTGTCAAATGGGATGGCATCGTCCAGACTTATCACAAAGAAGACCTGATTCCATTATGGGTAGCGGATATGGATTTTATGGCGCCGACACCGGTGATCGAGGCCTTGACGAACTATAGCCAGCAAGGGATTTTTGGCTATAGTGTGACGCCAGATTCCTTGTATGAAGCGATCATCGCTTGGGAAAATGAGCGTTACGGCTACCAGCTGACGAAAAAAGATATCCTCTTTTCTCCAGGTGTCGTCCCTAGTATCGGCGTGGCGATTCAAGCCTACACTAAACCTGGCGATACCGTACTGATTCACGATCCGGTCTACCATCCGTTTGCCAATATGGTCAAAGCCAATGGTCGAATCCCCTCTGCCTCCCCGCTTCATGTAGTCGCTGGCCGGTTCCAGATGGACTTGGCTGACATGGAAGCACGGATCAAAAAAGACCATATCAAGCTGTTCATCCTCTGTAACCCCCATAACCCTGGTGGCCGTGTGTGGGAACAAGAAGAGTTGTTGGCTGTCGGGCGGCTTTGCCAAAAATACGGCGTGATTGTCGTAGCTGATGAAATCCATCAAGATTTGGTCTTTGCTCCCCATCGTCATGTCTCTTTCCAAACAGTCGCTCCTGATTTTGCTGACTTTTCCTTGATATTGACCGCCGCAACAAAGACCTTTAACTTGGCGGGGATCAAGCATTCCATGGTTTACATCAAAAATCCTAGCTTGCGTAAAGCCTTCAAGGATATCCAAGAAATGACGGAACAAGCCACGATTTCCACGTTTGGTTTGCTAGGTACAGAGACGGCTTATCGTCAAGGTGGGGAATGGTTAACAGAGTTGTTAGCTTATTTGGCAGAAAATAGTCGCTTTACCCAAGAGTACTTCGCAAACCATTTGCCTCAAGTAACTATGATGGCTCCAGAAGGCACCTATTTGGCTTGGTTGGACTTTTCAGCCTTTGGTCTCAGCGACCAGCAGTTGCAGACTAAGATGATTGAAGAAGCCGGCGTCGTGCTAAACGCCGGAACAATTTTTGGCAAACAAGGGACGGGTCACATGCGCTTAAACTTGGCTTGCCCAAAAGCAACTCTCGAAGCTGGTTTGGAACGAATCGTCAAGGCCTTTCAGGAATAGCTTAGTAACTAATATATGAGAAAACAGGGCAGATTTCCGGAGAATGCCCTGTTTTACCATAATAGATTATTGGCTTTGCTCCCTAAGGATCGCAATTTTCTTCCTTAGAAAAGTAACAAGTATCTCGTGAAAAAGGTGAAATTTAGCGTAGTAGGATTGATATGACAGTAGCTTTAAAGATTGAGATGAATTACTTAGAGTTGGTGGCACTTGTGACACTTACTCTAAGTTTGAAGCTCAAAGGCAAATGATAAATTGCTTTGTATTTGGCATTTGCCGTTCTAGCTACCGTCATATCAATTCCTGCGGAGCTAAATTTCACCTTTTTCGATACAGGAAAACTGTGCTAACCGACTAGAAACGCTGCAATCTTTGTTATAATTAGGTAAAGGAAGATGCTCAGTCTAATCTTTTGCGAGGAGAGTTGTTATGGAAGTCGCCGTCCCCTTTTTCAAACGAAGTGCCACCTATCTTAGCGGAATGGTTATTTTAGCATTGGGCACGGTGTTATTCACCTGTTGCCAGCTTGGAACCAGTGCGCTAGTGGCGGTGCCTTTCATCACTGCCAAAATCACGGACATCAGTTTGGGTGCCGCCACGAGCTTGGTCTTTGCCTGTTTTGTCGTGGCACAGTTATTGCTAGCTAAAAAATGGGATCTCAAAATTCTCCTACAACTGCCTTTTTCTTTGGTTTTCGGGGCTGTCGTCGATTTTTACAACGTCTTTCTCGGCTTGGAAAACTGGCGTCCAGGCAGTCTAATTGTTCGTGTATTGCTGTTATTTTTGGCAATCTGTGGGACCAGTAGTGGCGCCTTTTTGATGGTGCGGGGCAACTTTATCATGAACGCTCCAGATGGTATCGTGGCCTTACTGAGCCAAAGACAAGGTCAGAGCTTCGGCCAAATGAAACTACGCTTTGATTTGGTGATGATTCTTATTGCATGCACTCTGGGTCTAGTTTTTTTAGGGAAAATTAGCAGCATCGGGATTGGCACCATCGTTTCAGCCCTGACCGTCGGACGGGGCATTCGCTTGTTGGAACAGCGGTTTTCTGAGCCTTGCAGGGAAGTATTACCGGTGGAAAAAGTATCCCCAAAACGTTGAGCATTAGCAAAAAGTCTCTCATGGCGAGAGGCTTTTTTTATCGGTACGAAGGTGACTACGCTCCCTGGGGTCGCCTAGTACTGTTCAACATCAGCTCTGTCTGCTTTCAGCAGCCAATCGCTGTGTTTCACAGCAAAAAAGAACCCCCCGCATAAAACAGGAAGTTCTCTTCTATCGATTTTCTTAGGCTTCTTGGATTTCAATGCCTTCAATAACCACATCATGCACCGGTTTGTCTTGTGGTCCCCGTTGCACGTTTTGAATTTCGTCTACCACGTCCATGCCTTCAACCACATGGCCGAAAACCGTATGACGAAAGTCCAACCAAGGCGTGCCACCTTGTTTGTAAGCTTCAATGACTTCTGATGGGTAGCCCGCGCCTTCCAATTGACCTAACATATTGCCAGGAACGTTTTGATTAGAAACGATGAAAAATTGGCTGCCGTTGGTATTTGGGCCCCGATTAGCCATGGACAAAGCACCCCGAAGATTGAAGAGCTCTTTGGAGAATTCATCTTCAAAATCGCCGCCAAATGAGCTATCCCCACCCATACCAGTACCGGTTGGGTCGCCCCCTTGGATCATAAAATCAGGGATTACTCGGTGGAAAATCACTCCATCGTAATAGCCTTGTTTGGCCAATGTTTCAAAGTTTTCAACGGTTTTTGGGGCAATTTCAGGAAACAATTGAACCAAGATATTGCCACGGTTGGTTTTGATTAAGGCTTTGTGGCCAGTTTGTGCTGCTAAAGATAATTGTGGAAATTCAGACATCTGCGTCACTCCTTCAAAATTTAGTACGTCACTTCCTACGTACGCACTTCCCCTGCTTCATCCACTTGACTGGATCAATGACAGGGCTTTTCCTAGTACCATGATAGCAGAAAAGCATAAGTTTGCCACCAAAAAACTCATTATCATTGAAACTCCAGATAAGGGTTGCTATAATGCCAGTTAGAAAATGAGAAAGATTCTCAATTAAAACACTCGGCTCTCTTTACTAGCCGTGCCTCTTGAAATCAACATTTTCCCAAACCAACCTTACTGGAGGATATTCCATGGAAATATATGACATCACCATCGTCGGCGCCGGGCCTGCTGGGCTTTTTGCGGGCTTCTATGCTGGCATGCGCCAAGCCAAGACCAAAATAATCGATAGCCTGCCCCAACTAGGCGGACAACTGGCCGCCCTTTACCCCGAAAAAATGATTTACGATATCCCCGGCTACCAAGCCATCAAAGCCGGCGATCTAGTCACCAATTTGAAGGAACAGCTGGCGACTTTTTCTCATACGTATGCTTTGGAACAAGAAGTGACTGGGATTCAGCCTTCAGCAACTGGCTTGATCACCGTCACTACCAACCGGGAAACCCACTATACCCGGTCTTTAGTGTTAGCCTTGGGAAATGGCTCCTTTAGCCCCCGCCGCCTAAAACTCCCAGAAGCCCCTCAATATGAAGGCCATGGCTTGGATTATTTCGTCGCTAATTTAGCAAGCTATGCCGGAAAAGATGTCGTAATTGCCGGTGGTGGCGATTCTGCTTTGGACTGGGCGCTGCTGCTAGCCCCCAGCGCCGCTTCTGTGACCCTCGTGCATCGTCGTGATAATTTCCGTGGCCACGAACACACCTTAGCTCAAGTTCTGGCTCACGACAATATCACGTTGAAGACCCCATTTATCATTGATCAGCTTACTGGCCAAGAACACCTCCGGCAGCTTACTTTGACTCATACCAAAAGTGGGGAAAAAGAAACACTGGCTTGCGATCAATTATTGGTCAGCTATGGCTTTACCAGTAGCCTCGATCTTAGGGATTGGCAGCTAGAGGGGGATCGTCGCGGCATCACGGTAGCTTCTGATATGAGTACTTCGCTGCCAGGCGTCTATGCTTGTGGCGATATCGCCAGCTACCAAGGGAAGGTCAAACTGATTGCCGCAGGATTTGGGGAAGCCCCCACTGCCGTCAACAACGCCCTTTATTACTTAAATCCAGAACAGCATCTCCATCCCGGTCACTCCACTAGCCTGTTCAAAAAAGTGAGCAATGGTGACGAAAAATGACAACAGCTTTCCCCACTGTCTGTCGCTTTGTATCAGGGATTCTGAATGTTTAGGAAAACATAAGATGAGATATTTTTGACAAAGAAGCAGTGTTCAAATATGCTTAATTATGGTACGATATCTTTATGTAAGTGTTTTCAAAACGAGGACAGCCCACCTGAAAATCCAGAAAATCCCACAGCTATTTGCATTTTCAAGTACCTGTCTCTCACGAAAAAGGCTGTCACCTGGTGTTCGCCAAATTTTCAAGAACACGGTATAAAAGGTTGCGACAGCAGTTATTGGAGGAATGAAACATGGTAATCGAAACAAAAACATTAGAAGAAGAAGCCCGGGAACTATTGAATAGTCGCGGGGTTAGCTTGAAAGACATCGGGGATTTGGTTTATTTTCTCCAAAAAGACTACATCCCGAACATCACTTTGGCCGAATGCATCGCCTCTGTCGAATCGGTATTGACGAAACGAGAAGTCCACAACACGATCCTCACTGGTATTCAACTGGATATCTTAGCAGAAAAAGGCGAATTACTAGCTCCGTTGCAAGAAATCGTCGCGGAAGATGAAGGCTTATACGGCATCGACGAAATCCTCGCTTTGTCCATCGTCAATGTCTATGGCTCCATCGGCTTTACCAATTACGGCTACATCGACAAAGTGAAACCAGGCATCTTGGCAGAACTTAACGCCCATGACGGCAAAAACGTCCACACCTTCTTAGATGATATCGTGGGTGCCATCGCCGCTGCGGCTGCCAGTCGTCTAGCCCACTCCCACCCATCGAAATCCCATTATATTGTGCAATAATAGCATAAGAAAGGCTGAACAAACTCGTTCAGCTCTCGAGAATTAAGGCGAAACCGACACATGATGTTCTTTATCATGTGTCGGTTTCGCCTTAATTCCGAAGATGCTAGTTGGACTTAGCGACTCTTGCTTAGTCCAACTGTATGCGGTAGCTGAGCTAGTTCGTGAAACCAGACATTGTTAGACTAAGGTATTATAGAATTTTCACTTGTGAAAATTCTATAATACCTTAGTCTAAGAAAAACAAGGCCACCAACTGAAAAGTGCTTCGGTTGGTGGTCTTTGTTTGGAAATATAAAAACAGCCACTAATCCGACCTACTGGAAAAGCGACTGTTCATGCTGGTCTATGCTAGTCTATTTCTTCAAAGAGCGGCGGCCCCAGATGACCATGGCCAAAAAGAAGACTTCTAACAAGACAAAGGCCAAAATAAAGCAATGCATGAAGAAGGTTTCGGGCAAGATGTTGATGATGGGGTCAGTGGCAGGATCAAACAGCCAGTCGTCATTGGCAAAAAATAACTCGTGGAACTTGACGAAAAAGGTATCGAAACCCACTGCCATCACGGAACCCAATAGCACGGGAATGACCATCCCCCATTGAAACGGCCTCACCAATTTAAATAAGCGCCCTGTCTTTTTCAATCGACGAAGATACCAAATCGCTGGTATAACTGAAAGAATCAAGACAGCATAATTCAAAATAAAGAGCTTCTTCACATCGACAAAATGCCCCCGCCCAGCCTCTGACATCGGAAAGTCCGGCAGTGCTAAGGTCTGATTGAAGGGATTATTCAAAAAAGCCATCAGCTGATCGAAGTTTTTCAATAACGTCTCCCGGCTCATATCCACCCAATCCAAAATCTGTAAATGCTGAATGTCAAACACATACAGCGGGCGAAAATTGATCGTGATAGTAATCGCCAAGGTCAGTAAAAATAAAAACAAGCAAAGCAAGCCGAAGATTTCGCTAATGCGCCGTGAATCCTTCACCGCCGCCGTCATCGGTCAAACTCCCATTCATCCAAGGAGTCAATCACAAACGTCGGGGCTACTGGCAAGCTAGGTACCGCTTCTTTTGGGGTAAAGCCAGAGAGGACCAACAAGGAGTCGATGCCGTTATTGATCCCAGAACGGATATCCGTTTCATAGTTGTCACCGACCATCAAGACTTCTTCTTTCGATAGACCGATGCGTTGGACGGCTTTTTCCATGATGACGGCTTCTGGTTTGCCGATAAAGATCGGTTTTGTTTGCGTTGCCGTCTCCATGAAGGCAATCAAAGCCCCTGCTCCAGGCATCAAGCCGCGTTCTGTCGGGATGTTTTTATCAGGATTCGTACCGATAAACATCGCCCCTTTTTGAATGGCTAAGGTAGCAATCGCGAATTTCTCGTAAGTCACATCATTGTCCAAGCCCACCACGACATAATCGGGTGCCTCTTCATCCCAGACAAAGCCTGCCGCCAATAGCAAATCAATCAAGCCGGCTTCACCGATGGCATACACTTTGTTGCCACGGCCGGCATCTTTCATGTAATCGATGGTTGCCAAACTTGCGGTATAGATAGTCTCGGCCGCTACATGGATATCAAACATCTTGGCCAACCGCTCTTGGACGGTCTCCGGGCTGCGGGTGGTGTTGTTGGTCACGAACAAAAAGGGCAAGTTGCACCGTTGCAGTTCTTCCACGAAGCGTTTGCCTGCTGGAATCGGTTCGCTACCGCGGTAAATCGTGCCATCTAAATCAATCAAATAACCTTTATATGTCAAAATTAATCTTCTCGTTTCCTGATAGTATAGCCGCCTTTTTTGCCACTCTTATGGGCCGGTTGGCTGGGCTTCGTCGGTGTTGCTGGTTTTTCTTGGCGATTTTTGATCACCGGTCGCCGTTTTTGGTTGAGCTTTTCGCGGCGTTCTTCGATAAAGGCTTGGCCGGTAGCCGGGCTTTGTCGTTTGTTTCGGGAGTCGCTAGTTTTATTTTGCGAGTTGCCACGATTGTTGCTACGGCTGTCTGAGCGATTGTCGTTGCCCGTCCTTTTTTGATTGCCTCGTTGATTACCCCGGTTGTTACGAGTAGCGCCGGGCTTTTTGCTTGTGCTACTGGTATTGGCTTCATTGCTTCTTGGGGAACCTGCGGCATTTTCTTGGTAACTTTCCTCACGACTGCCCTTTTTACGACGGCGACGATTGGAAGTCTTCTCCCGCTTGCCGCCGATGCGTTTGATGACAAAGTAGGCGCAGCCAAAGTTACAGAACTCATACAGATAATCTTCCAAAGTGTCGATGCGTTGTTCCGGCAAGGCTTTGCGGTCATCGGCTTCAAAAAAGCCCTTCAGCCGCAACTGCTCATAGCCCCAATCCCCCACGATGTAATCGTAGCGGGCTAATACATCACTGAAACGCTCGCCAAGTTTTTCGGCATTGAACCCCTCTCGATGATTGGCTACCAACTTGTATTCCCGTTCGCCTACCATCAAATCGGTTTCGTTAAGCAGCGTCACCGGTTCACCTTTGGGAAGTGTCGCTGGTGTTTCATCTTGGGTCACTTCTTCAAGGACTTGCGCCAGTTCATCTGCGATAGTTGGCGTGTCGGTTTGTTTATTTTTTACCTCTGAGGTTGTTTTTTCATCAGAGTTTGCTTTGTTATTGGTCATTTTTCCACCACCTGATTGATGGACTTTTTCCCAGATTGGCAAAAAGTCTCGCTAGATTTCATTATACCTTGTTTTTAGGTCAAAGGGTAGTGACTGTGTAAATAGCTCGCCACCACCGAGCGGATAAACTCGGGGAACAAAAACTCATGGTGACCTTTCAGCTCAATCGTCGGGAAAAAAGGAACAAACATGAAATGATCCACGGTGGTAAAGGTGTAGTCCGCCTTAGGATCCACCGGCTTATCCAGCCACAAGACTTGGTGATTGACGTCATCATAAGTGATCCCGGAGTAGACAATCTCCCCGAAAATCTTCCCGCGAAAGCCCATCCCCACCATGGGAAAACGCCGCAAGAAACCGCGATTTTTCTCCATTTCCAAAACCATCCGCTCCAAATCTTCCCCCGTCAAGGTCACTCGGATCAAATGCATCGGATGGGGCAAACTCTCATGAAGCATATCCTGATCCACTATTCCCGCTGGCAAAGGTGCCAAAAATAGCCCATTGCTGAGAATTGCAGCTGCGGTTTTCCCTCGCACTTTAGCCGCTTCTAACGCTGTCTGAATCAAAGGGAACTCAGCTTCCAAATCCAAGGATAAGTCATGAGGGAGCCTAGCCACCTTTTGTTCCTGCAATAAATGATGCCCCGTCGCCAGAAAGTTTGCCACTTCTTCCTCATCTTCAGGAAAGACCATCAAACTAGCGGTAGCTATCGTGTGGGCCTTGGTTTCCACCACGTGATGCTGATCGTCAAGGAGAAGAGCCACCTCCCCGATATGCTCCCCAAACCGCCCCGCTGCCGCCAACTGGACCCCATTTTCCAGACGACCTTTCGCAAACAGATGATGGGTATGGGACCCCAAAATCACGTCAATGTCCGGCAGTTGCTGGGCGATATCCAAGTCATCGACTACCCCCAGATGGCTCATAAGCACCAAGACATCCACCTCTTTTTTCAATCGCAGACACAAGCTGGGTAAAATCTCCATCGGCTCCCGAATATCCCAACCATTGGGGGCATAAGTCAAAGGAAACGCCGCCGTCATGGCAATCAGGCCAATCTTCGTGCCAGCAGCCGTAGTGATTATTTTATAGGGTTTGCACCAAGCGGGCATTTGCAACGTGGTTTTATCGTAAAGATTAGCCAGTAACACATCAAAATTGGCTTCATCATAAAGATGATCCAAGTCCCGCTTGGAATTGCCCGTGCCTTCGTTATTGCCAATCGTCGCCGCATCGTAGTTCACTTGGTTCATCAATTGAATATTGGCTTGCCCATTGGTGGCCTCGGTCAAGGGGTGCCAACGATCCACAAAATCCCCCAGATCCACCGTGATCACTGTCTGCCCCCGGTCTTCAATCTCCTGTTTCCGTTGGTTAAGGTAACGGCGAATTTTGGGCCAGTTTTCCAGATGGGAATGCAAGTCGTTGGTATGAATTAACGTAATTTTTTCCATCAGTCATCCCTCGTTTCTTCAAGACTCAGTCTACCATAAGATATTCTAGACTGCTTACAAAAAGTACGCTTTGATTGGATTTTGACAAATATTTCACTGAAAACCTTTGTTAAATAGGGATTGACAGAGAACAGTTGTTATCAGTATACTAAAATGAAACAGTGTCCGGCGGGTGTCAGATGCTGTTTTTACATGTTTTCAAGGAAAGGACGAATGCAATGCAAATCTTGGGCCTCCGTTTTGGCTTTCGTAATATTAAGACTGGAGTCAGTGTTTTTCTATGTATTTTGATCAGTTTTTTATTACAACGGGAAACCTATGTTGTGACTTGTATCACGGCGATTTTTACCATCCGAGACGACCATGTGAACACCGTCCGCTATGGCAAACACCGGATCATGGGCAACACATTTGGCGCCATCGCTTCCATGATTTGTATCTTTATTTTCAAGACATTTGGCCAATCCAAACCTGTCCAATTGGTGGCGATTCCGCTTGTGATTATGCTGATTATCGCCTTGTTGGCTCGCTTTGATTACCACGAGGGCACAGTGGGAGCTTGTGCGACGTTACTGACGATTCTCTTTATGATTCCCAGTTACGATTCCTACCATTATGCTTTCAACCGCGTCATCGATAGCATTATCGGCATGTTTATCGCCATCGCCGTCAACCGCATCTTACCCACACCGGAAACTTGTGAAAAAGCCTCGGCTGATGCTCCTTCAGCTGAAATCGACTAACACACAAAAACCAGTTACCTCCTTGGCTGAGACAACTGGTTTTTTGCTTATTTAAATTCGGTAATTTCGCTAGCGGACAAACGAACTGAGGAATAGCCCTCTTCTGCCCCTTTCCCAATAGACAAAATCATCACTGGCAAGTAGCGTTCCTTATCCAAACCAACCGTTTCCGCTAACAACTCTGCTTCAAAGCCACCGATGGGATTGGTTTCGTAGCCGTGAGCACGGGCCACTAACATCAACTGCATCGCTGCTAGACTTGAGTCGATTTTCACCACGTCGTTCATATGTTCTTTGGAGAAATTTTTGTAATAAGGGATGATCGTTGCTAACTGTTGATCCCGCACTTCTGGAGGCATCTTGCCTTCCTCCACCGCCCGATTGTAAATCGTTTCCCCATATTCATAACATTGCAAATCACCGAAAATCAAGATCATCGCTGAAGAAGTTGCGTTTTGGCGGGTATTGAAACGAAGCAAAGGTTGCAATTTGGCTTTTTCAGCTTCACTTTCCACCACCACAAAGCGCCAAGGCTGCATGTTGACCGAAGAAGGTGCCGTCACCGCTTCATCGATCATCGCTAGCATTTCTTCATGGGGAATTTTCACCGTTTCATCATATACCCGCACCGATTTTCTTTCAAAGACAATATTTTCAAAATCATTGTTGCTTCTTTCTGACATTTGAATCCTTCTTTCACTGTTGTATTTTTTTAAGCAATCCCAACAACATTTTTGCCTCTTCCTCACTTAAATTCAACTGTATCAAGGATGGCGCGTCACGATGCGTCCCTTCACACCGACTCAAAGCACTGCTGGCAGTCCCTGTCAGCTGCACAAAGACTTCTCGATGATTGTCAGGATTACGTTTCCGGAGCACATAGTTTTTCTCTTCCAACACTTTCAAGTGGCGAGTCACCGCTGCACTATCGATTTTCAACACCTCTTGCAAAGCAGACTGCAAACAAGAACCGTTTTCTTTCAAAAACTGCAGCAACTCATAGCGGGTCAAACTAAACCCTGTTTCTTTTTCAAATTTGCTGGTCATTTCCTGATTGGCCAACTTCAATTGATAAAACAATTGGCTCGTTTCTCGTAAGTTCATCGTGTCCCCCTCGTTTACAATTGACTTGTCAATGATTGACCAGTCAACTATAAATAAAAGTCAGAAAAATGGGTAGTGATTTGCTTGTGAAGAGGAGGGTATGGATATACATTTAGTAAGGGAATCAAAAACAGCAAGCTCTAGGTCTGTTGTCCCATACTTGCTGCCTTTTTAAATATTTAACTAATTAAACGAATCACTTACTTCACGCAAAAGCTACTGTGCCACCTGAAAGACCACGTCGTCAAATCCTTCTTGCTCCAGGTAAATGTTGGCATCTTCTTTGTAGCCGGTGTAGTCAAAAATCCCATAAGTAATATTTCCCTCTTGAAAACCGCGATCCCACTCATAATAGTTTGTTTCCCCATTTTGCTCCACACGTAAACGCCAGCTATTGTCTTTGCCTTCTTTCGCCCGTTGTCTTAATAAAGCAAGGTGTTCTTCAGCATCTGAAATTTCCACGACAAAGCCACTAGGATAAGCGATACCCTCTGCAACTGGCAACTCAGATTGGTTTTTTTGTTTGTAACTGATTCCAGCAAACTTTTCCATATCCTTATTGGCGACCGTAAAGTTCCAGTTTCCTTTTGCCACCGCAAGAACCTCCACTGTCGACAATCCAGGCTGCGGATTTTCAATTTTTTCAAAGCCGCTAATCTTATCAATCGTGATGTTTAAGCCAGCAATTGTTGCATAGCCTGCAAAGTTTGCTGGATGGGCAGCCATAAAATAGAACATCACATGGTTAGCCGTATCCAAATGAGGCGTAATACTCATACTACCTTCATCTAGTGTTACACCCTCCGTGGTTTTAATGCTCATTCTCGGCCAAAATTCTTCCACCAAATCCTCGTTTTTCACCATCTCTTGGTTTTTAGAATAATCAATTGCCAAGGTAAAACCTAGCTCGATATCATCCACATAAATACGTTCCAAAGTTACTGACACATCCTGATCGACAGCTACCAAGTTTTCCTCTCGCACAAAGTTGTCTTACAGAACCGATTGTGGGAAGAACTTCATCTGGATAAACGCCAAAGCCGATGCCCCGGGTGCGGTCTGAGAAAATATCCCCCCGGCCACCAATAAGACTGCCGCCACGATTCCCAATCTTCCCAACAGACGCCGCCGTTTTTGCTGCTTGCGAATCTTCCCGTAAGCTGCATCTATTTTCCCCCGAACTTCTGGTTCCATCGCCATCTTGGCATCTCCCTTCAAGGCTTTTTTTAGTTGTTGTTCAAATTCAGTCATACCATTTCCTCCTTTTTCAAATCCAGCGCCTTACTGTTTATAAGCGGCTTCCAACAAATTACGCCCGCGGGATAGCCGTGATTTCACGGTACCAATGGGGAGATCTAAAATCTCGCTAATTTCATTAAGACTTAAATCGTTGTAATTAAATAAAATCAACGGAATTTTGTAAGTGTCGGCAATCTCTCCGATTAACTCATTTAGCTCCAGTTTATCCGCCGAGTAATTCACGGATTGGTCGTGCTCCTCGTAGGCCAACTTGTTATTCTTTTCCAAATACTTCTTGCAATTGTTCACCAGAATTTTGTAGATCCAAGTGTTGAAATATTTGGGACTTTTCAGCTTTTTGATATCTCGATAACTGATGAGTATCGTCTCTTGCATCACATCGGCCACATCGTAGCTATTGTGTAAAAAACGCTTTGCTGTCAAATACAAGACCTGCTCATAGCCGGTGATCAGCTGGATAAATGCCTCATGATTCCCCCTTTGTGCCTGCCTGACTAAAAATTCAATGTCTTCCATAACGCCCGCTCCTTTTTGACTCTCCACTAATTAGAGTCGTTGGGGTGGTAAAAGGTTCCCAACAAGCACCTATTTTCTTGATTAAATCTGCTGCTAGTTTTTATGTAGCTGTCGTGAGAAAGCCGGCCGGACTTGCTTCCGGAGAATCCCTCGGGTGGTAGTGAGACCGGTAAATGCCAACTAAAGAACCGTCGTCATTTTGCTAGCTCATCTTAGCGATTTCTGCTTAGATGAACTGTATGCGTCATGCTTCTGATAGCTCCTTGCCGAAGTCAAACTTGTTGTAAGTCCAACAAAATCGTTGGACAACGACAAGTAATTTGCTAGCTCACCTTAGCGATTTCTGCTTAGGTGAACTGTATGCGATATGCTCCTTTAGCCCTCGGATATCCTCGACACTACTACCGAGACATTCTCCTCCAGCAAGGTCGCCCTGTTTTATCGATAAGCGATTTATTCCCTTTGCTTCGTAAATCCAGCAAATTATTTTCTTGTAGGGTAGCCTATGTATCGTGAAAAAGGTGAGATTTAGCAGAGTAGAATTGGATTGACAGTCGCTCTAAAAATGCGTAATGAACTACTTAGAGTTGTGGTGCTTGCACCACTTACTCTAAGTTTGAATGCGCAAGGTAAAGCTAAAGGTGCGTTTGCGCATACAGTTCATCTAAACAGACACAGTTAAGATGAACTAGCAAAGACAAACAGATTTTTCGTTTGGCTTTTGCCGGTCTAGCTACCGTCAACCCAATTTCTAGGTCGCTAAATTTCACCTTTTTCGGGCATCATAATATCGGCATGATAGGCCACTTAATCACTGATACATCAATATTTTTGGAGCTTAATTTTTATAAGTTCTTTAGCTACCAAAAAAAAGCGTCCACAGAAAGTCACATTTCTGGTGGACACTTCTTTACCAAATAAAACAAAAAAGACAGGCCCAAAAGCCTGTCCCATCATCTATGTATCGGACACATGGCTGCAACTGCTTAGGGCTGCTTTCTTCCGAATCTGACCCACTTCACTGCCCAGCCATTGTCCTAGCCTTTCGGCAAAAACTAGTATAACCCAAATTTAGTTCCTTGGCTAGTCTTTTTGAGAAAAATCATTTTTCACGGCTTTTCTTGCTTTTCTATGAGTGCATCTAAATCGTCCCTCTCCTGCTGGTTAGTTGACAACTGTTGCAGGGCTTGGGTTTGTTGGGCGATCCGGGCAGCGACTTCAGCTTTGCGTTGTTGTTTCCGGAGTTTTTGCCGTTGCCGAATGCTCCGGAAAAAGTCCGTCAACAAAGCGCCACATTCCGCTTCCAAGATTCCCCCTTCCACGTAGGACCAATGATTGAAACGCTCATCTGTCAGCAAATTCATAAAGGTGCCAGCCGTACCACCTTTGGGATCGTATGCGCCAAAGAAGACTTCCTCCACCCGGGACAAAAGCATCGCCCCACTGCACATGGGACAAGGCTCTAAGGTGACAAAGAGCTGTGACCGCTCCAAGCGCCAACTATCAATTTTGCTACAGGCTTCCCGGATAGCATACATCTCGGCATGAGCAGTGGCATCTTGGGTTTCTTCGCGACGATTGTGTCCCCGGCCGATGACTTCTCCATCTAGCACTAAGACACAACCGATGGGAACTTCCCCGATTGCCTCGGCCTTTTGGGCTTCGATCATCGCCAAGCGCATATAGTGTTCTTTTTCCCTCTGGCTAAGGGTCGTTGTTTTTTCCGTCATGATAGTTCTCATCTCCACCTTATTCACTGGTTGCGGATTCTAACAAGGTCAAGGTACCGGCCTCTAGGTCTAGCTTAGCGGCGACCCCTAAAGGCAAGGTCCACTTCGGCTCGGTATGCCCAAAGTTACAATTATAGACTACCGGCAAGTCCGGCAAATCAAATTCCCGTAAGACCTTTTGAATCACGTCTTGGTATTCCTGGAAGTAAGTTTCTTCTTGAGGTTTTCCAAATAAAATCCCGTTGACTCGACCGAGGTTGCCCATGATCCCCATGGTTCGTAGTTCCCGTTCCACCAAATCAGGGACTGGCATTTCTTCAGAGGTTTCCAAAAGCAACAAGGCCCCGGCAAAATCCTCTGGTGTCGGATACAGCGGGGTGCCCCGCAACATGGCCAAGACTTCTAGGCAGCCACCGAGCAAGCGACCAGTCACCTGACCTTTCCCTTGCAACACCAAAGGCCCGCGATCCGGTTGGAGCTGACGACGCAAGGGCTGGTTGGCGATTTCCCAAGGTAAAAATTCGCTGGTCCAGTTTTCCCGCCAAGGATAGACATAGCCGGTGGTATCTGCCATCAAAACTGCTTCAAAGACCTCACGAGTGAAGGCTGGAACCCCGCCATTTTCTGCAAAATCCACTAGCAGACAGGGTCCGTAAAAAGAGCCCACCCCCGCCATACGAAACAACTGGTGAACCGAAGTCGAATCCGAATAGCCGATAAAAGGTTTCGGATGCTCTCGCAAAATCTGCAAATCCACATGCTGAAAAATACGATAACTTTCACTGCCACCAATCGTCGACAAGATGGCTTTAATCTCTGGATCCAGCAAAGCTTGCTCCAAATCCCGCGCCCGCCCTTGCGGATCAGCATAGGCCGACTGGACATCTGCCAAGGTATGGGGCATTTCCACTACCTCAAACCCTAACTCCTGTAACTGGCGCTTGCCTTGTTCATAGCGCCACAAAATAGCTGGCTCACCGGCTAGTCCTGCCGATAAAGCGATGGTTGCGATTTTAGCGCCAACGTGTAAACGGGCTGGTTTTTTCATCGAAAGGCCTCCTCCAAACGTTGCTAGTAGTATACCAAAAGTCTTCCCTTCTCGCGATAGCAGTGCATTTTTTTCATCTAAAAAATAACTCTTTTTTCCCATATTCCTACAGGTAAATCCCTTGTTCCTCGTTTCTGCCACCTTAATAAATAGTCCCATGACCCTAGTATTTCCTCTAAAAAACCAGTAAAATTATAACTAATCAGCACGCTAAAAATTCCCAAAGAAAGCCAGGTGCAAAGATGTTTGATACCGAGAAAGTCAAAGGCCTCAATGAATTGGAAATGGTGGTCTATCGCTATATTATCGAAAACGTCAGTGCCCTTTCCTCCCTCACCATCCGGGAAATGGCGGAAGCGGCTCATGTCTCCACGTCGACGATTTTGCGAACATTGACGAAACTTGGCTTTGGTGGCTTTTCCGAGTTTAAATACTTCATCAAAGAAGAACAGCAAAAAAAAGAGCGCTCCTTTGATTATTTCTATGACGCCACTGTGCAAGTGGATCATTTTTTGAAGCGGGTCAATGATGACAACTACCGAGATGTTTTGCAGCCAGCGGTGAAGATGATTCTTAATAAGCGCCACATCGTCTTTACCGGCATCGGTACCAGTGGCACGCTGGGGTTGTACGGCAGTCGTTATTTTGCCAATATGGAACTCAATGCCTATAGTCTGGCAGATCCCTTTGCACCGATTCCGCCTCGTGGCTTGGAAAACACGTTGGCTATTATTTTATCCGTCTCTGGTGAAACCGAGCAGATGATCGAACAGCCATCGCCTTCAAGCGCTACGGTGCGCAAGTGCTCAGCATTACCAATGATGAAAATTCCACTATTGCCCGCATGGCGGATTACAACATTTCCTATTATATGCCAGAAGTCGGCAGTCCCGTGGAAGATCATGTGAACCTCACCACCCAAGTCCCCGTCATCGCCTTGATCGAAATCTTAGCCCATCAAGTGGCAAAAAAATTGCATGTCATTGAGGAATGACTGCTACTATCGAAAAACTCAGCGACTCCCTAGTTGCTGAGTTTTTTATTGGACTTGTTACCTGGGAATCCTCAAGTTATAAAAATTTTCCCAAAAGCCAGTTCGCTAGTCTGAAGGTTGCTTTCCACCGGCAACCTCTTAACGGAAGGCGGGGTAATAAAGAGGCTCCACAGCATCCCTTAGCTCTTCTAATCTGTCTTCTGATGCCTGCAATAGCCTCTTTTGTTTTTTCCTACGAAACATGTTTCATAAACTCCTCAACCGCTACCATTTCGTCTAAGCAGCCGGTATGATAAAGATGTAAACGGTACCCTTTAGTGCTAGCAGGATATCCACAGGGTCCTTTCACGCTATTATTTCTTTTAGGAAGTCACTGTTGCGTCGGCCAACGTCACAGAAAAACTCACCGACTTGCCATCACTACATTTTTTGACAAGGAGAGAAGAACATGAATGAATTTATTAATGAAAAAGTATTGCCCCCGGTCTTAAAATTTGTCAACACCAAGGCCATCACAGCCTTACGTAATGGGATGTTGTACACGATGCCTTTTACCATCGTCGGATCGATTTTCTTGCTTTTGGCAAACTTCCCGATTAAAAGCGTCAGCGATTGGGTGACCAACAGTGGTCTAGCCAACTATTTCAATGAAGCTTTTGGTGCTTCATTTGCCATTATGGCGATTTTCGCCGTGGTGGGTATTGCCTATTCTTATGTGAAAGATTCCGGCTTTGAAGGTCTACCAGCTGGGATGATCGCCTTAGTGGTTTTCTTAATGACCCAGACTTCTTCCGTCACTGATGGCCAATCCGGCGTGACGATTGGCAATGTTATCAACAAAACTTGGACAGGTGGTCAAGGGATGATCGCTGCCATCTTGGTCGGATTGTTTGTCGGTTGGGCCTATGTCTGGTTTTTGAAACGGGACATTCGCATCAAATTGCCCGAACAAGTTCCCACTAACGTCGCAAACTCCTTATAGTCGAAAATGGCTTTGGCGCCCGGGATGAGGTCTTGCCTAATGGTGAGATCCATGACGACTATCGGATTGCTTACCTCCAAGCCCATATAAAAAGCATGAAAGACGCTGTGGCTTATGATGGCATCGATTTGATGGGCTATACACCTTGGGGCTTCATCGATCTTGTTTCCGCTGGTACTGGCGAAATGTCCAAACGCTACGGCATGATTTATGTCGACTTGGATGATCAACTAGCAGGAAGTGGCCAACGCCTGAAAAAACAATCCTTTGACTGGTACCAACAAGTCATCCGATCCAACGGTGAAAAATTGGATTTCTAAGCTCCGTTTTCCCTCCTAATCGTCAAGCCGTCGACGAAAGCCAGACTCTCGTAACCAACACTTCTGCTTTACGATTAGTTGCTATACACAAAACCACCACTAGCCTAGGTTACCCGTTCATTTCCTAGGCTGATGGTGGTTTTTTGTGATCCTGTGGGTTTACCTGTAGTCATTCCTTTACAGATAAGAAGACAAGAGGAACGTGCCTCCAGAGAATCCCCCGGGTGGTGGCGGGACCGGTAAATGTCAAACAAAGTTCATGTTTTTTGGGCTAGTGCATCTTAGTGAACTCTGCTTAGATGAATTGTAGGCACAATGCTCCTTAGCCCGCCTAAATCCTGGTATATTAACCTTTTTGATGCTTAAATCTTTACCTTTATGTATCACAAAAGCCGGACGCCTATCGCAATAATTTGCGAAAGGCGCTGGGCTTTCATTTCTTATTTCTTCAACGTTGCCAATTGGCTGTACACTTGGGAACGTTCTTCCATGTCTTTCACGGTTTTATCCAACATGTCGTCCACTTCTTCGCTGCTTTCTTTGATATTTCGCAACGCAGAGAAACGCACTTGGTTTTCCATGAAGGCCGTCATCTTGCTGTAATCTTGTTTCTTGTAGTCGATACGCATTGGATCTTTGCCTTTTTCTTTGAGGCGTGGATCGTAGCGGTACAACTGCCAGTAACCAGATTCCACAGCTGCTTTGGCGTTGTCGATGGATTTGGACATGCCGCCGCGGATACCGTGGTTGATACAAGGAGTGTAACCGATAATCAATGATGGTCCAGGATATGCTTCTGCTTCCATGATGGCTTTGATGGCTTGCATTGGGTTTGCTTCAATGGAAATTTGGGCCACATAGACATCTTGGTAGGCGATCGCCATCATCCCTAGATCTTTTTTCTTGTTTTTCTTCCCGCCGGCTGCGAATTTCGCAATCGCTGCAGAAGGGGTCGCTTTCGACATTTGGCCGCCGGTATTGGCGTACAATTCATTGTCCATGACGAAGATGTTGACATCGGCACCGGTTGCCATCACATGATCGATCCCGGAGTAGCCGATATCATACGCCCAACCATCCCCACCGACAATCCATTGCGAAGTTTTGACAAACATGTCGGCTTGCGCCAAGATGTCGGCAAATGCTGGGTCGTTTTCGGCTTTGACCGCAGCGATAGCTTTGGCCGCCCGTCGTTGGGTACCTTCACCTTCGTGGACGTGTTCCAACCAGTCTTCTAACAAGTTTTGGGTTTCAATCGAGCCTTTTGCTTCCGCCAAGACTTTTTCTACAGCTGTCGCTAGGCGTTTGCGCTTGGTTTCATTGGCGATATACATCCCCAACCCATATTCAGCATTGTCTTCAAACAAAGAGTTACTCCAAGCAGGGCCGCGACCATCGGCATTGGTGGTATATGGTGTCGCTGGTGAAGAACCACCCCAGATAGAAGAACAGCCCGTAGTATTGGCAATCATCATGCGATCCCCAAAAAGTTGGGTCAATAATTTGATATATGGGGTTTCGCCACAACCAGCACAAGCTCCGGAGAATTCCATCAATGGTTGTTCCAATTGTGAGCCTTTAACTGAAGCTAGTTTGAACGGATTGGCTTTTTGCCGCAACGTCATAGCAAAGGCCCAGTTCATCGCTTCTTCCTTCATCTCTTCATAAGGTTTCAGCACCAACGCTTTTTCCTTGGCTGGGCAGACTTCCACACAAAGGCCACAACCGGTACAGTCTTCCACCGATACTTGGATGCGGTATTGCGTACCGTCTACCCCCTTCATATCCCGGGTGATAAAGCCAGCTGGCGCTTCTTGCATCTCTTGGTCATCCGCCATAAATGGACGAATTGCTGCATGAGGACAGATGAAGGCACATTCGTTACATTGGGTACAATTATCCGGCAGCCATTCCGGTACTTCCAAAGCGATACCGCGTTTTTCGTAAGCCGCGGTCCCCATCGGCATTTCGCCACCTAGCATGCCATTGTTGATCAAATCCCCGACTGACAAAGCATTGCCTTCTTGGCGATTGATTGGTTCCAAAATATTCTTCACATAAGCTGGTTTGTCGCTATCATCGGCGACTTCTTCTTGCAAGACGATATGGGCCCATTCTGCTGGCACAGCGACTTTCACCAAGGCTTCGAAGGTTTCATCGATCGCTGCCCAGTTGTTTTCGACAATCTTACGGGATTTCTTCCCATAAGCTGCATCAACTTCGGCTTTTAACAACGGTAAGAAGGTTTCACGATCCATAATATCCGTCACTTCAAAGAACGCTGCCGAACAAACGGTGTTGATCCGGCGCCCTAAGCCATTTTTCACAGAAATATCCATGGCGTTGATGATATAGAAGTTAATATCATGTTGGGCAATGTATTTTTTCAGGCGATTTGGTAAGTTTTGTTTGACTTTTTCTTCGTCCCAAACGGTGTTCAATAAGAAAGTCCCGCCGTCTTTCAAGCCTTTTAACAAGTCGTATTCGTGAATGTAGGCACTGTTATGACAAGCGATATAGTCGGCCGCTTCCACATTGTAGGTAGATAAAATCGGATCATGACCGAAGCGCAGGTGAGAAATCGTTACCCCACCGGATTTTTTGGAATCGTAGGCAAAGTAAGCCTGAGCATACATGTCAGTGTGGTTTCCGATAATCTTGATAGCCTGTTTGTTAGCCCCTACCGTCCCATCGGAACCAAAGCCCCAGAATTTCGCTTGGAAAGTGGAATCTGGTGTCAAATCTAATGTTTCCAACAATGGTAAGTTGGTATGGGTGACATCGTCATTGATGCCCAAAGTGAAGCGGAATTTCAACTGTTCCACTGGCAATAATAAATGATCAAAGACTGCCACGATTTGGTCAGGTGTCACGTCTTTTGAAGCAATCCCATAGCGCCCACCGATAACCAATGGCCGATTTTCATGACGGAACAAGATGGATTGCACATCCAACAGCAATGGTTCCCCATCAGAGCCTGGTTCTTTGGTGCGGTCCAATACGGCAATTCGTTCCACGGTTTTCGGCAATTTTGCCAAAATATTTTCAGTTGGAAACGGCCGGTACAAGTGAATGTTGATATGTCCCACTTTGCGCCCTTGAGCGTTGAGGTAGGCCACCGTTTGTTGGATCGTCGGTGAAGCTGAACCCATCGAGATGATGACTTCCGTGGCTTCTGGGTCCCCGTAGTAGTCCACTAAATCATAGTTGGTGCCCCGTAACTCGTTGATTTTACCCATGTATTTTTGGACGATAGCCGGCATGTCATCATAATATTTATTGACCGTTTCCCGTTGTTGGAAATGAATATCTGGGTTTTGGGCAGTCCCTGAAACAGTCGGATGATTTGGGTTCATCCCCCGTTTGCGGAAGTTTTCTAGAGCTTCCCAAGGCATCATTTCTTTCAAATCTTCGTAGTCCAACACTTCGATTTTTTGCAATTCATGGGAAGTCCGGAACCCATCAAAGAAGTTCATAAAGGGCAAACTGCCTTCAATCGACGCCAAATGCGCGACTGCTGACAAGTCCATCACTTCTTGGACGCTACCTTCTGCCAACATACAAAAACCAGTTTGGCGGGCAGCCATCACGTCACTGTGGTCCCCAAAGATGGATAGCGCATTGGTGGATACCGCCCGTGCTGCCACATGAAAGACCGTTGGCAACAATTCACCAGCAATCTTAAACATGTTAGGAATCATCAGTAATAGCCCTTGTGAAGCCGTATAAGTGGTAGTTAAGACACCGGTTTTAAGTGAGCCGTGAACCGTACCTGAGGCGCCGGCTTCTGACTGCATTTCCACTAAGTTGACTGTTTCCCCGAAAATATTTTTTTGTTCATGGACGCTGGCCCATTCATCTACGACTTCCGCCATAGTGGAACTTGGTGTGATGGGATAAATTGCGGCAACTTCGGTAAAAGCGTATGAGACATAAGCTGCAGCAGTATTGCCATCCATCGTTTTCATTTTTTTCATGTCGCTGTTCCCCTCGATTCTGATTGATCGCCTGTCTGGTGAATCCTTTCAGGCGGATGACAGTCCCCAAAAGGCCGTCATTCCGTTTTCTAGCTATCGGTAAGCGCTTACGCCAGCTGATAGTTTACTCCCCTGTGTCAAGTAGGCTGGAGGAACCCATTGCCCTTTCGAAAATACAGGGGCAACCGCGACATGGTAGGCGGATAGCTCTTCCATGCAACGGTTGCGACTATATTTCCAAGGGACTAGTTCATGAAGCCAACCCTTGTAAGACTGGTGTTTCCTTGCTGTGACTTGTGAAATTTGATAATTTCTTAGTCCCGTAAAGCGTTTCGTTTGCCGTTGGATTAGCAAAAATCCTTGTGGCCATCTAGGTTCCGCCGTAAGCAGCTGGCTTCCGGCGGACTGGTCCTATCGGAAAGTAGCGGTGCTTAGACCGTCACTTCCGCTTTTTTCGTTTGAATATATTGGTCAATTTGGGTGGCTGCCACTTTCCCGGCTCCCATCGCCAAAATGACGGTCGCCGCGCCAGTCACGATATCTCCTCCGGCAAAGACCCCCGGAATCGACGTTGCCCCAGTAGCAGGATCAGCATCGATATAGCCCCAACGATTGAGTTGCAATTCTGGGAAAGTATCCAACAAGACCCGGTTTGCTCCTTGTCCGATGGCTTCAATGGCTGTATCAGCTTCCACGATAAATTCACTACCAGGAATGACTTGTGGACGGCGGCGCCCGGATTCATCCGGTTCCCCCAGCTCCATCTTGACACATTTGACAGCGGTTAGTTTCCCCGTGCCGTCATTCAGGTATTCAATCGGATTGCTCAACCAATGGTAGTTGATGCCCTCTTCCACGGAATGATGGTACTCTTCTTCGCGGGCAGGTAATTCTTCCCGAGACCGACGATAGATGATGGAAACATTTTCTGCTCCTAAGCGTTTTGCCGAACGAGCGGCATCCATCGCCACGTTGCCGCCACCGATTACCACCACGTTTTTGGATTTTTGGACGGGGGTGTCATAGGTTGGAAATTCGTAGCCTTTCATCAAGTTGATGCGGGTCAAATATTCACTAGAACTGTAAACGCCATTCAATGACGTCCCCGGAATACCCATAAAGTTTGGTGCGCCGGCGCCAACAGAGAGATAACAAGCATCAAAGTCCGCCATGATTTCCTCCATCGTAATGGTTTTCCCCACCACCACGTTGGTTTCGATAGTTACGCCGGTCGCTTGGATCCGCTCGATTTCTTTTGAGACGATAGCTTTCGGCAATCGGAACTCAGGAATACCGTATGTCAGCACCCCACCGGGCATATGCAAGGCTTCAAAGATCGTCACTTCATAGCCTAGTTTAGCCAAATCACCGGCTGCCGTAAGTCCAGAAGGTCCTGAACCGATGACCGCAACCTTGCCTTTGTCGTGAGAAATAGCCAAAGGTTCGATGGGCTGTTGCAAAGCCCAGTCAGCCACCAAGCGTTCCAACTTGCCGATAGCTACCGGTTCGAATTTCTTGGATTGACCCAAGCGGCAAACCATTTCACATTGTTTCTCTTGCGGGCAGACCCGGCCACAAATCGCTGGCAAATTGGTGTATTTGCTCAAGATTTCTGAAGCCGCGGCCATATCCCCTTCTTCAATTTGTTTGATAAAGCCTGGGATATCGATCATCACCGGGCAGTTTTGGATGCAGGGTGCGTTTTTACATTGGAGGCAGCGACTTGCTTCTAGCTGCCCTTCTTCTAAGGAATACCCAAGAGCGACTTCCGAAAAGTTTTGATTACGAATTTCCGGTGCTTGTTCCTTCATGGGCGTTTTTGTATAACTGCGCTTAGCCATGTTGTGTCACCTTCTTTTCATAATCTTCGTTTGCTACGGTTTCCTCATTGCGATACTGACCCATCCGATTGACAAACTCATCCCAGTCAACCCCGGCCCCCAAAAATTCTGGGCCATCGACACAAGCAAACTTGATTTGATTGTCCACCGTCACCCGACAACCGCCACACATCCCCGTTCCATCCACCATGATTGGATTCAAGGAAACGTAAATCGGGACGCCGGCTGCTTCAGCGGTCAACGTACAGAATTTCATCATGACACTGGGACCAATCGCCCAAGCCATGTCGATGGTTTCTTTGGCAAAGACTTCTTTCATGGCATCAGTGACTAAGCCTTTTTGGCCTAGGGAACCGTCGTCGGTCATGAGGATCAGCTCATCTGAGTATTGTTCACACTCATCTGCCAAAATCATCAAATCTTTATTTTTAGCACCGAGAACGGTAATCACATGATTACCAGCTTCTTTCAAGGCTTTGACAATCGGGAACAACGCCGCAATGCCGACCCCGCCTCCGACTAACAAAACGCTACCATAATTTTCAATATCGGTGGCTTTCCCTAATGGCCCCACCAAATCAGCTAGACTTTCGCCAGCTGTTAAGGTGGCGAGTTCAGCCGTGGATTTGCCGATTACTTGAAAGATCAAACGGACAAGCCCCTTTTCAACATCGGTATCCACGACGGTCAATGGAATTCGTTCCCCATGTTCGTTGATGCGCAGGATGACAAATTGACCGGCTTTGGCCTTTTGTGCAATCCGTGGCGCTTCAACATAAATCTCAAACTCGATTGGATTTAATTCTGTCTTTTTTACGATTTTAAACAACGAATGATTCCCCTATCTATGTGAGACTGCGCTACCCAAGCTTTACGCTCCCCCTTGCAGTCAGTCTTTTTCTAATCCTTAAGCGGTCGCTTCCACCATGGCTTTGACGAAGGCTTTCAAGACCACTTCATCTTCATCGTCATAAGCATTTTCAATCTTCACTAGGTCGGCACCTTTTGTCGCGCCAGTTTTGCCAAAAGCTTCTTCAAAGTCGATCGCTGCTTGGCAGAAGTAATCCGGGTACAACTCGCTGTCACCAGACCCAACGACACCAAAGACTTTGCCTTCCAGTTCTTGTTCAGGCAGTTCTTCAAAGAAATCTTCCAAGTCAAATGGAATTTCGCCATCGCCATCTGTATAAGTGGCTACCACGCAGATATCGGCCTCTTCGAAAGTATCTTCATCGGCATCGTCCGCTTCAACCAATTCCACGTCGACGTCCAAGGCTTTGAATTGTTCTTCTAAGAATTCGGCAATCCCTTCTGTGTTCCCAGTTGCGCTTGCGTATACAATTTTTGCTGCTGTCATTAAAATCTTCCTCCTTGATTTTTCTTTCACGGCAAAAGTGCCAGTTTTAAAAACATAAAATAGAATTAAGTAGATTTTACCTGATTCTATAATACTTCATTTGTGTGTATAACTGAACAAATTTTTCGGTTTTTTTTGCATTTTTATTGCTGCGGTTGACATCACTTGCTAAAAAAGCGCGGTGTATCGCTCTTTTAAACAAATAATGAAAATTAGCAATTTTCTCACATGTAATCGTTTTTATTTGGTACAATAACAATGTCCCCGAAACTAGCGGGAGCTTACTACGACAAACCGGCTATACTTGTGGACTGATTCAGCCCTCTTGGTAGCCAAGTGAAAGGAAGTGAAGACACCTTTCTTGCCTGCAAGAAACTGTCGCAAACATGAACAATCATACCAAAAGCAATGCCCTCTGGATCACCCAAACAGCCATCATGATTGCCTTAATCGTCGTCATTCAAGCAACGACTAGTGGTCTAGGTCAATTTGTCACCGGGAGTCTGGTGAACCTGATTTTGATCCTGACGGTCGCCTTGGCAGGTTTTACCAGTGGCTTGACGGTGGCCTGTCTTTCACCAATCTTTGCCTTTATCTTTGGCATCGGGCCTCAGTTTCCCCAAATTATCGCCTGCATCATGGCGGGCAATGCCGTATTGGTCACTGCTTGGTGGCTCATCTTAGGGAAAAACGGCCACACGCAGTACCCTCGAGTGGCAGCAGCGGCCCTTGTCGCAGCCCTCTTGAAATTTACCACCCTCTGGCTTTTAGTCGTCAAAATCGTCGCCCCTCTAGCCAGCAATATCCCGGCACCTGCTAAGCAAAACCTAGCAAAGATGTTTAGCACGCCGCAATTGATCACGGCCTTAATCGGTGGCGGAATCGCCTGCCTGCTCCTCCCCCAGTTAGCAAAAGCCTTAAAACACCGGCCAGCTAACCAAAAAACCACAAATTAATCTGCTAGGATAAAACGAGGATACGGTAAGTAAGGTGAGGTAGCGAACACGCTACGTCACCTTTTTTTGTGAGCACCAAATGGCTGATGACGGAGCTCTACCCTCAGGGACCAAATCAATTGCTTTTTCCAAGGACTCGCTTTTTCGCCAAATAAAAAACTGGTAGAAGTTGCCCTTGGTAAAGGAGCGTCAGCAGGCTGACGGACCCTTTTGCACCAAGACAGACTTCAACCAGTTTCAGGATCATTTCAAGGGACGTAAGACGAACAATAAAGCTACGAAACTACTGGACTTCCAGTCGTTCTTGGTAACTCGTGTGTAACAGATGATGAGCTTTTAAGCTACCAGGTTCACCCAAGTATTCGGCGTACAGACGTTGCACCACCGGGCTTTCATGGGAGCGACGAAGGGTCTTCTTTTGATCCTCAGTATACAAGGCCGCAGCGCGCAAGCCTTGGAGATCGACGAAATTGCGGACCGAGGCTGGTTGGACTGGTTGACCACCACCATTGATACAGCCGCCAGGACAACCCATGACTTCGACAAAGTGATAGGTCTTTTCCCCTGGGATGATTTTCTCTTCCAAGAGGCGTTTGGCATTGCTAATCCCGGAAGTCACAGCGATGTTGATATCTTGTCCATTAATCCGGTAAGTGGCTTCTTTAATGCCAGCCATTCCCCGGACTTCATTAAACTCTAACGGCGCCGCTTGTTCGCCGACTAAGCGTTCCACCGCCGTCCGCAAGGCAGCTTCCATCACCCCACCAGATGCACCGAAGATATAGCCGGCACCAGTGGCTTCCCCTAAAGGATTGTCAAAGGCTTCATCTTCCAAATAGGCAAATTGAATCCCAGCTTTATCGATCATGCGGGCCAATTCCCGCGTCGTCAACGCCACATCCACATCAGGGAAGCCGGCTGCCGCTTCGTCTTCCCGTGTGACTTCAAATTTCTTAGCGGTACAAGGCATGATTCCCACCACGAAAATCTTTTCCGGGTCGATGCCCATTTTTTCAGCATACCAAGTCTTGGTCAAGGCCCCAAACATCTGTTGCGGGGATTTGCAGCTGGAGAGATTCGGGATCATTTCCGGATGATAGGATTCACAATATTTTACCCAGCCTGGGGAACAAGAGGTGAACAGCGGAAACGGCCCGTTGTTGTTGACTCGTTCAATAAATTCATTGGCTTCTTCAATGATAGTAAAGTCGGCTGCAACGTTGGTATCAAAGACTTTGTCGAAACCTAAGCGCCGTAATGAAGCCACCATTTTGCCTTCCACATTGGTCCCAATCGGCATGCCAAACGCTTCACCAAGAGTCACCCGAATCGATGGTGCGGTTTGTACCACCACGTATTTTTCTGGATCCGCCAAGGCTTGCCAGACTTCCGCCGTCTGGTCTTTTTCGTGAATCGCCCCTGTCGGACACACGACGATACACTGCCCACAGGAAATACACGCCACATCCCCTAAGCCTAGCTCATAGGCGGAACCGATGTGGGTGTTGAAGCCCCGGTCATTTGCGCCAATCACCGCTACGGCTTGGCACTTATCACAGGCCGCCACACAGCGTTTGCAAAGGATACATTTGTTGTCATTGCGAACCATGTGAACGGCACTGTCATCGAATTCCCACTGGTTGTTTTCGCCGTTGTAGTAGTCTTCATCATCGACGTTGAACTCTTTACACAGCTTTTGCAATTCACAATTGCCACTGCGAATACAAGAGAGGCATTTTCGCTCATGGGTGGACAAGATCAACTCCAAGGTCAATTTGCGGGAATCAAAGACTCGTTGGGAATTGGTGACGATTTTCATGCCTTCACGAATCGGATAAACACAAGCCGTGACGAGGTTTTTGACCCCTTCTACTTCCACGACGCAAATCCGACAGGCACCGATTTCGTTGATTTCTTTCAGGTAACACAACGTCGGAATATCGATATTGTTTTCCCGCGCTGCTTGTAAAATAGTCGTGCCCTCTGTTGCATAGCAGGATTGACCATTGATAAAGATTTCGATTTTATTCATAGTAGTACTCCCCTCCTAATGCACATAGATGGCGTCAAAGCGACAAGTATCTTTACATAAACCACACTTGATACACGTTTCTTGATCAATTTCATAAACTTTTTTGACTTCTCCACTAATCGCTGACACCGGACAAACCCGGGCACAGGCGGAGCAACCGGTACATTTTTCCGGATCGATGCTGTACTGGATCAAGTTTTTACAGACTCCAGCTGGGCAACGACGCTCTTGCACGTGGGCCAAGTATTCTTCTTTAAAGTAATGATAAGTGGATAACACCGGGTTTGGCGCCGTTTGACCGAGTCCACACAGGGAGTTTTCTTTGATATGATGGCAAAGTTCTTCCATCTTATCCAAATCCGCCATCGTCGCTTTGCCGAGGGTAATTTTATCCAAAATTTCCAATAGGCGCTTGGTCCCAATCCGACATGGCGCACATTTCCCACAACTTTCTTCCACGGTAAACTCTAGGAAGAACTTGGCGATATCCACCATACAGTTGTCTTCGTCCATGACGATCAAGCCACCAGAACCCATCATCGAACCGATTTCCATCAAATTATCATAGTCAATCGGTACATCATAGTGTTCTTCGGGAATACAGCCCCCTGAAGGTCCCCCGGTTTGGGCGGCTTTAAAGGCTTTACCGTCAGGAATCCCACCGCCGATATCTTCGACGATTTCTCGCAAAGTGGTCCCCATCGGAATCTCCACCAAACCGGTATTTTGAATCTTGCCCCCCAAAGCAAACACTTTGGTCCCCTTCGACTTTTCGGTTCCCATGGCCGCAAACCACGCCGGGCCTTTGACGAAGATTTGCGGGATATTGGCTAACGTCTCCACGTTGTTTACCGTGGTTGGTTTGCCAAATAACCCCTTCACTGCTGGAAACGGTGGTCGTGGCCGCGGTTCTCCCCGCCGACCTTCGATACTTTCCAACAAAGCGGTTTCTTCCCCGCAGACAAAAGCCCCCGATCCCAACCGGATATCCAATTGGAAGGAGAAGTTACTACCAAAAATATTGTCCCCCAATAAGCCATTTTCCCGCGCTTGTTGGATGGCAATTTTCAACCGATTAACCGCCGTCGGATATTCCGCCCGCACGTAGACATAGCCTTGATTGGCCCCAATCGTGTACCCGGCAATCGCCATCGCTTCAATCACCGCGTGGGGATCGCCTTCTAACACCGAGCGATCCATAAAGGCGCGGGATCCCCTTCATCAGCGTTACAGACCACATATTTTTGATCCCCCGGGCTATTTTTGGCGAAGGTCCACTTCATATAAGTCGGGAAACCAGCTCCTCCCCGTCCTCGTAGACCAGAGATTTTCAGCTGATCCAACACGTCATCTGGTGAATACTCGTGAACCACTTTTGCTAACGCTTGATAGCCATCAAAGGCGATATATTCCTCGATTTTTTCCGGGTCAATCCGGCCACAATTTCGCAGCGCCACCCGTTCTTGTTTGTGATAAAAAGGTGTATCCATCAATTTGCTGATGACTTCTTTGGTATCATGGTCATGGTAGAGTAGTTTTTCGATGGGCTCACCACCGATTAAGTGTTTTTCCACGATCTTTTTGGCATCTTTAGGGCCCACTTGATGGTAAAACGTCCCTTCTGGATGGACGATCACGATTGGCCCTTGGGCACATAGCCCAAAACACCCCGTCGCCACCACTTCCACTTCATCAGCCAAGCCATGAGCGGCCAACTCCAGGTGTAGATTATCAATAAAGTCCCGGCTTTTAGAAGATAGACAGCCGGTCCCGGCACAGACCATGATTTCCCGTTTTTTCGTACCAAGAGCTGTCTCGCCGCCTTCATCCAGACGGATCGCGACTTTTTGGCGATATTGTTTTTTTAACTCATTTAGTTCTTGCCAAGTTTTCATAATGCAATCCTCGTTTTCTAGATTATTTGGCTATTCAGCCTTGCTTTCTTTGATATATGTCGCCAGCACCTTATCCCCTTTTTTAGTGGTAAGCCGACCGTAAACTTCTTCGTTTACCGTCAAGACTGGCGCCAAACCACACGCTCCGATACAGCGGCAGGATTCCAAGGTAAACAGCCGATCCCCAGTGGTTTCCCCAGCCTTGATTCCAAGCGTCGTCTCATAGGAATCTAAAATATTCCCCGCCCCTTTGACATAGCAGGCCGTCCCCATACACACACTAATCGTGTATTTGCCCCGCGGTACAAAGGTAAACTGAGAATAAAAGGTCGCGGTACTATATAACTTTTCCAACGGTACCGCCAATTCTTTGGAAATGCGTTGCAACACTTCAATCGGCAGATAGCCATAAATCCGTTGGGCTTCCTGTAATGCCGGCATTTGCCCCCCTGCCTGACATTTCAGTTTTTGTAAGACCTCGTTTAGTTCGTCGTACTGACTAGTCGTTTCGACGAATTCAAAGGCAACCGTTTGTCCACTCATAATGAAATATTCCCTCCCCAAATGAAATAAATAGTTAAAATACAATAATTATAGCGCTTACAATTATCGTTTTATCAAATTTTTCCGTGAAAATGTGAACTATCTCGGAAAATGAGGAGAATTATCGGTGATAATCGTTTTCAATCGTGGGCAGCAAGAGGAGAAAAATCGTCAAAAATCCTAATGTTTTACGACGTCTTGTGAACACTTGAGCGAGATTTAGCAGCTTCGTGGGACCCTTGCTGCGCCAAGATGATTCGTCAAAAATAGTCCCGAGTATTTTGGTCTGCTCCTGTTGGGTGACTTTTCGCCTGAGAAAGTCGGGCTTTTTTCAGCTGCTTTGTTTGCTAAAAAACAGTTGCCACTTTGGACCTTTCCCCCGAGCAAGTGAACATTTTCATGAAACCATCAAAAAGATATTGCATTTTTCTTAAAATCCCGTAAAGTAGTACACGGACTTATTAAATAGGTAAGGAAATCGCCTGTTACCTTAGCGAGAAGAGTGCTTTGATACGACTTATTTTTACATACGACTAGCCGTCAGTACCCCCTGCTTGGGATCAATGAGTGAGTTTCCACCTGACTTAGCGAAAGGAGCTCTTTTATGTTTTCACCTGCAGAAATTGTCGATATTTCCATCGACAATGGTATCAAAAAAATCCAAAAACCCCTAACCGCCAAGCTGATTTTAGGCTTTATCGGTGGTGCCATGATCTCTTTAGGCTATCTGGCATACATTCGAGTGGCTGCTTCGATTCCGGCTGATTTGGCCAGTGTGCAAGCTTTGGTAGGGGCCAGCGTCTTCCCGATTGGCCTAATCGTGATCTTACTAGCCGGCGGTGAGCTAATCACCGGTAACATGATGGCCGTGGGGATCGCCTTTTTTGACAAGAAAGTCAGTTTCAAGGAACTTTTCATCAACTGGGTCACCATCACCCTCGCCAATATCGTGGGAGCTTTGTTTGTGGCGTATTTCTTTGGTTATGTCGTGGGTTTGACTCACAGCGGGGTTTACTTGGAGATGTTGGTGAGTTTGGCTCATCATAAAATCGAAGCCAGCTGGGTCCAAGCCGTGATTTCCGGGATTGGTTGTAACTGGTTTGTCGGTCTGGCCTTATGGTTGTGCTACGGTGCCAAAGATGGCGCCGGCAAGATTTTGGGCATCTGGTTTCCTGTCATGATCTTCGTTGCCATCGGTTTTCAGCATAGTGTGGCAAACTGTTTTGTAATCCCCGGTGCGATTTTTGAAGGCCACGCCACTTGGATGGACTTCTTGAAAAATTTCGTCTTCGTCTACCTTGGCAACATCATCGGTGGTTCGATTTTTGTTTCTGGTTTCTATCATGCCAGTTACAAACACCATTAAGCAAAATAACAAAAACGGTCCGATTCTCCAGCTTTGGCGGAGAATCGGACCGTTTTTTTGTCTGTTTTGATTGTTTTTTACAAGACGTGGTCAAGCAACCCTTCTAGCTTGCCTTTCAAGCTATCGGTGGCTTCTTTGACATTTTCACCGTAAACGGAGATTTGCTTGCGGCTGTCTTTAATCTTGCCCATCACGTTCATCAATGAATCCAAATCGTCATCGGACAGATCATCCACGACGTTTAACATTTTTTCGTTGCCGTCAAACTTGTCGTCTACGAATTTTTTTACTTGGTGGCGATTTTTCTTGTGGCGAATCACATCTACCATAGTGTCGGATACGATTGCTGCCGAGACGATGCCGGCAACGGCTGCCACACTCAGACCGATAGCAACTTTTGTCGATGTTTTCATGAAAAAAACCTCCTGATTTAGTGGTAACGACGCTTCCTCCTCTATTCGAGAATCCGTATCACAAGCTATGCAAAAAGCAACGGCTAGGGAAGTTTCGTTACGCGATTTTTGGAGTAGTTTATCTGGCTACTCCCTACTCTTTCATGATAGCACAGGGGCTTTTTTTAGGATAACAATCGGCTTATCCTGCTGGAAAAATCAGCTATTTCCCACATTTTCGTGACCGTCCCAAGATATTGGCCGCAATGATTACTTGAGAGGGTCCACAACAAAACGCAGGCCTTTGGGATAAAAGTTTTTCACGACTCCTTGGACTTGTTTGCCAAAGCCCACTGGAATATCCGCCACCGTCAACAACACCCAACCTGCGTTGCCACTAGCGGTGAAAGTGGCACCGGCGACATATTTTTGCCAGTCCGCCAAGGTGATGGCTAGGCGCTGACTCGCAGCCACTGCTGGTGCCGTCATGGCTAGGTTGAAAGCCGGTTCTAGACGGTTCTTCTTCACCTGGGCCATTTGCACCCCGCTGCGCAAAACTCGGATTCCCCGCAAGTCAGGGGCACTTTCTGGCACCCACCAGATGTAGTCCCCAAACCGTTCGGGACGGCCAGTCTGGTTGGGTAGCGGAAACTCTTTAGTAAAGGCTTGCCAGAGCGGTTCTAGCTCTTTGGATAGCGGGGTTTTCTCGGCTTTTTTATGCTTGGCTTTTTTGGTTTTGGTGGCTACTTTGGGCGTGGGGTTTACCCCATGGAAGCGCAACTTAGCGGCAAAATGCCCTTCTCCTTGTCCTTGTTGGGGCCACAATCTGACGGTACCTTCCAAACCTGGGACGCTTCCCCACTCCGGCCGGCCATTCGCCGTGCCTTCGATGGCAAGGGGTATAATGGTCAAAGGAAAGTTCGTGACTAGCCAACTGATGATGGCTTCATTTTCTTCTGGCGCAAAGGTGCAAGTGGAATAAATCAGCTCCCCTTCTGGTGCCAACATCGCGACCGCCGCCGTCAAAATTTCTTTTTGCCGCGCCGCACACTTGGCCGGAGTATCCGCCTGCCACTCTGCCACTGCTACCGGATCTTTGCGGAACATCCCTTCACCTGAGCAAGGAGCGTCCACTACGATACGGTCAAAAAAGCCGCTAAATTTTGGGACCAATTCCGCTGGCGCATGGTTGGTGACCAAACAGTTGGTGGCCCCCCAGCGTTCGAGATTTTCTGAAAGAATCTTGGCTCGTTTGCTGAAGATTTCGTTTGCTACCAGTAGGCCTTGGTTTTGCATCTGTGCCGCCAGCTGAGTGGATTTGCCCCCCGGCGCAGCACAGAGATCCAAGACTTTTTCTCCCGGTTGGGCTTGGGCAATCGCCGCGACAATCATGGCACTAGGCTCTTGGCTGTAGACATAGCCCGCCTGATGCAATAAACTATGGCCTCCCACCGCCCCCAGATAACTTTCTTCCCCAAAAGGAGCCGGGATCAGTTCTTCTGGGCCAAACTGGGTCAGCATTTGCCGATAAGCAGGTTTCAGAGAATTGACCCGAAAAGCTTTTTGGGGTGTCCCCGTGGCAATCGCCGCCAAAAAAGCCGGCGCCTCGTCACCTAGTAATTTGCTATATTTTTCGATAAATGGCTTCGGTAACTCCATTTTTGCCTCCATTTCCGGCACCACCATTAGGTCCCGAATCTTTGATAATTGGTCTAAGATAAAAGAAAAAAGGACGATTCACTTTCCGAGAACGCCTTAGTCAGCAAGGAAAAAGACCAGCTTTCCGCCAATCAGTCCTACACTGGCTAATTGCCACGCAAAATAAGACGAAACCAACTCCAGGCCTGTGCCTTGCTGCTAGTTGCGACGGGTATTTACTTTTAGCTGATACACTGCCAGCAATGAAATCCGGCTGTTTCATCCAGCTGAATAGTGGGGCCCTCTTTCAACGTGTTTTAGTATATACGGGATTGGCTAGGTTGTAAATTGGTAGCTTTTATTGAAGAACCCGACCAAAAACAAACATACTTTTTCTTTAGCATTGACCGGTCTAGCTATCGTCGTCCCAATTCTTAGGTCGCTAAATGTCACCTTTTTTGTACCATCGAGAAAACAGGCTGAACTTCTCGATAATCCTTAGTCTATGAGAAAGCCGGCCGGTCTTGCTTCTGGAGAATGCCTCGGGTGATAGTGGGACCGGTAAGATTTAGCGGGCATCATAATAACGGCATGATAAGTCACTTAATTCCTGAACCATCAAGCTTTTTGGAGCTAAATTTTTGTAAGTTCTTTATCTATAAATAAAGCCTCCCAAACTCTTTTAAATCAGAGTTTGGGAGGTTTTTGGTATCCCGTCAGTGCCAAATAACTAAAGCAACTGTTGCTCAAAAAAGGCTGCGACTTCTTCCATAGTAGACACTTGCACCAAATGACGGGCATCTTCTTTAGCAAAGGCCAGCTGTTGTTCCGGATGTTTGTCCACAAAAGACGCGACTTCTTCAAAAGGAATCTTTTCATCTTGACGACCGTGCCAAAAGTACAAAGGCCGCTGTTCCAATGTTTCAGGATGCCGACTCAAATCATAGTCTTCTATCCAAGAAAGCAAGTGAACAAAATCTTTCGGTAACTTCACCCCTTCTTGGGCTCCCCGGCGCAGCATGTAATCTCGATATTTCGCCGGACTAGGCGTCCCCATTACACAAGCTGCGGCGGTGATTTCAGGGTGTTGGGTCAAAAGAGCACAGGTAGTCATGCCCCCCATGGAAACCCCGCCGACACCGATTTTATCCGTCACCAAGTTCAGTTTACGAAAATAATTCAGCAAATACTCAAACTCAAAAAGATTGCTATAAATGCTACTCCAAAAAGTTTGCGAAATAATGGGAGATACGGGTCGCAAGCGTTCCCCGTGATTGTCCGCATCGGGCAAAATCACCCGCATTCCCTTAGCCGCTAATTTCCGGCCTTGGGTCAAAACCAATTCTTTTCGCGTTTGCCAGCCATGGTAGTACACCACTAATGGCAACCGATTATGAACGTGTTCTTGGCTAACTACTTCAAGTAAAGGAATCTCTCCTACTTGTCGCTTCCGTACAGTCAATTTCATGTGGGACTCCTTTTCCTTACTACCTTAACCTTTTGATTACAAAACCGTATTTAGTTTAGATGCTTAGTTTAAACGGCTTAGTTTACATTCATTTTTGATCCAACAATCTTGCATTAATGGTTCTAGTATACTTTCTACCCACACATTTTGAAAGATATTCCACTTACTCTAAGTTTGAAGCTCAGAGGAAAGTGACAAATTGCTTTGTACTTGGCATTTGCCGGTCTAGCTACCGTCAACCCGATTACTCCGGAGCTAAATTTTATGGTTCTTTATCTACAAGAAAGCCTCCGCCGCGAATAAAATCGTGGCGAAGGCCTCCCCTAACTATTTATCCTCCTTGAAACCAGCGATAGACGGTGACCATCTCCCCTGCTGTCAGCTGACAAGCAGGTGGTTGTTCCACCAAACAGTTGCTATGGTGTATTTGTTGAAAACGAGCAACTGGTGGCTTTTTGGGGACCAATGTGACTTGACCGTTGGCGCTGTAACCGCTGATAAAGCGCCGCAGCTTGCTTCTTTTCCCTTCCCCGGCCAGTAAGAGTTGCTGCTCTTTTTTCAACTCAAAGATCGGTGCTTGATAAAAATGCGCCAACAGCGACCAATAAAACAAATGAAAATCCACGAGGGTTGCCAACGGGTTTCCCGACAAACACAGAATGGGAATCCCTTCCCAGACTGCTGCCATGACGGGGGTGCCAGGTTTAAAGGCTACAAAATGAAACAAGCTTTCCGCCCCAAGCGCCGCAAAAGTCTGTGGCAAAAAATCTTTTTGCCCGACGGAGACCCCTCCTGTGGTGAGGATTAAATCGGCCTGGGGTGCCACTTGTTGGAGTTGTTGGGTAAATTGTTTTGGATCATCCCCACAGATGCTTTGCCAGACCACCTCTCCACCAGACCGGCGAATATAGGAGGCTAAAACATAAGCTGAACTATTGTAGATTTCGGCGGCCGCTAAAGGGGTTCCCACTGCTTTTAGTTCGCTACCGGTGGCAATGATGGCTACCCGCAGCTTTTTTTTGACCGCAACGGTGGCTGCCCCGATACTGGCTAAAACCCCTAAGCTTTCACTTGTGATGTATTGGGAAGCCGCCAGAACCGCCTCTTGAGCTTGGAGGTCTTCGCCAATCCCGATATAGTGTTTGCCTCTGGGAATTTCTCGAAAAAGCTTGACCTGTGCCTGTCCGTAGTCAGTCCACTCCTGCGGCACGACACTATCCACCCCGACAGGTAAAGCCGCCCCCGTCATCACCCGGACAGCGGCGCCTGATGGTATCTGCAAAGCTGATGGGTCATCGCCGGCAAATAAGCAGCCTACCACCGGCAAAACTACCGGCTGAGTAGCAGTGGCGCCCACGGTACTGCTAGCTGCGACCCCATAGCCATCCATCGCAGCTCGGGGAAAAGCCGGAACCGCCCTCGGAGCTCGCACAGTTTCAGCGGTGATCCGCCCTTCACAGTCGGCTAAAGGCAGCCGTTCGACTTTTGTTTGAGGGGCCAACCGTTCTTTGATAGCTAAGACCGCCGCTTCTAATTCAATCATTTTGTTTCCCCATCTCTTTATCTCGTATCGTTAAGGCAATGGTTCGATGGCCACTGCACAAACTTTGTATTCCGGAATGATGGCGATGTCGTCAAAAACCGCATTGGTCAGTTCATTGGCATTGCCGTCTTCAAAATGGAAGGTCATGAAAGACGCTCCGGGAAGGACCTTGTCTCCCACGACTGCTCGGGTTTCGATCGTCCCTCGCCGGGAAGAGACCCGCACCCGACTGCCATCGCTGATTCCCATCTTTTGGGCATCCTCACGATTGAGCTCGATATAAGAATCCGGAGCCAGCTGATTGATGCCAGCTGTTTTCTTGGTCATGGCTCCCGTGTTGTATTGATAAAGCATCCGGCCAGTGGATAGTAGATAAGGATAGTCTGCGTCAGGCAATTCTTTAGCCGCATGATAATGCAAGGCTTGAAACAGGCCTTTGCCACGGGCGAATTCGCCGACGTGCATGATGGCCGTACCTGGATCTTTGAGACTTCGACAAGGCCACTGGAGCCCTGCGATATTTTCCAGACGTTCATAAGTGACTCCGGCAAACGTCGGTACCACGCTGGCAATCTCTTCCATAATTTCTTGAGGTCCTTGGTAAGCCATCGGATACCCCATGCGCGTAGCAACTTGGCAGAAGACGCGGAAATCCTCCCAGCCAGAACCCACCGGAGCCACAGCTTGCCGCACCCGCTGAATCCGACGCTCGGTATTGGTGAAGGTGCCGTCTTTTTCGGCAAAGCTAATCCCCGGCAAGACGACATCGGCATATTTGGCCGTTTCCGTCAGAAATAAATCTTGCACCACCAGAAATTCCAAACTCGTCAACGCATGGCGAACATGGCTTAAATCAGGATCGGTCACTGCTGGATCTTCCCCGAAAATATACAACCCTTTGATTTCGCCACGACTGGCTGCTGGTAAGACTTGGGTCGAGGTCAAACCGATTGCTGGATTGAGGCGAGTTTGCCATGCGCGACTGAATTTTTCAATCGTAGCTGGATCAGCGACCTTCTGATAGCCGGGAAAATCAAAGGGGGAACAGCCCATATCACAAGCCCCTTGGACATTGTTTTGACCCCTTAGTGGATTTACCCCACAGCCGGAACGTCCGAGTTTGCCTACTAACAAAGCGAGATTGGACATACTCATGACGCCTTCTGTCCCACTGGAGTGCTCCGTTACCCCCAAGCAATAAATGATCGGCGCTTTGTCCGCTTTGGCATACAAGCGAGCTGCCGCCACCAAATCGGCTTCGGCAATGCCACAGATTGCAGCGACCTTGGCAGGAGGATAGTCCGCGACTACCTGACGCAAAGCCGCAAAACCTTCCGTACGTTGGGCGATAAAGTCCATGTCCGCCAAGCCTTCTTCAATGATGACATGCATCAAGCCGTTAGCAAAGGCCACATTGGTACCGGCTTTGATTTGCAAATGCAAGGTAGCTTGATGGGCCAAGTCGATTTTCCGAGGATCGACGACGATCAACTTGGTGCCTCGTTGCACTGCTTGGCGAATTTTCGCTCCAATCACCGGATGGGCTTCAGTCGGATTGGATCCCACCAACAAGATGACGTCCACATCTCCGGTGATATCGGCAATCGGATTGGTCATGGCGCCACTGCCTAAAGTCATCGCCAACCCATGGACGGAAGCCGAGTGACAGACCCGGGCACAGTTATCGACATTGTTGGTTTGAAAAGCGGTGCGTACCATCTTTTGAAACACATAATTGTCTTCATTGGTGGAGCGAGAACAAGAAAAGCCCGCCAAGCTATCGCCACCATAGGCTTCTTTCAGGCGACTAAAGCCTTCCACCACCGCATCGAGGGCTTCTTCCCATGTGGCTTCTTCAAACTGACCATTGCGTTTGATGAGGGGTTGTTTCAGGCGCTCGCCGCTGGTGACAAATTTATAGGAGGCAAACTTCCCTTTGACACACAGCAGATTTTGATTGGCTGGTCCATCTGCCGGCTCCACATCGACAATTTTGCCGTCTTTGACAATAAAGTAAAACTGACAACCAGTGCCGCAGTGAGGACAGGTGGTCAAAACTTTTTCCGTCTGCCATTTGCGATAGCTTTGATGGCCTTTGGTGCTCAAAGCCCCCGTCGGACAAACCGAGACACAGTTGCCACAGGATTCACACAGAGACGCGCTCCAATTGCCACCGCCACATGGAAGCATCTTGGTATCAAAGCCTCGATTGGCGGTACGGATGACATCCCGGCCCTGCCGCATTTGACAAACTCGAGCGCACCGCCGACACATGACACATTTTTCCGGATCATAATCAAAAAAGGGATTGCTAGTATCTTTTTGATTGGGCAATTGCCGTTTACCAGTAAAACTCGTGGCCCCGACCCCGTATTCGAGACAGTAATCTTGCAAGCGACAATCTCCGTTAGCACTACAAGTAAAGCAATCCAACTGATGGTTGCTGAGTAATAAGTCCAAAATAAACCGGCGAGCGTTGCGCACTTTCTCGCTTTGGGTATGAATGACCATCTGCTCTTGGGCGTGGGCGGTACATGCAGTCACCAAGCCCCCCTTGCGTCCGCCTTCTACTTCCACGGTACACATCCGACACGAGCCGTCTGGGGACAGTTCTTTTAGATGGCACAAGGTGGGAATCGTAATCCCGGCTTGTTGGGCGGCTTCCAAAATCGTCTGGCCTTTTGCCACTGTGACTTCTTGACCGTCAATGGACAAAGTCACGGTCATCGTTTTTTCTGTTGTTTCAATCATAACCAAGTTACCTCGACTTTCCGCTGTTGGACTGTGGGTTGGATTTTTTCTTGAAAATCTTGAGGGAAAGCAGCCAAACCGCTGGCAATCGCATTTCCCGCTGACTGTCCGAGGCCGCAAGCCGACAACATGGTGATTTGGCTAATCATCCCTTGCAACACTGCCAGATCCTGACGATCAGCTTTTCCTTGTTGGATTTTTTCCATCAATTCCAACTGACGTAAGGTGCCCAGCCGACAAGGGGTACATTTGCCACAGGATTCATGGGCAAAAAAGGCGGCCACTTGCGTCAAGTAATCCACCAAGTTGACGCTGTCGTCCAGTACCACTAGGGCACCACACCCCACCGAAACGCCATGCTCCCACAAGTCTTCATAAGAATAGCGGCATGCTGCTAGAGCATTCAAATCACCAATCATCCCCGACTGACCGCCAAAATGAGCAAACTTCAGCGGACGCCCGGTGCTGCTACCACCGCCAAACGCCTCGCTATTAATCAGTTCCTCAAGGGGCGTCCCCAGTTTAATTTCATAGAGGCCCCGGTGTTTCACATGCCCGGTTAAGCAGACTAACTTCGTTCCCCCGCCGCCTGCTGTCCCTAGCTGACGGAAATAACGGCCCCCTTCCCGCAAAATAACCGGAATACCAGCGAAGGATTCCACATTGTTCACTAAAGTGGGTTGGCCGTACAAGCCGACATCTGCCAAGTGAGGCGGTTTGACCCGAGGACGCCCCGTCTTGCCTTCGATGGAATTCAACAAAGCGGAGTTTTCCCCACAAACATACGCCCCCGCCCCTGAAATAATCTTGATTTCAAAATCAAAGCCGGGAATCCCCATGATACTTTGTCCCAAAAACTGGGCCTTTCGCGCATTTTCCAAGGCTTGGCTAAAGCGTTCATGCACCTGGCGATATTCGCCCCGGATATAGATATAGCCTTGGCGGGCATCAAATAATCGACCGGCAATAGTCATGCCTTCGATAATCGCCAGCGGGTCTTGTTCCAATAAAGCCTTGTCTTTGTATGTGCCCGGTTCCCCTTCGTCGGCATTACAGACGATGTACTTTTCTTTGCCCACAGCGTGGTAGAGATGGCGCCACTTTTTGCCTAAGGGATAAGAAGCCCCGCCCCGACCCAGCAGTAACGCTTCATCCAATTCGTCTAAAATCGCTTCTCCCGATAACTGCAATGCTTTTTGCAAGCCTTGATACCCGGCTTGTTGCACATATTCCGCCACTGCTGTCGGATCCTTGAGGCGACCAAAGCGGGCCGTCAATACTTTTTCTTCCATGATTTTCCTCCTATAAATTCGGATACTGCCCATTACGCAAATCCGTCAGCAGCTGGTTTATTTTTTCCGGTGTCAACTGGGAAAATACCGTGTCCTTGATCTTGACTACCGGGTCTTGATTACACGCCCCAAAACAGGGAATGCCATGGTACATGAAGAGACCGTCGGGGGTTATTTGATTTTCTTTGACTCCCAACTGTTTTTCCAACTGGGCAAAAACCAGCGGACCATGGGAAAAGTGACACGGGCTGCTATTACAGACTTTGATCACATATTTGGCTTGAGGCTGGTCTTTTAAGATGGCATAAAAGCTGACGATTTCAGACACGCGAGTCGGTGTCACATGCAGACAGTTCGCTACTAACTGAATCGTCTCGTCATCCAAATAGCCTTGCGTTGAAGCAAACTGAAGGTCCACCAAAATGTTCAAGATTTGTTCCGGATTGGCCTGGTATTTTTCGATAATAGCTAATTTTTCATCCAAGGTTAAAGTTGTCATCATATCCTCCAAAAATTATTTAGACATTGCCCCAAGCAAGCTGGCGCCAATCAAAGTCAGTCGCTTTTTGCAGCACGACATCTGCCTGCTGAAAGACGGCCACCGCACTGGGTTTCGCCTTTTTTTGATTGTCCATCATCACAAATAACTGCGGACGGACAACTTTTCGTAATGTATTCGATTCACAAATCAGCCAAGCCTCTGGGGGAAGTTGTCGATAAATCTCAGCAAAACCCGCTGCTAACTGTTCCTCCACCGCCTTCAGTAAAAAGGTTTTGGTACTGCCGGCAGCCAGCATTTGGCAGGTATCTTTGGAGCCTTTGGTAACCGTCTCTTCCTGCCATTCATAGCCACCGGTAAAGGCGGTACAAATCCCACAGCCTAGTCCACCTCGTTGGCAATGGCCCTTTTGCTGGGGCTTGATGGTAATGATTTTGAGGCTATACACCGGTCGTTCCTGCCGCAAATGCCGAATCAACTCCAGAGCCAAAGTGGTCTTGCCACTATTGCGTCCGGTAGAACCGATCTGGATAACTCGAGGGAGATAGGGCTCAGACATGGTTTTCATGATCCACCTCCTGTGGGCGCGGATTCAGTAATATCAACGGAAAAGCGACAAAAAGGGCCCCACCGATGGCATTCCCCAGCCCGACAAACAGCAAGTTTTCCCCGATTTGAGCCAGAGAAATCCCGCCGCCAGCAAAATAATAAGCTGGTAAAATAAAGGCATTGGCCACCACGTGTTGGAAGCCACAGACAACAAAAATCATGATGGGAAACCACAAACTAAACATTTTCCCCAAAAAATCTTTGCTGACGGTGGCCATAAATACCGCCATACATACGAAAATGTTACAGCCAATACCAGAAACCACCATCATCAAGGGCCCATCTGCCAGTTTGGCCGTAGCCACAGCTGCGGTTTTAGCCAAAAAACTGCCCTCACTCAAGCCTACAAAATGCCCAAAAAAGAACGCCACCAAGGTACCTCCCACGACATTTGTCAGAAAAACCAACAGCCAGTTTTTCACTAAATCCCGCAAAGCAATGCCGTGATCCAAAAACGCCAGCGTCATCACCAACATATTTCCCGTCAAGAGCTCCCCGCCCAAAAAAGTCAAGGCGATCAAGCCGATAGGAAAGACGCAGGCTCCTAAAAAGGTGGCCACGCTCCCCCACTGCTGCGGCACGGCGCCACTGACTCGCAAAAAAGCCAAGTACCCAAAAGCGATCAAGGCCCCCGCATTGATCCCCAAAATCACCAGTTGGGCCAGAGAAAGTTTCGTCTTGGTCTTGGCTTTTTCAATCAAAAGATCCATGGCTTCTCTAGTAGTGTAACTGTTCATCCCATTCCCTCCGCTTTCTGCCAATGGCTTAGTTCTTCTGGGGTGTTGACGTTGGTAAACAGCAACTCCTCGGTGGCTACTTTTGTCACCTGTAATTGGGAAAACTGTTGTTTGATCCGTCTTTGCCCCTGATGCAATTGCTTTTGAAAAATCGGTAAACAGGACTGATGGTAAAAGCCAAAGAGGGGTTCCAAGCGCCCCTCTCGTTGATAAAGCACAACCTGCGACTGACTTCCCTGAGCGGCCAAAGCGGAAATCGCTGCCAGCGGTTGCTCCGGCATATCACAAGCCATCACAAAAGCATAGGGCGTCGTGATCTGCTCCAAAGCAGACGCAATCCCTCCTAAAGGACCACAAGCTGGGTAGCGATCTTCCCAAATCACCAACTCACGAAAGGCCGCCTGCCCCGCAAAATGTCCAGCTTGATCCGTCATCAAAACTACTTTGGGGAAAAGCTGTTGCAAATGCTGGGCGCTCTTTGCCAAGACAAACTGACCATCGATTGTTAATAGCGCCTTGTTAAACCCCATCCGGCGACTTTTCCCCCCGCATAAAATCACCGCTGTTGCCTCTTTGATCTCCATCAACGACACCCTAACTTTTTTTCTGATTACCTAATTTTTTTTCAGTTTCAGTATAGTCACTTTCCCGTTTGAAGTCAACGGTAATTTGAAAGCGCTATCCAAAAAGTGTTTGTGCTCTCACTCTTTTGGAGGGAGTAGGAGCGTAGAGCAGAGGTGGCTGATTGCCGGGGGACCTCCCTGTTTTCGTGATATTCCCTTGATTTTCTTGGTTACTTTCCCCGCTATTGGTTTCTTTTGAAAAGCTGCTCCTACCAGACTTGAAAAGTACCCGATTCATCACCCCTGTCGGAAGAAACGCTTTTAGCGTAAAAAAAGCCTATCTTCCAGCATGCAATGGAAAATAGGCTTCTTCTTTGTATTTGTTAGAGGACTTCTTCAACGCTAGGAAACAGACTGTGCTTTGTCATTTCTCTTGGCTTGATTGTTCTGCTGTTGGTTTGGTCAGCGTTACAGGGTGTCGGTGCCAATCGATGGCCAAAGCCACCAAAGCGATGACCAAGAACGCAACGTTGAGGTCTTTGGCCATTTCCAAGACAGCTTTTTCTTGCAGGCTAGCAGCGGTATAAGTCGTCAAAATCCGCAAAGCACTTTGAGGCAAGCCTTTCAACAACAGCAGTCCCGACAACATCACCAGTAAAATTCCTTGGTGAAGCAAACTGCCTTTGTTCTGCAAGGTAAACTTGGCTAAGAGGCGTTGATTTTCAGGCAAAGTCGGCTGACTTTGATACACGTCGTTTAGCCAAGCGGTAGTCATGCTGCGAAACAGGCTGACGACTGCCAAACCCCAGCTGATTTTGGGAAACAAGAGGAAAAGAAGCAGTCCCACCACTTGCCCCAGCAGTAAAAGCTGTGGTGCCCGCGTTTCCCCCACTCGAGCCAAAAGTAGTGGCCGAAGCAATAACCCCAGCACCATCCCTAAAATATACGGCAGAAAGACCCGCATCGGCACTTGGCTAGCCCCTTCGATCGTACTGACATATAGGGAGCCAAAGAGAAATAGAAAATTCGCCACCATCCCATTTGCCCCAGTCAGCAAAACCAACCCACGAGGCAAACGCTTCTGGGGGCTATTAGGCGCGGTCAATAAGACCAGAAGCACAAAAATAATACAAGTGGCCATCAGGATTAAGCCGCTTTCCCAGCTGGCCACAACATCAGGTAGCAGCGTCAACAGGACCAACAACAATAGAAATCCTGTAAAGAGACCCACCTGCTTTGCTTGCAAGAGACGCTTGCGAAACCCGGCAAAATGCAGATCAAAATGGGGATAATGAGTCACCGTGTGGTAGCTGGCAACATAAAAAATCGTATAGGCTGCAAACGAAAAAGTCCGCCCTGCCACGCTTCCCACCGATAAGGTCAAAAATAGTACACTCGCTAAAAGTATGCCTCCTACCATATAAGCTGGCTTCAAGGTTTGATACCCCGTGGCAGCCTCCTCTTGATCCACCGTCAGTTTTGCTGGCAAAAACCAAGCCGCCGAAAGCCCCAAAGCAAGTGCCGCCACCTTGTAGAAACTAGGAAACATAAAGCCCAAAGTCCCCACCAAGGAACCGCCACACCCCAGCAAAATCGCAATCATCAGCAGCGTATAGCTATTGACTCCAGTAGGCATTGCCCGCAACAAAAAAATCCCCGTCATGCGAAACGTATAAAATAAAACAAACGGTACCAGGCTCCTCCAAGTCAAGCCATCACTGTAATTTAAAAAAAGTAAATAAGGCAAAAAGCTTAACGTATTGCCTAAAAGAAAAGGCGTACTGCGACTAAAGAACCGCAGAAAGTCTTTGATCTTGCTCATTTATAAAAGTCTCCTTCATCAGCGCTTGCAGAGCTTTCCCCACCCTCGCGAAAAATAGAACCCGTCATATTCTAAGTTTTTCTTAAGTTTAGCATGGAGCGGGGCTGATGTCGAAAATCTGAAACCTAGAGGGCTTAGTAAGCTTGTCCGCGAGACTTCTTGAGAAAACAAAAACCGACGAAACCCGTGTTCCGCCAGCTTCTATGTAGCTACTCGTTGGAGCCAGTGTTTTTGGTTACGTCTATTAAAAAGAACCCTCGCTGCTCTCGCTGAGGGTTCTTTTTTCATCCGTTTGACTTTTCTACGGCTGCCAGCGATTTGGCAATCAACGGGCCAGCCACGTTGTCATTCCAAAAAGTAATCAACGGTCCGGTAAGAAAGGCATTGATAAAGGTCCCCACACCCACGGGTCCGCCGAGGAAGAAGCCCAGCAAAGTAAAGGACACGTCTTGGATGATCCGCACCACCCGATAAGGCCAAACAGTGTGATCGACAATCGTCGGCGCACAGGCATCATAAGGCGCAGCCCCCAGATTTGCCCCGGTATACAAGGACACGGCAAAAGTGAAAATCACGGTACCTACCACCAAAAAAAGAAGCTTCATCGGTAGGGTTTCCGCCTGAATCCCGACTTTTTCAAACAACGCCGTAAACATATCGATGAAAAAACCGGTAAAGACCATATTCACAACCGTCCCAAACCCGATATATTTCCGACCAAATAAAAAAATTAACAGTAAAAAAACCAGATTCAAGCCTAGCTGATAGACCCCCAAAGACAAGCCCAGCATCCCCGAAATGGCAATGTTGGCTGAGGTATAAGGGTCCATCCCCACATGGCCTTCCCGTAAAATCGTGGCGCCAAAGCCTAAAATCAATACGCCAAGGGTGGCATAAGCGGCTCGTATCAACTGGCTCTTAGTTATTTTAATCATCACATACGGCTCCTTTCCAGTGTTAGCTTCAACTACGTCTCCAAAAGCAACAACTCCGATTCTGCAAAAGAACCGGAGTCGCTTTTGATTTTATGCTCCTTTAGCGGTCATCATTGCGGCCGCCAAACAACAACACCAAGCGCAAGAGTTGCAACGCGGTACTGATCGCGGCTGCCACATAGGTCAAGGCGGCTGCAATTAGGACTTTACGGGCTTGAGGAAGTTCTTCTTCCGTCAAGAGGCCGCCTTCAGCCAAAATCGACAAAGCCCGGCTAGAGGCGTTGAATTCCACTGGCAAGGTGACGATTTGGAACAACAGGGCCAAGGAAAAGGCGATTAGCCCTAGTTGAATCAAGGCTTGCGTCTGTAAAAACAAGCCAATCAAAATTATCGGCATCGCCATGGAGGAACCGATATTGGCCACGGGGACAATCGCTGCTCGCAATCGCAAAGGGAAATACCCTTTGGCATCTTGCACCGCATGCCCACACTCATGAGCCGCCACACCGATAGCAGCGACGGAGGTGGATTGAGCGGTTGCTTCTGACAGGCTCAACATCTTCGTGCCTGAGTTGTAATTATCCGTCAAGTCGCCGGCGATTTGCTGGACGCCGACATTGTGGATATTTTGACTATTCAAGATGTACTGGGCGGCTTTTGTCCCAGTCACCTGATTACGACTTTTCACTTGATCGTATTTACTAAAGGTACTTTTGACGTAAGCTGAGGCGGCCATCGATAAGACCATCCCGATAATCACCAAAATCATCGTGCCGTCAAAAAAACCAAAACCATATCCCATAGGAAACATCCTACTCACCTCATTCATACTCTAACGAAGCCTAGTGCAAAAGCAACACAGGATCATCCCCATGCTTACTCAGCTGCCGCTTCGTCTGATTTCTTATAGTATACAAAGCCTTGATGAACTTTTTGTGAACGATGCTTGGAAATCCTGCGAGCTTAGATTTTCTTGACAAATTCCGATTTCAAGGACATCGCTCCGAAGCCGTCGATCTTACAGTCGATGTTGTGATCCCCTTCGACTAAGCGGATATTTTTGACTTTGGTGCCTTGTTTTAACGGTCCGGTAGCGCCTTTGACTTTCAAATCTTTGATGATGGTGACGCTGTCGCCTTCTTGTAAAAGATTGCCATTTGCATCTTTCACCACTAGGCCAGTTTCTGCCACGTCGGCCTCGCTCCATTCGTGTCCGCATTCTGGACAGACAAACAAGCCACGGTCTTCATAGGTATAAACGGAGGCACATTGGGGACAATTCGGTAATTGAGACATTTGCTTCATTCCTTTTTGTGTAATTTTTTCTGATGTTTCCTATTGTACTTGAAAAATTCACTTCTGAAAAGATGAAAAAAAGGGGGCCTCCTTTGAAAAGGAAACTTTCAAAAAAATAACCAACTTACACTTTTGTCACCTGAGCTTTTCTCTTTCTGCTTTTTCCTTCATATATAAGGGATAATTTTGTGCTAAAAGGCTTCCATCCGCAAAACTTAGGGAATTGTTAAGCCAGGAATTTTTTGCAAATTCCCTAACGATTTTCCTTGAAGCCGGTTGTCAGTTGTCCTATCATTAGCTTAAACATAACGAGGAACAGATGATTGAAAGATGAAAGGTGGGAACACAGATGGTTGTCTTAGATTGGATCAATAATCAGCTGGCTTGGCTGCCTAATTATGGGAAGGTCATCGCCTGGCTATTGCTAGGTGTATTGGCAATCTTGGTGATTTCCCTTTTATTTAGCCTCATTTTGAGTCCTTTTATGTGGCTGTACAATCGTTTCACCGATAAAAACACCAGCAATGTGATGGAAAAAGATGATTTTGTGATTGGCGAACTGACGGAAAAAATCCATGGTTCCTCGATTGGTGAAGTGATGGTGACGGGCTCTGAACAGGCGCGCTCAGTCCATCCAGCCCGGTTGTACAGGGACGCAGAAGCCACGAATGGTCTCTTGCTTCCAGTTGGTACCAAGGTTCTGATCATCGATTTCGATGAGCGGGGCATTGCCTTAGTTGTGAAAAACAAAGCATTTATGAAGGAGTGAGAAAGCTATGTTCGGTTTTATTTTAAGTCCAGTGTTATTGATCATTCTCTTAGTCGTCGCCCTTTTGATCTTTTTGATGGTGCGCTATCGCATCGGGAAGCCTGATGAGGCCTTGATCGTGACGGGTTCTCTTTTGGGGAAAGAGGGCATCAAAATTTTGAAAAACAGCGGGACTTTTGTGATTCCCATCATCCAAAAGGCCCACAAACTCAGCTTGCTGACCCATAAATTGGAAATCGGCACGCCAGAAGTCTATACGGAACAAGGGGTCCCAATCAAAGCTTCCGCCACTGTCTTGGTGAAAGTGGGCAACTCCACAGAAGCCATCAAGACCGCGGCCGAACAATATTTAGGCAAGTCCACAGATGAATTAGAAGACGAAGCCAAAGAAGTCTTGGAAGGTCACTTGCGGGCTATCCTCGGGACCATGACGGTGGAAGCGATTTACAAAAACCGCGATGATTTCGCTGAACAAGTCCAAAATGTCGCCTCCACTGACTTGAAAAAAATGGGGCTGGAAATCGTCTCCTTCACCATCAAAGACGTCTCCGATCCTAACGGCTACTTGGATGCCCTCGGGCGGCCACAAATCGCCGAAGTCAAAAAGAATGCGGAAGTTGCCGAATCCAACGCGCTTCGGGAAACCCGGATCAAGCAAGCCGAAAACGAACAGTTGGCCCAACACGAAGAAATTCGTCGGAAAACCGAAATCGCTGAAGCCAACAAGGATATGGCTTTGAAACAAGCCCAATACCAACAAGAACAAGAAGTTGCTCAAGCCCAAGCGGAACAAGTGGCCGTGGCTGAAAAAATGAAAGTCAACTTGATTGAACAAGATAAGAATATCGAAATCCAAGCCAAACAAGCCGAACTGACGGAAAAAGAACTCAATGCTACCTTGCGGAAAAAAGCCGAAGCCGACAAATACGTGGTGGAACAAAACGCCTTGGCAGACAAAGCCCGGGAAATCGCCCGTGCTGAAGCCGAAGCGGAAAAAGTCCGCCTAGCTACCCAAGCGGAAGCGGAACGAATCGAAAAACTCGGGAGTGCCGACGCCGAAAAGATCGCCAAAGTCGGTCAAGCCGAAGCCGAAAGTCGCGAAAAGATGGCCATTGCTTTGACCAAACTCAACGAAGCCGGGATCTTGATGGAATTCATCAAAGTCTTGCCAGCCATCGCCAAAGAAGTCAACGCCCCACTTTCCAACATCGACAAAGTGGTCAGCTTTGGCTCCGGCGACGGCCTGCCTGAAATGGGCCAAGCCGGACTCGCTCGCACCTTTGAAACCATCAAAGAAACCACTGGCCTGGATTTGGTCACCTTGATCAATGACTCCATGTCCACTCGCACCGGCAACCGGGAACTCGTCGCTGCCGTCACTGAGGCGCAACCAGCCCCTGCGGCACCAACTTCTGCCGTTGCCGAAAAACCGGCTCCTGCTAAACCCGAAACAGAAAAACCAACCCCAGATGATGACCAACCTGGCCGCGGTTCGAAGTACAATATTTAAAGAGGAAACGCCGTCAACTCAAGGAAGTTGGCGGTATTTTTTTGATACACTAAGGTCTTATAAGTTTTAATCGATGGTACAAAAATGGTGAAATTTAGCTCCGTAAGAATTGAAATAGCTGTAGCTGGACCGGGAAATGCCAAATACAAAGCAATTTGTCATTTTCCTTGGAGCTTCAAACTTAGAGTAAGTGTCACAAGTGCCACCAACTCTAAGTACATTTGCTAGTCTTTCTTAGCGGTCTCTGCTTAGAAATGACTGTATGCGCAATGGTTTTATAGCCATCTCACATCCTGTGAGCAACTGCTATTTCAATTCTACTCCGCTAAATTTCACCATTTTTACGATAGATAGCAGGTTTAGAAATCATAGAATTACTTAAAACGAATTAAATATAAGAAGTTTATCAATAAAACCGGTTGGTCATGTTGTAGGTGCATTCCTCGGGTAGTAATGTCAAGAATGTCCGAGGGCTAAAGAAGCCTATCCCATACAGTTCACCTAAGTAGAGTTCGCTAAGATGAGCTAGCAAAATGACAACTGTCCTTTGGTTGGCACTTACCGATCCACTACCACCCAAGGGATTCTCCGGAAGCAAGTCCGGCCGGCTTTCTTAAGGTATAAGCTGGTCTCCGTGCAGATTTTGGATTAGTTGAGGGCGACTTAGCCAGCGGCCGCACTATCTACACTACTAAACCAGTTGCACCCGAAAGACTACTGGCAAATCATCTATCACTGGAACTCCGCTAATTTCCAGTCCATTGGCTGTCTGTTTCCAAGAGACCGTCGCTTGGCCCAGTTGGCTGACTTGTCGAATAATCCCATTGAACAGCGGTTTATGACTGGCATCATTCACGCCTAGTGCAGGCAAGCGGTAGACGCCATCTGCTGTAGGACGCAAGACAGTGGCATAGATGCTGTCCCCATTGACTGTGTAGCGGATATCCTCAGAGGTAAACTCTTTTTTGATCCCATCAGCAAATTGACCTTCGACGATTTGGGTCGGCCCCTCACCATACATTCGCCAGACTTTGGCACCATAGATAGCTTCTCCGTTGACTTGAAGCCATTGTCCCATGGTTTGGAGAATTCTTTCCTCTTCAGAACTGATTGTACCGTCTGATTTCGGACCGACATTTAAAAGCAGGCGCCCGTTTTTGCTGACGATATCCACCAAGTCGCAAAGCAAATCCCGCGGGCTTCGGTAATGATTATTTTTGGTATAGCTCCAAGAATTCAAGGCCATCGCTGTATCTGTTTGCCAAATAAACGGCTTCGTATCAGCAAATTGCCCCCGCTCGATATCCACCACAGCCGTACCAAACATATAACTATCATGTTTGTAATTGATCACCACTTCAATGCCCCACTCAGCGGCACGGTTGTAGTAATAAGCGGCGAGTTTTTGCAGATAAGGTTTGACGGCTTGATGCTGAATCCACCAGTCAAAATACAAAATTCGAGGACGATAGCTATCGATGATTTCGCAACAGCGGGCTAACCAATCTTCCAAAAATTCTGCTGTGGGTGTCGGCTGGGATTGCAAATCATGATGGGCAGCTTCTTTTTCCGCTGGCCAATAAAAATCTCCCCGCTGCATCTCCCCTTGGACATCACTAGCAAACTCTCGCCCATGTCCCATGAAAAACCAATGCTCCACTCGATGGCTCGAGGCTCCCAAAGTCAACCCTTGTTCCACAAGTGCCGCCTTTAATTCCCCCAGAACATCCCGCTGTGGCCCCATCTGTTTGGCATTCCACTGGGAAAGTTCACTGGCATACATCTGAAACCCATCATGATGCTCCGCCACTGGCACGACATACTGCGCCCCGGCATCCTTGAAAAGTTGGGCCCATTTTGCTGGCTGCCACTTTTCCGCCTTGAACAAAGGAATCAAATCCTTGTAGCCAAAAACTTGCTGATCCCCGTAATGTTGCCGATGATAGGCAAATTCCGGTGAGCCTTGGATATACATATTGCGAGAGTACCATTCGCTCCCAAAGGCTGGCACACTATAGACACCCCAGTGAATTAAAATACCAAACTTGCTCTCTTGATACCATTTAGGTGGGGTATATTGTTGCAAGGATTGCCAGTTGTCTTGGTAAGGACCTTGTGCGATGATTGCTGCCACTTGAGCCATTTTTGCTTGTAAATCGTACATGGAAAAGCCTCCTATTTTTGCAAATTGTGATAGCCTTATTCTAGCGGCTATGCTATTTTTACATAAGAGACACAGCAGACGTTTTTAGCAAAATAATGTCGTGATTTGACAACTGGAGGAGCCATGGAACCTTTTGCTTTTTATCCCAAATTAGCTTTTGAGCTAGGTAAATTACAGATTCGCATCTTGCGGGTTAGTGGCGGACCAATTTTTGCGCCCATCCCGCCCCATCGTCACGGGGCTGATCACTTTGAAATTCACTTTTGTGTGGCAGGTTTTGGCTGGGTCGAAACGGCCTCCCAGCGAATTCTTGTAGAAGCAGGCAGCCTTTATATCACTGGTCCGGGGATTACCCACAGTCAGTTTTCCGATCCTCAACACCCGATGGAAGAATACTGCCTTAATCTTTTGATGACGAGCGAGACGCCTGCACTTTTCCGCGCTTTGGAGCCGTTAGCAAATTATCAAACGAAGGATTTAGGGAAATTAGAGCCCCACTTTGCGACAGTGGTGACAGAATTACGGGAAAAGCCAGCCTTTTTTGAAGAAGCCGTCATCGCCGAAATCCAGCAACTTCTGATTCGACTGTTGCGAGCATCTGGATCAGAAACCGTGCTGAAGACGGCCCTCTCTACTAACGAGACTTTCTTTGACACTAGCTGGGAACGATACTTGATGATCGACCAGTATTTCTTAGCAGGCACCGGTGAAGCTTCCCTAGCAGATCTTGCAAATCAACTCCACCTCAGCAGTCGTCAAACCCAACGTCTGATTCGCGATTTGTACGACCAAACCTTCCAAAGTAAGCTGACTGAAGGACGCATGGCCGCTGCCAAGATGCTGTTGCGAGAAACCCATGAGGCCATTTCGCTAATTGCCGATAAACTCGGTTACGCCTCGCTGGAGCATTTCAGCCATTCCTTTAAAAAGCAGTGCCAAGTCGCCCCCAGTGACTATCGAAAAGCCCATCAGCAAGACTAACGGGCTTTTCTAAAACTGTTGTTTCATAGCTAGCTGAGAGCTTGGGAATGACTTTATTCACCAAGCAATTACTCAAAGGACAATTTCTCACCAAATCAACCGAAACTGCAACAAAAAAAACACGATCCCAAAGACCGTGTTTTTTCACTGTACTTCTCATTTTCTCAAAGCTCTTCTAACCCATCTGCATCCAACACGTCTACCTTGAGCCCTTTGCGTGCAATCAAGCCGCGCGTTTCCAATAGTTTGAACTTGCGGGAAAGGGTTTCGGGGGTGGTGCCGAGATAGGCTGCCAGTTCCTTCATCTTCATGGGAATTGTCAAACTTGGTGATTCGCTGGCAAGCATCAGATCCGTCAGGTACTTCGCCAAACGCTCCTCGACTTTTTCCATTAAAAGAAACTGGGTCTGTTGTTCGACGGCGGTCATTTTGTCGGCGGTGAGTTCCAAAAGTTTCAGGCTGAGTTGTGGGTATTGCAATAACAAGTCTTGAAAATCGGATTGCTTCAAGACACAGACTTCGGTGGGTTGTAGGGCTTCAGCGAAAAAGTCGTCGTTTTTGGCCCCAAAGAGTTGGCTTTCTCCTTCATAGCCACCAGGAGCCACCACTCGCAATAGCTGTTCCCGCCCGGCTGGGGAAAGTTGGTAGACTTTCAAATTGCCCCGGGCGACGATCACCAGTTGGGGCTCGCCATCTGGAGTCAAAATTTGTTCTCCTTTGGCAAAGCTGCGGTGATGGACCAGCTGATTGATTTTTTGTTGGTCAGCTAGGTCCAAGTGATTAAATAACGGAACCAAGGTGACACAGAGGTGCTCTTGGTGGTTTATTTTCTCTGGATGGTTCTTATGCGATGATGACATTTGAGGCACAATCTTCACAGCCTTCCTGTTTGTTTACTCACTGACTCGACTGGGCCTCATCTGGATCTGGAGGTTAGTCTTCGTCATCTTCTTCTAAGTCTTCCAGCACCTCATGGCCTAAATAACGTTGCAAGACGGCGCTTTGGTGCTTCAACCAAGCATACAAGGTTTGCAAAAGTTGCGCCAAGCCAGGCTTTTCTTCCTTTTCGGCGAGAGCAATTCCCCGCGTGACAAAAAGGAGTTGCGTGTTGAAATCCTTCACGGTGTCAAAAATCAAGGTGCTAGTTTCTTCGTATTTTCGCTGGCCACTTTCTTCCAACATGCTATAGCGGCTGAATTCTTCAGTGGTGGTGGGAATGACTTCACCTTCATCTAACATCAGTTGGTTCAATTGGTCAAGAAACGCGCTTGCTTCTGTTAAGATTTTTGAAAACTCACTAGTGATGAAAAAGGCGTCTGGTCCCTTGGCGTAATACCGACTTTGCCATAACTTGTTTTCTTGGATTTTGAGATTGCTGATAATATGCCCAATCATCGCCCCAGCAGTCGGGGTATGGTGATCGATTTCTGCTTGGGCTTGTTCGGCTTGATATTTTTCTGCTGGCGTCATTTAAAGACATCTTCTTTCTTGGGGAATAGGTAATGCTGGCATTTGACAGCTACTTAAGATCACAACAACTAGCTTGCTTTGACTTTGACAGATTCCACTTCGTAACCGAGGTTTTCGATGACTTCTTTTAGTTTGTCGCCACTGGTTTGGCTGGCATCGATATCGGCTTTGACTTTGCTGGCGTTAAACAAGACTTTGACATTTTCGACTCCGGGTTGTGCTTTGACCCCTGCTTCGATTTTTTGCATGCAGCTTGGGCAAGCCAAGGCACCTAATTGTAAAATTACTTTTTCCATGAGAATTCTTCCTTTCATTTTCTAAACTGGGAAAGCGGGGGATGGGCACCGACGCCTTCTCGATACTTTGATTATAGTTGGTTTGTTTTGAAAAAAACTTGATAGCCGTCAAGATTGGCGTTTTTTCGTTTAATTTTTTACCGGAATGGTCGTCGGGGTGCCTACCAGAGCTTTTGTCGGGGATGATTTCACCCGGTAGCCAAGCAAGCGCATACCGTTGACTACCACCACCAAAATGCTCAGCTCATGGACTAGCATGCCGCTAGCCATATAGATGTAGCCCACGATCAAGCCAACTAATAAGAACAACACCACCCCCACAGCGATTAAGATATTTTCTTTCATATTTAGGACGGTTTTTTTCGTCAGACCGTATGCTTGGACAAGGTTGGCAAAGCTGGATTGCATCAATACCACATCCGATGTTTCCACAGCCACGTCAGTGCCGTTGCCCATCGCGATCCCGATATCCGCCAAAGCGATGGAGGGACTGTCATTGACTCCATCCCCCACGAAGGCCACCTTGTGTCCTTGGGCTTGTAGCTGGCGGACATAAGCAGATTTGTCTTCTGGCAATAATCCCCCTTGCACCACATCTAGGCCGAGAGTTTTACCGACTAAATCAGCGGTAGCTTGGTTGTCCCCGGTTAACATCACCAATTGCTTGGCCCCCATTTGCCGGAGTTGTTGTAAGGTTTTTGCGGCTTCTGGCCGGATTTGATCTTTGATGCCGATCAAAAGGGCTGGTGCTTCGTCGATGGCGACGAACACCGTGGAATGCCCGCTAGCTTCAAGCGCCGTCAAATCTTGTTGCAAAGCCGCTGTCAACTGGATCTTATGGCTTGCCAAAAGTTTTCCATTGCCTACTAATACCTGATGATTTGCGACATTGGCTGCGATACCTTGACCTTTGATGACTTGCGTCTGACTGACGACCGGATACTCTTTGACTGCGGCATAGTCCAAAATTGCTTGTCCTAGGGGATGGTCACTTTCCCGTTCCACAGCAGCGGCTAAAACCAAGGCTTCTGCGGGAGAGATCTTGCCATAGCTAGTCACCTTAGCCACAGTGGGTTTGCCATCGGTTAAGGTGCCGGTTTTGTCGAACACGAAGGTATCCACCTTGCTAAAGCTGTCCAACACGTCCCCACCTTTGATCAAAATGCCGTGCTTGGCGCCATTGCCAATCCCCGCCACACTGGAAACCGGCACGCCAATCACCAACGCTCCTGGGCAACCCAAGACCAAGATGGTGATGGCCAAGCGTAAGTCAGCAGTGATCACGCCCACCACCAAGGCCAGCAACAAAACGGCCGGTGTGTAATATTTGGCAAACTTATCGATAAAACGTTCCGCGCCAGATTTGGCATCTTGGGCTTCTTCTACCAACTCGATGATCTTCCCAAAAGTAGTGTCCTCCCCGACTTTTTCCGTGGTAACTTGCAAGGTACCATTTTCCAAAATCGTACCAGCAAATACGCGGTCCCCCACGGTTTTCGCCGCCATTTTCGATTCGCCAGTGACGCTGGCTTCATTCAAATGACCGCTACCACTGGCGATGATACCATCCACCGGTACCTGCGCTCCGGTCTTGACTAGCAGGCGATCTCCGGCAGCCACTTCATCGATTGCCACTTTTTCCAGTTCCCCCTCAGCCCCCACCAAGATGGCCGTAGCAGGTGCCATCTTGGTCAAAGCGCTGATAGCTGAGCGGGTTTTTTCCAAGGTTTTTTGTTCCAATAATGCGCCGAATAAAAACAAAAAGGTCACGATGGCGGATTCGTTGTATTCACCGATGAAAAAGGCCCCTAAAACGGCGATACTGACCAAAAGTTCAATGGAAACCACCTTCACCCGCAAGGCTTGATAGGCTTGTAGCGCGATGGGCACAAAACCCAGGATCGACGCGAGAATCATGGCGCCTTGCCACCCTGCTGACCAGTGAAATCCCCACTGGAAAAGATAGGCAGCTACGATTAGGCCCCCGCTGATGATGGCGAGGTGATTTTTATGTTGCAAAATTTGACGTTGCATTTTCATGACAGTTCCTCTTTTCTCTGCTTTCTGATTGACAAGGTCAGTTTAGCGCCTTTGACCGAAGAAAGAATTGATGGGTATCAAGAAAACAAAGAAATCCCAACATAGGGCAAAAAGCAGTCAGGCGATTGACTAGGCAATTTCCTGACTGCTTTTTTGATGATAGTCACCATGCTGATTTATAAAATAAAAAACACCGCTAAATCGGAAACTTCTGTATCTAAATCGTTGGGATTTTCATAGTATTTCACTGCAATCGCGAAACTTGTATATTGCGTAGCTTGCGGTTCCAAATCTGTATAACCTAGTTCAATTTTCACGTGGTCTCCTTCGTGATGCAACTCCCATTCCGTACAAAACTGAGGATCTTGAACACGAGAAGTGATTCCATGATAATACTCATCATTGTTTTTATCATGAGCATCATGCGTCCATTGGCCAATCGATAGGGAGCAATTCTTTTGTCGGTTCAAAAAATTGTTCCCACAAAGCGTTTCACCTGTATTCCAACTTTCATACTCCCACTGCTTTTCATCTAAATCGCTACGTAGCCAGAGTTCATTCACTTTGCCAATTTCCTCGGGATTGACTTTGATATGCACCGCAAAATCAATCTCACTTTTAAAATTTGAAAAGGTCAAACTTGCAAAATAAGCCACTTGATCCTCTGCTTCAAAAGGAATGCGGACACCCTCGGATTCCAACCAAAAATTTCCTACTGGCGTTTCTAAATTTAGCATCTTTCCCCTCCTGCTTAGTCCTTCCGTTTCCTCCATCGATAAGAAACAAAGGTCGCTCCTAAAGCTACCACTAAAATAACTCCTTGGCCCACTGACCACACTGTCCCTTGCAACACTTCTGCCACTTGTAAGCGGTGAATCAGCCCCAGCAGTGCCACTCCTAAAACTAGAAAAACAAAGGGATACAACGCTGTTCCTTTTAACAACAACCAAGTCAGCAGAGAAATAACAATCACCCCTAGCAATAAAAGGTCCCAGGGATAAGGTAGCCGGATTACACCGTCATCAATCAACAATAGTCCCGTCGCCAACTGACCTGCAATCACCAATAAAAAAACTACCATCGTAGCGATGAAACTCCAGACAGAGGACAGTTGGCTTTTTTTGGGCGAATAGAAACTGCGCTGTAAAATCAGAAAAAGCAGACTGACTCCCACTACACCAATCACCCCATCCAGTAGATACTGGGGAACAGACACCCGCAAGACCCCGTTTTGACTAAAAGCCGTCACTAAATTGATACCCCATAAAATCCCCACCACTAAAGCCGCCAAGCCAAGTAAAGCTGGGATACTCGCTTTTTTTGTATTAGCCAACAGTTGGTCGGCTAACAGTTGAGGTTGTTTGCCAAAAAAGGCCGCTGCCGTCACACCATCCCTTTGAGCCTCTAGTAAATCCGTCGCCATTTGATAAAGCTGCATGTTCAGTTCTCCTTCATCTAAAAAGAGTCCACCAAATGACATATAGCCCCGCAAATCAGCAAAATACACTTGATTTTCTGGCGTCAATTGCGTTTCTAGTTGATTGAGTTTGGTACAGTATAAGGTAGCTGTCGTCTGTTTTTTCATTTGTTGATTCCTCCCATTAAGTGATCTACCCGCAAGGCCAATTGTTGCCACTGCTCCTGAAATTCCTTCAAGCTAGTAATCCCGCTGGCTGTTATCGTAAAATACTTGCGATCCGGACCTTCAGGGGATTTCCGCAGGGTTCCTTCGATTTGGCCGTTTTTTTCTAATTTTTGCAATAAGGGATAAATTGTCCCACCGATAATCGTGGTAAAGCCGGCTTGCTGGAGCTGCTGGACGAGTTCGTATCCATAAATGGTCCCTTCTCCTTGTAAAATCAAAGCCAAGACACACCCCTCCAACACGCCTTTGAGTAATTGCGTTTCTTTCATAACTACCGTCGTTTCCCTCCTTATCTCTTCTCGTCACCTGAATCATCGACTAGTTTGTTTTACATACTACCTAGCAAAAAAAGGATACCGCAACTCCACTAGTTTGTAAAGCATAATAGTTAGAAAACCGGCCGGTCTTGCTTCCGGAGAATCCCTCGGATAGTAGTGGGACCGGTAAATGCCAACCAAAGAACAGTTGTCATTTACCTTGCCGAAGTCAAACTTGTTGTAAGTCCAACAAAAAACATTGGACACAACAAGTAATTCCTCGGGCATCCTTGACACTACTATCCGAGGAATTCTCCTCCAGCAAGGCCGCCTGTTTTATCTATAATCGATTATTGGCTTTGCGACCTAATGCTAGCATTTTTCTTCCTTAGAAAGATAGCAAGCATCTCGGGCATCAAAATGACGGTATAATACACCACTTAATTCCTGATACATCAACCTTTTTGGAGCTTAATTTAAAAAAAGAGACCGCCTTGGCCTCTTTACAAGATAGACCACCACCCAAGAGAAGTGATGGTCGAAAAATATGCACATGCAATAAAACTAAAAAATCACATCAGCTTTCCACGATACCCCTACTTTGATCATTCGTGGATAGCTTAATCAATCCTTTCAAGCCATCAACACGTCACGAATCCGAGAATCGGTGAAATCATCAATCACCCCTGCCACCTGTGGGAGTGCAGCTAGCTGGGCCCCGTTGTCATTGGTGGTGATGGCAAAAATCTTGGCCGCAGCGGCATTGTGAGCGGCTTGAATACCGGAAAGTGAATCTTCAAAGACGAGACAGTCGCTAGCAGGCACCTGGATTTTCGCCGCAGCAGCCAAGTAATAATCCGGTGCCGGCTTGCTCTGGCGCTCGCCATTGTCATAGACGATTTGCTCATAAGTAAACCATTTTGCCAAGCTGAAACGTTCAAAATAAAAATCCAAATTCCCTTTTCCTGCAGCAGTGGCAATATTGAAAGGAATCTTTTCAGCCTGCAAAAAATCCAGTAATTCCGGTAAGCCGGTGGTCAAATGAGCGGCTTCTGGATGACTGCAGACTAGCTCCCGGTAGATATCTTCCTTCTTTTCTCCCCACTGGAGGGCAGCAGCTTTGGTAAAGGGGCGTTCAAACAAGTACTCCAACACCAGACGATTATTTTTACCATGGACATGTTGGTCAAACGCCTCGCGACTAAGTTTCTTGTGAGCTTCCTTTTCAGCAAATGCTAGCCAAGCCGCTTCGTTAAACGTGGAATCTTTAAACATTGTGCCATTAAAATCGAACAATACACCTTTAATCATAGGTCTCTCTCTCTTTTCCAAAATTACTATCACTCAAGTGTTAGCGATCGCTATTTTCCACGTACGCATTAAATTTTTTGCTGGACATCAATAATGGAAACCACCAAGAGTCTCGTTACCCAAGGAAACTGTTGCTTTTTCTCCTCGAAGTCAACGCCAGCTTCCACAAATTGGCCCGTTCCTAGGACATGAAACCCAGCTCCTGGGCCGACTGTTCCTGCCACTTCCTTCGATCCAAAAGTCAATAAAACATGGTTGTCCTTCAAAAAATCAGCCTCAATACTGTGCATGCCTGCTGCGGGAATCAAAAGCCGATCTGCTTTGACCGTAATATAAGACGCCCATGTGTTGACTACGTGGGCCGGATTGCCATTGATGGTAACAATCGTAACCGGCCCTTCATGAGCAATGACCTCTAGAAATTTTTCATTCATAACAGCCTCTCCTTATTCTTGATTACTTGTTTAGTATACCACCCAGGGAAAAATCTTTGCCGGGAAATGGCTACTGACTGATTGCAACCTACTGATGGCTCCCAGCTCTCAATCGTAAGCCAGATTTTTGATATAGCGATTTATTTGGATTACCCTGATAGTATTAATAGGTTCATGGGCAACACTAGACCGGCGAGAGTTAAGGACCACTAGCAAAGAGGAGGATGCAACATGAAAAAAATTCATTTAATTCGAGCTTATGACCAGCAAAAGCTGCGAAACACAAAAGGGTATAAGATTTTAGTGGATCGTCTCTGGCCACGGGGGGTGTCCAAAGCCGACTTACCTTATGAATGGTGGCTAAAAGAACTTGCCCCGAGCCACGATTTGCGCTCGTGGTTTAATCATCAAGATGACCGCTATGACAAATTTAAAGAACAGTATCTTGCTGAAATCACTAGCAATCCTTATCGTCCAGCCATACTAGCGTTTTTAACCATCGTCAGCCAAACCCAGGACCTGATTCTCATCTATGGTGCCAAAAATCAAGAACACAATCAAGCGGTTGTCCTCAAAGAATGGCTAGAAAAAAGCCTGATACATTAGCTTTTATAGAGCATAACTATTTATAAGTCATTTCTCTATTAAAAGCGAAGGCACCCTTCAAACAACAAATACAAACAGCCAAACGAACAGGGATGGGAACCTGATTCGTTTGGCTATTAGGGCTCTGTTAGCATTGGTGCTCTGTTAGGAATTATCCCTTTTCAGAAGCACCGGAGACCCCATCGATTTTAGGTGGGGCGGCCGTTGTCGTTGCACCAGCGGCAACGGCAACTTTGGCCGGTTTTTCAGAAGCGCCGGAGACAGCATCGGTGGTTACAGCCGAAGTCGTTGGCGCTTTTTTGGAAGCGCCAGAGACACCGTCCACTGGAGTAGCAGGCTGCTCGTTACTGATTGGCGTTCCTTCTGCCGTCAAAAGCTGGTAGCCGGTTTGTTGCAAATACCAGTCGATCCACGGTTGTAAATCTAGGATATATTCATTAATGCCTGCATAGTTACCAGCTTCATCGTGAATCGCTTGGTAATTATGAACGACAAATTGATTGGGCCCATGATTTGGTACATGTACGCGGATGCGGTCTTGGTTGCCACTGCGTAATTGTTGGATAACCCATTCAACATTTTTGTAGGCTTTGGGTGGGTGACAATTGGCTAAAGGATTCCCGACTTGTCCCGGCTGCCGTTTTGCTAACATGTCCTCAGCTTCGGCATTGTGGTTGTAGTATAAAAACTGATTGTTGCTATCGGCATAAGTGAGTTCCAGCGGCATGGAGTTCAAAAACCAGTTGAGTTGATCGACAGTCAACAATCCTCGATCTAGCTGCACATAGGTGTTGGCAGTGACAGCACCAACTTGTTCAGCGGCTTGTTCAAGCCAATCATCTGCGGCCATCTCGACATTGGCGACCGTCGTTTCGATTTGGCCAGTGGCATGCAAATCTTCTGGTGGCATCTGGTATTCAGGCGTTTCTAGGACAGAAATAATCTGGATAAAGTGACTGAATTTCTCTAAGACACTCCCAAGAAATTGCTGTGTCCCTGCTGATTTTAAGTTGCCCAATTCATCAAAGGCTTCGGTAACTGAGCCTAGCAAAAATTCATTGCCAGGCATCACCACAGCATTGACCCCAGGAGAATCCAAAATTTGCCGCAAATGCAGCTGGGCGCGGGACGTTCCTTGATCATAATAAGATGCTCCGACAATCAAGACTGGTTTGTTTTCAAATGGATGGACTTTAAAGGAAAGCCATTCGATTGCACTTTTTAGCCCGGCCGGAATCGTATGGTTATGCTCGGGGGTAGCGATAATCACACCCTCTGCTTGCATGATTTTACGGGTCAGATTTTGGATAGCCACACTATTGGTCTGGTCCTCATCTTGACTAAACAAAGGCAAATCACGTATTTCTAAAATTTCCAAGTCAAATAAGTGACTGTATTGGCTGGCAATATATTGAAGTAATAAGCGGTTGTAGGAATGTTCTGCATTGGAGCCGACGATGCCGACTAATTTCATATTGATCGCTTCTTTCTTGTTTTTCGTTAGATTGGGAGCCTTTGGTAAGAAGGCAGCAGGCAAGCTTTAGCTGGCTGACCCTTTTTTCCAATCAAAATTGGCGGCAGCCACTTTGTCTACTTCCAATGTCTCCGTGAGTTGTTTGGTAATGTCTACAAACAGGCAGAAATCGTGAAATAATCCCGTTAAGCGTTGTACTTGTTCTGCATCTTGCAATTGGCCCTGGTCATCAAAAGCTGCCAAGGAATGCCCCAATAGAAATTCGGAACTAGGCATGATGCGAGCTTTCAATTCTGGTGCATCCAACATTTGGCGCAAATGTGCTTGCGCCCGGGAGCTTCCCAATGTGCCATAAGAACAACCAGTAATCATGACTGGCTTGTCAACAAAAGGATAGACACCATAAGACAACCAGTTCAATACATTCATCAAGGCTGCCGGTGCACTATGGTCATACTCTGGCGTACTAATAATTACCCCATCGGCCTGTTCAATTTTTTCGACTAAAGGTAGGACTGCAGATGGCAAGACCTTATTTTGCGGTTTATTAAACACAGGCAAATTGCCAATTTCCACTAATTCGATTTCGGCCTCTGAGGCAAAATGTTGCGCCATATATTGCAAAAGTTTGCGGTTGGTCGAGCCAACGTTGGTCCCGCCAACGATTCCAACAAAATGTTTCATCAATTCCACTTCTTTCTTCATAAATAGGTTGCTTTTTTTGATACCGCAACCTTGGTTTTCCTTTCGTTATAACAACAACACTGCCACGCCACTCGTTTTGCTTATCTGTAATTCTTTATCGATAACCAGTGCTTCCATATCAGGTAGGGCCTCGACACAGGTCAGAATTTCTGACTTATTTTTGCCAAACAAGCGGGTCGTCCAAATCTCTCCCAAGATTGATTCATGAGAAAGGATTGTCAAACTGATGACATCCGTGGCTTGGGGATAGCCAGTTTGCGGATTTAAAATGTGATGGTACTCACGATCACCGACATGTAAGTGCCGTTCGTAAATGCCTGATGTCACCACCGACCACTGTCCTGCAAATGTTTGGCTAGAGTCAGAAGTCAGGCGCAAAAGTGCGAGGGTGTGATTGCGTTGTTTGGTAGGATCTTGAATACCAATGTGCCAACTATTATCCACTTGATTGGGATTTTCCCCATAGACCACCAGATTTCCTCCAAGATTTAGCATCGCCCACGGTACTTGAGCTTGACGTAGCTTTGTCATCAAGCAATCAGCAATATACCCTTTTGCTAACGCACCAAGATCGATTTTCATCCCCGACTCTTCAAGCAAAACAGCTTTTTTATCGAAATCCAGCTGAATCTTTTGCGGATCAGTCTTACCCAAAAGCTGGGTAATTGCTTGGGGACTAGGGACTTTCGCATCATCAAAGCCAATGCGCCAAGTCTGCACTAAAGGACCAATAGCGATGTTTAACTGACTTCCAGAAGCCAGACTGTGTTTTCGCCCAATGGCTATCAGGTCGAACAATTGGGGATGGATAGGTAACCACTGGCCTGAACCTGCTAGCTGATTGACTTGCGCCAGTTCAGAAGTTGGCGAGTTGGCACTAAACCGTTGTTCTTGCTGTCGTAAATAAGCTTCAGCAGTCTGCAACAAAGGTTCCGCTACACCAACGTTAGCCTTCCCTGTCCCTTTGAGCTCCCAAGTTTCGGGGATTTTCATGGTAATGACAGTCCCCATCATTTGCCATTGGCTTTCCCTCATTTGTCCCATCGATCATTTCGCCTCTATCTTGTGTCCTCTTTCACATTTGCTACGGGCTTATCATATACTCATTGAGAATTATTCTCAATAAGGGAACTCCCTTACTTTTCATTTTTTCGCTACTTGCCAAGTTTTCTGCATAAAAAACACCTCCGCTTCCTTGATGGGGCAAGTTTAGACGGAGGAACAAATTAGAGATGATAAATTCCCCAATTGAGAAGATTCACCAACTTAGATAATATAAAAATCTACAACCAGCTTTAGTTAACTGAAGTCCCACAGAAAACCGCTTATTTACAAAATCATCAATCCCCACTTGCCTATTACTCCTAAGCAAAACTGTTTTATTGACTCAAAAATTTAGAAGTTTACACCACACTATCTTTACCGGCAGACGTAACAATATTCAAAGAAAACTTATCTTATTTATCAAAAATTCTGCTAAATTTTTGGAAACAGGATAATCGAGATTTCTAAGAATGGTGATCAATTATCCCTTAATCGATAGCCACTTTTGTTTTGTCTCATTCAAAGGTATTCTCTTCCGTAATAAGCCGATCAAAGAGATGTTCCAAGGCCTCAATTTATTTTTTGCTATGAATATCTTGATTGTATTCTCTCCTATTAAGATTTTTATCTGTTCTTTTTAGTAAAAGAATAACTTGTACATTTTGTCACTAGCAAAAGGAAAGCGGTTGAATAAAGCGGCTTTTCTTAATACAAAAAAGCTTGAAAATTCAAGGATAAACTCTGTTTTCATGCTTATTATTGTACTTTTTAGATTGTTCATATTATCATTAATATAGCACTGAGATTGCCATCAAAAAAATAACGGTAATCTCCAAAAATATTTTCTAGGAGGATTTGTAATGGAATACAAAAAGACCAAAGAAGTATTGAATCAGATGGTTGCTGATCTAAGTCAAATGAGTATGGTTATCCATCAAACTCACTGGTATATGAGAGGTCCTGGATTTTTGAATTTACATCCTTTAATGGACACTTACATGGCAGAAATTGATGGGCAATTAGACGAAGTATCCGAGCGGTTGATCACTCTAGATGGAGCTCCTTATTCTACTTTGAAAGAGATGACTGACAACACTAAAATTAAGGACAAAAAAGGAAATTACGAACTTACTATTGAAGAACACCTAGAAAATTTAGTAGAAAACTATCGTTATTTGGCTGATCTTTATCAAAAAGGAATCGACATAGCTGGCGAAGAAGAAGATAGCGTCTCTGAAGATCTTTGTGTTGGCTTTAAAACAGCTATTGAAAAACGAATTTGGATGGTGCAAGCCCAATTAGGAAAAGCGCCAGAAATCGATAAGTAAGGATAGCCAAATCAAATAAACATAAATGCTTTACGGGAATTAGCGTTACCTTAATATCTATAACGCATTTCACCTCCAGTAAGTCTTATCAGTTTGTATGAAAATTTATCCTACGAGTTATTTCTTGAGGAATATTTCGACCCTTTAAAAACAGATAAAATCCATACCAATCAAAAACGGGTGCTTGCGGGCACCCGTTTTTTGACTATATATTGGCATCACTCACTCTTCCAATTCTTCAATCAGTTCTTTCATTTTCTCAATCTCTTCTTCTTGGGCTTTAATGATCTCTTCGGCTAACTTTTTAACTTCCGGATCAGACAAATCTGCTCGTTTACTGGTGAGGATAGCAATGGAATGATGAGGAATCATTGCTTTCATCCATGCTACATCTCCCACAGCAGTTTGACTACGAACCATAAAAAGCGACCCGCAAAACACTAGTATACTGACAATCAAAATAGCTACATTGCTTTTTTTATTGGGATACATTTTCCACATGAAAAGCAACATAATAATCGCCATCGCAGCCCCCATCATCAAGGCCATAAAAGCTCTAGTCTGACTAAAAAAGAAGTGACTGAAAGCATACAGATTAAAATACATCATGAAGAACATTAAGAGGGTAGACACCGCAATCATCAGGAAAAATTTGAGGTATTTATTCATTTTTACACTCCTTTATCTGCTCCTTCACGTATCCTTAAATGAAATGCCTCACTTTATCTGAACGTTGAAATCTTTCAGTAAAGCGAGCGCGTCTTCGGTCATCTTTCTCCCAGCAACTCGTTTGGGAACAATGACAAAATCTGCTTCTGGGAAAATGCTTTGCAAGGCCAACGTGTTGGCTAATACGCATAGTTGTAGTTCCGTCCCTACCAATTCAATCGTCTTTTGACCTGCGACTTCGGGTAGAGCTTGGATTTTCAACAACTGTTTAGGCGGCAGAGTGAAATAGTGTTTTTTCAAAATTATTTCCGAAGCTAAAGGGGCCAACTCCGGGATAATTTGTAACGCAAAATTTTCTTCATCTTTATTTTTGAACTCCACCGGTACATCTCTTGTATAAATTACTAACTCTTCTGTTAATCGAGCTTGTTGAAGACGGTGCTTAATGCGTGGAATTAATTGTGTAGCACCGGGCACAAAGCACTCGTCATCTTCATCCAAAATGCGATTTTGCATGTCTACGATGATCAACATAGGCTACTTGCTCCGGCTAAGAAAGAAAGAAACCACTAAGACTAAAATCACCGCTCCAATGATTGAAGGAATTAGCGCCATTCCGGCTAACGAAGGCCCCCACTCTCCCAAAAGCGCTTGACCAAGAGCTGCTCCGACTAACCCAGCCACGATATTTGCAATCCACCCCATACTATTTCCTTTACCTGTGATGGCACCGGCAATCACACCGATGATCGCTCCGACAATTAATGACCAGATAATCCCCATGGTAATTTCCTCCTTCTATTAATAGACCCGTGGTTCACGATTTTCATCGATTTTTTCTTGGGCTTTGTCAGTCCCCCTGTTAATAGCATTTTTAGCTTTTTCCGTCTGTTTTGATGCAAAACGTCCCGTGGTTTTCGCCGCACTAGTTACTTTATCTTGCACCGTTTCGCTATCTTCTATATATTCATTTTTAGTTTTGATATCAACCACGTGGATATTCACTTCGATGACATCTAGATGGGTCATAGTATTGACTTCATCTCGGATCACACGTTTGATTTCATCGGCGATTTTAGGAATATCGCGACCATATTCAATTACGACATCCATATCCACAGCCACTTGCTTTTTACCAACTTCAGTTTGAATACCCGAAGTGACATTTTCCGTATTCACTAGTTTTTCAGCAATATTGGAGAAAAAGCCCCCATCCACAGTCAGAAGACCGTCGATTTGTTCCACTGCAAAACCGACAATTTTTTGGATTACTTTGTCATCGTAGGTTAATTCTCCAGCTGGTCCTTGATTCGGATGGTCTGTCATATCCATTGGTTTATCCATATTTTCTTGAATATCCTGTGGGTTATTATTGGATACATCGGTAGTATAAGCTGGATGGTCTGCCATTTTTTCTACTTCATCTTTTACTCCTGGAACCACCGGATCTGGATGGGCAGTGACTGGTTTATTATTTTTTGGTTGATCGATACTCATAATTATTTCCTCCTATAGTTTAAAGTAGTGATCGAGTAGCTTACTTTGTTTCAAATAAAAGCCGACAGCAATGCCAAGCGCTGTCAAAATGATAATCAGTAAGGTTTTGAAAAAGCCGATAGAAACAAACAAGATGGCTAAAATCAATCCTAAGCCCCCACAGATAATGGGGAGTTGATACTGATAAAAGAAATACTTCATAAAACTCCCTCCTCATTATTCTACTCTTGCGGCTCGATTTGCTTTTTCTTCCTTTTCATATTCCTTGTATGTGACATTGATCTTTACCTTTTCTTCCGGTCCCAAGATTTGCTGGAGATCTGTACGAATATCTTCCATCAACGCTTCCGTTTTACCAATGATCGACGAGGTTCGCGTCAATTGACCATTGATGTACACATTTATTTTTCGGGTTGTCCCTCGTACTTTGACCTTGGGTGAATCAACAAATCCCACCCCTTTGATCTTGGAACGAACAAATCCTTCAATGGCTTTTTTGTCTAAAGACAGCCGACCTTTGTTTTCTTCTAACACAAAAGTTTGTTTGACTCTTGGATAAAAAAGCAATACAAAAATTAAAATCACTAAGAGTACAGCGAAGAATAAGGCCATCCAAAAAAGATATTGTTGGAAATAATGGTTGGTCAAGGGGCGAAAGAAAGAGAGGGAAGGTCTTAATTCAAAAGGCAAAGGGACTACTGATGAAGTGAATACCATCATCGTTACTAAAACCGATAGTAACAATAAGGAAAGGACTATTCCTAGCGCTTTAAGCCCACGGTTCATGGGGCACCTCCTTCAAGTGGAAAATTACTGGTGACGAGGATTTTACTTTCACTTTGGCTGTTTAGTTTCTTGCTTTTTTTTCATTAGAATTCCCAAAAACGCTGCACCGAAAACAATCCCGAGAACTTTTGCTAGTTTACCCACGCTTTTTTCCTCCTTTTTAATTTTTTGTTTCCTGATTTATTTAGGTGAATCACGAGGTGAGCTAATCAATGAGACTCCAATCCCATAATGCGCTTTTGCAGTGTGAAATTGGTGCCTTTTTTGAGTGTTCAAGCAGTCCGTCATCCAAACACCTCCTAATCTCTAACTAAAGGCTATTTTCCTATTTAGTAAAGTCTTTCCGACGCAAATGGATAAAAGCGATGATACTCACGATAACAGCTAAGGCCATCACTAAGATAAAGCCAATTTTTGAATCTTTTCCTGGCAGTCCCCCCGTGTTCATCCCCCAGATGCCGGAAACTAACGCAGGAATCGAGATTACCAAGGCAGCCGAGTCTAAATATTTCATCAAATGGTTCAAATTATTGCTCATCATATCACTAAAGAGTCCCCCAATGGTTTCCAAGAGATCTCGATAAATCAAAATACGTTCTTCCGCGTGAGCTTGGCGTAAGCGAATATTGTAGACCAGATTTTCATCTCCCAAACGCTCAGGAAAATCCGTTTCTTCCCATAAATAATTCAAGGTTTCTTTTTGACCCTGCAAGGTCTTATCCAAGTACACCATTTCCCGTTGTGTATCCGCTAGACGATACAGTTCTTCATTTTCGGTAGTTCTCCGCGCGGCCTCATCCAAGCTATCGATTGTTTTTTTCACTTCAATTAATTCTTTCAAATAATGAGTATAAGTAGTTTTAATAATATAGGCACAGAGTTTTTCTTTATTTGTGATTTTTCGAGCGTACTTTTCCATAAAATCCACCATAAAATCCGAATTATCACCTAAAAACGTCAAAGTAAATTTCTTTGCAAAGACGAAAATCAAGGATTCTAAGCGTTCTTCAATAGGTAAATCACGATTGGCACAGAGGTTCATCAACGAAAGAATCGACAACTCTCCTAACTTACCATTCATCATACGTTCAAAATGGGTAATTTCTTCTGCAGTGTCCCCGCCGATAAAAATATCTTTGGGAAGTTGGTATTTTTCGATAATTTCTGCCAGTTCTTCCTCCGTCGCTTTTTGGATAACTAGCCAAGTACAATCGTCTGCTTCACAAGGTTCAATCCCCATTTCTTCCGTTATATAATATCTCGAAATCATACTCATTCTCCTTTAATTTTTCTCATAATCCGTAAAATGACTTATGAGTTGGTTCCTATTGCGACGAAATTCTCATAACAGCAGACAAAAAGTAAAAGACGGCGCTTACATAAAATGTATAACAAATGTATAAATACGTCAAATATTCGCTATTTTTTTTGTTAATAAGCGTTTTTCTTTTAAAAAAACCGATTCTATATTAATATTAAATTGCAGTATTCATCATTATTTAAGGAGTGAGAAAATGAATGATCCAGTTTTAAAAGATCCCCGTAAGTTATATTACGAGGAAAAATTTCCAAAGCAGGACCAAGAAACTCCAGCCTTACAAAAAGAAATGAAGCCTGTACCAGATTGTGGTGAGGAGAGTTATCTTGGTCATGGTCGTTTGGAAAATCGTCGGGTGCTGATTACCGGTGGGGATTCGGGAATCGGTCGAGCTGCTGCCATTGCCTATGCCAGAGAAGGAGCCGATGTCGCTATTCAGTTTTATCCTGGTGAAGAACCTGATGCCAAACAAGTCGCTCAGTATATTGAAGAGGCTGGACGCAAAGCTGTACTATTGCCTTTTGATTTGCGAGATGCGGAGGCACCAGCCAAGATGGTGGCCGCAACGGTGGAAGCATTGGGTGGCCTCGATACTTTGGTATTAAATGCCGCACAACAAATCAGCCAACCTTCCCTAGAAGAGCTGACGATGGAACAAGTCCGAGATACCTTTGACGTCAATATCATTTCAATGTTTGCGACGGTCAAGGAAGCCTTGCCTCACTTGCCAGCAGGTTCGGCTATTGTGACGACAACTTCTGTGCAAGCCTTTAGTCCAAGTGAACATTTACTGGATTACGCAGTGACCAAAGCGGCGATCGCCAATTTCACTGTTGGTTTAGCAAAATCCTTGGCCAAAAAAGGCATCCGGGTCAATGGGGTAGCCCCTGGTCCGATTTGGACTGCGTTGCAATTGGACCAAGGACAACCAAAAGAGGAGTTGCCTAATTTTGGTCAAGATGCTTTATTGGAACGGGCGGGTCAGCCAGTGGAACTGGCGCCAGTCTACGTCTTTCTAGCCTCCAATGAAGCTAGCTATGTCACTGCTCAGATTTACGGTGTGACTGGCGGGCAAGCGATTAACTTGTAGAAAGGACTAACAGACATGAAAAAGCAAGGAAAAGTCATGATGATCATCTCATTGGTGGCCGCTTTGCTACCAGTGTTACTGAAAGTCAAAGAAATTCGTGATGACTATCGCAAACAAGATAGTTAAGGATAACTAATAAAAAAGGAGGAAATGATTATGGGTATTATTTGGGCATTAATTGTCGGCGCTATTATCGGTGTGATTGCGGGTGCGATTACCGGAAAAGGTGGGAGCATGGGTTGGATTGCCAACATCATCGCTGGACTGGTAGGCTCAGCACTTGGTCAATCTTTGCTAGGCACATGGGGTCCCTCATTAGCAGGTATGGCACTTATCCCTTCCATTATCGGAGCCGTTATTTTGGTCGCTATTGTTTCATTTTTCTTAAGTCGTAGCAACTAAATAATTTAAGGATAATCTTCCCCAAATTAAAAATAACTTGACAAGGCCCTCTTAGTGCTTGATTCAACTAAGAGGGCTTTGTCTTTTTTTGAATTAGCTACTATGGGTCATACAAAAGCGCCTAGATTACTAAGGAAGGGTCACGACTGCTTGGTTTGACCTTTTTACTGGTTTTACCAAACAAAACGCCAGACCCGACATATCCCCATAATAAGAAAGGCTAAACAAACTCGTGTAGCTGTCGAAAAAAAGTCGAAACCGCCACATGATGTCTTTATCATGTGGCGGTTTCGACTTTTTTAAGAAGATGCTAGTTGGCTTCGCGTTCTTTGTTTAATCCAACGGTATATGCAATCTGGTTACTTCTTGTCTTCTTTCTTCCAATCATCCACTAGGTCGTCGCCTTTTTTAGCTGCAACATCGGCACCTTCTTCGACTTGTTCTCTGATTTTCCCATATTCTTGCTGCGCTTTTCCTTTGAGTTCCTCTGACTTATCGTTGGTAATTTTCCCCTTAATTTCAGTAAGCTTCCCTTTAATTTCATCTTTATTAACCATTCAAAATTCCTCCTTTAAATTTGTGAAAACCCTTACAATTACAACCTTATCATGGATCGCAAAATTATTGAAACATTTTGCTTTTAATTGGCTGCTCTATCAAGAACGACCAGCAACTTCGCAGGGGTGAACTTGTTTGCAAAGACAAGTATTGCAGGAGATTAAAAAACACTGCTAGAAAAAACAGCAGTGTTTCATCGTTATTCATTTGCAATCACCAAGTCTTCATCGCAAATCTGACCTTGGACTACCAGATTCGTGTCCCCCATCAGATTTAAGGTCGGCCCGGTCACTTCCACCTCTAGCAAGCCTCCCGGTACTGCTAACGCAACCGGCTGGTCAGGCCCACTCGTAGCTAGCCCTCGTTGCACCAAGGCGTAAGCCACCGAGCCGGATCCGGTGCCACAAGCCAAGGTGAAATCCTCCACCCCACGTTCATAAGTCCGCACCAGTACAGGTTCCCCGCTGGAATCCGGCAGGGCAAAGAAGTTCACGTTGGCGCCTTTTGGTAAACGAGACCAATGGCGCAAGGCCTGGGCTAGTGGTTTCAGCTGGGATAAATCCGCAATCCTAGTCAGTAGCGGCAAATGGACCACTAGATGGGGAATCGCCGGCTCTCCCAGTGCGACGTAATCCACAAAGGCGATGTCTTTCAAAAAGGACAACTCCCCGGTCTGGGCTAAAGTAGCCACTGGCAAGTCTGTCTCGTACGCGCTTGGGGAATTGAGTTGGACCTTGTATTTTCGCTGACTCAAGCGCCAGGCTGGCACGAATCCCGCCATGGTTTCGATCACCATGCTTTCGCCGGCAATCTTGTGTTCGTAGGCGTAGCGGGCTAGACAGCGGGCGCCATTGCCACACATTTCCGCCTCGCTGCCATCGGCGTTGAAAAAACGCATCCGCAAATCAGCTTGCTTGGCGTCAGTGGGATGATCCACCACCATCAAGGCATCACTGCCCACCGAGATTTTCCGTTGGCAGACCCGGCGCGCGATTTGCTGAAGCTGGCTTTGGCGATAGCCGGTCTGACGATTGTCGATAATGATAAAATCATTACCGGCTCCTTGCATTTTGGAAAATGAAAGCACTATAGGCTACCACCTTTCTGGTAAACATTCGTTTTGCAACATTTGTTCATAGCTTTGGCGTTTGACGATCAACTGGTCCTTCCCGTCTTTGACCAGCACCACGGCAGGGATCGGTAGTTTGTTATAATTTGAGGCCATCGAATACCCGTATGCTCCAGTAGTAAAGGTGGCGAAAAGATCCCCCGCCGCTAGTGGTGCCACCGCCAAATCCTTCACCAAAATATCGGTACTCTCACAGGCTTTTCCGGAAATCGTCACCACTTGAGTCGTGGCACTGTCGGCTTTATTGGCAACCAGACCGGTATAAGCTGCCTGGTAAAGTCCCGGGCGGATGTTGTCGGTCATGCCCCCATCAATGGAGGCATAGGTGCGAATGGTGGGTAACTCTTTGATGCTGCCGATGGTGTGTAAGGTAATCCCCGCTTCCGCCACGATGCTCCGTCCCGGCTCGATGACGATCGTCGGACGGGTCAGTTGGTGTTCGTCACAAAACGCCTCCGTCAACGCCATCAACGGATCCAAGAAATACCTGTAAGGCTGGCGCACATCCCCCTCGACGTATTCCACCCCAAAACCGCCGCCATAGTTTAGCTCCCGCAGCTCATAAGCATAGCGCTTTTTCACCTCTAAGGCCAAATGCAGCGCGACTTTTGCCGCCGCTAAATGGGTGCTATTGTCCGCCAACTGACTCCCGATGTGAAAATGAAAGCCCAACAAGTCCACCGCTTCTGAGGCAAGGGCTGCCTCAATCTGTGGGAATAAAATTTCCGGATTGAGGGGAATGCCAAACTTGGAATCCTTTTGGCCGGTGGAGATAAAATCGTGGGTATCAGCTTTGATTTCCGGCGTAATCCGAAAAAGAATCTGGGTCCTCTTCCCTAACTCAGCACAGACTGCTTCAATTAAGGCGAGCTCTTGTAGCCCGTCCACGATGATCCGCCCTACCCCATAATCGATGGCCATCACCAACTCTTCGCGGGACTTGTTGTTGCCATTAAACTCGATGTGCTCAGGGGGAAAGTCGGCTTGGATGGCGGTGTAGAGCTCGCCGCCGGAAACCACATCCAGCGCCAGCCCTGCTTTTTCCATCAGCTTGCACATAGCTAGGGTACAAAAGGCTTTACTGGCATAAGCCACCCGCACGTTGTCATATTTATCCAAAAAATCCCGATGCAGCTCTTGGGTCCGGGCTAAAATCCCGTTTTCCGACATGACGTACAAGGGGGTGCCGTATTTTTCTGCCAAGGCTACCGTATCGCAACCATCCCAATAGAGGTGGCCATTTTTAATCGTTTTAACCATTATTTTCCTCCTCGTTTAAGGCTTCTAGCAAATCGACATAACACTGTAAACCCGCCAAAAGCGCCTTTTCATCAAACTGCATCTGGCCACTGTGTAACGGGGCGGTCCAGCCTTTTTCCTGATTGCGAATCCCGACAAAAAAGAACAGCCCCGGCACCACTTGTTGGTACATAGAGAAGTCTTCTGCCAACAGATAAGGCGGAGTTTCCACATAACTGTCACCGGCGACTTGCATAAGCTTTGCCACTAGCGGCGGATGATTGTCCACCACCCGGTACATGTGATGAAAGACCACGTTAGCTTGGCAGCCATAGCCGGCAGCCACGCCCTTTGCGATTTCTTCAATCCGCGCCACCATCCTTTCATAGACCTCATCGGAAAAGGCTCGCATCGTGCCTTCGATGGTGACGGCACCGGGGATGATATTCATCGCTTCCCCGCCGTAAATCTTGCCAAAGGTCAGCACGGCATCCTCCAGCGGGGAGAGATTGCGACTGATGATGGTGTGGAGGGCTTGGATCACAGCACTCATGGCCAAAAGCGCATCGAGGCCTTGCTGCGGCTGGGCACCATGGGCACTGCGCCCGGTCACGGTAATCGTGACTTCACCATTGCGGGCCATCATGCCACCGGGTCGACAAGCAATCACCCCTTCTGGAAACTCAGGAAAGACATGAAGCCCGATGATTTCCTCAATAGCTAGCTCAGTAAACAGGCCCGTGTCAATCAGTAACTGGGCCCCACCCGGTCCTTCCTCTGCCGGTTGGAACAGCAAGACGATTCGGCCTTGGCGGGCTTTTCGATGAGTGGCCAAATACTTTGCAAAACCCAAAAGCGTCGCCATATGGCCATCGTGTCCACAAGCATGCATGCGCCCGGCAATCGGTGAGGCAAAGTCCGCCCCAGTTTCTTCAGTCACCGGCAAAGCATCGATATCGCTACGGTAAGCGAGGGTTTTCCCCGGCTTTTCAGCATCAATCACCACCACTAGCCCTGTTGCTAAAGGTTGACGAATATCGGTGTAGCCCATGGCCTGCAGTTCTTTTTTCAAATAAGCGGTGGTGGCAAATTCTTCCAAGCCTAATTCTGGCAGCTGATGCAAGTCTCTGCGCCAGCGGATAATTTCTGGTAAATAGGCTAAAATTTCCTGACTGATTTCCATCTTACGCCACCTCTCCCTAACAAAAAATGTGTTTTTTTTCGAAAATTGCTAATATTTCCTCTTATTATATTGTATAATCCTAGTAATATCGAGAATTTTCGGAAAAAAATTCATTTTCAGAATAATTTTCCTGTTTCTATTGAAAAGAAACTCGAAGTTTGCAAAACACAGCAACAATTACGAAAAACCTCTCAGTCAATCGCAGGCTTTGGCCGTGAACGCTGAGCTGATAAAGAAAGGTTGGGGATAGAAGATGGGGATTTTTACAGGAGCAGGCGTGGCCTTGGTCACTCCCATGAACGCCGATGGGACCGTGAATTTTGAACAGTTGCGGGCCTTGGTAGATTGGCATTTGGAACAAGGAATCGACGCGATCATCGCTTGCGGCACCACCGGGGAGGCTTCCACGTTAAAAGACGAGGAGCACATTGCCGTGATTGAAGCAGTCGTGAAACAAGTTGCCGGACGGATTCCAGTCATTGGTGGCACCGGGTCAAACGATACCCAGCACGGGATTCATCTTTCCATGGAAGCTGAACGAGTAGGCGCCGACGCTCTTTTGGTGGTGACGCCTTATTACAACAAAGCCACCAACAAAAGTCTGGTGAAGCATTACGAGGCTATTTGCGAAAAAGTCTCGATCCCGGTGATTTTGTATTCTGTCGCTAGCCGCACTGGCTTAAACTTGACCCCTGCGATGGTGGCGGAGTTGAAAAAAATACCCAACGTGCAAGGAATCAAAGAAGCTAGTGGCAATATTTCCCAAATCGTGGAAATCTGTCAATTGGCAGATGACAACTTCCAAGTCTACTCCGGTAACGACGATCAAGTCTTGCCCTTGTTATCTGTGGGAGGCAGCGGCGTGATTTCTACCATCGCCAATCTCTTGCCAGCGGAAACTTCCAAGATGGTCCACGATTATTTGGCCGGAGATTTACAAGCGGCCCAAAAGACTCAATTGGCGCAATTGCCACTGATTCACGCCATCTTCACTGAAGTCAATCCGGTGCCAGTCAAAGCCGCTGTGTCCTTGTTAGGCAAGTGTGATTGCCACTATCGCCTGCCCTTGGACGCGCCAGAAGACAGCACCTTAGCGTTATTGAAAAAAGAAATGACAGCTTACGGTCTTTTGTAAGCTACCTTACGCCACTTGTGACAGACAGAGCTGGTGGTGATTCCCAGAAGCCGGCTGCCCTTTTTTCCGTCTGTTTACCGAAATCAACTCAGGAGGTCTTCACCCATGAAAAAAATCATCTTAAGCGGGGTGCAGGGTCGGATGGGCCAGGTCTTGCAAGCCCAAATCGCCGCCGATCCGAAGCTCACTGTCGTCGCTGGGATCGACCAACATCCAAAAATCACCGCAGCTTTTCCCGTCTATACCACCCCTGCCGAGCTGACAGAAGCTGCCGACGTAGTCATCGACTTTTCTCACCACAGTGTCGTCCCCGACTTAGTCAAAGCCTGCGTAGAAAAAAACTTGCCTCTGGTGGTTGCGACAACCGGTCTGGACAACGACACCAAAGCCATGCTGCAAGTCGCCAGTAACGTCATCCCCATCTTCGTTTCCGCCAATATGTCTCTTGGGATCAACGTTTTGATCAAAGCCTTGCAAGCCATCAGCCCCGCCTTGGAAGCTGACTTCAATATGGAAATCGTGGAAAAACACCACAACCAGAAAAAAGATGCCCCCAGCGGTACCGCTTTGTTGCTGGCCGATGCTATCAATGACACCTTGGCTGAACCGAAAACTTATATCTACGGCCGCCACGGCTTGGAGTTGGACAATCCGCTAAGTGAGCTAGGCCTCCACGCGGTGCGGGGAGGTACGATTCCTGGGGAGCACACGGTGATTTACGCCGGTCCTGATGAAATCATCGAGTTGAAACACACGGCCTTGTCTCGGGATATCTTTGCCAATGGCGCCTTGAAAGCTGCTGTCTTTTTAGCCGATCAACCCGCCGGCATGTATGATATGCAAGATTTACTCAATCAGGCTTAAGACGCCAATACTATTTAAAAAACTTGGAGGGATGCAGATGCAATTTTCCGATCCTTATGAACTCGCCCGCTATATTAAAAATGCCGAAAAAGCCACTCCCGTCAAAGCGTACTTAAATGGCGAACTAGCTAAGGCGCAACCGGTAACCGGCGTGAAACTTTTTGGCACTGGCAATTTTTGGTTTGCTATCGGGGACCACTCAGAGCTGACCGAATTTCTCGCTCAAAACGCCCCCCTTATCACCGATTCTTACTTGGAGAATGACCGACGCAACTCTGCCATTCCCCTGCTGGATCTCACTGAAGTAGACGCCCGCATCGAGCCAGGAGCCTTTATTCGCGACCAAGTCTCCATCGGCAAAAACGCCGTCATCATGATGGGGGCCGTCATCAACATTGGTGCAGTCATCGGTGAAGCCTCTATGATTGACATGGGGGCCGTCCTCGGCGCGCGCGCTACCGTCGGCAAAAATGCCCACATCGGTGCCGGTGCAGTCTTGGCTGGCGTTTTGGAGCCCCCTTCAGCAGCTCCTGTCGTGGTGGAAGACGGCGTCCTCATCGGTGCCAATGCCGTCGTCTTAGAAGGTGTCCGGGTCGGGCAAGGTGCGGTGGTCGCAGCCGGTGCAGTCGTCACCCAAGATGTCCCCGCCGGCGCAGTCGTCGCGGGCTCTCCGGCAAAAGTCATCAAGATGAAAGATGAAAAAACCGCTAGTAAGACTGAGTTTTTGGATGATTTGCGAGGGTAAAGCTTTCTGAATAATAGAACGAACCAGCGTATTTTTCTGTGATTACCTCATGGAAGAATGCGCTGGTTTTCTTTGTGATGCGGTTGTTTGGTATTTGGCATTTGCCGGTCTAGCTACCGTCAACCCAATTCCCAGGTCGCTAATTTCACCTTTTTCGGTCCTCACAATGACGGCATGATCCGCCACTTAACCCCTGCTACATCAGCCTTTTAGGAGCTTAATTTTTATAAGTTCTTTGTCTACAATCGAGTAGGAGATGAGAGATTAATTCCCTCACCGACCTCTCACACCACCGTACGT
>NZ_MAEI01000012.1 GCF_009933255.1 Enterococcus diestrammenae | reverse complement strand
ACATAATATACATCTTTTTTTTGAGAATTACTAATAGAACTAATTTGAATTTTTCTGTGAGGAATCATCAGTAATGGAAGAGAATCTAGTGGAAAGTATTTTATTAATCTTGTTTCAGGTCCGTCAGAAATTGGTTTACCACCAACAATAGTACTTGAAAAGATAAATTGTTCGTCATTTATTGAAGTATTAATAAAATGTAAAATCTGTTTGCAATTACTTACAATAAGGCCTGTTTCTTCAAACGTTTCTCGAATTAGACATTCTTCGAGAGTTTCTCCAGATTCGAGACCTCCTCCAGGTAAATCCCAAAAAGGTAAATCTCTCCTTTTTACTAAAAGAATTTTACTGTTTTTGGTTATTATGTTAAAAACTCCAATTGTTGTCATAAAACGGCTCCTTAAAAGAGATAGGGTGAATGTAATATATGAAATATAGTGAATTAGCTAATATTCTAGTTATCCATCAACCAAATTTTTTTCCAACCATCAAAGTATTAAATAAACTTCTTTCAGGGAACAAACTAATTTTTTTAGATGATGTCCAATATGTACGTAATGATATTCAAAATAGAATAAAATTTAGAAACTTGAAAAATCCGGAATCACTTTTTTGGTTTAGTGCAGGTGTAAAAAAAGGAAGTTCCAGAAAGAAAATTAACGATGTAGCATTTTTTTCTTTTGAAGAGATGGCATATAAACTCGAAAAAACTATATTTGATACTTACTCATCTTCCATACATTATCCCTTCTTAGAAAAATATTTACAAGTAGTTTTATCTAAAAACCAAAGTATATTGAGTGACTTTAATATATTTTCATTGACTAAGTTATTAGAAATTTTGAATATTGATCTAAAGTATGATTTATCGAGTAATCTCAGCTTGGATCATTCGATTACTGGTGAAAGCCGATTGATAGAGATAACAAAAAGTGTAGGGTATAGCACATATTTATCGGGACTAGGGGGAAAAAACTATATTAACCCAGAAAATTTTAATAATGAAAATATTACCTTGCTTTGGCATCCTTGGATATCGCCTCACAACGACGAAAAGAGTTTAACTTGGGATAAAGTATCTTTTATTGATTTTATAGCAAGATATGGTGAACGAGAACTAAAGTGCTATATAACAAAGAAAAGGATAGTGAGTAAAATTGACTAAATTTACCAATGCCAATGATTTTGAACTTGCGAGTGATAAAGACGTACTCAATATTTTCAAAATGATTAATGAACATGAAGTATTGTATGAATTAGAACCTAAAAATTTCAATGATTGGAAAAATGAAATAGTTTCAAAAATGATTAAAAATAAACTGATGATTTTTTTTCAAAAAAACAGATTAAATATAATAGAATCAGTTTTAATAATTGAAGAAAATTCTTTCTATAGTAATATTTATATTTCATTTTTATCGATATCATTGGAAGAACGTTTAAATGTAAGGGTTTTAAAAAACGTTTTAAGAGAGATAGTTGATTATACCCTAGAAAGTCAGTACAGAAAAATCCGATGTGCAACGAATATTTCTAATATAAAAATGCAGTCAATCTTGAAGAAGTTAGGATTTAGTTTAATAGAAAAACAAGAATCAAAAATATATTACTCTATTTCAGTTGATACTTTTTTAAAAAATAAAATAGTAAAGAAAATAGGAGGTTTGAAATGAAAAAAATTCTGGCAATTGGAGCGCATCAGGATGATATAGAAATTGGATGTGCTGGAACATTGATGAAGTTTATCGAAAAAGGCGATTTAGTATCATTCATTGTTTTTACTGACGGGGGCAATTGGAGTGGAAAAGATAGAGAAGTAAGATTGAGAGAACAGAAATTGTCTTGTGAAAAGCTCGGGGTGAATAAACTTTATCATTTAGATCAAAAGGACGGATACTTAGAAAGTAATCCAGAAATGATAGATGTATTAAGAGAAATTATTTCGAAAGAATCTCCCGATTTTATATTTACGCATCATTATAATGATTCCCATCAAGATCATAGAACAGTTTTCAGAATAACAAACTCCTCCTGTAGAGAGTGTAATAATATACTTATGTATCAGTCGATAACCTCGAGTAATTTTTCACCTACAGTATTTTGTGATATTTCAGAGAATTTTGATGGAAAAATTGACGTGTTGAACTGTTTTAGTTCACAAGTAGAAAAATACAAGTTAAGAGATGAAGATCTTATTGAAAAAGTAAAAATATTTGCTGATATAAACGGAAGTATGATCCATAAAAGTAAGGCTGAAGGATTTGTTCCTATTAAACTATCTTTGGATGAGGAGGCGAATTGTCAATGACTATATCTTGCTGTATTTTAGCTAAAAACGAAGAAAAGAATTTGAAAGATTGCTTGCCAGGAATACAATCCTGTTTTGAAGAAATTATTGTAATAGATAATAGTTCAGTTGATAATACGAGAGAAATATGTGAAAAATTTGGAGCAAAGGTATATGATACAAGCTCAACAAGTGAACCATATCGACGAAATCTATTTTTTGAAAAAGCAAAAAGTGATTGGATTCTATCTATAGATGCAGATGAAAGGCTAACTCCAGAGAATATACTAGAAATAAAAAATCAAATCGAGCAAGCTGATAAAGATGTGTTTGGATTTAGAATTCCAATTAATAATTATTTTGGTGGTATGAGATGGTCACAAAATTTACAGTTAAAACTTTTTAGAAATGATGATCGGCTATGTTTCGATAATTATCAAGTCCATACTTCTATAGGAAATAGTATCATAAGTCTAAATAAAAGGATTGATAAATTGAACTACTCCATTCATCATTTAGATGGTATTCAAAGAACTAGAAATAAAAATAAGAGATCTCAATATACTAACGTCCTTGTAGGATACTATCCACTGGAAAAGCATACACGCGTTTTAAACTATTTAGCAGTTGAGTTAATTACTGAGAGAAAATTCTCGGAGGCAATTGAATTATTAGAAAAAATAATTTCTATAAAGAATAAAGATAGCTTTCTTGCTCAATATTATCTTGGAGAATGTTATCTTCTCATGGGACGATATGATTATTCGATGGCAGTTTTTGAAAGCCTTTTGCAACTTAATTCGCAAGTTGAAATGAAAAAGCTGGGTTATAACAGTTTCTTTGGAAATGATGCAGAAATAATTTCTGATGATTTAAAACAGAGATCGCTATCAAAAATGTGTGAAATTCATGTACAAAATGGAAATTTTCAAAAAGCATTTGAAACGTGCGAAAAGGCAATTGCTTTTGATCCAAACGGAGCTCACCATTATCTGAATAAAGCAAGTCTTTTAGCAGATAATGATTTTTCAAAACAAGAGTTCTACAGTAATCTTCTGATCGCGTATGAAAAAAATCCATTCTTATATGAATTAATAAAATATCCAGTAGAAAATGAGAACAGTCAATACTACCATCAGTCAGTTGTATTATCTCTGGTTAGTCAATATTTTGAAAAAAAATGGGTAACATATGATGATTAGTTTGAATTTTCTTGCCACATTTTTTTTAAGCTTTATTTCTACTTTACTTGTTATTTGTTATATTTTATATTTTTGGAAAAATACAAAAAAAAGATTTTTAGACTATCCTTCAAATAGAAAGCTTCATTCTAACCCCACCTTGCTTTTAGGAGGAGTAGGCATATTTATTGGGATTTTACTATCCAGTTTATTTGTGAATATTCTCCCATTGAAGATTCAAATAATTAGTTTTCTTGTTTTATGTATAGGATTACTTGATGATTTTTATAAATCATTTCCATCGAGAGGTATATCTGTATTAACAAAGACATTAGGAATATCATTGGCAATTGGACTGACTTTTTTTTCAGGCTATAGGATATCGTCTATAACTATTCCTTTTTCATCAAACCCTCTTATGTTATCAAATCTATTAAGTTTTGTTTTCACTTTTTTATGGTTTTTTACAATAATGACTATTATTAATTTCACTGATGGGCTTGATGGTTTAGCAGGCTCTATTGTAGTGATTATTGGATTCGTCTTTTTGATTGTTGCTCTAGTTCAAGATAAAAAAGATGTTATTCCTGTAATTATTTCAATAATTGGAGCGGTTTCTGCATTTCTTATGTTTAATTTTCCAAATGCAAAAATTTTTTTGGGAGACTCTGGTGCACTATTGTTAGGTTATTATTTGGCTTTTATATCAATAAATAGTTTTTTAAAAGAAGTCACATTTCGAACAGCATTAGTACCATTATTAGCGTTTATAGTCCCCTTAGTCGACAATTTAAGAGTAATAATTGTTCGGCTAAAATCAAAAAAGAAAATATACGAAGCTGATAGAAATCAAATTCATCTTTTTTTGCAAGATCGTGGATGGTCCAAGGGAAAAGTGCTATTAACGCTAATTATTTTAGTGATAGTTTCTGGACTATTTTCTATTTTATCAATTTTTTGATTGAGGAGGTTACTTTGAGTAACTATAAAAAAAATACGATACTTACACTAGCAGCACAATTATTCTCAGCGCCTAGTAATATCTTGAGTACCATAATACTTGTCTACGGATTTGGGACGTATAATTTTGGAACTGTAGCGATTGCACAAGCTTATCTGTACTTATGCGATTCTATTTTTAATTTACACAGTAGCGATTCGATAATTCAGTATCAAAAAAAAGATAATGTTGACTCAGCGTCTTTTATTGACTCTTTGGGTATTTGCTATTTTATAGAGAATATCCAAAATGCTATAGGATTTTTTCTGTCCATTATTCTGGTAAATCCTATTGGAGTTTTTTTGAATTGGGATATTCAAACGATTACTATTTCTCATATTTTAATTTTTTCATTTCTTTTTAATATCAATGGCTCTGTATTAGGTACACTACGGTCTAATCAACACTTTACTTCTATTTCAATCCATACGATTATAACATCTATATTATACGTTCTAGTTGTATTTTTTTCGGTGATTGTGTTTAAAACGAATACGATTTCTGTTGTTATTTTAATTACCTTTGTAAATTTCATCAAGAATTTGTCTTTGACCTTCTTGGCTATTTATTTTATTAAGAAAGACTATAGCATTAAAGGTTTTTATTTTTTTAAAAGTAGTTTTAGTCAGGCAAAGGAACTGCTAAAAAATATTTATTGGAATAATTTTTCTTACATCGTTGATAGCCCAATTAGATATATGGATGTTCTGTTTCTATCTAGTTTGTCGGGAGAAACAGTTGGAATTTATAAAGCCTTACAGCAGCTCTTCTATATAATAAGTATGGTCGGAATTGCGATCTCTCAAACTAGCTTTCCTGAAATTGCATATCTTATTGGAAATAAGTCTTTTATAAAAGCAAAGGTACTTGTCAAAAAAATTATTAAAATGGAAAAGTTATTTTTAGGGTTATTTCTCTTATTTTTTATTCCGGTATCCTTTGTGGTGATATCAAGAAAAGTTGATATCATAAATAAGAACTGGATAGATTATCTATTTATAAGTATTGGATTATTATTTTATAATGGATATTCATTTATATATTCAATTATTCATCCGACTTTTTTATCGTTTGGATATTTTAGAAAGAATTTCTTTATCACATTGATTACTAATAGTTTATTTATATTTTTGGCGATACTTGGAGTTAAAAATTTTGGTGTTGTTGGATTACTATTTTCACTTTGTATTCAAGCAGTAATTAATGTATCTATAAAGAAAAAAATTCTTAAACTTTGATTCTGCAATTCGAAAGGAGAAAAAATGATGGAAAGAGTCGAGAAGTGGTGGCGTAACGCGGTTGGCTATCAAATAAACTTAAAAAGTTTTTTTGATAGTAATAATGATGGGAAGGGGGATCTCAAAGGAGTAATAGATAAAATACCATATATTAAAAATCTTGGGGTTGATTTTGTGTGGTTAAGCCCATTTTACTCATCTCCGGACTACGATAATGGGTATGATGTTTCTGACTTCTTATCAGTCGGATCTGATTTCGGATCAATGGATGATTTTAATAACCTAGTCGAAATGTTACATGAAAATAATATTCGGATTATTATTGACTTAGTTCTAAATCACACAAGCTCTCAACATGAGTGGTTCAAGGAATCAAAAAAAGGTGAGGAGAGTAAATATTACGATTATTACTTTTGGGAAAATCCTAAAAATGGAGGAGGTCCACCGAATAATTGGGAGTCATTTTTTGGTGGGAGTGTTTGGACTTTTGATGAGAAACTAGAAAAATATTATTTCCATAGCTTTTCTAAATATCAACCTGATTTGAATTGGAATAACGAAGCTGTTAGACATGAAATTAGAAATATAATTGATTGGTGGGTTGAAAAAGGGGTTGATGGATTTCGAATTGATGCTGCAACCCATTTAAAAAAAGAAGATTGGGAATATGATAATTCAGAGAACAAATGGGGAGCTTTTACAAATGTACCGGGTTTAAACAATTATTTAGATGAGTTAAAAATAGCATATGGAAAACATAATTTATATATAGTAGGTGAAGCTGGAGGCATTAATGTTAATGAAGCAAAATATTGGATGGAGGAAAAAGAATATTTTAATTCGATTTTTGATTTAGATCACATTTATAAAATCGGAATACCGGGTTTTGAAAAAGGTGATATTAGTAGATTGAAATCATCGTTAGTAGAGTGGCAAGAAAAACTCAATGATAGCATGTCTCATGGGATATATTTAGAAAATCATGATACTCCACGTTCTATTTCTATATTCGGAGATGAGACACCTCAATGTGCAAAAGCATTAGCAACTTTATTAATCGGATTAAGCGGAACTTGCTTTGTTTATCAAGGTGAAGAAATAGGAATGACAAACTATAATTTTACAAAAAATAGCGAGTTACTGACAGAAGACAGTAAAAATAAATACTCCAGTTTATTAAGTAGAAACATTCCAGAGCCAGTTGCTCTAAAAATAGCAGGTCGCTGGGCAAGAGACCATTCCAGAACTACTATGCAGTGGGATAATAGTATAAACGGAGGATTCTCAAAAACACATTGCTTACCTTTACTGACTAATTCTAATTACCAGTCTATTAATGTTACTTCACAAATAACTGATAAAAGCTCTATACTTAATTACTATAGATTTTTGATTCAACTTCGCCATGAAGAAGAGATATTACACGAAGGTAAATTTGTTAATTTGGACAAATATTCTCAAGATATCTTTTTCTTCTCCCGAGAGACAGAAGAAGGGGCAATTCTTTTTTTGATAAATCTACGAAATTTTGAAGTTTCATACACCCCTTTCAAAGAATTCTTTTTAAGTAAGTATGAAGTTATAAGTCCTGATACGAATAAAGTTGATTTCACAAATAGAAGAATAACAATCGATCCATATGAAATAATCATTTTAAAAACTAATTTCAAAAATGATTAGGGTGTCGAAAAATTACTCTCTCGTTCGTAAAAAAATTCTAGAGAACGAGAGAGTTGTTTTTATGAGAAATCAGAACTCAAACACTAATTCGAATATGTGACCTTGAGGATTACATAAACTTGATGAATAATCTTTATTGATTTAAATGTTTACTCTAGTAGGAGATCAAGAAAAAAATAAATGTCCTAAAAAAATTAAAATTAATTCTTTGTATTAGGATGGATGTATCAAACACGAAAGTAGGGACAAATATGAAAATGGTAAAAGGTTTAATTGGGGTATTAGTTATTTGGGGGTTGGTAGTGTTAGTAGGATGTAGCAGTTCTTTGAAAATCGGTACGGATGGTTTGCCTGAGAATATGGCTGATGTGTACAGAGGTTCTACAGGAGAAACACATGGTTATTTCTTTCACGACAATGGAAAACTTATATTTGATCATAATAAAAGTCAAATAACTGATGGAGATAGAGTATTTGAATATAAAATTATTCCCGAAAATAAATTAGAAGATGAGAGTAGGGGCAACATAAGCCTATTTGAAAAACAAACCAAAGGAAAAAATGTTTATTTATGATTATTCGTCAAATTCGAGAAGATGGTGATCCTACAGAATGGCAGTCAGATTCTGGTTACGAAATTATTTTGAGTCAAGATAGTAAAAATATAAATATCAACGCCCTTGATTTAGATTTTGAAAGTTTTCAATTTACTGGAAGAGCGGAATAGAACAAAAAAGGCCTCTTGTAGGTCTTTTTTTATTGTCCCGAAATCTTGGAAAATCATTTTTTTAAATAGTATAGGATCATAAGTTTGCGAGGAGGAATATGTTGGAATGTTCAATTGTAGTTTAAAAATTACTTACTAGAAAAGGAGTGGAACCAAAGTGAAATACCAAACGTTCACTGATTTAATGGGTGTAATCAAAGATTTTAATAATGAAATTACAAAGAAAGATGCAACTGATGCAGCCCTTTCCTTTTATCGTTATTGGGGAAATTATCTTGATACAACACCTGCATTTTTAACTTTTTTGATGAAACCTGTGGGTGCTTTAGCTAAAGGACTATACTTAGTAACAAACAGTTTAGAACATGTTTTTAATAATATTTTTAAAATGCTTGGACTATTCGGTTATTTGGAGAATGATACAACTATTATTGGTCAGTTTTATCAAGGGTTTCGAACTCTAGGTATTGCGATATTTACTTTTCTTCTTGTGGCTAGAGCTGTTTCAAGCTTACTCGGCAAAAGATTAAAATATAAAGATGTTATGACTCATTTCATGCTTGTGACGCTTGTGGTGGCAGTCTTACCTACAGCAGTAACATATATTAGTTCGGAAATGGCAAAAGACGTTCAAACCATTGAGAATGTTGAAGGTGAGAATTCGGATACATCGATTAATTTCACTTCTTTGGCCTTACAGCCCATTAAAAATAATGTGGTAGATTTAAAAGTTTTGATAGATAACGATTTTGATACCTCAACCTTTCCAATGGATAGTACGGGTTTTATCAATCCACCAACAGCTGATTCTACGCCTGTTAATAAGATCACTGATGATACCTCGAAGCGAGATACGCAAAATTTTGTAACAAATATTGATTTTAGCGCGAATTTTGGTGCCACTGATTCAGATTTACTGGATAAAATGGATGAGAAGCAAGATGGTATGAAGGGGTTATTCCTTCATTTACCAAACTCAAACCAAACAGGGATTAATTCGGTTACTGAACATGGATTCATGAAATCGATGAACTCATTTGAACCAGTGTATTTAAGATATAGAGTGAATTGGCTTGGTATGTTTGCACAGTTTGCAACATTAATTGTATTATTGGTCATGATGTCAGTAAAAGTTGTTAAATCAATTTTTGAAACTGTCTTGACGGCAATTATTGCACCAATTCAAGGGTATACTAGTGTTGAGTCAAGTAAAAAATTTAAAGAATTAGTTATGACAATTGTTGGTGCTTTTGCAGGTATATTTTTTGAAATCATCATTATGCGAGTTACTTTAGAAGTCATGAGGGACTTACCAACTCTTGCCCTTAGTGGTGTTTCAGGACTAGACATAGGCTTTTTCGATGGTTTAAATATGTGGGAATCATGTGCAACCTCAATCATTGTTTATTTGGGAGTATTTTTTGGCGCAATGCAAGGAGTAACAATTATTGAACGTTGGTTAGGCGTCTCTACAGGTCACAGCGACACTGCACAACAGTTAATGGGTGGTATGATGATGGCTAACGCCCTTGGTTCTGGATTCAAAGGTGTAGCAAGTAGTGCTTTAGGTGCCGGTGGAATGGCAGTAAATGTAGCCAAGAATGCCCCGAAAACAGTAGGGAATGTATCGTCAGCTGCGGTTAAAGGGATTGCTTCAACAGGCGGAGGTATTGGTGGTTTAGTTGATTCTGTAAAAGAACAAGGATTAGCAGGTACTGCGAAAGCAGGAATCTCTAATGCTGCAAGTAGGGTAGGCTCAGGTATACAAGGAGTTGCACAAAAAGCGGCTAATTCTGTGGGTTCTTCTGTAGATTTGGGACACAATGGTGTAAGAGGTGCATTAAAAAATAATTCGCAACCTCAAGGTACAGAAGGTAACAATCAACAAAATCCAGAAACTTCAAATTCCGAGAAAACCAATGATTCAGAATCTAACCCTAGAGTAAACGGTCAAGGCAATTATGGCAATCAAGCCAATGAAGCAGAGGCTTTTCAATCAACTAATGTAGATCAGGGTCAAGAATCAACTAACATACCTTCTGTACCTCAACCAGATGTTGAATTAGAAACCACCAGTCAACCTGGTCAACCTGGTTTGTCGCAACAATATCAAGATGAAGGAGGATCTTCCATTGGTAATTATCCGGAAGAATATATACCCCAATCAAATAGTCAACCAGTAGAAAATGTTTCAGGAATTAGGGAATCATCAACGGGAGAGACAACTAATCCAAACCAAATAATGGGCGGTGGAATTCGAACAGGTAAAAATTCATTGAATGACAGACAACAGGAAAACCAATCTGGCAATAAGGGAGCCAATGGCTTAGCTTATTCAAATCTTTATCACTCTAATAATACAGTTCAAAAACAAAAACAACAGCAACAAGGCTTGAGCAATCTAAGTCATGATACTCACGCTGCAAAACAACAGATGAGTCATTCATCTTCGCAACCAACACAACATTTTCAAAAAGCAAATCAAGATTTTCAAGCTATGAAAAGTAAAATGGATATGGCTAGTCAAAAAATGAATGGCGCAACGCATAGTCATATTAAGGGCGTTGAAATTGACGATAATTAGTAAGCAGAATACATCCTGGTTTAGGCTAGGATGTATTTTTCTATACTTTTTTTATTGTTATGTAATTTGTTATTCCTTAAATTTCGTGGGACTTGATTAAGTTGCATAATTAGTTGTGTATGTTTGTATTGATAATCCAACTATTTGTACTTTATTAGTGTCGTAATTTGAGGTCTCAAGGTGCAACAGCTTTATTGGGATCAGTATATTATGAAATAGTTATGCATAATATTGTTTGAGATGTTATGCATGTTGTTATGTAGTTTGACGAGTGCCTTTTAGAAATAGCAATAACAACTTACATAACAACATGCATATTAAGTGAGCAAGCGATATTTTAGCTTCATATCCTCTAATATGGTCAATAAACACAGTCATATATAGAACAATGTCAATGTCCCTAAAAAAATAAAATAATAAGATTAAGGTATTGTGTTATTTGAAAGGAGCATTGATATGGAAGAACATTTAATTTGTATTTATTTGGATCAACAATTGATTGGCTATGGATTATCGCAAGGGTTAACAATTGGGTTGCCGAGAATCCTTGGCTTTTCAGCAAGTTTTGAAGATGGCCTAATATCTAATGATTGGAAAAGAGAAACAGCAAAAGAATTTATGATAAACGGTGTTGCAGCGAAAGAGAAATCAATGAGGCCATATCAAAAATTTGAAATACTAAAAGAAAAAGCACAGATGCAGGTAATTCCAGTTTCTATACTCACTGAATTGGCTGAAGAGTCTACGGGTAATCTGGTTGAAACGATCCAGAATTATACGGTTAATCAGCTGTCAATTACTTCAGGTAACCAATATCGGGTTTATGTCCAAAAAGAGAGTTGAAATGAGATGGACATTAAAAATAGAACTTTTGTCTTTACTGGTTCATTAGGATATTTACGACGAAAAGATGCTGAAAGCTTTATTGAATCAAAAGGTGGGTTTATTCAAAAGATGGTTACAACTAAAACAGACTACTTAGTTGTGGGGTCTCATCAACTAAATCTATTCGAAGAGGATAAATTAACTCGGAAAAGGATAATCGCAAATAAGTTAGTCGAGCAAGGAATTGCCATTGAAATAATTGGGGGAGAAGAATTCCTCAATTATTACCACAACCAAATGATTTTATGAGTAACTAATGAATGTGTAGTTAAGTAATTAATTATGTAATATGTTGCGTAAAATAGTATGAAAAAAGTTATGCAAGAATAATTGTCAGTACTTAATTAGTGTGTATAGAAGGCTTTACATGATATATAAATAAAATCTTGCATAATCTGTTACGTAAAATTTTATTTAACTTTTTAAATTGATAAGTAACTTGTTATTGAAGTTCCCAAGAGCATTGTATTTGTGAATTCAGTTGGTTTGTCCCAAAAACATAGACAACGTTAGTTCTTCATATAATAAACCTATAGAAAAGAAAGAGGTGGCAACATGGATCAAAATGAAATGAATGGTAATTATGGTATTCCACGTGATGTACGTGCCAATGTCAAATTGAGTATTTTTATCTTAAAGGATTTAGTGACTATGGTGATTACTACAATGCTTACTTTTTTTGCAGCAATGCGAATTTTCCCAACTACACAATGGGTAAAAATGATTGCTTTTATTGTCCTAACTATTGGAATCGTATTTTACTTGATTTTGCCATGCCGTGGTGGAAAGAAAAATTGGCAAGCACTGCTATTATTAGCCAGAAGAAGAAAAACGAGATGGATCAGTTTTGATTGGAAATATTAAAGGGGTGAATGATTATGATTGGAGAAAAAAAGAGGGATAAAAAGCAAAAAGGTAAAGAAAAATACAAAGATGAAAAAGATTATTCTGATGTGCTCACAACAATCGAACTGCTGCCTTTTAAACGATTAATGAGTAATCGGCAAGAATACTTTGAACTAAAAGACGACTGTTACATGGAAATCCTTGAAATTCATGGTAAAGATTTAAGCTCACTTGGAAACGGGGAAGTTCAACGTACGCTTTTGAACTATTATGCCTGGCTCACAGATTTCAATTCAGATTACACAATCTATGTAACAACTTTACCAACGGATACAACCAACCAAATTAACAACTTAAAACATTCTCTTAACAAGGTAAGAGAAGAGATGAAGGAAAAACACAATGAGCGTTTCTATAGACAGTTACAAGATCGTGAAATGATCTTGCTGAATAATATACAAATTGAGGAACAGATCAAAGAGGAAATTTATAATGTTGAATTTTTCCTATTCCTTTTTGGGAATACAGCACAAGAACTGGATGAGTTGACACGAAAAGCAAAAACGTACGGAAACGGGGATTTTAATCCGTATCCAATACCTGGTTCGAAAAAGATTCAAATATTGAAACAATACAATTCTATGAATGATAAGCTTTAAACTTGGAGGGTAGAAAATGGGATTACTGACGAATCGTAAACAAAAAGAATACTTAGCAAATGGTTATGATCTTGACTTTTTAAAAGAAATTCAGCCACAAGGAAATATGAATTTTAAACCAGATGATTACTATTTTGGTGGTGATGGATATTATACAATTTTACATGTTTTCGGTTATCCGACAAAGGGTCTAGAAAATTTTTGGATGCTTGATTTAATGCAGATTAGCGGTACACGGGCATTCTTATCTATTTACAGAGAAAATAATAATGAGCTGAAAGAGAAACTGAAATCTTCCATTGATGAAAAAAGTACTCGAATTAGCGGTAATGCACGGGCAGTCGATAATCAAACTGAAGTTAAAGAAATTTCTGATATGGCGCAACTGTACAGCGAAATTGAAGATCACAACATAGCTATGATGGGGATTTATATTCGTATCTTCGTTACTGCAATTACTAAAGAGAAGCTTTTCGAAAAGGTACAAGAAATCAAAGACAAAACCTCCAAATATAAGATGGGGATTTTAACTGGCGAGCTAGATTTGGAATATCAAGCCCCCTTTATTCCACCATCTAAACAAATCGAGCAAATTAATCATCGACGTGGTATTACCGTTAGCGCATATGCTTTAGCCGGTGGATATTTTTATAATCACACAAAACTAGAAGATCAGCACGGAAGTTATTTTGGTTACACGCCAACCAATGGGGCAGTTAATTTTAATTTTTTGGAACGAGATAACAAGCGAACTCGTTCGTTCATGCTGATTAGTGGGAATCCCAAAATGGGTCAAAAAACCTTCTCTTTAAAAATGAATGATGATCTCTATGCAAAAGGACACTATATTCGAAATTTTGATGCGAATGGTACATTTAGTATCCAAACTCAATATCAAAATGGTCTAATGTTGAATCTTTCTGGTAGTGAAAACCGAATTAATCCATTCCAGGTATTTCCAACTGTGACTAATAGAGAAGGAACGCAAGTTGACGAAATTAGGAGTTTTCAACTTCACATTGAAAAACTCAAAAATATGTTTTACATGCTAAATAGCGCTGCAACAGATGATGATATGACCACTTTTGAAAAACTAATTACTAGTTTTTATATTTCAAAAAAAATCTGGTTCCGCAATCCTAATTTACACGAATCGGAGTTACGTGCTACTAAGATTAATAAAGATGAATATCCACGGCTGTCAGATTTCAATTTGTATATCAGTGATGTTGAACGTCAGCTCGCTATGAAACGAGGAACAAATCCAGTAGAGATGGCTTCTATTACTCGTATTAAAAATACTTTCGAAACAATGCTACAAACACATGGTGGGATTTTTGAAGGATCAACTGAGTTTATGGATATTTCAAATGAAAAAGTAGTAACATTTGATTTTTCTGGCCTAAAAGGACAGCCTAATATTTTTAATGCTCAAGTATTCTCAGTATTATCACTCATTTCAGCTGATATTACGAACAATGGGAAACGAGGAAAACAGATTTTGGCACAAAATCCAAACCTCAACGAAACGGATTTGCCTCACTACATTGTTAACATTAGCGATGCTCAAAATATTATTACTCCGAAATTTGCTAGAAGCGTCGATTTACTAGCCGGTATGATGGACGGCATGGGTGATAATTTTGCAGCCATAATCCTTTCTGTCAATTCACTACAAAATTTTCTAGTGTCAAATAATACTGGTAAGGTTGACCCGTATACGTTAGCAGTTCAAAGTATTTTTGGTATGATGCAGTATCGAGTTTTTGCACAAACGTCTGAGACAGATGTCCAAGTATTAGCTAATGCCCTAAGTGGTGCAATGAATCAGTCGGAACTAGAAACTCTTCCTCGTTTGAGTAAAGGGCAATTATTTATGAATATTGCAGGTGTTGGGAATATCGTATTTAACCAACAACTGATGCCGACAGAAGTAGCAAGATATGGAGATTTTCAATAAAGTAATCAAGTAGGTGAAAAGAGTGCCCATTATCAATCGTAATTCTCAAATTCAAGATAAAGAGATTAGAGAGGTGTCTACTAAGGAAAGCGAGAAGCTCTCTCCAATTGGAAAATATAAACGGTATAAAAAAGAACAGAAATTGAAATTCCTTGAGAAGAAAATGTATTTTTCTTCTAATGACGATAAAACGGATGAACAAGAAAAAAGAAATTCCATTTTTATAAGAAAGCTATATGGAATTGCCATAGTTTTAGCAATTCTTGTTATACTCTATAAATTTGTTTTGAATTAAAGTGGAGATGGACTGAAAGAATGCTCAGTCCATCTTTTTAATGTCCCGAATTCTCTCCAGTTTAAGAATCCATTTACTATTAGCGTGGATAAATAGTAGATGAGGTGATGATATGAAAAAAACGATGGTAGCTTCAATAATTGGGATTGTCGCATTTTTGATTATTATGTCTGGTATTGTTGCCGGCTTGGCCGGTGGTGTCAGCAATGTATCAAATGGAGAAGAATTAAACTGTGAAGATAGTTCAGGCACAGAATTGCCAGGTGGCTCTTCGGAAAATCCTACGAGACTTGAATTTGCGAAGCAGCATCGAAATGCTTATATAGTAGCCTGGGGAAAATATGGCTTTTTACCAAGTGCTAATCTAATTCAAGCAATTGTAGAGACGGGTTTGGATCCGAATGTTCCAAGTTTCGGTCAAAATCACAATTCAGGTGGTGTCAAATGGTTCGATGGGATCAAAAATTTTGATACCTATAAGAATGGCTGGAGCAAGTCCCCCAACGAAGTCTCTTCAGGAGGTTCTGAAGTGGGTGACGGTACTGGGGGAGCCTATGTTTGGTATAAGGACTACGATGCAGGAATTATCGGAAAAGCTGAATTTTTGGCTCGCAGTACGTTATACCTTGGTGCTGTAAATTGTACAAGTCCAAGCGATACTTTTAATCATATTTTTAACGGTGGGTGGGCAACTGATCCAGGCTATCTTCTAGCGCTAAATAGCTTGTATACATCTGGTGGGATACCTTCAGACTTTTTAGAAGCCATGGATAAAGAAGCGATTGAGAAGTATGGAACAAGTCCTTATAAGGGGAATGGTGGGATAGATTTACCTGGCATCGATGGCGACGGATCTGATTCTGGTTCAACCGGTATCGGTGAATGTGATTCAAATTCAAGTACCGGAACAGGAACACCAAATGGTGCCCCAGTTCTAGAAATTCCAAAAGAATATGAAGGGAAAGTTAGTCCTATGCCAGACGAGAACACGTATCCAGGAAATAATTATCCATTCGGGCAATGTACCTGGGGCGCATATAATCGAATGGTTCAGCTTGGTACACCTATTGAATGGTTTTCAGGCAATGGAGGGAATGGCGGCTCCTGGGGCCAATCGGCAGAAGCAGCAGGTTACACAGTAGAAAAAGGTAAACCTAGTGTCGGTTGGGCTGTCAGTTTTCCTGGAGGAGTTGCAGGATCAAGTGTCGGTTATGGGCATATTGCTGTCGTTGAGTATGTTAATCCAGACGGAAGCTTTTTAGTTAGTGAAACTAACGTCATCAATAGCGGATCAGGCACGAGATCGTGGCGTGTAATCAGCAAAGATACCGGGGATTTAGCATATTTTATTAAAGGAAAGAAGGGGTAAGTAATGAAAGAATCATCAAAAATTATTTCGGTGGTATTGTTCTTTGCGCTATTACTCTCTATTGTTGGGAATGTAGTAGTACTTAAGGAAATTAAAACGCAAAAAGAAAGCAATACTGTAATTGAGTCCAAGTTTCAAAAATCTAAAGAAAGTTTAGCGTCTACGAAAAACGATTTAGATGTGCTGTCTCAAAGATATCAGACACTCTATAAGGAAAAAAATGGGTCAGCGAACGATAAGCTAATCAAAGCCTCTCACGAATTATTTAAGACTATCTATAACTACGATACGTCAACTGCTAAAGGAACAGTTCACAAACGTAAGGAAGAAGCCTCTAAGTTATGCAGTGAAGATGTCCTTGATTCGTTGTTTCCAAATGATGCTCAAGATACTGTTCCATCAATTGATTTAATTTCTAGTTTATCAGGAGAGCCTGGCGTTTACATGAAGTCTTCTAATTCAAATATACTTCAGGCAATTATCTTAGTTAAAAATTCTGTCAAAATTGCGGATGTAGAGAGTGATCAAAGCGGATCCTATTTATATAAAGTGACCTATGATCAGTTTAAAAATCAATTTACGTCCATCGAACGTCTTGGAGAAAAGCTAGACTAAATCAACTTTACTAGTAAAATTGTTGAAAATTACTTAAAACTGTTTTATAATATTACTAGTAAAGAATAGTTTGGAGGTAGAGAATGAACGTCGATGAGGCCTTAAAATATCTCGAAAAGAAGCAGATTACAACTAGTCGGCAAATGTTGCTGCGTTGGGTAAGACAGGGTAAAATTGATGCAAAATTACCTTCACGGATTAAAGGATATGAAATCGATCCAATAAGTTTGGAAAGGTTTGCGATGAAAAAGCAAATATCCGGGACTGATGGTTCAATCAAAAAGACTTCTGCCTATCAATTGGGTTTTAAGGATGGTGAGAAAGCGGCTCGTTTGAAGGATGGCGAAGAAATAATCTTACGACGAGAACTTGCAATTAAGTATGCCATCAAGGATAGAGAGAAAGAACTTATTAATAAAGGAGCCTATACAGATACTATTGTTGTCGAGAATAGTAGTAAGCTTCCAGTTGCCAGTCAGCGCTATATGAATGCTTTTGAAGCAAACCAATTTACTTTTAGAATACTTGGTTCGTGGGCTTTAGTAGAAGAAACTTGTGATTTGATAGATATTGAGTACCTAGATTATCCAAATCGAAAGCTGCGAACCAGGCTAAGAGACTGGATAAAAACGCAAATACCAGAACAATAATTTTACTAGTAAAGAAGGGGAGACTATGGTTTCTTGAAATGAGAAAGTACAGTATGAAATTGTTAAGAAATTTTTGAATCGAGTTACCAATCAGGATGATTTCATGGATCATTACAGGTCTGCCACTGGCCATCGATTCCTAGATTCTTTTTTTCCAGCTGTTGGGTTACGTATCTTGGTAGTTTTTTCATATTATTTGAATCGAAAATACAATTTACCGATAGATGAAGAGTTTTTAAGTCAAGAATTGAACTTGTTAGCATTTAAGATCGAGCGTGAGGATATATTAGGGACTGAGGTACTAAAAGAGATATCAAAATATCCAGGAACACCTGAAATTTATTCAAACTTATGTACAGAAGATGCAATTAATCGAACGTTTGACTTCTTAATAGCTGTTGCTTGGGCTGAAAACTATATACCTGTGTCATGTGATGAGAATGGGTTAATAACTTGGAGGAAATACTCAGATGGAAAATAAACTGCATTTATCAGCAAAAGAGAAGATAATCTTTGTCGTGGCCATGGTTGGTAAAGTGATAGCTACGGCTATGACAATATTTTGCGAAGCTGTAGCGTTGCTAATTAATGTCGTTGTACGTCTATTCGTTTTTTTGATTATGCTACCAATTTTTCTTTTTAAGTTGGCTTGTGTGATTATTGTAGGTTATATTGGATTTATGATCTTACTATTTTTGGGACATATTTTCTTAGGATCACTCTTCTAATTAAGATTCAAAATTTTACCTATGACCCGTACATCTGAAAGGATCAATAAACAATGAATGCTAACTTTCGCTATATTTTTAAAACTCCAGAGGGCTATTTGATTTCAATAAATCACTTGGATGAAATGATTTTGACAAGTGATAAGGCACAGGCAACTGATTTCAGTGAACGGGACATAAAGTTTATTCAGAGTCGAACCTCCGGAGAAGCTATAAAAGTTACCAAAGACCCATTAGAGTAAAAGGTTCATTACGAGGAGAAGGTACTATGGTAAAAACAGCAAATGATATTCGAGCGGAATATTATAAACAAACAGGTGGATATCTGACTCTTGATAATGAAAAAGAGTTTTATACTGATGATGAAGCAGCCCTGATTCTTAAAATAATGGAAAAAATAGATGAAATTGCTAAGTCATTGTTAAGTGATGATAAAAAATGGAAGTCTTAATACGTTTGTTTGAAATACAATGCAAGGATTAATCTCTAAATGGAGGGAAAAAACCTATGAGCTATGGAGAAGAGGTACCGTATCAAGAAGAAAAGCAAGATTTACCTCATCAGGCAAAACTTGATCTTTGGAAAACAAGCTTTGGTTTACAGGCTGTAGATGGACTAAAACCTTCTAAATACATGGTTGAACTAGCAAATGAACATATTGAAGGTAGAAAAAGCTACGAAGAAATTGAAGATAATTTAAAAAGGTATTATGATTCTGATGAATCGGACTACATTACAAAAGAGGCAGATGGAGTAGCATTGAGAATTGCTCAGTTACTCTCTGATGATTTTTTTACATTGAGTTCTGGATCATTACTTGCGATTCATAAATATCTGTTTACAGATATTTTTACCGATTTTCCTGTCGGTAAATTTAGAAATGTAAATATTACGAAAAAAGAAGCTGTGTTAGAGGGAGCTTCCGTACAATATGCAAGCCACTTCTTAATTCAAGACACACTAGATTATGATTTTAAAGCAGAAAAAAATTTCTCTTTTAAAGGTATGAGTCAAAAAGAAATTGGAAAGCACGTTATGCATTTTATATCGGATGTTTGGCAAATTCATCCTTTTAGAGAAGGAAACACGAGAACTATGGCTGTCTTTGCTATTAAATATTTACGATCGCTTGGTTTTACTTTGGATAATCAGCCTTTTCAAAGTCATTCAGATTATTTTCGTGATTGTTTAGTTTTAGCGAATGCTTCAAGAGAATTACAAACCACTAAATATTTAAACTTATTTACTGAAAATCTTTTATTTGAGGGAAGTAATAAATTGGATAGGCAAAATATGATTGATCGTACAAAAAGTATTTTGCATGGTAATTCTTCACATTTTCCTAAACCACATCATAAAGGAATAAACAGATAGATGATAACTAGTTATAAATGAAAAGAGGTATCCTTAATAGTAACCTCCAGACTGTAGACAAAGTCAGTATCTGGCTTAAGTCTACAGTCTTTTTTTGATATAATGAAACTAACAAATCTAGTGATATCAAGGGGTGTTGGCTATGATGACAAGACGTACCATAGACTCTAGAAATTGCTTCGAAATTGTTTCAATTGAAGATTTGGTTCCTAAAGATCATCTTGTAAGAAAGGTAGACAAGGCACTTAACTTTGACTTTATCTATCCTCTTGTCGAATCAATGTACTCTAGCCAAGGTAGGCCGAGCATTGATCCTGTCATTCTTTTCAAGATGGTCTTTATTCAATATCTATTCGGTATCCGCTCGATGCGCCAAACAATCAAAGAAATCGAAGCTAACATGGCCTATCGCTGGTTTCTTGGGCTAGAGATTTCCGAAAAAGTGCCACATTTTTCCACTTTCGGAAAAAATTATATTCGACGTTTTAAAGATACAGATGTGTTCTATCAAATCTTTTTCCATATTCTCAATGAAGCACACGATAAGGGTTTCATCGATGATGAAGTTATTTTTATTGACTCCACACACATCAAAGCAAACGCAAATAAACACAGCGGCGAACGAGTACTAGTTGAACAGGAAGTAAAGTTTTATCAGACAAAACTAGAGGAAGAAATCAACGAGGTACGTGTGGCAGCCGGAAAAAAGCCTTTTGACTTCTCCGAAGAGCGGGAACCTTCTTTGAAAAATATTAGTACGACAGATTCTGAAAGTGGCTATTTTGTTAAAGGAGAAAAAGAGCGTCAGTTTGCTTATTCTGCACATACAGCATGCGATAAAAATGGGTTTATTTTGGGAATGCAAGTTACTCCAGGGAATATACATGATAGCCAAATTCTTCCATCGCTAGTTGACGGGTTAAAAAGTCTTCCATTTTATCATCCTTATGGAATAGCCGCAGATGCCGGGTATAAGACACCGGCTATTGCGAAGTATTTAGATGAGGAAGGGCTACGCCCCATTCTTCCTTATACGCGACCGAGAGGAAAAAAAGGATCATTTCGAAAACCAGACTTTGTTTATGATGAGTACTACGATCAATACCTGTGCCCCGCAGGTGAGACTTTGCGAGCGGGAACGCTAAACAGAGAAGGCTACAGGAACTATCTATCAGATAAGAAAAAATGTGCGAATTGTCCCATGCTAGAAAAATGTACCGAAAGTCAAGGACATCAAAAAATTATCCAAAGGCACTTATGGCAACCGTACCTTGATAAAGCAGAAGAACTCCGTTATACAAAATACAACAAAATGCAGTATTCCAAACGAAAAGAGACAGTAGAACGAATCTTCGCAGATGGGAAAGAAAAGCATGGATTACGTTGGACAAAGCTTCGCGGGTTGATAAAAAATCAACATTACGTGATGCTTGTTTTTGCGATGATGAATTTGAAAAAGATAGCCACCTGGATATGGTAGGTAGGGAGAAATGACATAGACGGACATATCCATTAATCTGTTTAAAATAGTAAATACATAGTTTCATTAAAAAATACCGTTTCTAGTAGTGATAATGGCTACTAGAAACGGTATTTGTCTACGGTCTGAGAGGTATCCTTAATAGGAACCTCTTTTTATTTAGGTGACCTGGAAAGCTAACGAGATTGAAGGATTTTCATCATCGTAATTATTCGTATGCAAAACTTAACAGTTTTACACATGCGGGATAAACGTGATAAACTCAGCCTTAAGAAGTATGCGAAACATATATGCAAAAGGAGGCAGTCTTTTGATATTTGGGTACGCTAGGGTTTTACAAACGAGCAGGAGTTAGCAAGTCAAATAGAGCTTTTAAATAATGCAGGAGCTGATAAATTTATAGCGAGAAATTCACAGGAGCAAAACGTGATCGTCCAAAGCTAGATGAGTTGCTTCAAGTTCTTATGCCTGGAGATGAACTAATTGTTACGAAGTTGGATCATCTTTCACGTCCGGTTCAACAGGGAACTACATTAATTTCAGAGTTACAAGAAAAAAATATTGTGGTAAACATACTTAATATGGGAAGAATGGATCACTCACCCAATGGGAGTTTGATGCTAAATATGTTCTTAGCATTTGCACAGTTTGAGCGGGATATGATTGTACAGCGAACACAGGAGGGAAAAGAATACCAAAGGCAACATAATCCAAATTTTAGAGATGGAAGGAAGATAAAGAAGACACCAAAACAAATAACGGAAATTCTTATGTATTTGGAAACTCATACATATAACGAAACTGCTCGATTATTTGAAGTGGATAAATCAACGATTGTCAGATATAAGCAGCGTTTTGGGAATTAAATTTTGGGGAATTTGTTAATAAAGATACCGTGTCAAATAATGTTTGAACAATTTGACACGGTATCTATCAATGTTGTGAAGTTTTAATATAGGTTAATTGTTGTGTGTATATTATCGATATTTCACATAGTTAGTAATATTTTTTACACTGGATGTCCTTAGCACATAGAATGTCTGTAATACGGTAATACCATTATAAAGTTCCATTTTGTATTTTGAGACTTTAACATCAGCTTTAGCAGCTAGTCTAGATGCTTTCTTACTATTGGCAGGTAATGTTACAGACACACCATATGAATTTGAAACTGATAATGTAGCAGATACACCATCATAAGTATAACCAGTGGAAAACGATAGTGACTTTCCACGACTAATAGTATATCTGCTTGCGTACGACCAACTAGGTGTTAACGGATTGTAACCAATAAACTTAGAATAGAATGTTTTTGATGAGATGAACTTCTCTCTTGTTTTATTTCCTGCTGAAAAGGTTTGAATCCCTGAATTTTGACTCTTGTAATACTGCACGTACGCCTCTCGATCTTCCGCTGTAAAGAAGTTTAGAGTGTCTCCGTCATCCAAGAGCAAGGGATAGGTTGTCAAAGTTTCGTTGCTCCTAAGATCACTTTTCCATTGGTTGGAACCTGCATGCACTACATTACTTTCCGCAAAAAAGCCGAAACCCAACAACGCTAACAAAAAAACAATTTTTTTATCATATACTCTCCTCCTTTATGATATAATCAGTATATTATGAGTATGTTTAAAATGCAAGCGTTTTCAAGAAAGGGGATATCTATCATGATTATTGCTGGAACACTTTGGTTTATTTTTTCGCTGAGTCTATTCTTAACAAGCCAGGTACTTACAGACCAGTTCGTTACTTTCCCACAACCGGTAATACTTGTTATTGCAGTATTATCTTTTATTGTAGGTATCTTTTTTTATTACAAGTACTTCGCAGATAAGAAAAAGAAATGAATAGCGCAGTAATACCGATATACATTTTTAACTAATTACAAGATACTGAAACAAGAGAATTCTATTTCAATAAGTCCTAAAACCATGGGCCCATAATTAGGGCCCTTTTTTGGGGGTAGCAACTTGGTGGTGAAAGTCCACTACACGCCCGACAGTGGGAAGTGTTAGCTAATGGCAAGGGTGTCCCATCGTGAGGTGGAATCTGAAGGAAGCCTAAAGCAAAACTCTGCACCTACGGACAGAAACTTGATAGAAGATGAGATACACGGGTACGGCTGCCAAACAAGTTAAAGCCCAATAACTGTACGAGAAGTGTATAGTGTAAATCAAGAGGTGACATGGAGTGAAAGTTGTTACACCTTACCGGGGAAGGTCTTATAAGGGTGATGTGGGATTTGAAATAAAAAAAACCATCACAATCCTAATGGTGACATTGGGATGAATCGTAAGTCGTCAGCAGATGGTTTTGATGTGACGAATAATCGCAGGAACAGAGGTCGTAGTAGTGAAGACAACTTGCGAAAGCAAGTAAGAGCGAAGGACTAAGCGGTAAATGAATTTCCGAGCTGAAGGAAAAACCTTTAAAGCAACAGTTTCTGAATGTCATATTTGATGATATTGCTACCGACCCCTATTCCAGTGAAAAGAAGACTGGTGATCTTAATGGAATCTGGTCAAAAGGATTTACTTATGTAGGTACTCATTATCGAGTGGCATATGAAATTCATGAGAACCAGATTATACCAATCATTTTATGTGGAAGTCATGAAAACTTTTATGAACAACTTAAAAATAGTAAAAAGTAAATGTAGTCTTAAGACAGGTTGGAAATCATCTTGTCTCTTTTTTATTATTTCAGAGATGAAAGCAAAACGGCTTCTTGCATTTATCAGGTGTTTTTTGTATTATGGTATGTTTTTTTTGAAGCTCATTTGTTATGTAACATCTTCCGTATAAATTACTTTTTTATTATATATAATCATAACAATTTACGTAACTTAATCAGTAACTTGTTACGCTGTATGTTACGTAATAAGTACAGGTGTAGATATTGAACTTATCTTGATAATGACGGTAATCACCTATTTGGTTTTTTGCAATATTTATAAAAAAATGATGTCAAAAATCCTGTAATCATAGTATTTATAAGTATTATTGTAAGTGAATCAGCCATTCAATTATCATTATCTTTTTTTAAAAGTATTATGTAATATATTATGTATCATTTTTTATTTTTGTTCAAAAGTTATGTAACTTTTTATTTATTTAGTTATGTACTTACAAGGTCAATTGTTGTATAATTGTTACATAAGTTGTTAAGCGGTTTGATGTATATGTCTAGGAGGGATTTAAATGACAAAGAGCTTTACTGTGAACATACAAAAGGGTGGGGTTGGAAAAACTACTCTGACAATTAATGGAGCATACTATCTTATAGAAAAAGAAGATGCCAATGTTTTATTAATTGATATGGATGAATCAATAAACTTATCAAAACGATTTAAAGAACTAGTTTCTGAAGGGGAAGATATTCCTGAAGAATCAACCGTTAGAGAATTTTTTACAAACACAGGCAATCCTAAGCCAATTAAAATTAGTGATCAAATGGATTTAATATATGGCTACGATAAATTAGCAGAATTGGAAAAAGAAGTTGAAGCAGGAAAAGGACGGGGGTACTTATTAGCTTGGTACTTTAAGAACTTAAAAGAATTAGAAAGTAAATACGATTATATTTTAATTGACACCCATAATAGCTTTAATATTTTCACTGATAATGCTATTGCAATGTCAGATTACGTACTTGCGATAGCTGACATTGATGAAGATGCTATTGAGAAGTTGAGGGTTGAGGATAGGCATGTTGAAGAGTTGAAGGAAGCGTTTATTAACCCTATTACTTCTGAAAGCTTTGTCAGGGCTAAAGTATTAAAAGTAGGAAACAAAGTGCAAAACAATACACATGATTCCCAAATGTTTAAGAAAGCATTCGAACAAATGATGAAAATGGATAGTGCATTTTTGGGATATTTCGAATTCCGCAGCCTTTTTGGTAAAGTTAAAACAACGGGACAACCGTTGACCGAACTTGAATTAGTTTATAATACACCATCATATCGTCGTTTCTTTGATTCAACCTGGAATTTATATAAGAAAATTTTTAGTGGAGGTGAGTTAGATGAATAATAGTGCCTTAGCACGCTTTATTACTTCTTTGGGATCCTTGAATAATTATGGTAGTACAGTACTTCAAACTAAGAAAGCTTTGGATCTAAAATCCACCTCACCACTAAATCAAGATAACGATGACGCAGCAATTTTTAGTGATGCTTTAAAAGGGATTAAAGCAATCAAAAAAAACGGTTTTAACACTGATGGAATAATAAGTATTAATGCACAATTCAACACTCCATCAAAAGAGCAACCATCAATGCCTGGCCATTTACGTAATGCATACTACAATGAAGACGATCGGATAGCTATTGTTGTAGGTACCGGAGCTTTAGAAACCTACATTCCTCCTGAGGTTATTTCAAGAAAAGATATTGATAAAATAGTTGATGAGTTTTATCGTAGCCGGAGAAGAGAAAATGATGCATGGTTAGTCTTTGCAAAACTATCAAAATTACAACCGTTTCAGGATGGGAATAAACGAACCGCCTTGATTGCAGCAAACGCTGCTATTAATACTTTTAAGAAAGAAGATTACTTAGTTTTACCTTTTAATGATTTAGACCGTGCAGAATTTACAATTAATCTTATGAGGTTCTACGTTGCTAAATCAGATAAGGAGGAAACTGCTGCCTTCAAAAAAATGCTATCTGTTCTACCGTCCAAGAAAGATAGATTATTTTTGTTAAAACAGCCGGTAGAAAATGAGGATAGAAAACTAACCAAAACTATAAAATTGAAACCGCAATTTCGAGATACGAGAAAATAATACATCGATAGGGGATAGAATGATGACAAAAGACAGAGCAATGGAAGCTGAAAATTTTTTGAAATTTTTTGGGGAAGGAGATAAATCTGAACAAAAAGTAAATATAGATACGAAGAAAAAAATACCAATTATTTCACTTAATTCTAATAAAAAAAATAAGAAAGAACGATACACGTTTAGTTTGGATCCAGAGATCAGAGAGCATTTATCACAATTGAAGTCAGTTTATGGGATTCGGTCAGATTCGGCACTTATAGAGGAATTGATTGAAACGCTTTGGAATCAACAAAATGACTTATAGGTGAAAAACATGGGTAATCTAGATATAATTCTAAAATCACTTAATCTGACAAAAAAACAGTTGCTTGCAACGAGGTATTATAAAGAAGCTGACATTCGTCACCTTGAAGATTTACATTATGGTGAATGGACTATGGAAGATATATCCATTCTGTCAAAGTTGTCTGGGAAGACAGTTATCTATGTCGTAAATACTTTAAAAAAAATGAGCTAAGTGACAGAGAACAATGTAATGGAAGAAATCATTTAAGAAAGTCGCTAACTGATCGGCCATATTACGAGAATTTAAATGCATTCGTGGAGTTAAGCAAAGAGAATATTTGGCTAAATATTGATTATTATCGCCGCCAATGCAATTTTTCCTGGAATACTTTAGGAATTCTGACAGGTGATAAAAATATACATCAACTATTTTTAAAGCGAAAAAATATTGGCTTTGAGAAGCTAATCGCAATTTCATATTCACTACAAGTAACAGACTTAGTGTTGCTGTTAGAAGACTTTGAATTAAAACAGATTTCTTGATAGTTCTGCTTTTTTAGATTTTAAAATGGGACAAACAAAAGGAGGAAGGCGTTGCCTTCCTCTGCTCACTAAAATATGTTATACTCATTATGTAAAGAGAACGTACTCGACATACGCCCTCGAGTAGACCGTTTAAGACGGTGACTAAGATTTTTTGTCAGAGATAGACCCTTCACCTAGCCAAAGGTTATGACGGGTCTATTTTTTCTTGTTATTACTGATTTTTAGAATCAATGTTGCGAAAGCTAACGCAAACATTAATGCTTCAAAAACAGTCAAAGCTATTCCTTTCTAGGGAAAAGCACACAATCAAAAATCATAGGCATTCCCCCTTTATGAGAGCTTGCCACCGCCATAAACTTTCTACTTTGTAAGTATACCATGAAACATGCCGAAAAAGCCCCAAACTTAGGGGATTCAGCATGTTTTTTTGGCGATGGATAAGGGTTTATTCAGAAAAAGTTATCCGAACTTCCATAACATAAAGCAGTGGGATAACTGACGTTCCGTTATTACAGGGCATTTTCATTCTAAATATTTTATAAACTTCGTGACATTTGATAAGTTGGATTCTGCGGTACTTATCAAAAAAAAGGAGGTTTATGATATGATGAATCTAACATTAACTAAAGCAGACTTAATCGAGTTATTAGGGTACACGGATCACCAGGCTAAAAATATTATCCGACTTACCAAAAAGGAGTTAGCTTCAGCCGGATATACTTATTATGAAAATCCAAGATTGGGACGGGTTCCTATTGAAGCCGTTGAACATGTTGTTGGTTTTAAAATAAGTAAAAATTAGTGGGGTGTTTCGAGTGGCAAAAATTCCAAATGTTTACAAAGATTCAAAAACACAAAAATATTATTTTAAAGCCGATTTTGATCTAGGAGATTCTGATAAACGAACGCAGATTCTTCGTAGAGGGTTTGATACACAAAGAGAAGCGAAGGAAGCCCTGGATTACGCTAGGTTGAATCCAGAGGTGTTGAAAAAAAATCCCAAAAAGAAGTCAAATAACTCAAAATCCATTTCGTTCGGTAATTTTTATGATAATATTTTTCTGCCTTTCCATGAAGGGAGGGTAAAGCAATCTACTTTTGTTAGTAATATAAATAGTTTGGTAAAAGCTATCGATTACTTTAGAGATTATCCAATTGATTCAATCACACGGGTAGATATTTTTGAATTTAGAAACACAATGTTGTCAAGAAAGACAAGAAATGGAACGAAGTATTCTGCTGATTTTCTAAATCGGATGGTTTTTTGGATTCGACAAGTTTTAGATTTAGCAGTTGACTATGAATATATTACTGTTAATGTTGCTACAAATATAAAAAAGTTGCCAGTACAGCATAAAGAAGTGGAATTTTGGACAATTGATGAATTTAAAAAATTTAATGCCCATCTTCCTCAAAATGAATTGGACGACATTATTTTTGCTACAGCAATTTATGTGTTGTTCTTTACTGGTTTACGAATTGGAGAGCTTTTGGCGCTTCAGTGGCAGGATATTGACTTTAATAAAAAAACGTTAAGCGTAAGAAAAAATCTTGTTGTCAGAAGAAAAGGAAAGTCATATGGGTCAGCTTGTTTTTCACTTACAACGCCAAAGACAAAATCATCAATGAGAAAAATTGGAATTGATGACAAAACTCTAGAAATTTTACAAAACTGGAAGCAAATACAATCTGAAAGAGGTTTTTTTCATGATGGTTATATTTTCCAATTTGAAGGTGAATTTTTGAGTGATAGTTTTTTTCGCTATAAAATGATAGGTAATTGCAAAAAAAGTGGAATAAAAAAAATAAAAATACATTCGCTACGGCATTCTCATGCTTCTTTTTTAATCTACCGAGGTGTGGACGTGTTGCATATACAAAAGCGCCTTGGTCATTCAAATATCAAAACAACTCTAGGATTATATGGTCACCTGTATCCAAATTATGAGAGCGATTTAATGTTAATCTTAAACAACGAAAACATTTAACCGGGTTATTTTTTTTCGTGCTTTTTGCCCCTAACAATGCTATTATGTCAATAAATAACTGATAGGTAAAAGGATAGCTGTTCTTTTATCAGTTGGGTATCAAGACGGATTTTTTATAAAAAAATTACCAGTCAGGTTTATATGTAGGATAGTACACCTAAGAATGCAAAAGATGGCTGTAAACCCCTTATTTATCGCTGTTCTTAAAGCATTCGGGCACCGATTTTCAATTGCCAGAAAATAGCTGAAACCGTATTAATAAAGCGGATGAGCGTGCGATTGTGCAATCAAGGTGGTACCGCGTGGAAACGTCCTTGGCTTGTGAGGGTGTCTTTTTTTTGCCGTAAAATTTAGAAAAGAGGGATTTGTGATGAAACAATTGTCCAGTGCGCAAGTACGCCAAATGTTCTTGGACTTCTTTAAAACCAAAAACCATACCGTTGAACCTAGTGCATCTTTAGTACCTGTGAATGATCCAACCTTACTTTGGATCAACTCCGGAGTTGCTACCTTGAAAAAATACTTTGATGGTTCAGTTGTACCGGAAAATCCACGGATTACCAATGCACAAAAATCGATTCGTACAAACGATATCGAAAATGTTGGGAAAACGGCTCGCCACCATACGATGTTTGAAATGTTAGGTAACTTTTCAATCGGGGATTACTTTAAAACTGAAGCAATTCACTGGGCGTGGGAATTTTTGACAGGGCCAGAATGGATGGCTTTTGATCCAGAAAAGCTTTATGTAACTGTTTATCCAAAAGATACTGAAGCCAAACGTATCTGGGCTGAAGAAGTCGGCTTACCCAAAGATCATATTGTCGAGGTGGAAGACAACTTCTGGGATATCGGTGCTGGCCCCTGTGGACCGGATTCCGAAATTTTTTACGATCGCGGAGAAGAGTTTAATAACTTGCCTGCCGGCGATCCTGAAGATTATCCTGGTGGGGAAAACGAACGCTATTTGGAGATTTGGAACTTGGTCTTCTCTGAGTTCAATCACCAACCAGATGGTAGCTATGAACCTCTGCCACATAAAAATATTGATACCGGCATGGGTTTAGAACGGATGGTTTCCATCGTTCAAAATGCACCAACCAACTTTGAAACAGATTTGTTTATGCCAATCATTGAAAAAGTGGCAGAACTGAGTGGCAAATTCCACTACGGTCAAAGCGCCCAAACGGATATTTCTTTCAAAGTAATTGCAGACCATATTCGCGCATTGTCTTTTGCCATTAGCGATGGCGCATTGCCATCAAATGAAGGCCGGGGCTATGTCTTGCGTCGTTTGTTGCGTCGGGCGGTGATGCACGGCAAAAAACTCGAGATTGATACGGCTTTCTTGTACCAATTAGTACCAGTTGTGGGTCACATTATGGAAAGTTATTACCCTGAGGTTCTCCAGCAACAAGACTTTATTGAAAAAGTCGTTCGCAATGAAGAAGAACGCTTCCATGAAACAATCAATGAAGGCTTGGAAATTTTAAACCAAGTTATCGAAAAAGTGAAAGCTGAACAGGGAGATACCTTGTCTGGTGCAGATATTTTCAAACTGTACGATACCTATGGCTTCCCCGTTGAATTGACCGAAGAAGTCGCTGAAGATGAAGGCTTAAAAGTCGATCATGCTGGTTTTGAACAAGAAATGGCAGCCCAACGTGAACGGGCTCGGGCTGCTCGTAGTACTGAAATGTCCATGGGTGTTCAATCCGCTTTATTGACAGACATCAAAGTGGCAAGCCAATTTATTGGGTACCATGCTGAGGCAGCTGAAAGCGAATTGCTGGTTATCATACAAGATGATAAGCTGGTTAGCAGTATTGCAACCGGCCAAGCGCAATTGATTTTTGCCCAAACACCATTTTATGCGGAAATGGGTGGTCAAGTAGCTGACACTGGTGTCATTTGTGACGAAGCGGGTGCCGAGGTAGCCGTGGTGGATGATGTTCAGAAAGCTCCAAATGGGCAATTTCTCCACAAGGTGACCCTCAAAGCTGCGGTCAGTGAAGGGGAACATTACTTCTTGCAAGTGGATGGTGCCCGCCGTAACCGCATCATCAAAAATCATACGGCGACTCACTTATTGCATAAAGCTTTGAAAGAAGTGTTAGGCAGTCATGCCAACCAAGCAGGCTCTTTAGTGGCTCCTGGTCATTTGCGTTTTGACTTCAGTCATTTTGGCCAAGTAACTGCTGACGAATTGAAAGAAATGGAAGCCATTGTCAATCAAAAAATCTGGGAAGCAATTCCTGTGGTTACCATTGAAACGGACATTGATACCGCCAAAGAAATGGGGGCTATGGCTTTATTTGGTGAAAAATACGGTCATGATGTTCGGGTGGTTAATGTTGGCGATTGGTCCATCGAACTCTGTGGTGGGATCCATGTGAAAAATACCGAAGACATTGGTATTTTCAAAATCGTCGCTGAATCAGGAATTGGCGCTGGTGTCCGCCGTATCGAAGCAGTCACTAGTAAAGAAGCCTATCAACTTTTCCATGAAGAAGAGAATCAGTTAAAGGCGATTGCCCAAATTGTCAAATCACCACAAGTGAAAGAAGTCGTGGTGAAAACCGAACAACTGCAACAACAATTACGAGACTTGCAAAAAGAAAACGAAGCCTTGGCCTCAAAACTGGCTAACCAACAGGCCGGCGATATCTTCGGCAATGTGCAAGAAGCCAATGCTATTTCCTATGTTGCAGCTGAAGTTCAAGTCAAGGATATGAACCAATTGCGGCAATTGGCTGACCAATGGAAGCAAAAAGCAGTTTCCGATGTGTTGGTCTTGGCTACATCGAATGACGGTAAAGTGAATTTGTTAGCTGCTATGAGTCCTGAAGCTATCGCTAAAGGCCTTAAAGCAGGAGACTTAATCAAAGCTATTGCACCAAAAGTTGGTGGCGGCGGTGGCGGTCGTCCTGATATGGCTCAAGCTGGTGGGAAAAATCCAGCTGGAATCAAGGATGCGTTAGCTGAAGTTGCTAATTGGCTGGCTAAATAATCTGAGTACTTGGTCGACCAACCAATAAACAGGCCTTACAAACGCATTTTGTGACAGCCGAACGAGATTAGCAAGACATTTATAGGTAACTTAAAACCGAACAAGTTAGCTTGCGGACAGTGTCTAATATTAGACACTACTCCTCGGGGCTAACTTGCTCGGTTTTTAAATGCGAAGCGCCAGCTCTTGTTTGCTACTGATAGGCTCATTGACTTGTCAGAACAATCGGTTGAAGGCAGTGGATGGGATACAGGGCTAAAAGAAATCTTCTCTTAGGGTACAGCAATATCGAATACTTTTAAGCGGGTAAAGCAAAAAACTTAGGTCAGCTCCTGCTCTTGGTCTCGTCTGTGGGTATTTTTGGAGAAGAATGCAAACCTTTTTTAAGGAATGTATTTTTTAGTGAAACACTCGAATTGGTAATTTTTTGAAGTGATGTCGGCGATAGGAGGAGTGAATAAAATTATCAGTGAGCCGCTAGTCTCTTTCTTGTCTGACAACTGGCTTTCGCGTTACAATGGGTAAAGATGTTTTTTCTACTAGGAGGTTTTTTCTTGGTAGCTTTAGTTAAGGGAGCGGTTTTTTATGTTAAAATATTTCATTCAAAAGTTTGCTACTAATGGGGCGTTGGAGCAGCAACGCACGGGTATCGGACGCTTGGCAGGGGCGCTGGGTTTTCTTTCCAATGCTCTTTTATTTCTCGGTAAATTTACTATCGGGGTTGCAGCTGGCTCGGTCTCGATCATGGCGGATGCTATTAATTCGTTGACAGATACTGTCAGCTCGATCTTGACATTAGTTGGTTTTCAAATTGCCAGCAAACCAGCAGACAACGAACACCCTTATGGTCACGAACGCTTTGAATATATTTCCGGCTTTGTCATCAGTTTGGTGATCACCTTTGTGGGATGCCAGTTTTTGTTATCTTCCTTTAAAAAGATTTTAGCTCCCCAACATGTCAGATTAAGTATTTTTGTGTACGTTATCTTAATTGTGTCGATTCTCATCAAAATTTGGCAAAGTCGCATGTATTACACTTTAGGAAAAAAGATTCAGTCAACTACCTTAAAAGCGAGTGGCCAAGATGCGCTAAACGACGTCTTGATGACGACGGCGGTATTAATTTCTGCGGTTATTGAAGGACTGACTAACTGGCGAGTCGATGGAGTAATTGGCTTTTTGATTGCCTGTTATATCCTCTATAGCGGAATCAGTATGGTCCGAGCCTTTATTAATGAATTGATGGGGAGTCGACCAACACAAGAGGATTTGAGTGCCATGGAAACACGATTAAATGCATATCCTGAAATTTATGGGTATCATGATTTATTGGTTCATAATTACGGACCGCAGAAAACCTTTGCTTCTGTCCATATTGAAGTGGATGATCGATGGTCATTAAATCAAGCCCATGAGGTAATCAATAAAATTGAAAAAGACTTTTCTAAGTCCTTGGCTGTCCAACTGGTTTGTCATTTGGATCCTGTCGCTTTACGAGATGACGTTTATCAAGAAAAGCGAGCCATCGTGACTAGCATTGTGACCGGTGTTGCAGAGGGCTTGACGATGCATGATTTTCGTGTGAATGGTCCGGAACAGATGAGTTTTGATGTGGTGGTGCCAAAAGAATGCCCACTGACAGACGAAGAGTTGACCCAAACCATTCATTTTAAGATTCAACAACGATTGGGGCATCAAAAAATTGAAATCACCTTCGATCATACCTATCTTTTACAATAGGACGATCAAATTTAGCTTATTCGCAGACAAGGAGGGCTTCAACAATGACGGCAATCAAAATGGATTTAAGTGTGATCAATAGTGTCATAATCATGATTATTTTGATCAATACCATCGGAGCGATTGTTACGGTTTTTAGACGACCGCGCTCCATTACAAGTATTTTGGCTTGGCTGATGACCTTGACCTTCTTTCCGATTATCGGCTTTATTGTCTATCTCTTCTGTGGGCGGGGAATCGATGGAGAGACCGTCTACAAGTTTGACAATGAAGACCGCAAAAAAATCGGAGAAATCAATGCTCGTATTCATCAGCACAATCTGAAGTATCATCGCAGTGTCAATACTTCTGGCTCAAAGCTTTTGGAACGCTATTTACGTAATGTTGAAGAATCTCCCTTGGCGAAAGGGAACGACATTCAGCTTTATCTAGATGGGAAAGAAAAATTTAGCGCTTTATTTGAAGACATTCGCAATGCTACGGACAATATTCATGTGGAATACTATGCCTTTTTCCCAGATAAAATCGGGACGGCCTTCCGGGATTTATTGGTAGAAAAAGCCCAAGCAGGGGTCGAAATACGCGTCATTTATGATCCTTGGGGGGCAAAAGGGTCAACAGCGAGTTTCTTTGCTCCTATCCAAGAGGCTGGGGGACGAGTGACGCCCTTTATTACTTCACGGGATTTGATTCGCAAAACACGTCTAAACTACCATTTGCATCGAAAAATTGTCGTAGTGGATGGACAAATTGGTTGGACCGGGGGCTTCAATGTGGGGGATCAATATTTAGGTGAGTACGAACGTTTTGGCTATTGGCGAGATACCCACGCTCGCATTCTGGGGACAGCGGTTTTTAGTCTGCAAGAGATTTTCATCAAGGACTGGAATGCATCAGTAAAAAATAAAAAGCAACAGTTGCAATATGCTGATAACTACTTCGTGGAGCCAACCGGATATGTAGGAAATGTTGCCATGCAAATCGTGTCCGATGGTCCTGAAAATAACGTGGATATTTTAAAAAGTGCCTATGTCAAAATGCTTTTAGCAGCGGAAGAAAAAGTTTGGATTCAAACCCCTTATTTGATTCCTGATGACACTGTAATCAATGCGATTTTGATCGCTAAACAATCTGGAGTAGATGTGCGCATCATGGTGCCTTCCATGCCGGATCATCCCTTTATCTATCGGGCGACCCAGTATTATTGCAATTTATTACAAAAAAACGGTGTTAAAATTTACCAGTACCAAAAAGATGGAAAAGGATTTCTCCATGCCAAAACCATCTTGATGGATGATACCATCTGCTCGGTGGGTTCTACCAATCAAGATATTCGTAGTTATTCCTTGAACTTTGAAGTCAGCGCCTTTATTTACGATCAAGAAACGACACTGGAAATGCAACAAATTTTCTTGAAAGACATGGCAGACTGTTTCGAACTTACTGATGAAATGATTGCTAGTCAAAGTCGCTGGCTTCGCTTCAAACAAAACTTCTCCCGGTTACTTTCGCCGATTTTGTAGTTTCAGAGCCTTGGCTAAGCCTTGGCGGGCGAGATGATCGGCGCCTTTGTTTTGACTTTCCGGAAGCCATTGTAAAATTAATAGCTGAAAATGAGGCAGTAAGTCTTGAATTGCAGTAAGCCAAGGGAGAAATAGGGGATTTTTGGTAGTGTTATGATCCACGGTACTCACCAAAACTTTACTGTCCGAGTAGACCAGTACCGTTTCAGCCGTTTGCTGTTTTTCAATCAGCAAATGTAACAGGTGCAAGAAGACAGCAAATTCAGCTTCATGATTGGTGAGCTGGCCTTTTAGTGAGAAGTGGTACTGCTCTTGTGGCGAGTCGGTGGGTACCAAAAGAATTCCCCCACCGGAGGGACCGGGGTTTCCTTTAGTAGAAGCATCAATGAAGGCTTTAATCATATAAAAAGTTTCCTTTCTGATAAGGTCTATGTTAGAATTTTGGAGGAAACCTTGGTAGGTGTGTCCAAAGCACTAGTAAAAAATGGCAGTAAAATTCTTCGTTAGAAAAAGTGTAACAGGTGCAGCACTGGTCGTCAAAAGCTGGTGTCGCTTTTGGGTAGAAGGGATTGAACATGAACACGAAACGTTATCATTGGCAACCGGAACTGGCAATTTCGATTATTTACTGGTCGCTGACATTGATGGTCTTATTTTACAGCTTAACCTTATCTTTGGAAAACACCCGACCCTATTGGAAGAGCAATCTCGTGTTAGCGGCGTTTGCCCTCTTGATTGTGATTGGTTGTCGGCGAACGATGTTTTTTGGAGAAGATCGACTACTGGTGCGCTATGCTCGTTTTTGGAAATGGGATGCCTATTATTTGGAAGATATGAAGGAAATCACTCTCAATCCCAACGGTCTCTCATTTGTCTATGAAGGGGTTGTCCATACGTTTATTTTTCGCAAAAAAACGCTCATTGCACTAAAAGAAGCCTTGTATGAACGTTTTCCGGAAGACGCGATAAAAATTGTCGATCAAATTGAAATTCGTTAACCGGTACAAGCGTATCGGTTTTTTTTTTGAAAGTTTTCAGCAAAAAGATACGAACAATCCACTGAAATATGAAAAAAACTATTAAAAAGCCATAGTGTTTTTAAAAATCCTTCGCTATAATGAGGATAACTTAACAAAAATACAAAAAAACATTTTAATGTTCGGAAAAATTAAAAAAGGGGTTAGGGGAATGACCACAGATATTGAGATTGCACAACAAGCTAAGATTCGACCCATCCTTGAAATTGCTGAAAAAGTTGGGCTGACAGAAGCAGACCTGGAGCTTTATGGCAAGTACAAAGCCAAAATTGATATGACTAAAATTCATGAATTGGCGGCGCAACCAGATGGAAAACTGATTTTAGTAACTTCTATCAATCCGACACCAGCCGGCGAAGGCAAATCCACGATTACGATTGGTTTAGCGGATGCCTTGAATCGAATTGGGAAAAAAACGGTGATTGCTTTGCGAGAACCGTCTTTAGGACCAGTGATGGGGATCAAAGGGGGCGCTACCGGTGGGGGCTACGCACAAGTGTTACCGATGGAAGATATCAACTTACATTTTACTGGAGACATGCATGCCATCACCACTGCGAACAATGCGCTAGCCGCATTATTAGATAACCATCTGCACCAAGGAAATGAACTAAACATCGATCCGCGCCGGATTATTTGGAAACGGGTAGTAGATTTAAATGATCGGGCATTGCGGCATGTCATTGTGGGCTTAGGCGGGCCAATCCAAGGGGTTCCTCGAGAAGACGGCTTTGACATTACGGTGGCAAGTGAAATTATGGCCATTTTATGTCTAGCAACCGATATTGACAATTTGAAAGAACGGCTAGGGAAGATTGTCGTCGGATATACTTATCAAAAAGAACCAGTCACGGTGGCTGATCTACAAATTGAGGGTGCCTTGGCCCTGTTGTTAAAAGATGCCATCAAACCAAACTTGGTGCAAACGATTGAAGGCACGCCGGCTTTTGTTCACGGCGGTCCTTTTGCTAACATCGCCCACGGTTGTAACTCGATCATGGCTTCGAAACTCGCCTTAAAACTAGGGGATTATGCAGTGACAGAGGCTGGCTTTGGAGCAGATCTGGGTGGGGAGAAATTCTTGGATATCAAAGTTCCTCATTTAAAGAAAGCCCCAGATGCAGTGGTGGTTGTCGCTACGATTCGTGCTTTGAAGATGCATGGTGGTGTAAAAAAAGACCAATTAGGGTTAGAGAACGTTTCTGCTGTAACAGCCGGTTTTGCCAACCTCAAACGCCATGTTGAAAATATGCAAGCCTATGGTCTCCCTGTAGTAGTGGCTATCAACGAATTTGTGACAGACACGGAAGCCGAATTTCAGCAATTGGAAACTCTTTGCCACCAACTAGGGGTAACTGTCAAACGCGCAGCCGTCTGGGCAAATGGGGGTGCCGGGGGGCTTGACTTAGCTGAAGCAGTGGTGGCAGCTTGTGAAACCAAAGAAGCCAACTACCAACGCCTCTACCAAGATGAAGCTACGATTGCAGCCAAAGTGACCACTATCGTTCAAAAAATTTACGGTGGGAAAACAGTGGTTTTCGAGAAAAAAGCTCTGAATCAAATGAAAACTTTTGCAAACTTAGGCTGGGATCGTTTGCCGATTTGCATGGCCAAAACTCAGTACTCCTTCTCGGATGATCCAACCGCAATCGGAGCACCAGTCGATTTTACAGTCTCGATTCGTGAATTTGTTCCCAAATTAGGAGCAGGCTTTTTAGTGGCCTTGACTGGTGATGTCATGACGATGCCTGGCTTACCGAAAAAACCAGCAGCCTTAAAAATGGATGTGGATGATCAAGGAAATGCCCTAGGTTTGTTTTAAAAGAGCAGAATAGATACTTGGTGACGCTAGTTTCCCTTCAGGACCGTCATCAAGTATCTTTTTGCTTTTACGAAAAGATTTGCTTTCAGGTCAAAGAATAAAGGGCGGGTGTTTGAGCTTCTATACCAGAGGAGCCCACTCACAACAAATTGCCTGTTTTACCTTGAGATATGTTATCATAAAACCAGCAAAGAACTTGTTTTTTAGTGGCATTTGACAGATAATAGACCGCGACCTAAAAATTGCGGATCAAGTAGAAGAGAGGGGACAGTGACGTGAACCTCCAGTTGACACGTAAGACTGGCTTTTATGGGATGGGCAGCCCGTTTGTGCTGTTGGTAAATGGCAAAAAGTATGGGGCTATCCGTCAAGGCCAGACCAAGACAATTCAGTTAGCTGATACTGAAGCTCAAGGAGTAATTATTGTCAAATTTTCCATCTTACAAAGTACACCTTACTATTATGATGTCAAAAAAACAGCTGATCAAGAGTTAGAAGTTGTTTTTAATCCGAGTTTTGTCTTACTTTATATCGGGTTATTTTTATTGTTTGTCGTCGCTGCGGCCGGTCTAGTTTTTCTAGTCATCGGATTGATCGCCTATTTCGTATTTTTAGTAATGATGAGTCGGCGGGCTTTAGTGATTCGGCCGATTTCAAAAGAAGTTTATTAGCAACAGAGGGGAAGGGATTGTTATGGCAGAAAGAGCCGAACAGTTTTTAGCAAGTTTTAATCGGATCGAAAAGTGGATGCAAGATGAATTAGGCAATCCTCACAACATGGGATTTAGCGAACTGGTTCGTCGGTTGGATAAACAACATAACCCAGAAATCAGCAATGCTGCGGATGATCTTTTGCAGATGGCTCGTCTGCGAAATGCGATTGTGCATGATCAAGTGGATGAAGATTTTGTTATCGCTGAACCCAATGAATGGACCGTTAAGCGAATAACTGAGATCGAACAGCATCTGACTAAGCCAGAACATGTTTTGCCAAAGTTTGCTAAGCGAGTTACCGGCTTTGAAGATACATTGCCTATTACCGAAATCTTGGAAACAATTGCCAAAAAAGGCTACTCACAATTTCCTTTATATCATCAGGGTCAGTTTAAAGGATTGATTACTTTGCGGGCGTTAGGCTATTGGTTTGCCAGAGAAAGCCTCAAAGGAGATATACACCTTGAGGGGCGGATTGCTGCCGATTTGATTTTAAAGGATGGCAAATCCACCAATTATCGCTTTGTTAGTGGGGAAGCCTTAATTATCGAGGTGAAGCAATTTTTTGAAAACGACCCTTTGTTAGAAGCTGTTTTGATTACTAAAAATGGGGATCCCAATGGCAATTTAGTAGGTATCATTCGACCACGGGACTTGTTTCATAAAAAAGAACGGAACGGACAGTAACTAAACCAGTACGTCTTCAAGAGGTTTTTCCAAGAATAACTATAAAGGAGTTTACCATTTTGTTTATTTTACCTTTAATATTAGCAGCCCTGTTAGTCGTGGCTGATCAACTTGTCAAATTTTGGATTGTAGGAAATCTTGCTCTAGGTGAGACCACCACGTTGATTCCCAAAGTCCTCTCATTGACTCACTATCAAAATGATGGGGCAGCCTGGAGTATTCTAGCCGGCCAGATGTGGTTTTTTACCCTTGTGACAGTGATTGCCGTGCCTGCTTGTGGCATTTTGCTTTGGCGAAATCGTCACGGCAGTAAATTTTATGCCCTCGGATTGGGTCTGGTGATTGCTGGAGCCGTGGGGAACTTTATTGACCGCCTACGACTAGGTTACGTGGTGGATATGTTCCAGACTGATTTTATCAGTTTTCCCATCTTTAATGTTGCCGATATGTGTTTAACCATTGGTGTAGCCATCATCTTTATTTATGCCATGTTTGAAGAACGCTTTAAGGAGAAAAAATGAAAGAATTAATTACACTGACTGCAGAAAAAGATTTGGGTCGCATCGATAAATTATTAGGTGCTCGCTTAACCGATTATAGTCGTTCGCAAGTCCAACAATGGTTAAAAGAACAACTTGTTTTAGTAAACGATGTTCCGGTGAAAGCAAACTATAAAGTGAAAAAACAAGACCTTATCAAAATTGAAGTCCCTGAGCCCCAAGAATTGGAGCTGATTGCCGAAAACATTCCTCTTGAGATCGTCTATCAAGATGAAGATGTAGCCGTTATCAATAAACCTCAAGGCATGGTGGTCCATCCTTCAGCGGGCCACCCTAATGGGACTTTGGTCAACGCTTTGTTATACCATCTCAAGGATTTATCTTCAATCAATGATGTGGTCCGTCCGGGGATTGTCCATCGTATCGACAAGGATACTTCCGGCTTATTGATGATTGCCAAAAATGATGCCGCCCACTTATCTTTAGCACAACAGCTAAAAGATAAAACGAGTCTGCGGCGCTATGTCGCTCTGGTTCACGGCAATATTCCCCATGACAAAGGGGTGATTGAGGCTCCCATTGGTCGATCAAAAGTCGACCGTAAGATGCAGGCGGTAGTGGAAGATGGCAAAGCAGCAGTGACCCATTTTGAAGTATTGGAACGCTTTGGTGACTATACCTTGATTGAATTGCAACTAGAAACCGGACGGACCCACCAAATCCGGGTCCATATGGCGTATATCGGCTACCCTGTGGCCGGTGACCCCGTCTACGGGCCGAAGAAGACTTTAAAAGGCCAGGGGCAATTTTTGCATGCAAAATTGTTGGGCTTCAAACATCCGCGAACTGGCGAGGAGATGGTCTTTGAAGCTCCGCTACCGGCGATTTTCCAAAAAACTTTAGCACAACTAAGAAAAAAAGATTGATTTTTAAATCAGAAACGTGTATTGTTAGTTTAGCAAAAAAACAACATATTGAAACCTTTAATTTAGTCCTGTGAGGCTGAGAAGGATTGGGTAAGCGAGACTTGGTGCGCCAAGAAACTTTACTTGCCTGAAGACGAGTGTACCTAAAATAACTGGGACACTGTAACCAAAGTCGGAAAACAAACCTCTTGTCCAACATGGGCAAGAGGTTTTTTGTATGGGAATGATTAATTATTTGGAGGGGACATTATGTCACAAAAAGAAGTAGTTGACGCGGTTACCATGAAACGTGCTTTGACGCGAATTGCCTATGAAATTATCGAACGAAATCGTGGTTTAGAAGATTTGGTCTTAGTAGGGATTAAGACTCGAGGGATTTTTATCGCCCAACGGATTGCCGAACGGCTGAAGCAGTTGGAAGATATCGATGTACCAGTAGGAGAGCTAGATATCACCTTATATCGTGACGATGTGAAAGCAGGGGAACTGGAAGATCCTGAAGTGCACTCCTCCAGCATTCCCGTCGCTTTAGAAGGAAAAGAAGTCATTGTAGTAGATGACGTGCTTTACACCGGCCGGACCATCCGTGCTGCTTTGGATGCCATCATGGACTTCGGCCGTCCTAATAAAATTCAGTTAGCCGTCTTGGTCGACCGGGGGCATCGGGAATTACCGATTCGTGCGGATTATGTGGGAAAAAATATTCCCACCGCTCAAGCTGAAGCAATTATCGTCGAAATGGAAGAAAATGACGGTCAAGATCGCATCTTGATCGAAAAATAAACGTATAGGAGTAGTCACTTATGGCAAAGGAATTTCACAATGATGATGTCGTCTTAGATATCAAAGACAAACCAAAAGCCCTACCTTGGTTAGGGTTATCCATTCAACATCTTTTTACAATGTTTGGAGCCACCGTCCTCGTACCAATCTTGGTGGGAATCGATCCTGGTATTGCCTTGGTTAGTTCAGGCTTAGGGACATTAGTCTACTTGACCGTCACCAAAGGGAAAATACCGGCATATCTGGGTTCCAGTTTCGCCTTTATTGCAGCAATGAAATTGTTAATGTCCACCGATGGTTATCCCGCAATCGCTCAAGGGGCGATCACGACTGGGTTGGTTTACTTGATTGTTTCACTGGTTGTGAAAAAAATCGGCTCTGCTTGGATGGATAAAATTTTACCGCCAATCGTAGTGGGACCCGTCATCATGGTGATTGGCTTGGGCTTAGCTGCCAATGCCGCCAATAACGCGATGTTTAACGACGGCCAATATGATTACAAATTTCTCCTGGTGGCTTTGGTTACCATGGGCATTACGATCTTCTTCAATATGTTTTTAAAAGGTTTTCTAGGCTTAATTCCTATCTTGCTGGGAATCATCGCAGGCTATCTCTTCGCTTTATTGATGGGGATTGTCGATACCCAACCGATTATCGATGCTGCTTGGTTTGCTCTGCCAAACTTTGAAATTCCCTTTGTGAACTACGAACCGAAATTTTACCTTAGTGCCATCATTACCATGGCGCCCATCGCTTTTGTCACCATGACGGAGCATATCGGCCATTTGATGGTCTTAAACAAGCTGACCAAACGAAACTTCTTTCAAGATCCTGGTTTAAACCGTACCTTGCTAGGGGATGGATTAGCCCAAATCGTGGCTGGGTTGGTCGGTGGACCGCCAGTCACAAGCTATGGTGAAAACATCGGCGTTTTGGCAATCACCCGCGTCCACAGTGTCTTTGTTATCGGCGGTGCGGCAGTCTTAGCCGTCATCTTAGGCTTTGTCGGCAAACTTAGCGCCTTGATCTTAAGTATTCCCAACCCAGTAATTTCCGGTATTAGTTTTATCCTGTTTGGGGTCATTGCAGCAAGCGGCTTGAAAATTTTGATTGAAAATAAAATCGACTTTGACAAGAAGAAAAACTTGCTGATTGCTTCAGTAATTTTGGTTATTGGGATTGGTGGATTGTATGTCGAAGCAGGCACTTTTACCTTATCTGCGATGGCCTTAGCAACCGTGCTAGGAATTGCCTTGAATCTGATTTTGCCAGAAACATCTCGTAGTGAAAAAGCTTAAAGCTAGCGAACAAAACTTGGCACAATGACACATCATCAACAGGGGGAACAACGATGATCATCCAATCGGAACGTATCAGTTTAAAACATTTATTAAGTGTCGAAGCGCTGTCGGATCAAGAAGTAATGGGGCTCATTCGCCGAGGCCGTGAATTCAAGCAAGGCGCCAAATGGACCCCAGAAAAAGATCAGTATTTTGCGACAAACTTATTTTTTGAGAATAGTACCCGAACCCATAAAAGCTTTGATGTAGCTGAAAAAAAATTAGGGATTGAAGTTATCGAGTTTGATGCTGGTCACAGTTCGGTACAAAAAGGCGAGACCCTCTATGACACCGTCTTAACCATGTCAGCATTGGGAGTGGACGTAGCAGTGATTCGCCATGGGGATGAAGCGTACTACGATGAGTTAATCGAATCGAAAACGATCCAGTGCGCCATCGTCAACGGTGGCGATGGCAGTGGCCAACATCCTTCTCAATGTCTCTTAGACTTAATGACCATTTATGAGGAGTTCGGTCATTTTGAAGGGTTGAAAGTAGCAATTGTGGGAGATATTACTCATTCGCGAGTTGCTAAATCCAATATGCAAATGTTGAAACGTTTAGGGGCGGAAGTTTACTTCTCGGGACCAGAAAGTTGGTATGATCCTAGTTTTGAAGTTTATGGGCACTATTTGCCACTAGATGAACTCGTTTCTATGGTAGATGTCATGATGATGTTACGGGTCCAACATGAACGCCATACAGATGATGAAGAGCAGGGATTTACCAAAGAAGGCTACCATCAACAATACGGTTTGACCTTGGAACGGGGGAGCAAGATGAAGCGGGGAGCCATCATTATGCACCCAGCCCCCGTCAATCGAGATGTGGAATTGGCAGATGCGCTAGTCGAAGGCATCCAATCCCGGATCGTCCAACAAATGACCAACGGCGTTTATGTACGCATGGCCATTTTAGAAGCAATTTTAACTGGTCGGGCGTAAGCTGCAACCACGATATAACAATAAACGGAGGGCATAGACATGAAAACCTTAATCAAAAACGGCAAAATCAATTCCTTTGACAATCAATTAATTGATGCAGCTATCTGGATCGAAGAAGGGCTGATCAAAGCTATAGGTACCGATTTTGCAGAAGAAGCGTTCGATAGGGTATACGATGCCCAAGGACAATTGATCACGCAAGGTTTGGTGGATGTCCATGTTCATTTTCGAGAACCTGGGTTTACTTATAAAGAAACGATCAAAACAGGCAGTGAAGCCGCTGCACGGGGAGGCTTCACCACCGTCTGCGCCATGCCTAACTTAAATCCAGTACCAGATACTCCCGAAAAGCTCAAAGCAATTTACGACTTAATCGCAAAAGACGCTGTGGTGAACGTCTTGCAGTATGCACCGATAACAGCGGATCTTCGAAGTGAAGTATTAACCGATATGGCCGCCTTAAAAGCAGCAGGAGCTTTTGCCTTTACCAATGATGGCGTCGGTGTACAAACGGCGGGGACCATGTACTTGGCTATGAAAGAAGCAGCAGCAAACGACATGGCTTTGGTCGCCCACACAGAAGATGAATCCTTGTTATTCGGTGGAGTGATGCATGCTGGAAAACGAGCCTCCGAATTGAATTTACCGGGAATCTTAAGCGTCACTGAATCCTCACAAATTGCCCGGGACTTGCTTTTAGCGGAAGCGACGGGGTGCCATTACCACGTCTGCCACGTCTCTACGAAAGAAAGTGTCCGAGTGATTCGAGATGCGAAAAAAGCCGGTATCAAGGTCACTGCAGAGGTTTCTCCCCATCACTTGATTTTATGTGAGGAGGATATTCCAGAAGATTTCGGATATTGGAAAATGAATCCTCCTTTGCGAGGTAGTGAGGATCGAGAAGCGTTGATTGAAGGCTTATTGGATGGGACTTTAGACTGTATCGCCACCGATCATGCCCCCCATGGTTTTGAAGAGAAAAATCAGAGTTTTCTAAAGGCTCCTTTTGGTATCGTAGGTTCGGAATACGCCTTCCAATTAATCTATACCCATTTCGTCAAAACTGGCCGTTTTACTTTAGAGCAAGTGATCGATTGGATGGCGGTAAAGCCTGCCGCTATTTTCGGGCTGAACACTGGCCGTTTGGAAGTCGGCCAACCCGCTGACTTAGCAGTTTTTGCCATCGATGAATCTTATACTATCGATGACAAAGAATTTAAATCCCTAGGAGTCAACACACCGTTTGTGGGGTGGGAGAATTATGGGGACACCATATTTACCTTTGTAAAAGGACAACCAGTTTGGCAAAAGGGGAGTAAGTAAATGAAACGATGGTTAATATTAGAAGACGGCACCTATTTTGAAGGAGAAGGCTTTGGCGCGGCTACCAATGTTTCTGGTGAAATCGTCTTTACCACCAGCATGACCGGCTACCAAGAGACTACCACCGACCAAAGCTTTAATGGGCAAATCATCACCTTCACCTATCCGATGGTGGGAAATTACGGGATCAATCGTGATGATTACGAATCGATTGCCCCTACTTGTAAAGGGGTCGTGGTAAAGGAACATGCGCGCCGGGCTAGCAATTGGCGCAATCAGATTACCTTAGACGAATTTCTAAAGCGCAAAGACATTCCCGGAATTGCCGGCATTGATACCCGGGCCTTGACTCGCAAAATTCGTCAGCACGGAACGATGAAAGCCTCGATTGTTTCCGAAGAGGATTTCACCCATGCCTACGACCAGTTAAAGGCGGTGGTCTTGCCTACCAATCAGGTGGAACAAGTCTCTACTTCAAAACCTTACCCAAGTCCTGGTATCGGTCATAATGTGGTGGTTATCGATTTTGGGTTGAAACACTCAATCCTACGGGAACTATCCCGTCGCAATTGTAATTTGACAGTTTTACCATACAATACGCCGGCAGAAACTATCTTGGAGCTGGCTCCTGATGGGGTAATGCTTACTAATGGCCCCGGCGATCCTAAAGATGTCCCAGAAGCCATTGAAATGATTCAAAAGATTCAAGGAAAAGTTCCAATTTTCGGGATTTGTCTGGGTCATCAATTATTTGCCTTAGCAAATGGGGCAGATACTTACAAATTAAAATTTGGACACCGAGGTTTGAACCACCCAGTAAGGGAAATTGCTACCGGGCGAATCGACTTTACCTCACAAAACCACGGCTATGCAGTCGATGGGGACTCCATTGACCCTGAACGTTTGTTAGTCACTCACGTTGAAGTCAACGATGGGACCATCGAAGGCGTGCGTCACAAAAAATACCCTGCCTTTACCGTACAATTTCACCCAGATGCAGCACCTGGTCCCCACGATGCCTTGCATTTATTCGACGAGTTCATCGAAATGATGGATGCGACAAAGGAGAAGAGATAATGCCAAAACGTACAGATATCAAGAAAATTATGGTGATCGGTTCCGGTCCGATTATCATTGGGCAAGCTGCCGAATTTGATTATGCCGGAACTCAGGCTTGTCTCGCGTTAAAAGAAGAGGGCTATGAAGTGGTTTTGGTGAACTCAAATCCAGCTACCATCATGACCGATAAAGAAATCGCCGATAAAGTCTACATCGAACCCATCACTTACGAGTTCGTTTCACGAATTCTGCGGAAAGAAAATCCCGATGCGCTTTTGCCAACTTTAGGCGGGCAAACTGGGTTAAATATGGCGATGGAACTGGCGGAATCCGGTATTTTGGACGAGTTAAACATTGAACTCTTAGGGACCAAACTCTCCGCCATCGACCAAGCCGAAGACCGGGATCTCTTCAAACAGTTGATGGAAGATTTAGGCCAGCCAATACCAGAATCTGAAATCGTCTCTACGGTGGAAGAAGCGGTGACCTTTGCCAACCAAATCGGGTATCCGATCATCGTGCGCCCAGCTTTTACCCTCGGCGGAACTGGCGGCGGGATGTGTGACAATGAAGAAGAGCTACGAACCATCGCTGAAAATGGCTTGAAGCTATCTCCGGTAACTCAGTGCTTGATTGAGCGCTCCATTGCCGGCTTTAAAGAAATCGAGTATGAAGTGATGCGGGATTCCGCTGATAATGCCATCGTCGTCTGTAACATGGAAAACTTTGATCCAGTGGGGATTCATACAGGGGATTCCATCGTCTTTGCTCCAAGCCAAACTTTGAGTGACTACGAATACCAAATGTTGCGGGACGCGTCCTTATCGATTATTCGCGCCTTGAAGATTGAAGGGGGCTGTAACGTTCAGCTAGCCTTGGATCCTCATAGCTTCAATTATTACGTCATTGAAGTCAATCCACGGGTTTCCCGCTCATCAGCCTTGGCCTCAAAAGCGACAGGGTATCCGATTGCTAAGTTAGCCGCTAAAATCGCTGTTGGTCTAACCTTGGATGAGATGAAGAATCCCGTCACTGGCACCACATACGCTGAATTCGAACCAGCCTTAGACTATGTTGTCGCAAAAATTCCTCGTTGGCCGTTTGACAAATTTGAAAGTGGCGAAAGACAACTGGGAACTCAGATGAAAGCCACTGGAGAAGTGATGGCGATTGGTCGCAATATCGAAGAGTCTCTGTTAAAAGCTGTTCGTTCATTAGAAATCGGCACCTATCACGCGGAAATTGCAGAGTTTGCTGCCGTTAGTGACGCTGAGTTGACCAAAAAAATGGTGCGCGCGCAAGATGATCGCTTGTTTTATGTCACAGAAGCAATTCGCCGTGGTTATCCGATCGAAGAAATTGCCGATTTGACTAAGATTGATCTCTTCTTCTTAGACAAACTCTTGCACATTGTCGAAATCGAGCAAGCACTAGCCGCAGCCCCCGGAGATATTAATGTCTTAAAGCAAGCCAAACAGCATGGTTTTGCTGACCGTAAAATCGCTCAACTTTGGAACCTGACAGAGGCTAAAGTTCGTCAGCTACGTCATGAGGAAAAGCTGCTGCCGGTCTACAAAATGGTTGATACGTGCGCCGCCGAATTTGAATCGGAAACTCCATACTTCTACAGCACTTATGAATTTGAAAATGAAAGTATTCCAACCAAAAAACCGTCCGTTTTGGTCTTAGGCTCGGGACCGATTCGGATTGGTCAAGGGGTAGAGTTTGACTATGCCACCGTTCATTCAGTCAAAGCCATTCAAGCTGCCGGCTATGAAGCCATCATCATGAATAGCAACCCAGAGACAGTCTCAACCGACTTTTCAATTTCAGATAAACTCTACTTTGAACCGCTGACTTTGGAAGATGTTATGAATGTGATTGATTTGGAACAGCCAATCGGTGTCATCGTCCAGTTTGGGGGCCAAACAGCCATCAACTTAGCGGAACCCTTGGTAAAAAATGGCGTTAAAATTCTCGGTACCGCTATTGAAGACTTGGACCGAGCAGAAAATCGTGATTTGTTCGAACAAGCTTTGAAACAGCTAGATATCCCTCAACCACCAGGGGATACCGCTACAAACAAAGCTGAAGCAGTCGCCATTGCCCAACGAATTGGTTACCCCGTCCTCGTACGGCCAAGCTATGTCTTAGGTGGTCGCGCGATGGAAATCGTCGAAAATCAAGCAGATTTGGAAAACTATATGGAGACGGCGGTGAAAGCATCACCAGAACATCCAGTCTTAGTGGATAGTTACTTAACTGGTTCTGAGTGTGAAGTCGACGCCATTTGTGACGGGGAAACGGTTTTGATTCCAGGTATTATGGAACATATCGAGCGGGCAGGGGTCCACTCAGGAGACTCCATGGCGGTTTATCCCCCACAATTTATGTCAGAAGAAATCAAAGGGACGATCGCTGATTATACTCAAAAGCTAGCAATCGGCTTAAACTGTATCGGTATGATGAATATCCAATTTGTCATTCATGAAAACAAAGTCTATGTCATCGAGGTCAATCCACGTGCTAGTCGGACCGTACCATTTTTGAGTAAAGTCACCGGAATTCCAATGGCACAAATCGCAACCAAAGCGATTCTCGGGACGAAACTGAAAGATTTAGGCTACCAAAACGGGCTTTATCCAGAAGATAAAAATGTTCACATCAAAGCTCCGGTCTTCTCCTTCACGAAGCTTTTGAAAGTGGACACCTACTTGGGACCAGAAATGAAATCCACTGGGGAAGTCATGGGTTCTGACCGCAGTCTTGAAAAAGCACTGTACAAAGCATTTGAAGCTGCTGGACTAAAAATTCCTGACTATGGTGCCGTCTTGTTTACGATTGCCGATGATGCCAAAGCAGAAGCCCTGACCTTGGCCCGGCGGTTCCAAGAAGTCGGCTTTAGCATATTAGCGACTAGTGGTACAGCCCAATACTTTGAAGCACAAGGCTTAAGGGTCAAAACAATCTGCAAGATATCTGAGACCGCTTGTGATGAAAATGTGATTGACTTGATTCGCAGTGGCAATACACAAATGGTCATCAACACTATGGATAAAAATCGCCAAGGGACATCTGAGGATGGGTTTATTATCCGACGGGAAGCTGTGGAACATGGCGTACCATTGTTCACTTCACTGGATACGGCGGATGCAATCTTAAAAGTCATGGAAGATCGGGCGTTTGCTACTCAAGCAATTTAAGATAATCGAACAATAACATGCTGAAAGCTGTTTTTCCCAAAGTTAGAAAGCTTGGGGGAAGACAGCTTTCGCTAAGAATCATGACACCGTCACTCAAATGATGGCAGGATACAGGAAAAAGGGGCGTTTTGATTGAAACAAGAAATGATGAATATCACGGCACAACGCCAATTAGCACCTCGGATTTATGAGCTCACCTTACAAGGGGAATTGGTGCAAGAAATGACGACAGCTGGCCAGTTTTTGCATATCCGAGTACCACAAGCAGACTTGCTGTTACGGCGACCGATTAGTCTGAATCAAGTGGATTTAACTAACAATACTTGTCGGATCATTTACCGCACAGAAGGAGCCGGCACCAAGGCTTTTGCCGAACTAAAAGCCGGGGACCAATTAGATGTTCTCGGGCCATTAGGTCATGGCTTTGATCTGTCAAAAATAACGGCTGGCGATCTCGTCTACATTGTCGGGGGTGGCATCGGAATTCCACCTTTATACGAGCTTTCTCGGCAGCTCTTGGCACTAGGCGCCCAACCCGTCCACTTTTTAGGATTCGCTAGTCAGGAAGTGATGTATTACCAAGAAGAGTTTCTAGCCTTAGGGGAATGCCGTTTTGCAACCGATGATGGCAGTTTTGGCGTACAAGGCAACGTCGGCAATTTGTTGTTAGCCGCGATGCATCACCCCGACTATGAAACTAAGCAACCAGCAGCAGTCTTTGCATGTGGCAACAATGGCCTGTTAAAAACCGTCGACCAACTCTTCCAAAATCATCCCAACGCTCAAATTTCCATGGAGGCTCGAATGGCTTGTGGTGTAGGCGCCTGTTACGCTTGCGTCTGTCATGTAGCTGATGATGATACGGGACAAAAAAGCTTGAAAGTCTGTGACGAGGGTCCTGTTTTCCCTGTCGGAAAGGTGGTTATCTAAATGGCAGAGACGCTACGAGTAAAACTGCCGGGATTGGATTTAAAAAATCCCATCATGCCAGCCAGCGGATGCTTTGGCTTTGGTAAGGAGTACGGGGATTATTATGACCTCAATGAACTAGGCTCCATCATGATTAAAGCTACCACCCCCAAGGCTCGTTTTGGCAATGAAACACCACGGGTTGCGGAGACTCCTAGTGGGATGTTAAACGCCATCGGTTTGCAAAATCCGGGGATGGAAGTGGTGATGGCTAGCTATTTGCCAGAATTAGCCAGAGACTATCCCGAACTACCAATTATTGCCAATGTGGCTGGTGCTTGTGAGGAGGACTATGTCGAAGTCTGCGCTCACATAGGAGATGCCCCCAACGTCAAAGCTATTGAATTGAACATTTCCTGTCCCAATGTTCGTCATGGTGGCATTGCCTTTGGTACGGATCCTGAAGTTGCAGGTCGTTTAACGGCAGCTGTGAAAAAAGTGGCGAAAGTCCCGGTTTATGTAAAACTTTCGCCTAACGTAACTGATATTGTACCGATTGCTAAAGCGGTGGAAGCCGGTGGCGCGGATGGCTTTACCATGATCAATACCTTGTTGGGAATGCGGATTGACTTACAGACTCGTAAACCGATTTTGGCAAATCAAACTGGGGGCTTATCCGGTCCAGCGATCAAACCAGTCGCGATTCGATTGATCCACCAAGTGGCGAGCATCTCCAATTTACCGATTATCGGGATGGGAGGCGTACAAACCGTGGATGATGTCTTGGAAATGTTTATGGCCGGGGCCTCTGCAGTAGCAGTGGGCACCGCAAATTTCACGGATCCATGGATTTGTCCGAAATTAATACAACAATTACCCCTGCGGATGGCCGAACTGGGGATTACCAGCTTGGAGCAATTGATCCGAGAAGTACGAGAGGAGAAAAAACGCGCATGAAGCGACCAATTATTGCCTTAGACTTTCCTGACTTAGGAAGTGTTCAATTGTTTCTCAAAAAGTTTCCTAGCCATGAAAAATTATTTGTAAAAGTCGGAATGGAGCTCTTTTATGAAGATGGCCCAGAAGTGGTACGCTACTTAAAACGTCAAGGCCACGATATTTTTTTGGATTTGAAATTACATGATATTCCCAACACTGTCGAAAGTGGAATGCGCCGAATTGCTGGCATGGGCGTCGCGATTACCAATGTCCATGCGGCAGGCGGAACGGAAATGATGGCGGCTGCCTTGCGTGGACTGGAAGCTGGTAAACCAGTAGGCGCAACACGGGCGAAATTAATCGCTGTCACCCAGCTAACTTCCACCTCTGAAAAGCAAATGCAAGCAGATCAACTGATTGCAGCCAGTCTTGAAGAGAGCGTCCGTCACTATGCCCAATGTGCTCAAAAAGCCGGACTCGATGGGGTAGTCTGCTCTGGTCAAGAAGTTGCTGCTATCAAAAAAGCTACTGATGCAGGATTTATTTGTTTGACACCAGGAATTCGCCCAACTGGTGCAGCAGTTGGAGACCAAAAGCGGGTCATGACTCCTGGTGCTGCCCGCGAAATCGGCGCAGATTACATCGTGGTGGGCCGGCCAATCACACAGGCTGCTGACCCTTATGACGCTTATACTCAAATCAAAAAAGAATGGAATGGTGTTGCCAAATGACAAATCAATCGATTGAAGCTGCAGTTGCAAAAGACTTATTAGCTATTAAGGCCGTCTTCTTAAGTCCCAATGATCCTTTTACCTGGGCCTCTGGGATTAAAAGTCCGATTTATTGTGATAACCGGATCACCATCAGTTACCCAAAAGTGCGTAAACAAATCGCTCAAGGCTTAGCTGCGAAAATTAAAGCAGCCTATCCTGATGTAGAAGTCATTGCTGGTGCGGCTACTGGTGGTGTACCTCACGCTGCCTGGGTGGCAGATATTTTAGATTTACCAATGGTTTACATCCGAGCAAAGGCCAAAGACCATGGTAAAGGCAATCAAATCGAAGGGCGTATCGAAAAAGGTCAAAAAATGGTAATTATTGAAGACTTGATCTCTACCGGCGGTTCGGTTCTAGGGACAGCTGAAGCAGCCAAACGAGAAGGAGCTGATGTTTTAGCCGTTGCTGCAATTTTCACCTATGAACTTCCCAAAGGCCAAGCTAATTTTGAAAAAGCCGGCATTCCTTTGTTAACCTTGACGAATTACTCCACTTTGATACAAGCGGCGTTGGAAACCAACTACATCAATGAAGCAGACTTGCAATTGTTGCAACGGTTTAAAGAAGATCCAAACGGCTGGTTGCAAGCTTGAGCACTTTTTTTGCTGGAAAAATATTTTAGGGGTAAACTGGCACAACAGGTTCTTGGAATTCATCTTGTTTTGCAGGATTAGGAGAGGAGGATGGAGATGGTCAAACGAAATATGGATGTGCCCTGGAGTTACAGTGGCGCCAACGGTCCTGAGTACTGGCATACCTTGTGTGACTGGTATGCAGAAGGCGCAACCTTTCGCTATCAGTCGCCTATTCACCTGCGACATGACGCAGCTAGCCAGATAGTGCATTCATCTGAAGCAATCTCCTTTCATTACCAGACAGAAAGGTTTACCGAAAAAGAATTTAAAAATACGATTCACTTCATTCCCTTTGAATGTGACAGCTATGTGACCTTCAATAACGTGGATTATGCGTTGACAGATATTCATTATCATCTGCCTAGCGAGCATTGGATCGATGGCCAACAGCAATCAGTAGAAATTCATTTGGTGCATATGGATAAAGAAGGCAATAACCTCGTCGTTGGTGTCTTATGCGAAATTGCTCCAGAAATACTGGCCGAGGGACCTTTGCGTCAATCAGCAGTGTGGGATTTGGATCGCCATTTAGAAGTGTTTGATCCAAGTGTCTTTTTACCAAAAACACGTAGCCATTTTCACTATGTCGGATCATTAACAACACCTCCCACCAAAGGGCCCATCAACTGGTTTGTTTTTGATGAAATCGCCCAACTTTCCCGTGCTTTCCTCTCTCAGTTTCAAGAGGAAATCTTGCAAGGAAACAACCGACCATTGCAGGAGTTAAGAGGACGCGACGTCTATTATTTTCCAGATAGAACCGAATAGTTTATTGACAATCGCAGGGCTTGCTTTTAGCAAGTGACTTGAATTGGATAAAAGGACAAAGAAACAGCAGAACTTCAATAATTGAAGCACTGCTGTTTTTTTAGGGATAAAGAACTTTTAAAAAATCATGCGCCGAACAGGCTGATCTATCAGGATTTAAGTGGCGTATCATGCCGTCATTTTGATGTCACGCAATTAGCGACCTAGGCATTGACATGACGATAGCTAGACCAGAAAATACTAATTACAAAGCACTTTGACATTACATGTTCATCTTGCGGTTTTTGCTTAGATGTAACTGTATGCGCAAACGTATCTTTAGCTTTGTCTATGAGCTTCAAACTTAGAGTAAGTGTCGCAAGTGCCGCCAACTTTAAGTACATTTGCTAGTCTTTCTTAGCATTCTCTGCTTAGAAATGACTGTATGCGTATTGCTTTTATAGCCATATCAATCCTACTGCGTAAAATTTCATCTTTGTTACGATAGGCTGGCTATCTTTTCCAGGAAGAAAAATGCTAGTCTTAAGGCGCAAAGCCAATAATCGATTATCGATAAAACAGCGTGGACTTACTTGAAGGATTTTCCGGAAGCATGTCCACGCTGTTTTATTATAGTTTTTTCCGTAAGCGATTGATTTGACTTTCTTCAGGGGTCACATAGAGGGTTTTCTGGTTGTCGTAGATAACGTAGCCAGGTTTGGCACCATTGGGCTTACGGATATGTTTGACTTGGACGTAATCCACTGGCACTTGAGCCGATTGCCGGTATTTTGAAAAATAAGCGGCCAATTCAGCGGCCTCCAACAAGGTAGTCTCTGAGGGGGACGCACTTTTGATAATCACATGGGAGCCGGGGATGTTTTTTGCATGCAGCCAAATATCCGTTTTTTTGGCCGTGCGTAAGGTGAGTTGATCATTTTGGAGATTGTTTTTACCTACCAGGATTTCAGTGCCATCGGAGGATTGAAAATGCTCCGGTTGAGAAGGCTTTTCCTTCCGCTTTTTCGGGTTACGATTTTTAAGATACCCTTGAGTAGTGAGTTCTTCACGAATTGCTGCCAAATCTAAGGGACCGGCAATTTCTAGCTGGGCAACTACTGATTCTAAGTAATTAATCTCCGCTTCAGACTCCGCTATTTGGGTATGAATTAGTTTGACAGCATTTTTTAATTTTTGGTAACGGGTAAAATACTTTTGAGCATTCTGATTGGGGGTTAACGCCGGATCAAGGGCGATGGTTAACGAGCGATCTTCGTCATAGTAATTTGCCAGTTCAACTGTAGAAGCTCCCCGAGGAACTTGATACAAAAACGTCGTGAGTAGTTCTCCTTTTTGGCGAAACTCCTCTGCATTCTCTGAGTCTTTTAAGGTTTTTTGGCGTTTGGCCAGTTTACTGCGATTTCGTTTCAACTCGTTTTCAACTTTGCGAATCAACTCGCCACCTTGTTGCTTCACCCGATCCCGTTCGGCTTTGTCGTGATAAAAGGCATCTAAGAGACTGCTTAAATCCGGGAAAAGATGTGACTCTTCTGCCAGTCTTGCTAAAGATTGGTAGGTAATAGGTGTGAAAAACTCTTTCGTCCCCACCTGATAAAAAGTAGGGGCAAGGTTAGTCGCGAGACGATTAAAAAACTCATGCCAAACCGGTAGTTTTTCATTGGGGCGTTGGCTCATCAGGTAAGCCAGTTCATCCGCCGTATCTCGACCCAAACCTTGAAACTGACGTTGTAAAGCAGCCCCTGATAATTCTGGTAAGCGGGACAGTCGTTCGAAGACCTCTTGATCTTTAGCAAGAAAAGGATTGCTAGTTTCTTGTTCTGGGGGAGCAACATAGGCCACACCTGGGAGTAACGAACGGTAACTATTCTGACTAGAGCCAATATGTTTGATGGCATCGAGAATCTTACCACTCTGTTGATTCATCAGTAAAATCGTGCTATGACGTCCCATCAATTCGACGATTAACAGTAAGTTTTGGACATCTCCAAGTTCATCCCGCCGACTAAAAGCAAAATGAATCACTCGGTCGTTGTCTGCCTGGCTAATTTCTTCTAAAATGGCCCCTTCCAGATGTTTCCGCAACATCATAATAAAGTTAGGTGGGGTATCGGGGTTGGCATAAGCCATCTCCGTTAATTGGACGCGAGCATAGGTAGGATGAGCCGAAAGTAACAATTTATGATTTTTTCCCCGGGCCCGAATGACCAAGACGACTTCATTGGGGTAGGGTTGATGGAGCTTGGTCACCCGCCCTGAGAGCAAGCGCTGATTTAATTCGGTAACCATCAAATGGGTAAAAATGCCATCAAAAGACATGGAATCTCCTCGTTTCTATTGTATCGTGTCCTTATTATAGCGGACTTAGAGGGAAATAAAAAGGACGGCACCTGTTTCAAGGTACCGCCAATTAAGGTAAGTCGCCAGTTGTTAACGTATTTTGCGGGTGATTTGCTGTTGTTGTTCTTGACTGTGCTCTTCTTCTTCCAAGGCGTCTTTGATCTCTCGATGTAGGAAAAAGGAAATCACGGTACGAATCACTACCACAGCGGCCAAACGAATGATGTCTTCATAAGTGGGATTGATAATGGACTCAATGATATCCGCCGCAATCAAAATTTCAAGACTTAGTAGAATATAACTTCCTAGAAAATTGCGAATAAAGTTATTGTGGCGGGCCGCTCGCACATGGTCGGGTTGGCTAAATTCTGTTTTGATAAAATCGTAACCAGCAATCACCACACCCCAAATCAGGACGAGGATTGAGAGAAAATTCAAACCCACCACGATGAGATGAAAAACGGGGCTCATGATATCCATAATCGTATCTGACAAATGCGCCATCTTAAAAACTCCTTTTGCTATTCTTCAGAGGTTGGAAGTGTTCTCTTATCTTTCATCATACCGAAAGTAAGCAACAATGAAAAGGCAGACTATCGTTTTTTTGTAGTTTTTTCTTAAAGGAAGAAAAAGGGCACTTGCTCTCCTCCAAGGCAAATGCTAGTATGTTAGAGAACTCTTGCGAATCGTTGCGACTACGATGAGTAAGGAGGCGAAGGAGGGCTTTCATTTGGAACGTTTCACCCAACTAGGTGCCGCGATAAAACAGGGAGCGGTAGCCATTTACAATGATTTGGAAAAATGGTTTTCAGCGAATCAACGGCGGGGGATTTTAACCTTTGTCGGAATTATCGGCTGTGTGGCTTTGTTTTCCCTATCGATGGTCGTTGCCCAAGCCCACATTCGGCAATCGGAATACGAAGAAATCATCCATCCCCAAGTAACAGGCACGCGGATCAAACCGCTAGACTATGACCAAGAGGATGATTTTATTGCCAAAAAAAAGGCGGTATCGGTCATGTTTGCTCCCCCTCATGGAGATCAGCGGAACAAAGTGGATGCGATTTTAGCTGGCCAAAACGACGATCTCAATCGTGACTTTTATTATTATCCACTGGTTTACAACACCGTAAACATTGGCAAGAAATATGGGATTGATCCCACCAAAATTACCTTTGTCTTTTTCGAAAAAGGGGTTGAAAAGAATCGTCTGGAGTTTTCCAAACTGGAAGAGCCCGAGACAGCCCTAATTCCTGAACTAAATCGTCTGTCCATGTGGAATATTAAAACGATCGACGAAAAATAACCAATTACTACTGATTGGATGATTATTCAATTTTTGCAAAAAATAGTTGACGCTAGGTGCTGGATAGAGTATCCTAGGTTTAACTTCAGCAGTTGCCTCAGAAATAGTAGGCGGCTGAAAAAATTCTTTAAAGGAGTGACCATCATGACATTTTCAACTTATCTTACTGGACAATCCCAAGCATGGCGTATCTGGCGTAGATAGTTGTATTGATGGAGCACCTTCCATAGATACAACTTTTTAGAGTATCCTTCTAAAACTTGTATCTATGTTGGACAATTGACCGATTTGACCACGTAGAGACGATATCTACGTGGTCTTTTTTTATCCACTGGCAAGTAGAAGGATCGCAACTGGTTTTCCCAACAAAGAACAGTCGAACTTCAAACACGAGAGGATGAATATTTATGAAAAACAAAGGATTATTAGCAACTGTCGCAGTTTTAGTATTGGTATTGGTAGGTTACGGGCTTTTCCAAGGCGGAAAAAATGCTGGGAAAGCAAGTGAAAATGCCTCAAGTAGTGAGACAGCAGCGGATAAGCACTATTCAGTAGGCGTTCTGCAACTGATGAGTCACCCGGCATTAGACCAGATTTATGAAGGTATCAAGGAAGGCTTAGCTGCAGAAGGTTTGGAAGAAGGAAAGAACCTAACCTTACATTTCCAAAACGGACAAGGGGACCAAAGCAAGCTCAATACCATGAGCCAGCAACTGATAAAGGATAAATCAGAAGTACTGGTAGGGATTGCTACGCCGGCAGCCCAAGCATTAGACAACAATGTTAAAAACAAAGATATCCCCATCGTTTTAGGCGCTGTTACCGATCCAAAAGGGGCAGATTTAGTCGCCTCCAATGAAGCACCCGGAGCTAATATCACCGGTGTGTCCGATCAGCCCCCTGTAGAAGAAATCATCGAACTCGCTCATAAGCTATTACCGGAGGCCAAAAAAGTGGGTATGTTATATGCCTCATCTGAAGCCAATTCTAAATTTCAAATAGAAAAAGCTAGTGAAAAAGCGAAAGAACTAGGCCTAGAAGTGGTGAATAAGCCAGTTTCATCCACCAATGAAGTCGCCCAAACCGTCCAGATTTTAGCTAAAGAAGTCGATTTTGTTTTTATTCCCTTAGACAATACGATTGCCAATGCCATGGAAACCGTGGCACAAGAGGCTGAAAAACAACAACTGCCGATTTTCCCTTCAGTCGAAACGATGGTGGAACAAGGTGGGGTTGCCACCATTGGGATTAGCCAAAAAGAACTCGGGGTCCAAACCGGTAAAATGGCTGCTCAAATAGCCAAAGGGGAAGCAGATCCTGCAACCACAGCGATTTATACCTTTGCTAAAGGAGAAACCATCATCAATCGCCAGCTAGCTGAAACATTAGGAATCCAGCTGACAGATGAGCTAACCAAAGAAGCTCGTTTTACCGATTAAAACAAAGCCAAAACTTTTAGTGTGAGGCAGCTCACGGACTTGTGAGAGACTTGCTATTACTAGGGCAACTATTAGATGAACTGATAAAGGGGCGTTTTACAATGATCGTTTCTACCATCGGGCAGGGACTATTGTGGTCATTACTGGCCATTGGTATTTTTATGACTTACCGCATTCTCAACTTTCCGGATATGACCACCGAGGGGACATTTCCTTTAGGAGGCGCTGTCTGTGTAACGGCCATCACCAGTGGGATCCATCCGGTGCTGGCGACGCTTCTAGGCGTGGCCGCTGGGATGGCAGCGGGTTTGGTGACGGGAATCTTATACACCAAAGGCAAGATCCCCGTCATTTTAGCTGGTATTTTGGTGATGTCTGGGCTAAATTCGGTGATTTTGTATGTCATGAAAAGTCCCAATAAAGGCTTAGGTCATCACTATCCGAAAATCCAAGACTTTTTTACTCAGCTCAATTTACCCGACTATTTTGACATTGTCTTATTGGGAACGATTTTTGTGGTGGTGACGATTGGTTTGCTCTTGTTTTTCTTCAATACCAATCTTGGTCAAGCATACATTGCCACTGGAGATAACGAAACCATGGCTCGTTCATTGGGAATTAAAACCGACCGCATGAAGATTTTAGGATTGACTTTGTCCAATGGTGTCATTGCTTTAGCAGGAGCTTTGATTTCGCAAAATGATGGGTATGCTGATGTCTCTAAAGGAATCGGCGTGATCGTTATTGGGCTAGCGGCAATCATTATCGGCGAGGTACTCTTTGGTGAATTAACCTTTGCTGAGCGGTTAATCGCCATTGTGATTGGGAGTATTTTGTATCAATTAATTATTTTCTTGATCATCTTTGCCGGTTTTGATACTACTTACCTGAAGATTATTTCATCTGCCATTTTAGCCGTCTGCTTGATGGTGCCACAATTGAAAAAAGCCTTGCACTTAGTTACTGGATTTGAAAGGGAGGGGCAATAAGATGAGTCGCTTAGTCATAGAAAATGGGTATAAAAGCATCAAAAATGGCATCGATGAAACCCGCATCCTCCTCGATCATATCCAACTAACCATTGAGCCGGGGGAATTTATCACGGTAGTAGGGGGCAACGGGGCTGGGAAAAGCACCTTGTTTAATACAATTTCTGGCTCTTTGCCGCTTACTTCTGGAAAAATCAAGATTAACGATACCGATGTCACTTTAAAAGCGGAAGAAGCACGGGCAAGATACATCGCTCGCGTTTTTCAAGATCCCAAAATGGGGACAGCGGGTCGCATGACCGTAGCAGAAAACTTGTTGTTAGCTGAAAAGCGGGGCCAACATCGAGGCTTGGTGCCACGAAAAATCGCTGCCCGCAAGGAATATTTTTACAGTCTCTGTCAAAGAATCGGCAACGGTTTAGAAAATCACCTCGATACGCCCACAGGAAATCTCTCCGGTGGGCAACGACAAGCATTGAGTCTTTTAATGGCTACTTTAACAAAACCCGAGTTACTCTTATTGGATGAACATACAGCGGCTTTGGATCCAAAAACTTCGAAAAACTTGATGGCCTTGACTAATGAAATGGTGACTGCGGAAAACTTGACTTGTTTGATGATTACCCATCATATGGAAGATGCCCTCCAATATGGCAACCGTTTGATTTTGATGAAAAAAGGGCAAATTGCAAAGGATTTAAGCGCTGCGGAAAAGGCGCAATTGACCTTACCGGAACTGTTGCTGTTTTTTGAAGATGATTTATAAATCGCCATTTTCCCGTAAACGAATAACTGGATTTACAGAAAATAAGATTATTTTTACAGAAAGTGTTGACACCTCATTTGAATCAGACTATACTGAATGCAATCTTAAACAGTTTGGAGCGATCTTGATGAACCCATCACTAACACCACAACTGAATAAGTATTACTTTAGCTATTTTAGATAGACTGTATTCATCAAGCATGGATACAGACGTAAGCAGTTTGTATCTATGATGGCTAAGGGATTTTGACTTGACTTAATCGCCACCGTAGATGATATCTATAGTGGCTTTTCTTTTATCCTTTGTCCGGACAAGGGGTTTCGAGGGTGTTCACTGTAGTTTCATCACGGTGAGCACCCTTTTTTTGATAGACTGCCGTTGCTAGCAAGTCACGTCGTAGTCGGAAAAAGGAAGTCAATTATAGGAGGAAAGCAGATGACAGCAATCATCACTGGACACACCCGATTGGCAGGTTTATTAGGCAATCCGACCCGTCATAGCATTTCACCTGAGATGCATACCACCGCCTTCGAAAAAACAGGAATCGATGCGGTGTATCTCTCCTTTGATATCAAGGAAAATGAAGTAGCTGATGCCATTTCCGCGATTCGCACCTTGTCCTTTATTGGAGCGAATGTCACGATGCCCTATAAGATGGCGGTAATTCCTCATCTGGATCAACTGACACCAGCAGCAAAACTGATTGGTGCTGTCAACACGATTGTCCCAAAAAATGGTAAACTAGAAGGACATAACACCGATGGCATTGGCTTTATGCGAAGTCTCGCTGATCTGGAAGTCGATCCCATCGGCAAACAACTGACTATTCTTGGAGCGGGGGGTGCCAGTACGGCCATCATTGCGCAAGCTGCCTTAGATGGGGTGAAAACCATTCACGTCTTCAATCGAAAAGATCATTTTTATGATCAGATTCATGAAAAATTAGCTAAAATTGCGCAAGCAACAGGCTGTGATATTGCCTTATATGATTTAGCTGGTCCGCAGCAACAACTGGCTGATTCTTTAGCTGCAAGTTGCCTCTTAGTAAATGCTACCCGCGTAGGGATGGCACCTGCGTTGGCAGAAATGGCTTTACCGGAGGAAACACTGTTGCATCCTGACCTTGCCGTCTATGATGTCATCTATGAACCTCGCCAAACGCATTTGCTCAAAGTGGCAAGTGAACGAGGATTAAAAACCGCCAATGGGCTGGGGATGCTTTTGTACCAAGGAGCCGCTGCTTTTGAGGCTTGGACTGGTAAAGAAATGCCCTTGGCGGCGGTTCGCCCGTTACTCAACAACTAAACAGATTGGTAATCTGACAGCAATGAACAATAAAAAGGAGCTAGAAAAATGATCGTGATTATGAAGCCGGGCGCTACCCGGGAACAAGTAGAAAATGTCGTAAAACGAATTCGAAAAGAAGGACTGGATGTCAATATTGATGCCGGGACAGAACATATCGTCATCGGAGTCAAAGGGGACACCCGTAATGTTCAAGACGTTTCATTTTATAGCTATGATGGCGTGGAAAAAGCCGTGCGTATTTCCAACACTTACAAATTAACTTCTCGGGAGTTCCATCCTGGGGATACAGTAGTCGATGTCGATGGTGTTAAAATTGGTGATGGTCATTTTGTCACCATGGCAGGACCTTGTTCCATCGAAGGGTTAGACCAAATCAGAGAATGTGCCCGCATCGCCAAAGCTGGTGGGGCTGAAATTCTTAGAGGTGGCGCATTCAAGCCACGGACTTCTCCCTACGCTTTCCAAGGCTTAGAAGAAGAAGGCCTACAATACATTCGCCAAGCAGCTGACGAGTTTGGGATGAAGGTGATCACTGAAGTTATGGACGAAAGCCACATCGAGATGGTGGCTGAATACAGTGATATTTTACAAATTGGCGCCCGCAATATGCAAAATTACAAATTATTACAAGCTGTTGGGAAAACAGGTAAACCCATCGGCTTGAAACGAGGTATTGCTGGTACCATTGACGAATGGTTAAATGCTGCCGAATACATTGCAATTTCTGATAAATCGCCGGTGATTTTCATCGAACGGGGCATCCGAACCTATGAAACTGCGACTCGCAATACCTTTGACTTAAGCGCCGTCCCTTTGATTAAGAAATTGAGTCATTTCCCAATTATTGTCGATCCCTCCCATGGTACCGGTATTTGGGACTTGGTACCTCCGATGGCACGCGCAGGGGTAGCAGCTGGAGCGGATGGGATGATTGTCGAAATTCACCCTGATCCTGCCAACGCTTGGTCTGACGGCCCTCAATCTTTAAATGAAAAAACCTACATGAAGATGATGAAAGAAGTCGACATCATGGAAAAGGCTATGCAGGAAATCAAGGCTCTCGAACAAGAAAAATAAAAAAGTATCAATAGTTTTTGGACAATATTTGAAGGATTTGAGGGGATATGGTTATGTTAACGGTACATTTGAAAGACCATCAATACGATATTCAAGTAAAGCGAGGGTGCTTAGCCCAAGTCGGTCCTTTTTTACAAGACTTATGGCAACCTCAAAAAGTCGCCATCATTACCGATGACAACGTGGCTTCATTATATGAAGAACAGGTTCGTGTCGCAGTGACGCAAGCGGGATTTGAGGTAGTTACCCATATAGTTCCTCACGGGGAAACAAGTAAATCCTTAGCGGAAGCCGAAGAAATCTACGCTTTTTTGGCCGATGAGGGCTTTACCCGTTCGGATGGCATCATTGCCTTAGGCGGTGGGGTAATTGGTGATTTGGCAGCTTTTGCAGCCTCGACATATATGCGTGGAATTCACTTTATCCAGATCCCGACAACGCTATTAGCCCAAGTGGATTCCAGCATTGGAGGCAAGACCGCAGTTAACACCGCAAAAGCCAAAAATTTAGTGGGAACATTTAGTCAACCAGACGGGGTATTAATCGATCCTGATGTCTTACAAACCTTAACCCCTAGAAGGATACGAGAGGGAATTGCCGAGATTATCAAATCGGCTGCGATTGCCGATTTAGCTTTGTGGCATCATTTGGAAAAACTCCCTGATGAAGATGCCCTGTTGGCGGATGCCGAGTATGTAATCACTGAAACATTGAAAGTGAAGCAAAAAGTGGTGGAAGCCGATGAATTTGACAATGGGATGCGTTTAATTCTTAACTTTGGACACACGATTGGCCATGCAGTGGAAAAAACCGCTGGCTATGGTGTCATTAGCCATGGGGAAGGAGTTGCCATTGGTATGATGAAGATTAACCAACATGCAGAAGCGCAAGGCTTATCTCCTCAAGGAAGCACTGCCCAACTAAAAGAGCTGATCGAAAAATTCCATTTACCTACTACCACCGAGAACTGGGACGAAACAGCACTTTACGAAGCGATTACCCATGATAAAAAAGCTCGGGGGGATCATTTAAAACTGATTTTACTAGCAGCAATCGGGGAAGCAAAAATTGTTACCCTCCCCTTGACAGATCTACGGGCTTATTTAAAAGCAGCTAATAGTTGATTTGGGAGGACCTTTCCCACTATAAAAAATTAATCCCTTGTTAGGAAAAAGGAGGCAAACTATGCGTTATTTGACAGCAGGAGAATCTCACGGACCGCAATTAACCGCTATTATCGAAGGCTTGCCAGCCGGAATGCCACTGACAGTGGAGGATATCAATTGCGAATTAGCTCGGCGCCAGACCGGTTACGGCCGGGGCGGCCGGATGAAAATCGAAAAAGATCAAGTAACGATTGTCTCAGGTGTACGCCACGGGAAAACCATCGGCGCACCGGTGACTTTAGTGGTCGAAAACCGGGATTGGAAAAATTGGACTGAAATCATGTCAGTCGCCGATGTTCCGGAAACCGCCAAAGGGACTCGGAAAGTCACCCGGCCTCGTCCAGGCCATGCCGATTTAGTGGGTGGCATGAAATACCATCACCGGGATTTACGCAATGTCTTGGAACGTTCTTCAGCTCGGGAAACCACCATGCGAGTTGCTATTGGAGCAGTCGCCAAAAAATTATTGGCTGAGCTAGGTGTGACGGTTTGCGGTCACGTTACTATGCTAGGTGGCATCCAAGCAACGATTCCAGAAGGCTTAAGCATTACTGAAATCAAAAAACGATCCGAAGCTTCAGAAGTTCGTGTCGTGGATCCAAATGTGGAAGCCGAGATGAAGGCTTTAATCGATGCTACCAAGAAAAAAGGCGATACCATTGGCGGTGTGGTGGAAGTCATCATGGGTGGAGTGCCAGCAGGTCTAGGGAGCTATGTCCAATGGGATACCAAGCTGGATGCTAAGCTGGCACAAGCAATCATGAGTATTAATGCTTTTAAAGGTGTCGAAATCGGTATCGGTTTTGAAGCTGGCAAACTCCCAGGTTCCCAAGTGATGGACGAAATCTTTTGGCAAGAAAACCAAGGCTATACTCGTAAATCTGATCATCTGGGGGGCTTTGAAGGGGGCATGACGAACGGCGAGGCGATTATTCTCAAAGGTGTCATGAAACCAATTCCCACTCTATACAAACCTTTACAAACAGTCGACATTGAAACGAAAGAGACCTACAAAGCCAGTGTCGAGCGTTCGGATAGTACCGCCGTCCCAGCTGCCTCGGTAGTCGCTGAAAATGTCGCAGCCACAGTTATGGCAGAAGCCTTTTTGGAAAAATTTGGGCATGATTCCTTTGATGAGCTGAAAGAACAAGTGACCACTTACCGGGAGTACCTGAAAAACTATTAGGAGGACGTTCCATGAACCAGCAAGTTTTGATTATTGGGCTGGGATTGATTGGTGCATCTTTGGCGAAAGGGATTCGACAAACACATCCTGAGACAACAGTGGTGGGCTGGGATCATTCCCCAACGACTTGTCAGACGGCTATTGAGAAGGGGATTATCGATTGTTGCGCCAAAGATTTTGCGACCGCTGCGCCCACCGCCGACATCATTGTCTTTGCCACTCCAGTCAGTGTGACTTTGAGCTATTTAGAGGAGCTCGCGCAGTTGAGATTAAAGCCTGGAGTGATCGTCACCGATGCAGGGAGTACCAAATCAGTGATTATGGAAGCCGCAACCAATTTACCTTTTACCTTTATCGGGGGGCATCCCATGGCGGGGTCCCATAAATCGGGGGTCAACGCCTGTGATGCGGACCTATTTGAAAATGCCTACTATATATTCACTCCCCTGGCAAAAGATCAGGCGGCTCTCCAGACACTCCATGAACTTTTTGCGGGAACCCGAGCAAAATATGTGGAACTGACGGCTAATGAGCACGATGAAATTACCGGAATGCTGAGTCATTTGCCACATATCATTGCGGCTAGTCTCGTCAACCAAGCAGACCATTTCAATCAAGAGCATCCACGAGCAAAGCAACTAGCAGCAGGGGGCTTTCGGGATCTCACCCGGATTGCTTCATCCGATCCGTTAATGTGGACCGATATTCTCTTGAGTAATCGCGAAACCTTGATGTCCCAACTAACCCTTTGGCAAGAACAAATGTCAAAGGTCCAACGATTGTTGATCCATCGCGACCGGGAAGGAATCTATCAATTTTTCCATCACGCCAGAGATACGCGGGATCGTTTACCTGTCCATAAAAATGGCGCCATCCCAGCCTTTTATGACCTCTATGTGGATGTACCAGATATTCCCGGAGTCTTGGCAGAAGTTACGGGACTGTTAGGTGAAGCAGGGATTTCGATTATTAACTTAAAGATTCAAGAAACGCGCGAAGATATCCAGGGAGTTTTGCAAATCTCTTTAAAAAACCAGCAGGATCTTGAAGCAGCTAAAACGTGTTTGACCACCCAAACACCGTATACTTGTCGCGTCAAATAAACAGAATACTCAAACTTTTCAAGGAGGAAACCATGAAACTGACACCCACTTCACAGGGATTACAAGGAACACTACAAATACCAGCAGATAAATCCATTTCTCATCGTAGCATCATGTTTGGCGCGTTAGCTGAAGGAACGACCACTATCAAAAATTTTTTACGAGGAGAAGATTGTCTAGCGACCCTTCAGGCTTTTAAAAAACTAGGGGTTCCAATCACTGATGATGGCGAGACGATTACCGTCACCGGTGTCGGGTTCAATGGTTTACAAGCCTATGATACACCCATCGATATCGGTAATTCTGGCACGACGATTCGGCTGATGATGGGCATCTTAGCTGGTCAGCCTTTTATCACCACTTTATTCGGAGATGATTCTCTGGCAAAACGCCCTATGAATCGAGTGATGCTGCCACTAAATCAGATGGGAGCAAAGTTAACCGGTGAAAAAAATAGTGAGTTTCCGCCAATCACCATTGTCGGCTCTAAAAACTTAAAGCCACTTACTTATCACTTGCCGGTTGCCAGTGCCCAAGTAAAATCTGCAATCATTTTTGCAGCCTTACAAGCCTCTGGGACGTCAACCATCATTGAAAAGGAAGCAACCCGCAATCATACCGAGGAGATGATCAAGCAATTCGGCGGCCAGATTGAGACGGCTAGCGATGGCAAGACCATTACTGTTAAGGGGCCACAGACCTTTACCGGCCAAGAAGTAATCGTTCCTGGTGATATTTCTTCAGCGGCCTTTTTCTTAGTCGCAGGAGCCATCATCCCTAACAGTCAGCTATTGCTCACCAATGTCGGTATCAATCCGTCAAGAACTGGAATTATCGACGTTATGAAGCAAATGACAGCGGATTTAACCCTCGATCATCTCGATCAACAAAATCAAGCGGCTACAATGACGATTAAGACATCACAACTAAAGGCGACAACCATTTCTGGAGAGATTATTCCACGACTTATCGATGAATTGCCGATTATTGCCTTGTTAGCAACGCAAGCGACAGGTAAGACGATCATCAAAGACGCGGAAGAATTAAAAGTCAAAGAAACCAATCGCATCGATGCGACGGCAGCGGAATTACGAAAAATGGGAGCCGATATCACTCCAACAGATGATGGCTTAGTGATTCAGGGACCAACGCCACTTCATGGGGCGGTCGTCGATTCTCGTGGGGACCATCGAATCGGCATGATGCTAGCGGTTGCCTCGTTAATAGCCAAAGGGGAGACTCAATTGCTCCGGCCAGAAGCAGTGGCGGTTTCTTATCCTAGCTTTTTTGAGGATATCCAAACATTGATGGGAAAAGGAAGTGAGGATAAATGACCGCCATTTTATTGATTGGCTTTATGGGGGCTGGTAAAAGTACGGTGGGACGCCAATTGGCTGCTGACCTAGATTTGCCTTTTGTGGACTTAGACACCGCCATCGAAGCCGAAATCCAAATGTCCATCGCCGATTACTTTGCAACTCAAGGAGAAGCGAGTTTTCGCCAAATCGAGAGCCGTATCCTGCAGGAAATAGTAGCTCAAGAAGCCGTCGTAGCCTGTGGTGGGGGGATCATTTTGCAAACCCAAAATCATCAGTTGCTTAAAAGACAGCCCAACGTAGTGTATTTACAAACAAACCCTGACCAGCTCTATCAACGAATCAGTCAGGATACCCAAAATCAACGACCTTTGGCAGATGAAAAAACTGCCGCTGAAGTGACAGCTATTTTACAACCGCGGCTGCCTCTATACCAAGAAGCAGCCTCTCTGGTAGTGGTAACCGATGATAAAACTCCCGCCATTATCGCCACCGAAATTATAGAAAGGTTAGGAAAGCTATGATTGCTGGATATTTAGGCCCACAAAGCTCCTTTACCCATCAAGCTGCTCAAATTTTATTTGGCAAAACTCAGTTACATGCTTTTCCCTCCATTCCAAACTGTCTGCAAGCCGTATCTGAAGGGACTTGTGACTGTGGCGTTGTGCCTATCGAAAATTCTTTGGAAGGCTCGGTGCATGCGACGATTGATTACCTTTTTCATAAGAGCAATTTACAGGTGATTGAAGAAGTCATTTTACCGATCAAACAGCAGCTGTTGGTCTCACCAATGACCCAGCTGGCTGAAATCACAACCATCATGAGCCATCCCCAGGCGTTAGCTCAAAGCCAGACTTATTTGGAGCGGCATTTTCCTAAAGTAAAACTTGAGGCGGTATCTTCGACCACAGCGGCGGCGGAATACGTCAGAGATCATCCTGAAAAAGGCTATGCAGCTATCGCCTCAACACAAGCCGCTGCTCGCTATCAACTAACCATTGCCGCAACGAACATCCAAGACAATGCGGTGAATCAGACCCGTTTTTGGGTGGTCAAAAAGGCCCCTCAGGAAGAGCAAAAATCATCAGCACAAATTGAAACCGGCGCAAATATCGCTAAGCAGACGTTGTTGGTCACCTTACCGTCAAACCAGCCAGGTGCCCTTCACCAAATCTTAGCGGCTTTTGGTTGGAGAAAGATTGGCTTGTCAAAAATCGAGTCTCGACCGTTAAAAACCCACCTTGGGGAATACTTCTTTGTAATTGATTTGGTTTGTGAGCAATCCTCACGTTTAATTGCCAACGCTTTGGAAGAAATTACTTTATTAGGAGCCACAGTGCGCAATCTCGGCGCTTATCCGGTTACTACGATAACGGACTCCAGTCGATAAAAAATAAGTTAATGAAGCCCTGCTGACGGAAAACATCGCGTCTTCCGAACAGCCGGGCTTCATTTTGCTATGTGACAAAGTCGTTCGTAGCAAGATCTTCTAAAAAAGAGTAAAATTTTCAAAGACGAAAGACATTTGCCAAGAGGTAGGGTATCCTGTACTTAGTTATCAAAGGATACGGATACATCAAGATGAGATAGGAGTGGCGTAGTTGGATAGTCGCAAAGACCGCAACAAGAAATTATATGAAGATTTAGCTGGCGCAGACAAGGGGAAACTCTTTGCTCGTCGTCAGATCACCCAAGAAAGTAACTCCGATCCGCAATGGACAACAGAGGATATGGAAATTCTCCCAGACGAAGGACAAACACCAACGGCTAGACGAACTGGTGGGAAACAACCACCACAGGGTCCCGGTCCCAGTTCTAACGGGAAGGCTCCCAGACCAAAAAAACCGCAAAAGCGCAAGAAACATCGCTTCCTACGCTTTTTCGTGAAGCTGATTTTGCTGTTGTTAATCTTCTGTGTGGGGGCCTATTTTGCTGGTAAATGGACTGCTAACCAAGGGGCCGACATGGACAAACAAGAAGCCATCACTTTTAACGGCTTTAAAAACAGCGATGGTTCCAGCAATATTTTGTTGCTGGGAAGTGATAGTCGGGAAGGGGAAAATGCCCGAGCTGATACGATTATGGTACTGCAATTAGACGGACCGGCGAAAAAGCCGAAGCTCATTTCCTTCATGCGGGATACCCTAGTCGACATTCCCGGAGTGGGGCAAACAAAGATTAATGCGGCTTACGCATATGGCGGCGCAGAATTGTTGCGGAAAACCCTCAAACAGAATTTTGGAATTGAATGCCGTTACTATACGATTGTTGATTTCCAATCTTTTGAGAGTGTGATTGATACACTGTTTCCAAATGGTGTCACAATTGATGCCGAAAAAGACATGAGCAAAAATCTCGAAGTACCCATCAAAGCTGGCAAACAACAGATGGACGGGTTAACCTTGTTACAATATGCTCGTTTCCGTATGGATGAGGAAGGGGACTTTGGACGGGTCCGCCGCCAGCAACAGGTCATGAACGCAGTCTTTAGTGGGATGAAAAATCCCTTGGTGCTAGCAAAACTGCCATTTGCTGGTGGTAAAGTGATGGGTGAAGCGGCCACCAATTTGCCCATGAGCTATCTCCTAAAAAATACTATTTCTATTGCTAAAGGCGCCGGTGGGGTGGATCGCTTATCGATTCCTGTTGACGACTCTTGGTCTTACGGAGTAGACTATGCGGGCGGTAGCGTCCTCGTCATCGATCAAGACAAAAACCAAAAAGCCATCAAGTCTTTTTGGGAAAAATAAACAGTCAATTCGAAAGCTACTCACAAGTTCAGAGGGACTTGTAGTAGCTTTTATAGATAGACGTAGCTGATGAACTAATCCCACGATTACCGACTGTTTGCTTCGCCTTTCTGAGTAGTTCAAAGCAACGTACCGCCGAAAGGAAAGGACTCGAGGATTTAACAGCTGGCCACCTATGCGAAACGAAGCAGCTTTTTTCTCCGTTTCGCATATTTCCATTCAAGTCGCTTTGTGCTATATTTAGTAATATGTTCTTAGCTGAATTGTCTTTTTTTGCGAAAGACGTTTCAGGAAATCTTGAAACGAGGTTCGATTTTACATGAAATTAGCAGTCGTTACCGATAGCTCGGCGGTTTTACCAGAGGATATCCAACAGCATCCAGATTTATTTGTGATTCCGATTCCCGTGATTATCGATGGAAAAAGTTATAGCGAAGGGCAAGACATTGAAGCCGATGCCTTTTATGAAATGTTAAATACCAGTAAAGAGTTTCCTAAAACCTCACAACCGGTTTTAGGCGAAGTCTTGGCATTATATGATGATTTACAAAAACAAGGCTACGACACCGTTATCAGCATTCACTTATCAGCTGGAATCTCCGGTTTTGTCAGTACCTTAGAAGCGATCAAGGATGATTTTTCTGGATTGAAGATTATCCCTTTTGATTCACGAATTACTTCCATGCCGATGGGGAATATGGTGAAAGCCACTTTAGATATGAATGATGCAGGTGCTTCTTTAGCAGAAATCAAAGAACGACTGGCATTTATTCGGGACAATGTCTATGCCTACTTAATCGTGGATGACTTAAACAACCTCGTCCGTGGGGGGCGCCTGACTAATGGGGCAGCTTTATTGGGTGGTTTATTAAAAATTAAACCGATCTTGACCTTTGTAGAAGGCAAAATTGTTCTCTTTGAAAAGATTCGTTCCAGCAAAAAAGCCTTTGCTCGTGCCGAAGATATCGTTGGGCAAAAAGCGGCGGCGATTGACCAACCTGTGCAATTTTTTGTTATTCATGCCAATAATTTAGAAGTCGCAAAAATTGAGAAAGCCAAGTTACAAGAAAAATATCCCGAGGCTCAGATTACCATCGGCCATTTTGGACCAGTGATTGGTACTCATCTAGGTGAAAAGGCGATTGGAATTGCGATTTCTCCTTATTAATTTCATAGTGATTAGAAGATGTGGCGACATCTTCTTTTTTTTGACTAAGATCTGCTCCACGCGTTTGTCTCCCACCGAAAAACCGATTGTTTGGCACTTCGGCTGGGACTCGTTATAATTTAGATAACACGTTGAATAAAGGATGACGACAATGAATGAAAAAGAGATACAGCAAAAACCTGTACTAAAAGTTGATAATTACCAACAAATTGATGGGCGCTTAGCCCAAAGCCAGCCTGAAAAAAAACTAACGCTAGGCTTATCAGCAGACAATCAAGAATTGCTTGGTACGTTGCTGCAAAAGGAAGGGGATGGGTGGCAAACCCTTGATAGTCAACCCTTTAGCCGCATTTTAGATATGGCGATTTTCTTAGCCCAGGGGAATTTGTATTTTCAAAATGCTTATCGCTATGACAAGTTTTATAACCCTGAAAACCCACAAGTCGACATTATCGGCTTACAAGGTAACCGTATGACTGTTGAAGTAGCGACAGATAATCCAACGATTGATGAGGATATTGTTGCTTTTCATGACTTGCTCCAAAAAGATGGGGAATTATTAGGGCAGCGCTTGCGTACCTTGAAACGATTATTAGAGGAAGCTGGCTATTGAGGAGGGGAAACCGTTGACAGAATACGAAGTAACAGCCGGTCGGGTCTTTAGTAAATTGGAACAAAAAATGATTTGGCAAAAACCCGCCAGTCACCAAACCGGTGAAGTCGAACTGCGGGTGGCCTCTGAAATCAAAGCCAACTGGGAAGATCCCGAACTCAAGATTTTCAATGTCCTTTTGGAAGGAGATGCTGGTTCTGGGAAAACCGAACTAGCCAAAGCGTTGTCCTACCAATTACAGCTACCTTATACCAAAGTAACCTGTTTTGCCGACATGGACAAATCCGATGTCTTTGGCGCCTTATTACCCGTGACAGAAGACCGTGAGGCAGATGGAGACCTGTTGGAAGCCATCTACCAAACGGATAGTTTGCAAGCAGTCTTAACCTTGATTGAACAGCATTTTTCCCTCCCACCAGCTGGGGCCAAGGAAAAACTTGCCCAACTGATGGCGCGGATTGAAAATAGTAGTGTCACCCCTGTACAATATCGTTTTTATCCATCAGAAATCTTACGTGCATTGGAAAAAGGCTATCTTCTGGAAATCCAAGAACCGACTGTGATTCGCGATGCTTCCGTGATGGTAGCTCTTAATTCCGCGTTAGAAGCCAATGGGATGCTGAATACACCGACTGGTCTCGTCCGACGACATCCTGACTGTGTCGTCGTGATCACCACCAACCGTAACTATCAAGGTACTCGCCCCCTCAATGAATCTTTGCGGGATCGTATGCAACATGCTGAAAAGATGGACTTACCACCGTTGGAAGTCATGGTTAGTCGCGGGGAGGCCAAAACGGGCTTTACTGAAGAAGAACCCTTGCTGTTAATGGCAAAAATCATTCGTCTTTTAGAAGAGGGCGCCAAAGCTAATGCCATCAAAGGCGTCGCGGGGATGCGCTCGTATTTTTATTGGGTGAATAGCCTCAAGCAAGGACAAGACCCTTTAAAAACTTTGTATCCCAAAGTTCTTTATAAGCTCACCACCGAGCCAACAGAATTGAAAATCTTGGAAGAGACCTTATCTAGCAGTAGTCTTTTAAAAGACTTGTCCAGCTGGTATCACGAACGACCTTTACAGGGGTATAAACAGGGACGGCGTTTAAATCAAGAAGAAGCGGCGGCCCGCAATATTACCGAGGAAGCTGTGACTTTAGTTTCCGAAGCGGCTGAGGATGCTGCGACTCTCTCAGATTCCTTGACAAAAGACAACCTTGAGACTGCGACCCCAGATGCGTCTCAACAAGAAACAGCTGCGAAGACTTCTGAGGATCTACCAGAAAGTCAGCAACGCAATGATAGCGTGGCGCAAAGTTCAGAAGGGACTGAGGGTAATCCTGAAAGTGAACCCCAGACCGGTGCAACGGTGGAAACAATCCTTGAAGATGAAACTCAGAAAAAAAGACGGTTGAATCAAGCCGCCCGGAAACTACTTCGAGCTACTAGCCATGCCAAAGAAGGGCTGATTATTCATCGTCCCCATGCCACCGCAACAGATGAGAAACTGGCTCAAGAAATGTTACGGGAAATTCGTCCACAAGTCAGACCCCTAATCACCAAACTCAAGGAAATCCTCGAAAACGAAGCCAGTACTTCATTTCATCGAGGCCAATACACTGGGACGCGTTTTGATGCGAGTCGTGTTGCGTATGAAGATTTTCGCACCTTTGAGAAGAAAAATCCGCCTCACGAAGCGCCTTCATTAGCAATTGCTTTACGAGTGGACGAATCTGGTTCAATGGTTCGAGAGGGACGCCTAGATGCAGCTAAAAAAGCCGCTCTAGCAGTATTGGAATTTTCACAAGAACTGGCACTACCATTCATGGTGTATGGCGATACCGCTGATCTTTCGCCACGGGAAAAAACTTCAATTTACTCTTACAAAGAGTTTAGCGATGACTATTCTCAGGTTGCTGGCAAATTAGTTGGAATGAAGCCCCGGCAAAATAATCGCGATGGGGTACCGTTGCGCCTGCTCGCCGACGCTTTGAGTCACGAAACAGCTACGACAAAAGTCTTACTATCGATCTCAGATGGTCAACCCAAGGCATTGCCAGATTATACTGGCAAAAAAGCTCGTGAAGATATTCAACAAGTCATCGCTGACTACGAACGCCAAGGCATCATCTTTTTAGCAGCGGCTATCGGGGAAGACCAAGACATTATTCGCGAGATTTATGGAGAACACCGTTTCTTGGATATCACGGATCTCAAGGTTTTCCCAGAGGAGTTGATTGGACTATTAGGGCGGTACTTAAACTAAGTTAGCATAATTATATTATGTTAACTATGTGTGACTTTTTTGAAATGTCAAGCCTTGTAATTGTTTTTTTATTCCGCTACAGTTAATAAGACGGAATAGCTCAAAAAAGAGACGTAGGAGAGGTATAGTCCTATCGTCTCTTTGATTATTTTTGATTTCCGATATAAAAATAGAAAGGAAGAGATCTATGCTAAAAACCCTTTTAGCCAATGTGGGTAGTTATAAAAAAGATACCCTTTTAACGCCATTATTTGTCAGTGGCGAAGTGATCATGGATGTTATCATGCCTTTGATCATGGCAGCCATGATCGACCAAGGTATCGCCAAAAGTGATGCAGGAGCGATAGTCAAATACGGTCTTTTGCTTTTTGTTTGTGGGCTTTTTGCGCTATTTTGCGGCACCATGGGAGCTAGAAAAGGAGCGGTGGCTTCTGCTGGTTTCGCCCGCAACTTACGCCACAATATTTTTGAACGGATTCAAGGTTTTTCCTTCGCGAACATCGATCATTTCTCCACTGCGGGTTTGATTACGCGGATGACGACGGATGTGACCAATGTCCAAAATGCCTTTCAAATGATCATCCGGATGTTGGTGCGGAGTCCTTTGCTCTTGATTTTCTCCTTAACGATGGTGGGCTTCATCAATGCCCGCTTAATTTTAATCTATGTGGCCGTCTTACCGTTCTTAGCAATTGGTTTGGCTGTCGTGATTCACTTTGCCCATCCATTATTCATTAAAGTCTTTCATACTTATGACCGCTTAAACAATGTTGTTCAAGAAAACTTGCAGGGGATCCGCGTCGTCAAATCCTTTGTCCGGGAGAAACATCAGGAAAAGCAATTTGATGAGGTTTCCACCAAGGTTTATCAAGACTTTACCTTAGCCCAACGGATTGTTGCCTTTAATATGCCTTTATTGCAGTTTGCAATTTATACTTGTATGTTGGCGTTGTCTTGGGTTGGTGCGAAGTTAATCGTGGTGGACACCAGTTTAACCACTGGTGAGTTAGTCAGCATGTTTAACTACACGATGCAAATTTTAATGAGCCTGATGATGATTTCCATGGCTTTCGTGCAAATTTTGATTGCCCGGACGTCTGCTGAGCGAATCGTCGAAGTCTTTAATGAAGAAAGTCAGATTACCAATCCTAAAAATCCTGTGATGAACGTCCCCGATGGCAGTATCCAATTTAAAGATGTTTGCTTTAGTTATTCAGATGATATGAACAAACTAGTATTAGAAAACATCAATCTAGATATCAAATCTGGCCAGGTAGTGGGTATTATTGGAGGGACAGGTAGTTCGAAATCCAGCCTCGTACAACTGATTCCCCGCTTATACGATGTAACCCATGGGGCCATCCTAGTGGGCGGTCGCGATGTTCGGGAATATGACATTGAAACATTACGGGATCAAGTGTCGATGGTCTTACAAAACAATGTCTTGTTTTCTGGCACGATCAAGGAAAACTTAAAATGGGGCAACGAGCACGCCACCGATGAAGAGATTATGGCGGCAGCGAAAATTGCCCAAGCTGATCCCTTTGTCCAAGAATTTCCTGATAAATACGATACGATGATTGCACAAGGTGGTTCCAATGTCTCCGGAGGGCAAAAACAACGGCTAACTATTGCCCGTGCCCTTTTGAAAAAGCCAAAAATTTTAATCTTAGATGACTCCACCAGTGCAGTTGATACTCGCACTGACCAAGCCATTCGTGCCGGCTTAAAAGAAGCGATTCCTGGAACGACAACCTTGATTATTTCCCAACGAATTACTTCGATTCAAGACGCTGATATGATTATTGTTCTGGATGACGGGAAAATCAATGGACTCGGAACCCACGAGGAACTCTTGCAATCCAATCAAATTTACCAAGAAGTCTATCAATCTCAAGGGAAAGGATTTGGTGAACATGGGGAATAATCCAGGAATCAACACTGCTTCACCATTAAGAACCTTAAAGCGGCTCTTGAAGTTGATGTTCAGTGATTACAAATTGCAACTAATCATGGTCTTTGTCATGATAGTACTTTCGGCCTTTGCCAATGTCCAAGGGTCACTGTTTATTCAAACGGTCATCGACAAGCACATCACACCGATGCTTGGCCAAAGCAATCCTGACTTTGCCGGCTTACTACAAGCGATAATGCAAATGGCACTGATTTATTTCGTCGGTGTAGCGGCGGGTTTGATTTATAACTTTACCATGGTAAAAATCAGCGAAGGTACCCAAAAGAAAATCCGGGATCAGATGTTTACCCATCTGGAAACTTTGCCGATTCGTTATTTTGATAGTCATGCTCATGGGGATATCATGAGTCATTTCACTAATGATACCGATACTTTACGCCAAATGATTTCTCAAAGTATTCCCAACTTGATGTCCGCATTGATCACCTTTATTTCAGTCTTTATTGCCATGTTTAGCTTAAGCTTACCGTTGACCTTGTTTGTCATGGTGTCCGTCTTTTTGATGTTGAATGTTGTTCGCTTTATTTCTAAGCGAAGTGGTCGGTATTTTGGGGCCCAACAACGAGATTTAGGGAAAGTCAATGGCTACATTGAAGAAATGATGCACGGTCAAAAAGTGGTTAAAGTGTTCAATCATGAAGCGCAAGCAATCACTGATTTTGATCAAGTCAATGACGCTCTCCAAGAAAGTGGGACGCTAGCCAACGTCAACGCAAACCAATTGATGCCGATTATGATGAACTTATTAAATGTACAATACATTTTGATTGCCATCATCGGTGGTCTCTTTGCCATCCATGGCATCAGTGGCTTGACGGTGGGGATGATTGCTTCATTCTTACAATTAAGCCGTTCGCTGAATGGCCCCATCAGCCAAATCTCCCAGCAAATCAATTTTGTCATCATGGCCTTGGCTGGAGCAAATCGGATCTTCGGCTTGTTGGATGAAAAATCCGAATCCGATGAAGGCTATGTCACATTGGTCAACGCTAAAGAAGTTGCTGGAAAAGTGGTGGAAACACCGGAACGCACCGGCATGTGGGCGTGGAAACATCCCCATTCTGATGGCACGACTACGTTTACCAAGCTGACGGGTGATGTAGTCTTTGAAGACGTGGACTTTGGCTACGTGCCAGAAAACATCGTCTTACATGATATCAATATCTACGCCAATCCCGGTCAAAAAATCGCTTTTGTTGGAGCGACTGGTGCAGGAAAAACGACGATTACCAATTTGATTAACCGCTTTTACGATATCCAAGAGGGGAAAATCCGTTACGACGGAATCAACATCCAAAAAATCAAAAAAGATTCATTACGACGGTCATTAGGAATCGTTTTACAAGATACGCACCTCTTCACTGGTACTGTTCGAGAAAATATCCGTTTCGGCAAATTGACGGCTACCGATGAAGAAGTCGAAGCAGCAGCTAGATTAGCCAATGCCGATACCTTTATCAAGCATCTGCCAGAAGGGTATGACACGGTGATTACCGGAGATGGTGAAGGCTTATCTCAAGGGCAACGCCAATTACTCGCAATTGCTCGAGCAGCGATTGCGGATCCTCCGGTGATGATCCTTGATGAAGCGACCTCCAGTATCGATACTCGGACGGAACGCATCGTTCAAGAGGGAATGGATAAGCTGATGACCGGGCGCACCGTCTTTGTCATCGCTCACCGACTGTCTACCATCCAAAACTCGGATGTCATCATGGTCTTGGATCACGGCCGGATTATCGAACGAGGGGATCACGATTCCTTAATCCAAGAAAAAGGCTTGTATTACCAACTTTATACCGGCAAAGTGGAGTTGGATTAACCTTTCTTAGTTAGTTGAAATGAAGCTGGTAAGATGAAAGGGACGAAGAAAATAAGCATATCTTCCAGTAATAATTGTTGGAAGGTAAGCTTATAAATTCTTTGAGGTATAATCTCGATAAAGGTTAGGAAAGTAGGCGGTAGGATGAAAAAAGTAACTTTATTCTTTGCTACCATCATTCAAATTGGCATTCTATTATGGCAAAAAAGACGCTTTTTACGCTATTATTTAGGGTTAGCGGGATTATGGGCATTGGCTTTCTTTGCCCCGCGAATGTTCGTCTTTTTTACGAATTGGCGGCGCTTAGAAGAGACGATGAGTCTGTTTAACCCCGACTCACAAGCAGTATCGATTGTCCTGCTGTTAGATCTTTTACGAGGAGCTGGATTGATACTGACCTTGCTCTTGTGGCTAGGCTTAGTGGTTTACTTTATCAGCTTTTATCGACAACATCACGAGCCTTGGGTGGAACAAGCCCCTCAATTAGCTGCCGAAGCTCCCAAACTTTGGCAGGTGGAATTGATTACTGATTTACTAGCGGAAGGCGGTTGGTTTGTCCTTGTGAGTATAGTTACACAGGTGCTAACTAATGGGATGGTCAACAGCTTTATCAAGGATTTAGACCGGTTTACCATCTGGAAGGATGCAGTCACCCTTTACGCTTATCCGATTGCTGCCGACTGGTGGGCAATCGCGAGTAGTTTAAGCCTAATCTTGCTGTTCTTGTACTTTACTGAAATGCTAGGCAAGCGCAAAGTGATGGCGGCAGAAGAAGTCCTTTAAATTAAATACGGGAAAGTGCGACCATTACCATTCAGGTAGTAAGGGCACTTTCCCGTATTTTTTTAATTATTAGGACTAGGAGTATCGTTGTTCTTCTGGCTTAATTGCTGTTGTAATTGTAGATCATAATTTCTAGCAATTGGCAAAAATAAATTAACCAAGCCGCATATTATCGTACCGAGGCCTGCGATAATAAAGAGTTTTTCCACCCCAATATGATCGGCTAACGGACCGGCAAAGATCAACCCTACTGGACCGGTAATACTCATCAGGGAATTTAAAACCCCTAAGACACGACCAAGGTAAATCGGTTCGTAGCTTTGCTGAATCATGGCCATGAGTAATGTGTTAAAAAAGGGCGTAGATAGACCTGCGATAATATTTAAAATGACAAACCAGAAGAAGCCAGATTGGTTTCCTGGTAATAAGCCTGATAACGCAAAGGCGATTCCAATGACAAAATAAGAAATCAAAACAGGAATCATCCGGTTTTTCCATTTGCCAAAGACGCCAATGATGATGCCACCAGCCAACATTCCCACCGAGTAAACCACCTCAATGAGTCCTGCTTGACCCACCGTTCCTTGGAAGTAATCCATCGTCATCAAGGGATACATACTCACTGCCGGCATAAAAATCAACGTAAAGGCAGCACCGATTAAGGTCAGGGACCATAACCCTTTATTTTTCGTAAGTAGGGAGAAGCCCAGTTTGGTGTCCGTCAAAAGATGAACTGGTTCCCCTAAGGCCTCCGTTTTTGGAATCCGGACAAACACCAGCAAACCAATCCCTAAAAGGGCCCCTAAAACATCCAATAAAATCAAAAAATTCATGGGAACCACCGCAAAAAGGAACGCTCCTAACGCGGGTGCGATGATCATATTGGCGGATTGAACCATCCCCAGTTGGCCATTGACCCGAGTTAACTCATTTTGTGGCACCATTTGTGGCAAGATTGATTGAATGGTGGGCATTTGAAATGTCTGAGCTAAAGAACGCATAAACAACGAAACGAAGACTAGCCACAATGGAAAACGATCCGAAACAGTCCCTACAATCGATAAGATTAAGGCAAAACCGGCTACAATCGTATCAGTTACAATTAATAATTTCTTCTTATCGAGACGATCGACAAAGGGGCCGACAAAGGGACTGAGTAACACCATCGGGATCATTCCTAATAAGGTGGCTAAGCTTAAAACAGTTGCTGAACCAGTTTCTTTTGTTAAGTACCAAATGATGGCATATTGTACTACCATGCTGGTAATACCAGATAAAAATTGACCAGAGAGGAACAAGCCAATATTTTTTTGCCAACCTTTTAAATCAAAACTTGGCGGGGGCGTGTGTCTTTCCATAAGACCTCCTATAAATAACGATATTTTAAAAAAATTGTGAGATAGTTTTATTTTACCTTATTCCCTTATGGAAAAATAGCAGAACTACTTTTTTCGCGCTTGGTTTTTAAAGAGGAGCATGCTATCATAAAGTGAAGCAGTTAATCCTAAGGTGTAGGGAGGGATAATTCATGGTCGGTATGAAAAAAATAACAGCATGCAAAAATTTGCAACTGACCCATATCGGGTTTTCTCATACCATTACTTTTAAATTACGCACTATGGGGGAAGTCTGCCCAAAAATGCTAGTAATTGAAGAAAATAACCGACCATGAAACCTGAGTATCCTTGATAAAGACTCTGATAAATAACACGGTCATGGCAATTTGTCCTGATCGTGTTTTTTTTAGAAAAGCTGGCACCACATAAGTTGGCCCATTTCAGGTAAGCCTACGAAAGCCCAACGCATATGTTGGTGTCCCATTATCCAGGCTAAGTATTCAAGGTATAGATGGTTACTAAAAGGAGAAAACCATGTATATTCAACTAAAAGATATCGAAAAAAACTATGGCACCACCCCGATTTTTAGCCAGTTATCCTTTACCCTTCATAAAGGGGATAAGATTGGCTTGGTGGGGATGAACGGCTGCGGAAAGAGCACGCTATTACAGATTCTCACCGGTGAAGAAGGGGTTACTAAAGGAATCGTCGCCCGCCAAAAAGGTTTACGCATTGGCTATGTTCCGCAGCAATTGCCGCTAACTGAAGAGACGGTTCGCGACTATTTGCTTGCAAGTTTTACTGAACTGGGAAGTTTACGAAAAAACCTGCGTCAGTTAGAAGCCAAGATGCAAGATCCTCAAGCTGATTTTGAACGGGTTTTAGCCCATTATGGCAAATTACAGGAAGATTATGAGCAGGCTGGGGGCTATACGTTAGAAGATCGGATCAGCGGGACGCTAAAAGGTCTAGGAGTGGGGGATAAACTGGATGCGCCTTTGCAGGCACTCAGTGGGGGCCAACGAGTCCGGATTGAGTTGGCCCGGGTTTTGACAGCTAAAACTGATTTACTCCTGTTAGACGAGCCCACCAATCACTTGGATTTAGCGGGTATACAGTGGCTAGAAAGTTGGCTAGCTCATACCCAGCAAGCTTACGTCGTCATCAGTCACGATCGACAATTTTTGGATAATGTGGTCCAGCAAATTGTCGAAATCGAACCGGATGGCCTAATATCTTATCCTGGGAATTACACGAAGTATGCTTTATTGAAAAAAGAGCGGATCAAAGCCCTGCAAAAAGACTACGACCTGCAGCAAAAAGAAATCCAACGGTTGCAGCTGATGATCCGCCGTTTTCGTCAATGGGCCAACGAAGGGGACAATGAAGATTTCTTTCGAAAAGCGAAGGAACTGGAACGACGAGTAGCCAAACTGAAGGCATTGGCTATCAAACCTCCGGAGAATCCCAAAAAACGCCTACAAGAAGTCACCTCGGCTAGTCGTTCTGGTAAAGAGGTTTTGGTGGCCAAAGCTATCGGGAAATTAGCTGGCGAAAAGCTTTTATTTGCCGATAGTAGCTTTATTATCTATCGGCAAGAAAAGATTGCTCTGACTGGAGCGAATGGCAGTGGCAAAAGTACTTTTCTTCACTGTTTACTGGCGGATTCCCCACTTGATGAAGGAACCATCCGTTTAGGAGCGAATGTCAAAATTGGTTATCTGCCACAGAAACTTCATTTTTCCCAACCGAATCAGCAGATTTTAGCCTTTGTCAAAGAACAACTGCCTGATGAGCAAAAAGCCCGGCATAAACTAGCTCAATTTGGTTTTTATGCTGAGGACGTCTCCAAACGTATTCGCGATCTTTCCGGTGGGGAACAGATGCGCCTGTATTTACTGGGATTGTTACAAAAAAATATTAATTTTTTGATTCTAGATGAACCCACCAATCACCTAGATATTTATGGGAAAGAAGAGTTAGAGGATATTCTGGCAAGCTACCAGGAAACTTTATTGGTAGTTTCTCATGATCGTTACTTTTTGCAAAAAGTCGCGAGGACAAGGATGACCATCGCAGACCAACGCATTACAAAAAAAGAAGGCATCCTAAAGTAGTCTGCCAAGGAAAGGAACAGTTAAGATGAGCAATATCTATGATGAGGACACTTTTTTTGAAAAATATCACCAGATGAGTCGTTCCCAACTGGGCTTAGCAGGTGCTGGAGAATGGCAGACGCTGCGTCAATTAATGCCGGATTTCACTGATAAAACCGTTCTGGACTTAGGTTGTGGCTATGGCTGGCATTGCAAATATGCTGCGGAGCACCATGCCAGAGCTGTCATCGGCATCGATCTTTCCGCGAAAATGTTGGCAAAAGCCCAGCAGCTAAATCCAGACGAAAAAATCACTTACCGTCAAGGAGATATCGCGACAGTTGCTTTTCCTCCAGCTACTTTTGATGTTGTGTTCAGTTCACTAGCGTTTCATTATTTACCAGATTGGCCTCAGTTAGTCGCTCAAGTGAAGCGTTACTTAAAACCAGGAGGGACCTTTTTGTTTTCCGTGGAACACCCTGTCTTTACTGCGGCCGGAAAGCAACAATGGGATTATAATGATGATGGTAGTATTCGTGATTTTCCAGTGGATAATTATTTTTACGAAGGGCAACGAGAAGCTGATTTTCTCGGAGAAACGGTGCAAAAATACCATCGGAGTTTAACAACTTACCTTGAAACACTTCTCCAAGCTGGCTTCAAACTCAATCATGTCGTCGAACCTCAGCCACCGCAAGAAATGCTTGAACTACCCGAGATGGCAGATGAAATGCGCCGGCCGATGATGCTGATCATCTCTTGTCAAAAACTTGGATAATCTAGCTGAATTCAGTGCAAGGGCTACCAGTCAATGATACAATTAAGTTATTCAAATTGATTATGGAGGAAGTTTATGCAGTCACGCTTTAAAAATTCAAAGTTATTTTTCTGGACCGCCGAGTGGGTTCTAATCATTATTGGGAGTTTCTTTCTTTTACAGATGCGGAGCTTTCTAAAACCGGTATTAACGATGACTTCGACAATCATCTTGCCTTTATTTGTCGCCGGCTTTCTCTACTATATGTTTGATCCCTTAGTCCGCTGGTTAGAAAAACGCGGTTTATCACGAATGGTCAGCTTTTTATTGGTCTTTGCAGTGGTGGTAATTTTCTTGGTGCTGTTGATTATGAATGTCGTTCCTCAGTTAGTCCAACAAGCTATTCAATTGACACAATCATTGCCAGGTTATGCAGAGGAAGCCAACAATTGGTTAGTGGAACTGGGAAAACAAGAAGAGTTTAAAAACTTCAATATTGAGAAACAGTTAGAAAGCATGAATCTCACCTTAAATAATATTATCAATTGGGTGATCAGTAGTGTGACCACTAGTTTGAGTCATATTTTCTCTGCCTTGACCAAATTTTTCGTACTCTTGTTTACGGTTCCCTTTATCTTGATTTTTATGTTTAAAGATGGTCACCGCTTTATGAATAGTCTGGATGTCTTTTTTCCCCATAATCTTCGGAGTGAACTACGAGCGACGGTCAAAGATCTCAATAACACGTTGTCGGCTTATATTAGCAGTACCATGTTGGATGCTGTTATTATTGGGGTCATGAGTTTTATCGCAATGACCATTTTTAAACAACCTTACAGTTTACTTTTGGCCTTTATCTGTGGCCTAACCAATATTATCCCTTATGTTGGACCATTTATCGGAGCCGTACCTGCCATCATCGTGGGCTTGTTTGTCTCTCCCTGGCAAGCGCTCTATATGGCAATCGCCATCCTAGTTATTCAGCAATTAGATGGCAATGTCATTAAACCCCTATTGTTTGGCAAAAGCTTAAATATCCATCCAATTACCATCATTTTGGTCTTGCTTGGAGCCGGGAGTGTTTTTGGGATTTTCGGTATGCTTGTCTGCATCCCCGTCTATGCTGTCATCAAAACACTGATTATCAACGGTCGCAAGATATACCTCCTGCGAAAAAAAGAGGCGGTTATTACAGGTACCCCCGAGGAATAATCGATCAGACCCACGTTGATACAAGGAAGGAAGATAGTAAAGTTAAGCTCCTTCGTAAGCCATTGATCCTTTGGTTGGCAATTAGCGGTCCCACTACGATCTGGAGGGAGGTACCGGTAACAAGGCCAACCGGCTTATGCCTTAATGCTATCACCTAGTCAACAAAAACAGCAGTCGCGAGTCTCTTAAACGGAGTTTGCGACTGCTGTTTTTGTTCACGCATTTGCTGATTTTAATTCATTAGTTTTTCTTCAATCAGATCTAAAGCCAGGGTAAATTCAACAATCCGGCGCTTGGCCAAGGTAATCTGCGAACGATAACGCTGGGATTGTTCCTTGCCTTCCAGTGTTTTCACTGTCTCCTTCAGTTTGTGGACCGTGGAGGCAATTTGCCGTTTGGCTTCATTTAATTCTGTTTCGGAATAATTTATCAAGATAACCCCTCATTTCCTTTAAGATCAGCTCATCTTAGCATAGGTCACTGGTAATAGAAAGCTTCTTCTTTCCTAAAAAAACTGATTAATGCCGGCTTTTTTGACTTTCCTGAAAATGCATGCTATTCTTTTCATGAAATAGGGGACGTCTCTGTGAAATCCCCGTTGGAGGGTACCCATGATTACCGATTATTATTTCCACTTTGTAAGAAAATTTGCTCTTAACTTGGACAAACCGATGAAGCATTGTTAAGAGCCTTCCATAGAGCATTGCTCACTTCTTCATCGAAAAAGCCACAGGCGGCAGGTTTATTTGTCATGGGCCTTACTTTTTCGATTGATCAGAAAAAATGGTAAAGCTGCAGACGATGCTGGTCTGCAGCTTTTTGCTATGAAACATGTTCTGCGGCTACTAGTAGTTAAACAAGCCAGCAACATTGGTAAAAAACTGCCGTCAACTGGCGCAATCAAGTATATGTTAGAAAACACTACCAATACAAACGTAATCAACGACAAAAGAAACGAGGAACATTTATGCTAACAATCGATAATATCACCCAACAGTTCGGTGATAAAATATTATATGAAAATATCAGCGCCCAAATCAACCGTGGAGAACACGTCGGACTCATCGGGCGCAATGGGGCTGGGAAGAGTACCTTAATAAAAATTATCACCGGTGAAATCTTACCTGACGACGGTCAAATTCTTTTTCCCAAAAATTTAAAACTGGGCTATCTCGATCAGTATGTCAACGTGGATGATCAAGTGACTATTCAACGTTTTTTGGAGACAGCTTTTCAAGAGGCGTTTGATAAAGAAGCGCGGATTGGTGAGTTATATGCCGAATACGCAGAAAACTTTGATGATCGTTTATTAGAGCAAGCTGGCAGATTACAAAACGAATTGGATCAGGGAAACTTCTACCAAATGAGCACCATCATTGATGAATTAGCAACTGGTTTAGGTATTGATGTTTTGGGTATGGACTCATTGATGAAAAACCTAAGCGGGGGCCAACGTTCCAAGATTATCCTGGCTAAAATGTTGTTAGAAAAGCCAGACATGCTAATCCTCGATGAACCGACTAACCATTTAGATGATAACCACGTGGTTTGGTTGACCCAATTTTTAAAAGATTTTGACGGAACCTTCCTAGTCGTTTCCCATGATCGTGACTTTCTAAATGAAATTACCACCCATATTCTCGACATCGAATTTGGAAAACTAACGAAATATACCGGTAATTTGACTCGCGCATTAAAGCAAAAAGAATTGTCTCAAGAAACCTATTTACGACAATACGAAGCTCAGCAAGAACATATCAAGAAAACCGAAGCCTATATTCGTAAATACAAAGCTGGTTCTCGATCGACCATGGCCAAAAGTCGGGAGAAACAGTTAGCAAAAATCGAACGTTTAACGCCGCCTTCAGATTCGCCAAAACCACACTTGGATTTCCCCTATGGAGCGATCGTTACTACCCTTGCCTTGGAAACCGATCAGTTAGTCATCGGCTATGAAAAACCCTTACTCGCACCAGTCAATATCACTATTCGCTATGGTGAAAAAATAGCCATCCGAGGATTTAATGGGATTGGTAAATCAACATTGATTAAAACCTTGATTGGTGAAATACCAGCCCTTAGTGGTAGCTATCATTTCCCTGAGAAAACGCAGATTAGTTATTTCTCTCAAGAATTAGCCTGGGAAAACCCTTTACAGACACCGTTACAGTATTTAAGCGATAAATATCCGAAAGCTACCGTCAAAGAGTTACGCCGCCACTTGTCTCGGGCAGGTCTGCATAGCCAGTTGGCACAGGAATCTTTAAAACTATTAAGTGGTGGGGAACAAACGAAAGTTAAACTCGCGGAAATGACCATGATTAAAAGTAATTTCTTGATCCTCGATGAACCTACCAATCACATCGACCAAGAATCAAAGGAAAACTTACAAGATACGCTTACAAAATACCCAGGAACAGTGATTGTTGTTTCCCACGAAAACGGCTTTTATGAAGATTTCGTGGATCGCGTGATTGAGCTAGGAAACTAATACCGCCACTTTAATGCTCAAAGACAACAACACCCACAAAAAGTTAGCCAGCCACTGGCAATATCAAGACTAGACTATGAGGAGCAGTCAGATGAAAAACATCAAATTTATCGCCACTGATATGGACAATACATTATTGACATCAAGAGGGGAGTTACCCCCCAACTTTATGACTACCATTTCCCAACTACTCGCAGCTGATGTAGCTTTTGCCGCCGCTAGTGGTCGACCGTTGTACACTTTGCTTGAAATGTTCGGCGAATTTCGTGATCAGATGACTTTTGTCTGTGATAATGGGGGCCTGATTATGCATAAAGGGGAGATTATCTTCAATAGTGAACTCCCTCAGAAAGACTATCAGCAAATGGTGACCTTTGCTAAAGAAACGGATGCGATTGCTATCATTTGTGGGTTGGATGCCGCCTACATCGCCCAAAAAGATGAACAATACGATGCTATCTACCGTACCTTTTATAAAAAAATCGTCTATGTTGATGATTTAGAAGCTCTGGCTGTGACTGCGGATAAGTTTACCTTGTATTTTCCCAATAATAACAGCCAAGAAAACTACCATAGTGTCTTTGCTCCGCAGTTTGGCGAGAATTATTCTGTTGTCGTCAGTGGACCAGAATGGATTGATATTATGAATCAAGGCGTCGACAAGGGAACGGCAATGGAAATTCTTTCACAAAAACTAGGGATTGCTTTAGCAGATATGATGGCTTTTGGAGATACGCATAATGACGTCGGAATGTTAAAAACAGTAGGGCATAGCTACCTTGTTGCAAATGGTAATCCAGAGATAGCTAAATATGCCGAAAAGACAGCCCCTTCAAATGATGAGTATGGGGTCCAGCAAATCCTGGAACAAGTTCTTACAGCAAAAGAGAACCTTTTCGAAACTCATTAATTGAATCTGCTCGTGAAAAGTTGGCTGTCAGACAAGGACAACCAACTTTTTTACGTTTTGTTGGAAAGTCATTCCCATGATAAAATAAAAGAATAATAGCAATAACGATCTGGGAAGGGGGTAACACAAATGCTGAAAGCAGGTCTTCTGTTATTGGCTTTATTTATTGGCTTGGCTTTATTAGTGCAACTTAAGAAGCTACAAAGTTTCGATGAAGGAATAGCACAAAAGATTTTCAAGACTCGCAGCAAGTCAAAAACGCAACTAATGTTGTTTTTCACTGCTTTAGGACGCCCAAGAGGCTTCATTGTCATAATCTTTCTACTGGCTTTTGTTCCAGGTTTTCGGACCTCTGTTTTATTACCAGCAGGAATTGCTTTAGGCTTCGTTTGGGTTTCGGCCTATCTATTAAAACGTCTAATTAAACGCCCGAGACCCAAGGGACAGCGATTAGTAGAGGAGAGGGACCATAGTTTCCCTAGTTATCATGCCACCTGTTCAAGTACCTTATTTTGCTGTGTGGCTCTTGGAGGTAGTTCCCTTTATCCTTTGCTGACAGGACTTTTCATGGCAATTAGCCTAGTTATGGCAGGAATGATTGGCTATTCCCGCATATATCTAGGCATTCATTACTTATCTGACGTCCTCGGTGGCTGGTTTTTGGGTACAGGCTTTGCTCTGATCCTCCAATGGTTTCTTACAACCAACTCGATTTTGTAAACGCTAGCAATTTTAGATGGACAAGGGCAAGCATTAGTGAATCGGAAGCTTATCAAGATTATGATATCTTCAACTGATTCGATTGCTAAACTAAAAAGAATTGATAACTATTTTAATGAAAAGTATCAAATCTTTGTCCATTAACTGAATACAGATAAAACATTATTTAAAAATTAGCTTAGAAAATATCCCTTAAAGTAACAGTAGTCCCACGCCTGAAAAACGAGATTTCACCTTATAGTAGATGATACAATTACTATGAGGTGATAAAGATGATTGAATTTACTAGTAAAGAAGATTTTCTTGCTGCTGGTTTAGGTTTCACTGATTATTTCGAGGAAAAGCTTTTTGAGTTTTATTTAAAACGTGACGGCTATATGTATTATGATCCCGTGAGTATGTATATGTGTGATCAAAATAATCAAAGAATTTTTTATGTGGAACAAGGATTTATCGCGAACAGCTAGCGAACACAGCGTAACAAGTTGATTAAATAATCTTAAATGGCTCAAAAACATTAAATCAAGTTTAAAGATCCAAAGACAACCTCTTAAATCTTTTTAAGTTACTTCCTTTAATACATATTATGTAAACTAGAATTTATTTATTTTGCTCAGTTAGTAAATCACCTCTAAAACCAGCTATTTCGGCTATTCTCCCCTCTTTTTTAGGCTTTTTAAGCCAACATACAGCAGACCGCAAGCGATTCTTCGAGAATAATCGTTCGAATCATGTTTCTGAAGCCTGTTTCTAATAGATGGTTATGATGTAGTTCAAACCGTTTATTGTGTCTGAGTTACTTCAAAAGTATCAGTTTTGCTGACTGTTAAATAGCTAATCCATTTCACTATCCTCAATAACAAAACTCTTGTACAATAATATTATTACTATAGAGTAAAAAACTTTCAAGAAAATGGTGAAATATGAAAACAGCAATCGTTTATTCAAGTAAGTATGGAACTACCAAAAGCTGCGCAGCCTTACTGGAAAATAGTTTATCAGACTCGGTTACACTAATAAATATTGAAGAATCACCAAACACAACAATTGATCTGGCGACTTTTGATACAGTGATTATTGGAGGAGCCATTCATATGGGAAAAATCTCCAAAAAACTTAACCAGTTTTGTCAGGATAATCTGCAAGATTTACTCACAAAACAAGTAGCAATCTATCTTTGCTGTGGCTTTTCTGAAGAATACGCGAACTATTTACAAGAAAGTTTCCCCAAAACTTTACTTACGAAAGCTACAATCACTGCGCATTTTGGTGGCGAAGCAAAATTAGACAGTATGAAGTTATTGGATAAGTTAATCGTCAAGGCTGCTTTGAAAAATCGCCCAGAGGCATTACACTTGATTCACGAAAATATTACAGGTTTTTCGCAATATTTGAATTATACTAGTTCGCAATTGATTAAATAAGACCAGCTAAAGGGTGAAACTTACAAACAGCGTGAGATTCACCCTTTTTGTTTACCACGATGCAAAGCAGAGAGTTATTAAAAGGCTTCCTCTACTACCCTCTCAAGAATAGCTAACCCCTTTTCATAATCTTTTGTACTAGGGATTAGTTCATACCCTAATTTTTCATAGATACCAATAGCTTGATGGCTCCAAGTTTGCGTGTGGAGTTCTATAGGTTGATTTGGATGTAGCTCTTCCAACAAAGCGGTGGTTTTGACAGCTAAATAACTAGCAACCCCCCGCTGCTGAGCTTCCGGCTTTACGGCAAGCCAGTGTAAGAGCGGACGCTGTTTTTCTGTCCGCCAAGCTGTACAGGTAGCAACTTTTTCTCCCTCGGGATCAACGATAAACATCATACGCTGCCGAAGTTCATCGCTAAAAGGTGCAAAATTTTTTTGAAAATAAGTAGCTGCCTCTGTTTCGCTAGCAAACTCCCCCACAGCGGTCTCGATTCGACACCAAGCCCCTTCATCACCAGGAGTGTAAAAAGCAAGGCTATAACCCTCAGGTAAGTGTCGCTCAGGCAATGGGACTGGATTTTGCGGGTTTCGGCGCATCAAAAATTCAATATAGGGAATCCTTTTATCTAACATGGTCTCGCTCCTTTCAATTTAAAAGTATCAATAATTCGAGTGCTGCAATCCTCTGGGGATAGTTGGGTATTGTCAATCGTCAGGCAGGCAATCTCCGGATAAAGGGCTGCGAAGTCATCTGCTGGAATAGCCAGTTGATATTTTTCGTGACTTGTAAGTATTTCTTGTTGTGAAAAAGCGATATCTCGCTTACTTGGTTTGGCCGCCAAGCGCTGTGGTGTCGTGTTTCGTTTTAAGCGCGTCTGGAGATCAGTGACCAATTGCACAAAATAGACTGCTTGCTCTTGTTCGTGAAAAATCGTGGCAATATCACGTAAAAAAAGACGATCAGCCTCTTCGTTAAAAGCGATCATTACAGTAAAAATCAAATGTTTAACGAGATTCGTCTGGGAATTTTCAGCAAAGGCCTTAAACAACTTTTTTCTGGTGAAATCAGATAACTTAAAGGTTTCTTCTGTATAGCCAAGAAAATCGGCATATAGATCAATCGTCTGATGGTTATAGAGTAATTTTCCATCAATTTGTTTTTCTAGTTCGACACCGACAGTCATTTTCCCCACGGCTTGTCCCCCTATGATTACAATCAAAGCCATGTAGCATCCCCTCCTTTGAGAAAAGTCTGGTTCACCGGCCTCTTCTCGCTTTCCTCGAGTTTTGTCTTTAAGTATAACAGCTTTTTATCAAAGGTGAAGTGAGAACTTGTTTTTTCATAGGAGCTACTTTTCAACACGTAAACTTTAAAGTTTTAGCAAATAAAGCTTAAACCACTATTAAGACCATTGAATAGCCTTCTTATCAAGGCTAAACTAGGTTAAACGAATACGCGCGAGATATCAAACAAGAGTCCCCCCTCAGTGATTAGGATGTTTAACACTCAAAACATGAAATGGATAGAAAGGATACAAAAGATGGCTCATTATTTGCGAGGAATAGTTTTTGGCGCCTTGCTTACAGGTGCGACCCTAAGTAGCGGCTGGTATGCTTGGCAACAAATTCAAGAGAACCAAACCCTCCAACAAACACAACTCACCACGAAAGCTGCCTTAGGTCCGAAGACTGAAACACCACAAATGGTCGCTTCAAAAGCAGTGGATTACGCATTTACTAATAAAAAAATGTACCTCACCTTTGATTTTGGCAAAAACTGGCAACAAGTTCCTGCTACCATGGAGGAATTTTTCGGAGGTGATTTTTCAGGGCAACCTCAAAATCAACTATTACCAGATACTTATCAAATGACGATTACCCGCGCAGGGTTGTTAATCGTCAAAGATCACAAAAATTTGGTCTGGTTGGAAACGACTGACCAAGGACAAACTTGGCAGGAATCAGTCATTTTTAAAGATATATCAGGGATTCGCAATTATAAAATCAATTTTCTCAACAAAGGCTTTGTCGCAGCCTTTGTCACTGGTGGTCGCGTCATGGGGCAAGAAGGTTATCAAATTGCCACGAGTCATGACGATGGCCAAACTTGGATAACTGCTCAAGCCAAGGGTTTAGATGCGGGACCTTTGATGACTGATGCGGGTTTTTTAGATGAAAAACTAGCTTTTTTTGCACGAAAAACAGAGCTACTCGTCTCGCAAGATGGTGGGAAGACCTTTACCCCATCAACGATTCAAGTCCCAGAAAGATATCACAACATCTTTATTTGGCCAGAAATTCCTACAAAAGATAGCAAAAAACTCAGTTTGCTGGTAAATCAAGGGGATGCCGGGGATTATCGCGGTGGTCTCGTAAAAGGACTGTTTGAATCAGAGGATAATGGGCTTACTTTCCATTTTGTTGCAGAAGTACAGCCAGAGGAGGAAAATGTCGGATGAAACGTGCCACTCGCATCTTTAGTACGCTCGCTTTGGTTGTTGCCTTTTTATTGATTTGTTACCAAGGGCTGGTCTATCTTTTAGGTCGCCACTTTGGTGTTCATTACTTCGATGACCGTCTCCTGTACTTGGTGAATACGATGGTGATCCTCCTAGGTTTTATGGGCGTCCTCCCCTATTTCAAAAAAATCCGGCCATTGTTAGTTTTAGTCGGCTTTTTATTGATGTTACAGGGATTGATGCTGTTTTTAGGAGCCAACCACTACGCTGTGGTCTTTACCAGTCCAGCTAAAAATAATACCTTCATGCTTCAAGTAGATAAACGGACGGGGAAAGCCACCTACCAACGAAATCTCTATTACCAGTTTCCTAAACTTCAGAAAGTGTTATCTAAACCAGCAAAAGAAAACAACTACTGGAATTTATCCATCAATGCTGATGCTTTGGCGTATACCATGAGTGATAACTATAACATCAGTTGGCCATCAGATTCTTTAGCGGTTTTCACCTATGAAACACTAGATGGTGGCAAGGCACAGTTTGTCCGTAGTTATGACCAAAGCACTGCTCAAGTATCAGAAGAAAAAATAATTGGAAAATGGCGCAGTCAAGAAGGTCAGACTCGGCTTGATGCCACCAGTAGCACTTATCAACTTCAATTAGAAGATCAGCTGGTGACGCTGGATCCGACTTATAGCCAAGCTGGCACGTCGACTAGTCGCACCTACACAGACTCACAAGGTAGTGCGCTTTGTACGGTTGTCTTGACGGATGACGACCACCTATTCGTTGTTTCAGCCGATTTAAACCACTCCACTAGTTATCAACTCACCCGGGTAAGTCAATGATTGTTTTCAAGATTAAAAGTTGTCCTGCGTTTTTTTCACCTAGCTGTCTCGAATAGCTGAACTTATCAGAATTAGAGAGGTTGAAGGAACTGTAGGTCGCAAAGCCAAGTATCATTAGACTTGGTATGAGCAAATTTCACTTGGGAAAATTCTGAACTTAGTATAAGAAAAAACAGAAGCTTAAAGCGAGCGTTAACTTGCTTTAAGCTTCTGTTTTAGTTTCCAAGAGACGACTCATGCATTCTAGATGATGCATGATAACGGCTTTACGTAAAACTCCCATCCCAGGGAAGTGCCCCTGTTCTGCTGCTTGATACAACAACTTGAGACCCAATGTATCGGTTTGCTGGTCATTGTTTTCGGAAAACCAGCTTTGAACTTGCAGGATCAACTGCAAAAACTTCTCCTTTTGATTGAAACCCAGCTCTTCAGTATCAGCCGGCGAGACAAAATGATGAACCCTGAGTTCTTGTGGTGCTGCAAGGTAGACGAGATGCAGGGCCAAATCACGGTCTGGGTAGCCTTGCTCATAATAGATGCGACTATCCAAAGAAAAGTCGCTAAAGCCGCTGAAGCCTCGTTTTTTAAAATCTTTAAAACGCCGGCTAAACAGTTCATCAGGTATTTCTCGATAATAACTATTTCGTCCCAGTCGAGTAAAGGGATCCTCCGATAAGATTAGCGGGTGGTCAAAAGAACTTTCGCGGATTTGCTGTAATAACCGAAACTCTTGGGGCACCAAGAAAGATCCAGTCAAGGCTTGAACTGGGGTTTCTTTTAGCGCCGCAAACGATTTGACTATCCATAGGGTCGAAGCGGAATAGTTTACCAGATCGGCTAGTGTCACCGGTTGATCGATAATATGAGCTTGTGAGTTACCCTGAGCGAGGTCTTGTAAGGTAGCATAGCCCTTTTCCGTAAGAAAAGCCCCCGCCTGTGGGTTATCGATTAAACGATAAGGATGGTGCTTTTTCTGAAATTCCGCTATCGTGGCGAAAAAGGTCTTTGAATTTTTCACAGGTTCAATAATCGGTTGGATGGCAGGAGACAAAAGCCCAGCTTGTAAAACTTCCTTCAGTGCCAACAAATCAAATTGTTTGCCACGAAAATACGGATAATAGCTAGAAGGCATCTTCTCCCTCCTCACTATTCGTTGCCAGCATTATTTCTTCTAATTGAAAATAAGCCCTTCGTAAAGCAGCAAGCTCTTCTTTCAAGGCTTCCACAGCCTGATCCTGCGTTTCCGTCAAAAAGCGGTCATAGTAATTAACCTCGCCACCATAGAGATCGTATTCTGGCATCCGGCGCTTTAACTCCCGATAGAGTTGATCGGTACTGAAAACTCGGACCCCCCGCTGAGTTTGCTTTGCTTTTCCCACCTCTCTGGCTTGGGCGGTAATCAAGCGATAGATCAGCTCTGGTTCTGCTACTTGCAAGTCTTGGTAACGAGCTTTTTTTTCGGAAACTAAGTAACCTGGAGTTGAATGATTTTCTGGATCGAGATAGCTGTAATACAAGAGTACGCCGATTTCATCTGGAATTTCTGAAGCGACTTTCGGATACAAAAAATCCGGTAAAACAAAATAGTTATAATGTCCAATAAAGGATAATTTTGCCGAGGAATGAAAATCAGCTTTGGTAACTTTTAGCTCAAAACAGCGCCATTCAAATTGCTGATCTGGCTTTATTTTCAGACTTAAAGTGTCGACAATACCTAAATCATCTGGCATCCCCACTTCTTCCACTACAGCTTCCCCTTTTTCCCGACAATAGGCATATAGGGTCTCTTCCATCTCCAAGGTTAACGAAGTCTTCATAATCGCTCCACGTCCTCTGCCTCGCTTTTAAGCGCTATTCTTCAACACAAACAGCTGTCTTTAAAAAACTGACAGCTGTTTATCTCCTCTTTATAATAGAACATGCATTCGTATAATGCTAGTTAGGATTGTTGATTTAATAAATATTTGAAGTCTGAGCGAACCCTCGTCGCTTCTTCAGGACTACCGAGCTCTAGGCGGAGGTTTTCGGTGGGGGTAGTGACGATCAACTCTGACCCCTTTTGCTGTAGCTGAACTTCTGAGGAGCGATAGGCAACCTTTTCAAAATCAGCTAATGAAACATGGGGTGTCACTAAATAGATGCTCTGATTTGAAACAAACAAAAAACGCCCATCCTTCGTTTCCTCGATGACAAACTGCATCAATTCCTCTTCCGTCATCACCTCATCGGCATATGCTTGCAACAATAAAAACTGTTGGGCCTTCGTATAAACAGTAAAGAAAGTAGCCATGATTTTCCTTCCTTTCATGATATCCGACATCGATCAATATGCCATTTTCTCAGGAATCACCCCACGTACGCCTCCTTTTGGATGACGCGTATCCCCTTGATAACGGGGGATGACATGACAATGGCAATGAAAAATCGTTTGCCCAGCTGCTGCACCACAATTCCAGCCAATATTATAGCCCGCTGGTTTAAATTTGTGATCCAGCATGGCTTTGGCCGCTATCAGCAACTCCTCAATAGCTAACCTTTCTACCTGAGAAAGGTGAAAGTAATCCAGCTTGTGAGCTTTAGGGATAATGAGGAGATGCCCTGGAGATACGGGATGGCGGTCATAGATAGCCCAGGCCCAAGAATTTTCCAAAACTGGTTCTAACAAACTCGAACAAAATGGACAACAAGTCATGAGAGGGGCTCCTTCCTTTTTTACCTATACTACCATTTTTCTAGACTTTCTTCCTCTATCAAAGGTGGCGCCGGTAAAAGAGTTCATTATCGTTACGCCTGCTTTGTCCCCACTTCTCCCCTATCACCTCACTGAAAAAGGAAAGGTGGAACGAACTCATACAGCTCTCGAGAATTAAGGCGGAACCGACATAAGACGTTCTTTATCATGAGTCGGTTTCGCCTTAATTTTAGAAAATATTAGTTGGACATGCAGCTTTGCCTTAGTCCAACTGTCTGCGGTGGCTGAGCTAGTGCGTGAAGCCAAACATTTTAGCCTTGGTCAGATAAAAACACCCTGTTAGAGCCAGAGCCTAAACAGGGTGTCCTATTGTGTTAGTTCGACTTTTCCACGATCTCAAAAATATGATCGATAAGTTCCATGACTTTTAAAACTTCTTCATTTTTTACGATCGGAACACCATCATTGACAATCACATCGTAAAAGTTTTGATAGAAACTTTGAGGCAGTTGCAAGCCCTTTGGTAATGGCAAAGTTTTGGTAGCTGCTTCTGAAGGTGGCGCCATCGTTTTAGTCAGTCCAACACCTGCTTGAATCGGTGTCGGAGCGGCGACATCCGCATTTGTCGCTACCACCATCTTACCGGAAAGATCCCAATCAGTAACTTCTGCTGTCCCTTGCGTCCCTTTCACGTACCAACGAGGCAAGCGAATATAGTTCGTCGTGCCAACTTCAGTGATGACCCGCAAGCCATTTTCAAAAGTCAGATAAGTGATATAGCCATCGTCACATTCTTCTCCGAGGATAGTACTAAAATCGGCTTCGATGGACTTCAATGGGCTATCTACCATCCACATAATCTGATCCAACAAATGAATGCCCCAGTCTAAGAGCATCCCGCCACCGTGCTGTTTCAAACGTCGCCAATCGCCAGGAATACCATTTGCACCATGAACCCGCGACTCGATTTGGAAAACATCCCCGATGGCGCCTGAATTCATCAACTCTTTGACAATCAGATAGTCGGGATCCCAGCGACGGTTTTGATGGACCATGAAGACCTGGCCAGTCTGTTCAGCGACAGCCATAATCTCCCGCATTTCCGCCGCATTCATCGTTACCGGTTTTTCAGAAACGACTTGTTTGCCAGCTTCTAAAGCGGCGATTGCGATTTCTTTGTGGCTATCATTTGGAGTCGCAATCAAAATACAATCAATTTCAGGATCCGCCAGTAACTCATCACGGCTACCGTATGCTTTCAGCCCTTTTTCTGTAGCCAAGGTTTGACGATCCTCTTTAATGTCGTAAACCCCTACAAGCTCAAATAACTCGCCTTCGTTGGGAAGCAAATGGTCAAAGTGATAAGAACCCATGCCACCGTATCCTATCACTGCTAGTTTTAATTTTTTCATTTGTCGTCACTCGTTTTCTACAATTTTTTCTTTGGAAACTAAAACTCTTAACTGTCTGGTTTTAGACCCACCACATCTCAGAAGGCTGCTCGTTAATCATAATCGAGCGCAAATTGGTAATTGCGCGATTTAAGCCTTCATCTACTGACATGATTGTATCTTCGTGTTCGATACTCAAAACATAATCATAGCCGTAAATTCGTAAAGCGCTAACCATATCTGACCAGACTTTCAAGTCATGACCACAGCCGACAGAACGGAAAGTCCAGGCGCGGGTTTTGACATTGCCATAAGGTTGCATGTCCGTCAAGCCATGCATGTTGATATTGTCTTGATCCAAATACGTATCTTTCGCATGAAAATGATGAATCGCGCCAGCTTCCCCTAAAATCTTGATAGCAGCCACTGGGTCAATTCCTTGCCACCACAGATGAGAGGGATCTAGATTACAGCCAATCGCTTTACCAGCACCATCACGAAGTTTTAGCATCGTGTAAGGGGTATGAGCCAAAAAGCCACCGTGAAGCTCGATACCGATTTTGACACCGGCTGCTTCGGCTTCGGTATTGATGCCTTTCCAGTAAGGAATTAACTTGTTTTCCCATTGGTAATTGTAATTGTCGCTATATTCGGTTGGCCATGGCAGTGTTGGCCAGTTCACTTGCGTATCAGTAGGATTGCCGCCAGAGATACCTGAAAAACCGTTAACCACTGGCACATTCATTAAGCTGGCCAATTTGATGGTCTTCTTGATTAATTCATCGGCTTCTTTAGCTGTTTCTGGTAATGGGGAAATTGGATTGTTGTGGCAGCTTAATGCTGAGATCTCCAAACCTTTATCCGCCAACTTCGCCAAGTATTCTTTGCGGGCATCTGAAGAAGCCAAGAGTTCATCGATTTTTAAATGGGCATCCCCCGGAGAACCGCCCGTACCAATTTCAACAGTTTGTAAGCCTTTCTTTGCTACGAGTTCAATCATTTCATCGAAGGAAAGTTGATTAAACAAGGGGGTAAAGACACCTAATTTCATACTAGTTTGCTCCTTTTTTATTTACACTTATTTTTCCAATGGTTGAAAATGACCGTAATATGGGCGGAGATTGTCAGTTGGTTTGGCCCAATTGACAGCATTGATAATCACTTGTTGGACTTTTTCATTGTAGTAGCTATTGTAGGTCTCGTGTCCTGGCTGGAAATAAAAAATCTTGCCATTGCCTCGCGCAAAAGTACAACCGCTACGGAAAACTTCACCATTTGGAAACCAACTGATAAAAATCAGTTCATCTGGTGCGGGGATGTCAAAATGTTCCCCATACATTTCTTCTTTTTCTAAATCAATAAATTCGCCAATTCCTGCTGTAATCGGATGGCTGGGATTGACATTCCAAACACGGGCATGGCTTTCATCTTCTCGCCATTTCAAATCACAGCTAGTACCCATCAACTTTTTAAAAATCTTAGAAAAATGCCCAGAGTGCAACACGATCAGCCCCATACCAGCCAATACCCGTTGATGAACCTTTTCAACCACCTCATCGGAAACTTCCTCATGAGCCATATGTCCCCACCAGAGTAGGACATCCGTGTTGGCTAAGACCTCATCTGTCAAACCATGTTCTGGTTCATCCAAAGTAGCGGTGGTTGCATCAAAACCAGCTGCCGTTAAAAATTTTGCTAGCTGACCATGGATACCTTCTGGATACATGGCTTGTACTGCAGCGTCGGTTTTTTCATGGCGAAATTCATTCCAAATCGTTATCTTTGTCATGCGTATACCTCATCTCTTAATGCAGTTAGATTGTCACAATCGATGCGACTGGCTTCTACAGGTTCGTATTGTTGGAAAGCTTCTTGCTCTACGATTAGCCAAGGTAGTTGGTATTCTTTAGCAAAAACTAAGTAATCTTTCATCGGTAAGACCCCGTGTCCGATTTCTGTACTTTCCGTCCCATCAGCTGTCAGATCTTTAAAATGCAACAAGCCAATTTTAGGGGCATGATCCAGTAACCATTCGTCTACTGCCACCCCTGCTTTAGCTACCCAATAAAGGTCCACTTCCAATTTTACGTAAGAGGTGTGGGCAGTCAGATAGTGGAGAATATCGATTCCAGGAACTTCCGCAAACTCATGGGCATGATTGTGATAGTAAAATTCAAAACCAGCTTCAGTCAAGGTCTGGCCTATTTCATCCAGAGTAGCAAATGCCGCTTTCCAGTCTTGGTAGTTGTCAAAACTTAGCCAAGGACAAACAATGCGACGATTGCCGATGGTCCTTTCAAAAGCCATGACACCGGCCAAATCTTCACTTAATTTTTCAAAGGGGATATGGCTAGCACAGACTTCCAGTTGGTTTTCATCCAACAGGTGACGAATCTCTGTCGCCGTGAAGTCTTGATAGCCCGCAAATTCAACACCGTCATAACCATTTTCTTTTACAGCTTTTAAAGTCCCTGCAAAATCAGCCGCCATAGCTTCTTTGATAGTCCATAATTGTAAGGCGATTTTTGGTTTCATTTCATCTACTCCTTTAGTCAGCTTCCCGAGGCAGAAAGCAACTTTCAGCTCTCTGCCACAGGTTTCAATGCCTTAGTTAAAAAAATACGGTTGACCGGTTTTGGAAGATTCGTAAATACCTTCTAAAATTTGTGTAACTACAAGGGCTTCTTCCGGTTTCACCACTAGCTCTTTATCGTTTAAGACAGCGTCAATCCACATGTGGGCTTCCACATCAGCCGGATCGCTACCAGCACCATCAAAGAAGTCAACACCACCAGTTTCCAACTGGATTTCGTTGTCGTAGAGATGTCCCCGTTTTTCACCATTTAACGTCAGGCCATTGTTCATGTCCGCGCCACCTTTGCTCCCACAAAGAGTAGTTTTGGCTTCTTTCACATCGAGGGTATTTAAGGCCCAAGAGGATTCCAAGAAGATACTCGCGCCATTTTCCATCATGATAAAACCAAAAGCAGAATCTTCAACAGTGAATTTTTCTGGATCCCAGGGGCCCCAAGCATTGGCGGCATTTTTTGTGTCTGCCAATTCCCGATAAGCTTTCCCTACTACATATTTTGGTTTGTAGTTATCCATCATCCACAAGGTCAAATCCAAAGCATGGGTACCAATATCAATCAATGGTCCGCCACCTTGGGCTTCTTCATCTAAAAAGACGCCCCAAGTAGGCACCGCCCGTCGCCGAATTGCATGGCCTTTAGCAAAATAAATGTCCCCTAATTCGCCGTCTTGACACGCTTCATGTAGGTACATAGAGTCTGTCCGATAACGATTTTGGTAACCAATTGTTAGTTTTTTACCAGTCCGTTTGGCAGCATCAATCATCAGCTGGGCTTCTTCGGTAGTTTTCGCCATTGGTTTTTCACACATCACATGGCAGTCAGCTTCCAAAGCCGCAATCGTAATCGGGCTATGAGAAGAGTTTGGCGTACAGACATGAATCACGTCCAACTCTTCTTGAGTTAACATTTCTTGATAATCTGTATAAACTGAGGCTTCGGCAGCCCCAAATTCCACTGCGGCTTTTTCCGCACGTTCTTCGATTAAATCACAAAAAGCCACCATTTCTGCTTCTTTAACTTTTTTCAAGGCCGGCATATGTTTGCCATTGGCGATACCGCCACAGCCGATAATTCCGATTCTCAATGTCATGTTTTAAGATCCTCCTAAATGTGGGTTTTAATAGGTTTTTTCAGAAGACGTTTTCTCAGATTGCCAATCGATCATAGACCAATGAAGGGCTATTGAAAACGTTCTTTCCTTTTGACTCCCTCATTATAGTGATAAGGCTTACAAAATTCTTCCCATAAAACTCACCATTATTCCCGAATATTGCCCTAGATGTAGCAATCCCCAAATGACCACTCACTACCACTCGAGGCATTCGCCGGAAGCGAGACTAGCCGGCTTTCTCACTGACAGTGCTCTGACTATCCCCCTATCAATACAATATCTACGAAGTTACATTTGACCTTTTTAGCAACCGGTAGATTAGAGGCGGAGACACTACGAGAATAGAGTTTTGAGCTTTAATCTGCAAGAAGACCTGACAAAAAAACAGAGCCCTTCTTTCCGGACTCTGTCGTGGAATGGTAGCCCACTTACCCCTCCAAAATATTCTTCTGATATTTCAAGGGCGAAACCCCCACATTCTCCTTAAAGACATGATGAAAAGTTTTGACACTAGCAAAACCGGCCTTTTCTGCTACTTCCACCATTGGTATTTTCTCAGCCGCTAAGATACACTTCGCTTGATTCACTCGGTAGTCGGTTAAAAACTGACTAAAGGTCTGACCAGTGTTCTTTTTGAAGAAACGGGTGAAATAATAGGAAGAAAAGCCTACTGCGTTCGCCACATCCTCCAAAGTCAGACTATCTTGGTAGTGGTTTTCGATTAAATCAAACACGAGATTTAATTGATCCAAGGTTTCCTGATATTTGACGGCAGCTGGCTGCGTAATTGCAGTTTCCTCTTTTTTAGGAGGCAAAAATTGATAGCACTCAGCTACGAAAAGATGTAATAAAGCTTCCATCCGAAAACGAGCACCGATGGGGGCAGCTTCTTGGGTCTGATATAACGCCATTAAAAGCTCTGTGATTTTTTTAGCGAAACTTGCAGGCCAATTGCGACTTAAAGGTTCACCATTTTCAAATAAGTCAAACAAAGTCGGCTCACCGGCTTGTCTTAGATTTACCTCATCAAACATCAGCAGATCAAATTGGAAAACATACCGCTCGCTATCAGGAGACGTCAAAAAATAATGGGGTACTCCGCTGGAAAAAAGATAAGTCTCCCCTTCTGCCAACTCAATCAAGTCTTGGCCGACACCGATATTGACTTTACCGGATTTCGTATGAATGATTTCAATTTCCTTATGAAAGTGGGGATAGGTGATCGTCAACCCATCATTTAAAAAAGCCCGAAACGGAAATTCCTTCTCCATATGGGTAATTTCCAAATAGTTACTCATCTTTTCCCTCCTCTACTAGCAATGAAAAATCCGCTAAAAAACTTTGCTCAAAGCGCTTGCCACCTCGAAACCAGACCTTACCAAATTCATCAATTTGTCCATGAAAATCTTGGGCTTCAGCAATTGTAAAGTTCTTCATTTCGGCTGGCACCAGTCTTTTTAAAGATTGGTAAGTTGGCAGCGTTGGCAAGCCTAAATGTTCCATCAAACGTCGGGCATAGCTATCGGCGATGAAAATTGGTTGATCAAAGAGATACAGTAAAAAAACATCTGCGGTCTCCTCACCGATACCTCGTAACTGCAGTAAAGTCTTGCGTAGGTCTTCGCCATAATAAGCTTGAATTGTTTTATAGTCAAACTGCCAAGCGGCAAACCAGTGGAGCACTTCAAAAAGACTTTGGCTTTTATTGCAGTAAAAACCACTGGGACGAATGGCTTCCAAAATTTCCGGCTGGCGTAACGCGACCAGCTGCTTCCTTTGAAAATTCGTTAATGCTTTGAGATTGGCGAGTGAGCGAGCAGCATTTTGCCAGTTGGTATTTTGCACTAAAATGGCACCAATCATGATTTCTTCTTTACTATCGGCCGGCCACCACTCTGACGGCCCTTGTTCTTTAAGCAGAATTTCATAGAGTTCCTTGAGATTTCCCAATGTCATCAAAAACACCTCGGTTCATTATACGAAGAAAACCTGTTAAAATAAAGAGACAGCTAATTAACACGTAAAAAAGATGGAGGTAAAAGTATGTGCGGACGTTACCTATTCAACCCAATCACTGGCGAATTAGATGAGTATTACAAAATCGCCTTGGGGATGGGGCCAGCCAAACAAGGGGAAGTCTTTCCCTCTGAACAGGTGATTACCCTTGGATCTGGGGAAGGTCAAAAAATGCGTCTGGCTTTCACACATTGGGGCTTTTCCCATCCCAAGTCAAAGCAGTTGATCATCAATGCTCGCAGTGAAACCGTTCAGGAAAAACCAACCTTTGCTCCCTCCTTTGCGAATAAACGTTGCCTCTTTCCCATGACTGGTTTTTATGAATGGGGAGCAGATAAACAAAAATATCTGTTTACTTCATCAGATGAGGGCCCCCTCTATGTTGCTGGTTTATATCGTTTAGTGGCCGACCGTGTCGAGTCCGTCATTCTTACCACTGAACCCAATGACTTAGTAGCACCGATCCACAATCGGATGCCTTTAATCATCCCCAAAGACGCCATTCGCGGTTGGCTAAATGATTTGGCGACTGCTGAAGGCTTATTAGCAAAAACCGATACTACCTCTTTGGTCATCACGGCCGCTTAACTTAGTTAGGCGGTTTTTGATTTTAGCCTATAAGTTTACATAATATTATTATGGACTTGAAAGTAAAACTGCAAACAACCTTCCTCCTGTCTGCCTCACTGGCGAACAGAACGAAGGTTGATCTAGCTGTTGCATTATCCAATCATGACAGTTTCTTCAGGATATTTGAAGTTCGTGTCTTGGCGAGAACGTCCTAGCATGGAGAAGACAACCGTCATAATCCCGACCCGACCGATAAACATCATCAAAATAATGATGACTTTACCAACCAAGGTCAAGTCCGGTGTCAGTCCCATCGTCAAGCCTACCGTTCCAAAGGCGGAAATCACTTCAAAGGCAATGTATTCCAAGCCCAACTGGTCCACATCCGGGATAGTTTCAGTCACCGATAAAATCATCGTGGCTAAAATACACAAAGACAACGTTATGAAAAACAAGGTTAAGGCCCGATTGACCGCTTCATCTCTGATTGTCCGTTCACCAAAGACCGCGTGTTTTTGGCCTTTGAAAATACTGCGGACTTTTAAGAGCAGGACCCCAAAAGTTGTGGTTTTTAATCCCCCCGCAGTGGACCCTGATGTCCCACCGATAAACATCAAGACGATGGTCAAAATTAAACCAGCATGAGTCATCTGGAAATAATCAATGGAATAATACCCTGCCGTCCGGGGAGTGACTGCCATAAACAGTGTATTAAAAAAGCGATTGACAACATTATCACTTACCACTAGGGAATTGCCGAAGTGTTCAGTCACCACAAATCCCAAGGTACCAAAAAGGAGCAAACTACCGGTCATCATCAAGGCAATTTTTGAGTGCAGGGTCATCCGTTGTTTTTTTCGCAAGCCCATCAAATCATACCAGACTAAAAACCCTAGACCACCGGCGATGATTAACCCCATGACGATTGACAAAACCCAAGGATTGTTTTGGAAGCCAACCATGCTATCACCAAATAAATCAAAGCCGGCATTACAAAAACTAGAAATCGCGTGAAATAAGCTAAACCATAAACCCTTGGTCCAACCATAACGGGGCACAAAATCAATCGCAAAGCAAAGAGCTCCGAGAAATTGGATTAGAAAAGCGGTTTTGAAAATATAGCGCATCAAGCTAACTTCCCCACTGGATTCCATATTAAGCGAATCCCGTAGCACTAAGCGGGTACTCAGACTAATCTTTTTCCGTGAAATAAAGTAAAACAAAATCGGAATCGACATGAAGCCCAGTCCACCTATTTCAATCAGTCCGATAATGATCACCTGTCCGAAAAAAGTCCAATGCTCTGCGGTATTCAAAGTCGTTAAACCGGTAACACAAGTGGCAGATGTCGTTGTAAATAAGGCATCAATAAAAGGGGTCCACTCTCCAGACTGGCTGGAAATGGGTAACATCAATAACAATGCCCCTACCAAAATCAACCCAGCAAACCCCATCACAATCATCTGGGGTACACTGACATCAAAGCGACTATATCTTTTTTTCATTTTTCCACCTCATAAATGGCATTTGCTATTCATCATAATCAATCCTAAGAAAAGATGCAAGAAGAATCCCAATGGAACGTCTTCAAATACGTTCTTTTTAAAATAAAAAGCCGGTCCCACTTTCTTCAGAGACTTTTTATGAGCCCTCCTCTTTCCCACTACTCCTGACTGTTAATCAATCGCCCAGGATCGGTGGCTGCAAAGTAAAAGTGGGGCATGCCACCAAATCAATGATTGGCGACAGAACCCCACTCAAACCTAACTGCGATTCATATTTTTAACTTTAATCATCCGGGTTACTCCGGCGCGCTCGTTTTCTTCGAGTTTCATCTTGATATAATAAATCGTTTCTTCCAATTCCGGAATGGTCATGTACTCCAAGGCATTGACTCGCCGCCGTGTCTTTTCGATTTCCCCTGCCATCAACTGGCAGGTCTTTTCGATTTCCGTCAGCTCCAATAACTGTGGGAGTACATCAGCAAAACGTTCAATGGAATTATCCAAAGGCACATTGGAATTTAAATAGCCATATTCAATTGGCGTTTCTACCACGGACTCATCATAATGAAAGTTCATCACGGGGACTTCAACACTCATGATATTTTTACTATCAAGCTCCAACTCCACGTGTGCTGCTGGCAAAATGAAAAGCTCCTCGATAAAAGCTGAGTTCAAAGTGGCACTAGCTAAACGAAAAGCTCGCATCGCCCGCGTCATTTTTTCTTCCACATCTTTGCGCATTTGATTGTTTTGTTTGACCAAAAGAATAAACTGTCGCATCAGCTCATCTTGTTTATCTTTAAGCAATTTATGACCACGCTTGGCGGTTTTCAACTGCTTTTGAAGACGAGCCAGTTCCATCCGGGTAGGATTGACATTTAATTTTGCCATGGCCTACACCTCTTTGTCTGGTAGATACTTATCAATCATATCATCTTTAATCCGTTTCAACTCAGTCCGGGGTAAGATGTCGAGAAGTTGCCATCCTAGATCCAAGGTTTCAAAAATATCCCGATTGGTATCATAGCCTTGATCGACATATTCTTGTTCGAAACGTTCGGCAAATTGGGCATAGATCTTATCCACTTCACTTAAGGCGGAGTCCCCTAAGACCACAGCCAACTCTTTCGCTTGTTTCCCTTGGGCATAAGCTGAAAACAACTGATTCATCGTTGCCGCATGATCTTCACGAGTTTTGCCAGCCCCAGTTCCCTTATCCTTCAAACGAGACAGGGAAGGCAAGACGTCGATTGGCGGCTTAATCCCACTCTTGTATAACTCCCGGGATAGGATGATTTGCCCTTCTGTGATATAGCCAGTTAAGTCAGGGATTGGATGGGTTTTGTCATCTTCTGGCATCGTCAAAATCGGTATTTGTGTCACAGAGCCTTTGAGTCCTTTGATTCGTCCAGCACGCTCGTACAGCGTTGCCAAGTTTGTGTACAGATACCCCGGATACCCCCGCCGTCCTGGTACTTCCCGACGAGCAGCTGAGATTTCCCGTAACGCTTCACAATAGTTCGTCATATCAGTCATGATTACCAAGACATGCATACCTTTTTCATAGGCCAAGTACTCGGCGGCTGTTAAAGCCATTTTAGGCGTCGCAATCCGTTCAATCGCCGGATCATTGGCTAAATTCATAAAGACCACGGAACGATCAATCGCACCGGTTTTGCGGAAATCTTCCATGAAGTATTCAGCTTCTTCAAAAGTGATCCCAATACCGGCAAAGACCACCGCAAAATCGTCGTCAGTATTTAAAACAGTGGCTTGTCGAGCGATTTGGGCAGCCAATTCTTTATGGGGCAAGCCAGAACCAGAAAAGACCGGTAACTTTTGCCCCCGTACCAAGGTGTTTAAATGATCGATGGAACTAATCCCTGTTTGAATAAACTCATCAGGATAATCCCGCGCCATGGGGTTGATAACCTCACCGTTAATGTCCAGCATTTTTTCAGGTAGAATCTCGGGACCATTATCTTTTGGTCGCCCCAAACCGTCAAAGACCCGGCCAATCATATCTTCAGAAACGCCTAATTCCAGGGGATGCCCTAAAAAGCGTACCGCCGAATCTCGTAGATTAATGCCAGCTGTCCCTTCAAAGATTTGTACCAGTGCTTTGTCTTCTTGGATTTCCAACACTTGGCCTTTTCGCAGCTCACCATTTTGTAGGCGAACTTCGATTAACTCTTCATATTTGACGCCGGAGACTTTGTCGACGGCCATCAAAGGGCCCACGACTTCACTGATCGTTTTGTATTCTTTAATCATTGGTCATGCCCCCTTTTTGGATAATGTTTTTAATCGTACTCTTGATTTCTTGTTCCAATTCTTTGATTGCTGGTAAGTTTTCTTCCGGTACGTATTTCATCCGTGCAATTTTATCCCGTAAAGCAACAGTCCCCGTCATGATTTCCCGTAAATATGACCCTAAGTCCAATGCACGCATCGCTTCTGAGCCAAAGGTCAAAATATTGTGAAGCATCGCAAATTGCTTTTCTCGGGAGGTGAAAGTATCCACATCATCAAAGGCATTTTGTTGTAGATAATCTTCTCGAATCGACTTAGTGACTTCCAGCAAGAGCTGATCTTTTTCGGATAAGGAATCAATCCCCACCAGACGGACAATTTCTTGTAATTCTGATTCTTTTTGCAACATCCGCATGCCTTCTGTTACCAAGGCTGACCAATCGACTTGCATTTGCTGATCCATGTATTGCCCGACCTCGGTGGCATATAGGGAATAAGACTGCAACCAGTCAATTGATGGAAAATGCCGTTGTTGCGCCAAAGTGGAATCCAAGCCCCAGAAGACTTTGACGACTCGTTGGGTATTTTGAGTAACCGGTTCTGACATATCACCACCAGATGGGGATACCGCAGAAATGGCTGTAATGCTTCCGCCCCGGCCTTCATGACCCAAAGTAATCACTTTTCCTGCTCGTTCATAATACTCAGCTAACCGCGAACCGAGATAAGCTGGATACCCTTCATCCCCAGGCATTTCTTCTAAGCGCCCAGACATTTCCCGTAAGGCTTCTGCCCAACGAGAGGTGGAATCTGCCATGATTGCAACTGAATAGCCCATATCTCGGAAATATTCAGCAATCGTAATCCCAGTATAGATGGAAGCTTCGCGAGCGGCCACGGGCATATTCGAAGTATTGGCGATTAAAATAGTCCGTTGCATTAGGGATTTGCCGGTATTGGGGTCAATCAGTTCCGGAAACTCGTTCATTACATCGGTCATTTCATTGCCGCGTTCGCCACAACCCACATACACTACTAAATCCACGTCTGCCCATTTGGCAATCTGGTGTTGGACGACGGTTTTCCCAGCGCCAAAAGGTCCTGGAACGGCGGCGGCGCCCCCTTTTGTTACCGGAAAGAAGGTATCAATCACTCGTTGCCCGGTAATCATCGGAGCGTCGGGATTTAATTTTTCTTTGACTGGTCGCGGCCGGCGAACTGGCCATTTTTGCAACATGGTGAAATCTTTATCCCCATCGGCAGTTGTTACAGTATAGACCACTTCATCGATGGTAAACTCACCTGATGTGACAGCCTTCAGCTGACCGCTGACACCATTGGGTACTAAAATTTTATGTTGAATAACTTCTGTTTCTTGGACCACCCCGATGATGTCGCCACTAGTGACGCTATCGCCAACGTTTGCTACTGCTTCAAACTGCCATTTCTTCTCATGATCCAAAGCCGGCAACTGCACCCCTCTGCCCAAGAAATTGCTATTGGTTTGGAGGATAAATTGATCCAAGGGCCGTTGTATGCCATCAAACATCTGGGAGACAATTCCGGGAGCCAGTTCAACAGAAAGGGCTTCTCCAGTAGAACGGACGGGTTCTCCCGGTCCAATCCCAGTGGTTTCTTCATATACTTGAATCGAGGCGACATCCCCGCGCATTTCAATAATTTCGCCGATGACACCCAAATCCCCGACATAACACATGTCTTGGATACTGGCATGTCCCATATTTTCAGCCATGACTAATGGACCTGAAACTTTGATGATCTTTCCAATTTCCACGTTTTCAGCTCCTTAAATAAAGGTATTTTGGAGGTGCAACCTGCTACCTCCGTCATTTGGTATTTCAAAAAGACAACTGTTGAACTACTAATTTATAAGATATTTTGTCCCACTGCTTTTTCTACATTTTGCTGGATTGCATCCAAGCCAATGCCGAGACTGCCATCGTGATTTGGTATTAAAACGATCGTGGGTTGGGTCTGACTATTAAAACGATCGATTTCATTTTTAATCTCAGCCGCACAAGTCTCCGTGATATAAATCACACCATAGTCGTCGGTTGCCAGTTTTTTTAAGGCACTTTTGGCTTGCTCTTGATCATCTGCAAACAATACAGTAAAGCCAAAGAGTTTAAAAGGCAACACCGATTCTTTATCGCCAATCACGCCGATTTTATACGCCATAGGTCATCCGCATCCTTTCTTGAAGCTGACTTTTGCTAAAGCCGGCACGTTTCCCCACCAGAATCAGTCGCAGATTTTTGATTTCAATATCTTTAGCGTTCAAAAAGGCTAGCAGCGGTAGTGGCCCAAAAGCTGTGGTTTGAGCAGAAGCAAACATCTGGGTTAAGTAATTGTCTTTAATCAAATCCAGCTTTCCATAATTAATTTCTTCTGACTCAAAGGCCGGTGCCAACAAATCACCATAACTACTATTACGAATAAAAGCGACCAAATGTTGGGGATCACTTTCAGCAAAACGCATCAAGACTTCTTTTTCGATGCTTCCTGAACTCGATAGTACCGTGGACATAAAGGCTTGGCTACGATGCTGTTGCAAACAGCGTAAGGCCGTTATCAAGTTAGTCAAATCGATAAAAGCGATGATTTCTTCTAACAGTTCTGGGTAGCCTAGAGCCTCCCCTAGTCGACGCTGTTCTGTCAAAAAGCTACGATCATAAATGACATCAATCCCTTGTAAGATGCGAGATTCTTCCATTCCTTCCTTGACCTCTTGGATACTTTTCAAGACCCCTTCTGGCAAGGTGGCGGATTTCCCGGTTTCCACTGCATGCTTAAGTTCATCCATCCCATACAACCCATCTGGCAAGTACAAATAATCGTAGTCTTCTCCAACATAGTAGGCTTTGGTCAAAACTTTGAGATTATGGAAGGTATAACGCATGGTATAAACCCACACGAGATTTGCATCGGGTGCCGCCTTTTCCAGCTCCTCAAAAGTAGTCAAAAGTTCTTGATTCAAAGACTTTTCAAAATCTTGTTGGAAATCTGCCGTCAAGTACTGGCCATAGACAGTCGGTGTCAAAATCGCCACAATCTTTTTAAAGTCTGTTGCATCAATCAGCTGCTGAAAGACCTCGGGTGTCAACAATTCAGTTTCTTTTAAACGAATTAGAGGATTCAATTGGTGATACAGTTCTTTTGCCATGTGGGCAATCCTCTCTTTCTATCCAAATAATTTTTGTGACATTTCATTACCAGTAGCACTGCGCTGTTCATTTAAGAGGTCCCGATACAAAAAGTTGTATTGGACCCCGGCAACATCCACGACAAAGCCCTCCTCGTTAGCAGTTAAGGCTTCTCCTAAACGCAACTGGTAGTCAAGTTCTTTTTGGATTGCTGTCACAAAAGACGCATCCAAAGCTGCTGTCGCATGCGGACCACTAGGTAATAAGATGCCCTCCTCAGTAATCGGTAATTGCTTGAGGGATAGCGTAGCGAAGGCTTGGATCGTCCCTTTATCCCAAGAAGCCATTTTCTCATAGGCTTCCTCAAACAAGCGATCCAAATACCTTTGCTTTTCAACGAGAGAATCTTGCCGAACATCCATCTGTTGCCGCGAACGAAGCTGCTTGAAGCGTTGTTCTAAATCCTTTAATTGCTTAGCTTGTTGCTGGCGATGGTTTTCTGTAGCGGTTTCGGACTCTGCCATAAACCAACCATCAATTGCAGCAATTTCTTCGTTTTCAAAGCGATCACGATTGTCTTGGGCCTGCTTATTTATTTCTTCAATAATCTTGTCAATTGCATCCATCAGGCTTCCTCCTCTTTTCATTCCTACTGCCAATAAGTCTTCTGATTAGCAGCCGGTTGGTGGTTGGACAAATTAGATTTGACCTAACAACAAGAAGCTGATGACAAAGCCCAAGATAGCGTACATTTCAACCATGACGGCATACATAACCCCTTTAAAGAAGTGTTCTGGTTTTTTCGCCAAAATTTGAATACCAGCTGAAGCGACTCGTCCTTGCGCAATCCCTGAAAACAAACCAGTAAAGGCAACCGGTGTCGCAGCCATCAAGTATTCCATCCCCTTGATAGCATTCATATCACCTGATAGTGAGCCATAGATCATAAAGGCGATTACAAACCCGTACAATCCTTGGGTACCTGGGAGCAATTGTAAAATCAACGCTTGTCCAAATTTCTCTGGTTGGCTAGTTGTCAAAGCTGCCGCAGCTTCCCCGGTCATGCCCACCCCTTTTGCGGACCCGATACCCGAGAAGATCGTAGCTACTGCCATCCCACAAATTGCAAAGAACATCCCACCATTTTCAATTAAAAACTTAGTCATTTATCATTTCCTCCATTTTCATCTATAAAATTCATATATTTTTCTGCCGGTTTCAAAGGCTTAAAGGCCCGTCCCCCGCCAGTATAAAACTTGCCGAAAAACTCCACATATTGTAAACGAGCAGCATGGACATAAGCACTTAACAAGGACAAGAAAATATTCAATCCTTGTAAAATGACAATGAGGACAATCCCTGCTGTAAAGCGTGCGGCTGGTGGCATGTAGCCCACTAACATATTAAAAGCCGCCGCGATACTCCCGCCGGAAATCCCTAGTGCCATCAGACGACTGTAACTTACAAAATCGCCAATATAGCTGGTAATTCCATATAAGTCATACAGGCCCATAAAGAAGCCCCCCACCTTGGATTTTGCTGAAATTGTAGCAGTTAGCAAGACCAAGAAGGCACAGACGATTGCTAAGATAGCACCAATCATCGTCACTGCCTCAGATTTCAAGACCAAGGCGCCGGCTGCGGCAAGTAAAATTCCTGCCAAAATTCCTTGCCAGGAAAAGCCTTGATTTACTGCTGCGACATAGTCTTTTTTCTTCACATTTTCTTTACCAGCTAAAAATAGCCCCGTGAAGATTTGAATGCCCCCAAAAACCATCGACAAGCCAAATATGGCCATAAAGTCTTTTGAAGGACTCAAGAGATAAAAGGGCATTTCCACCCCAAAACAACTGCCATAAATTAGGCCCCAAGCAATCGTTGAAAGAGACAAGTATTGGAAGAGTTTCATAAAACGCTGGGTCCCTTTTGGTAAAACCACAGCTTTTAACGCTACGGTGGTCACCAGTAGCATGAGCAACCCATAACCAAAATCAGCCACCATCATCCCAAAGAAAACCAGATAGAAGGGCATCATCCAAGGTGTTGGATCGATTTCATCATATTTGGGAATACTATACATTTCCGTAAGCATCTCAAAGGGCTCCACCAATTTACCATTCTTGAGTTTAGTTGGAGTTTTATTCTCAGCAATTTCTGTAGCCGTTGGATCTTCAAAAGATAGGAAAATCCGTTCATCGGCAAAGGTTTGCTGAACATGTTTTTCTAAAGCGGGGATGTCGCCTTCAGCGATCCAGCCTCGGATTACTGCTAAGTATTGCGATTCGACAATACCTGCTCGCGCTGTTTCCCGTTGCATCCGAGTCAATAGAATTTCTTCTGCTTGCTGCAATTGAGCCACCACAGCTTTTTTTGCACCAATACTTTGGGCCAGTTCTTTACGTTCCTGAGCTAAGCGTGCCAATTGCTCTTTCGCTTCTCGTAATATCTCCCGTGCTTCTCCCTCATAGGGCGGCGTTTCCACCCGTGCACCAAAATCTTGTAGCAACTGTTGAACATACTCTGCTTGCGAGTCCAAAAAAATCAGGGCAAAAGCAACTTCCTTGGTTTTATCTGCAATAAATTCTAGATAGATGGTTGGTGTCTCATGTACTTTTTCCGAGAAGTCATCCCATTGCTCACTTGGCACAGTTCCCAAAAGATAAGATGACGTTTTGAGTTGGTCACAATCCTTCGTAATATCGAGATTTTGCCAGTCAGTCCCCCAATCTTCTTGCTCTTGATATTGCCGAGTCGCGGCCAGATTTTGCTCCCAACGTGCTTTCAGCTCATCAATTTGAGCCAGTTCATCGAGAAGTTGGCCTTCATCAAAGCTTTCTTCAAATGTTTTTAAAGAAACATTGGCCCGCTTCAACTCGGTTACTTTTTCTTTAGCCGAACCATGGTCTTTGATAAAATGGATGTTTTCTTGCACGTGGCGGATTAGCTTTTCCACTCGAGAAGCATCTATCTTGGTAGGTTCACTTGCACCAAAATAAGTGGCCAACCAAGGAGCATCGGCTTCTTCTTCGTAGACGTCTTCCACTTCGACTTGTTGCAGCCCTTGCAGCAAACGAAGCATCGCATCTTGATCTTGCTTTTGGCAGATGAGAGACAGTTTTTTCATTTGTTTAACTGCCATAAGTGCCCTTCACCCTCTCAATAATTTCGGTTACGATTTCGGTGTGGCGTTGGTCGTAACGAACTTGATAGTCTGTTAGATCTTTTTTTGCTTCGTCTAACAATCGTTCTTTTTCTGCTTTAAGTTCCGTCTCTAGCATAGTTTCTTTTTCAGCAAAGACTTGCGCGCGTTTTACTTTGAGATCTTCCACAAGCTGAGTCAGCTCTAGTTCTTTTTGCTCTCGATAACGGCTTAATGACTGTTCCAAGTCAGTTTGGGCCTGTTCATTTTGTGCTTCCGCTTGCGCAATCTTCGTCAAGGCTTCTTTCAACCTTATCCCTCCTTTAGTAACGGTTTGGATCGGCTTTTTGTCTAAAAAAAAGACGTACTCCATCCAATGAAGTACGTTTTAAGAATCAAAAGCACTCCAAATACGTTCTTCTCACCCCTTGAAGAACCTGATCCTTGAAGCCTTACACTCAACCGTTATTGTTATACTATTAAAAAACTTTATAAATCAATGATAGCAAAAGTTGTTCCCCTTGGCTAGAGATTACGCATATTTTCTTTAAGAAAGTTAACCCCCCTTATCCTACGAAGTCTTTTTTGTGTTGTTAGAAAGGTGGGGCTGTCCTTTAAGCCAGTACGGATTAAAGACAGAAAGTCGGCTAGTCTTGCTTTGTCGCTAATCGCTTTATTCCCTATGCTTCTCCAGCAAATTCTTTTCTTGTAGGACAGCAGCTATACTGTGAAAAAGAAAAATTTGGCGTAACGGAGCTAAATTTCAACTTTTTCGTGACAGCCACATGACAGTATGATACGCCACTCCCTGATACATCAACCTTTTTGAGCTTCATTTTTCAAAAGTTCAAGCTCAAAAAACTGGTTACCGCCTTTAATCAGTAACCAGTTTTTTTAGTAACAATAAGAATTATTTACCAGTTGCAGAAGGAGTAGCTGTTTGGCCACCTTCACGAATCAATTGATCAAAGGCGCCCAGTGCAGCTGTAGCACCAGAACCCATCGAGATGATAATTTGCTTGTAGGCACTATCGGTACAATCCCCAGCGGCATAGACCCCATTTAAGGAGGTTGCCCCATGTTTGTCCACTAAGATTTCACCACGAGGATTCATCTCAACCGTCGTTTGCAAGAATTCCGTATTCGGCACCAACCCGATTAGGATAAAGACCCCTGCCACCGGAATAGTGGTTTCTTCTCCCGTCTCCCGGTCTTGGTAGCGAATAGCTTCAACGGTGTCCCCACCAGCAATTTCTTGGGTTGCCGCATTGGTAATGACGGTGACATTTGCCTTTTCTTTCAGACGATCCTGCAACACTTGGTCAGCTTTTAATTCTGGCAAGAACTCAATCACATAGACATGAGCCGCCATCCCCGCCAAATCCAAGGCTGCTTCAATCCCCGAGTTACCGCCACCGATAACTGCTACTTCTTTGCCAGCAAACAATGGTCCATCGCAATGCGGACAATAAGCAACCCCTTTATTTTTAAACTCAGTTTCTCCAGGCACATTGATACTCCGCCAACGAGCACCGGTTGCTATAATCGCAGTGCGACTTTTTAGCAAAGCACCATTAGCCAGTGTCACTTCAACAAAATCATTTTTAGCAATAGCAGCAGCCCGCTGTCCCTTCATGATATCCACCGGGTACTGACTCACATGTTCTTCCACTTGGCGCATAAATTGTGGCCCCTCTGTATAAGGTGTGCCAATAATGTTTTCGATACCCAGCGTTTCCAACACTTGACCACCAAAAGTATCTACCACCATTCCGGTACGAATACCTTTACGGGCAGCATAGATAGCGGCGCTGGCACCAGCCGGACCACCACCGATAACCAAAACATCAAAGGGATCCTTATCATGAAAATCCTCTGCCTTTTCAGGACCGGCAATTTTTGCTAAAAGTTCTTCCAAGGTTGCTCGGCCGCTAGAAAATTCTTCACCATTTAAAAAGACAGTTGGTACCGCCATGATTTTGCGTTCATCCACTTCAGCTTGGAAGGCACCCCCTTCAATCATCGTGTGGGAAATATCAGGATTTACCAAAGCCATGATATTTAACGCTTGAACGACGTCTGGACAGTTATGGCAAGTCAAACTTACAAAAGTTTCAAAAGCAAATGGCCCTTTGACTTCTTTGATACGGGCAATCGTTTCAGGATCAACTTTCGGTGCCCGGCCACCTACTTGCAACAACGCCAAAATAAAGGAAGTAAACTCATGTCCCATAGGTAAGCCGGCAAAAGTAATACCACTAGTCCCTTCTGAAGGATCAATGGTAAAACTAGGTGTCCGTTTCCCTTCACTTTTTACAATGGAAATTTTCGGTGACATGGCAGCCACCTCTTCTAAAAAGGTTGCGACTTTTTTAGAATTTTCGCTTTCATCAAGACTAGCTTTAAAAACAACTGGCTTTTCTAGTAGTTCCAAATATTGGGCTAATTGCGCTTTCGTTTCAGTATCAAACAACTTCAGTTCCCCCTTCAGCATTCTTCCCAGCTTAGGCTAACGAATTAGCGATCGCTATTTCCTTAATCCCCAAGCTAGTAGTTTAAAAAAGACCGCCTCCGTAATCGGCTGACGGTCTAATATACGTTACATAGTTTAAATCTTACCAACTAAGTCAAAGCTTGGTTTCAAGGTTTCACCACTTTCTTTCCATTTTGCAGGACATACTTCCCCGGGATGGCTCCGAACGTATTGACCAGCGCGGATTTTATCAATCAAGACACTTGCGTCACGACCGATACCGTCTGCATTGATTTCCATAGCTTGGACGATACCATCTGGATCAATAATGAAGGTCCCCCGTTGTGCTGCCCCTGCTTCTTCATCTAATACATCGAAAAAGCGTGAGATTTGATGAGAGGGGTCGCCAATCATATAATATTTGATTTTGCCAATAGCTTCTGATGTTTCATGCCAAGCTTTGTGAGTGAAATGTGTATCTGTAGAACAAGAGTACACTTCAACACCTAAGTCTTGCAATGTTTGGTATTGGTCTTGCAAGTCTTCCAATTCTGTTGGACATACAAAAGTAAAGTCTGCTGGGTAGAAGCAAAGAACGCTCCATTTTCCGATAAAGTTTTTGTCGCTCACTTCAACAAATTCGTTGTTATGGTACGCTTGCGCAGTGAACTCCTCAACTTGTTTTCCGATTAATGACATAACAAAATCCCTCCATAAATATAATTATCCATTTTCTAATTGAAAATGATAAAGTCTAAAATGTTGAATCAGCCTATTTTTCCACCGACTCAATTTAGAATCATTATAGACTAAAATCCAAACAAGTCAAAGCAATAAGGTTTAGATTTTCTTAATTTATTCGTGCCTCATCTGCAAAGGGCTAGTATTCGTTATAATAATGCGTTTTATACACTCCTTTTTATAAATGGTGGTAAAATAAAAGATGAAAAGGGGCGATACAGATGGCACTGACTTTAAAACAAGCAGAAGACTATCTAACAGCAAAAATTTCCGGAATAACCGTTATGGATATTAGTGTGGAATATCCTGATTACAAAGAAGTTCTGTATGTGGAAGGAGAAAAAGATTACTATCTATTCTTCACCAAAGAAGATACTTACCGTTTTAGCGATGGTCAAAAAAACTTGAAACTAGCCAATGATCAAAATGCTGACCATATTCTCAGTGAAGAAGAATTCCTGGAACAAGCTGCAAAAATCATTTTGAGTGAAGAGTAGTTTCTAAGAAAGGCTGAGGGATTTTGTTCAGCTCGAAAGAATTAAGGCGGAAGCGCCACATGATGTTCTTTATCGTGAGTTAGCTCCACCTTCATTGTGGAATTTTTATAATAACTTAGTCTACAAAACAAAGAAGGTGACCTTGTTGAACGCAAGGCCACCTTCTTTTGTAATTACTATTTGATATGATGACAGCATCTATTTAGAACTGACATTCTTTCTCCCAATCACTTGCTATCATAATCAAAGTAGTAATACCGATTCGTCTTTTTGATGTAGTCATTTTTACTCCAGGCCCCCGCTGATACCGACTTGGCTTTATCTTGAAAGTTTAAAAAATCCTTTTGATAAGTATCCCCGCCAGCATTGATATAACGCACCACCCCTAGACCTTTTTCCAAAAGCAAACCTTGCAACGAATCCGTACCAACAAAAACATAGGCTAAGTAACGATCGTACTGGTCTTTCACTTCCCCTTGATCAAAAGCAATGCTGACGTTGCCTTTTTTCAGGGCGTTTTTAGTATAATTACTTGCATCTTTGCCAAATGGTTGCACAGGCATCCCTTTTTTGACACTTTCAGGAGTATCCACCATCAGCATCCGCAAACGGATTTCGGAGCTGCCAGAATAAATGACAAAAGTATCGCCATCCACAGAACGGATATTAGCAACGGCAATTTTAGCAAACCGAGGGGGATTATTTAAATCCACATCTTTCAATTCATAGTTGCTCTTTGCATTCGCCAAACTGGTAAAGCTAGGGATTTTGTCAGTTTGTTGATTACTTTGACCATTGTCTGTTTGCTCATTTTTTATCACCTGTTCTTGGGAAGGTTCTTGGCTATTGTCATTTTTCGACTTATTAAAGCCCTCCCCGAAAAACAGCTGCCATCCCACCAATAAGACAATGACTAAGCCACTGGCGATTCCCGTTTGTTTCTTCTTCATCTCGTCCATCCTTTTTAAGATAACAAGGTAAAAACCAACCTTGCCTATCCCCTGTTTTTTGCACGCTTTCCATTATAACGAAGGTTTTCTTTTCCCGCAAAAATAAACCTCTTGTTTTCTTGAGTTTTAGACATTTATAAAGATAGAAGAGCTAGACATTTTATAATCCCTTAGTCAACAAAAAACACTCACCAAGATATTTATCCTTGGTAAGTGTTTATCTTTCAATCATTATTTTGTAGTGGTAGCGGTTGTCCCACTCAGGCCAGCAATTTCCAAATCTTGAATACTTGCGGCAGTCTGATCAGCGGCAACATTGGCTTTAAAGGTCACTTGATCACCTTCCTTGATGAAGATGGCAAACGGGCTGTTGTTGGCATTGACACTGTAGACTGTCGTTTCTCCTTTCAATAAGAAAGAGACGACCGTATTGCTCCCATTCGTTAAAACCACCACACGGGTAACTTCTCCCTTCTTTTCGGCAATTTCACTAGCATTACTACTACTGTTGTTGGCCCCTTTTGTTGTCAGCTCAATGCGATAAGCATCCAACGCATTTTGGGCATTCTCAGCATCGACTACGATATCATTATCCACAGCGTTGATGTAGACATATTTTTTGAAGATGCCCTTGCTATCCATCAATGAAACAATCCAAGTCGGCACGCCGTCAATATTGTACAATACGGGCATTTCCGCCTGCCATTTTTTCTCCGGGTAAATCTTAGAAGCAATCGAAATCGCTCCATCACTATCCATAATCCCGACTTCCAGATCACGATAATAAGTCAATTTGCCAGTTCGAGCATCGATTAATGAATACCCTAAAGCAGAATCTTGATCATCATCTCCACTAGTAAAATCAGTAAAGTAGGTCAGTTGCCCTTCCTTACTCAACATCGGCGTGATTTGACCCGCCGCATAAATCCCATTATTTGTAGGAATTTTGACATCTTTTTTGGCACCAAAAACAAATTGGTTCCACCAACCTTGACCATAGCGTCCATAAAACTCATTCATACTGTTGGCTGCAGCCGAAGTAATGGGTGCGTCGACAAAATCAGGGGCTTTGGGGCTATCGTATAGCTGCACCTTACCTGTTTGGGCATTGAGCACAGCGGTCTTAAACTGATCGTAGTGCATCATCCCGCTGATACCATATTCTTTGTACAGAGTCTGTACGTAATGAGGGATCCCCGCTTCGTCAATTTCCAGATTGATTTTGCCATAAGCTGCATATCCGGGAAAAGCAGCGTATATTTTACGAGCCGCATCTTTACCAAAGAATGCAGAAGGTGTATAAATCAGAGGTTCTTTAATGAACTCTGGCTGAGCATTGATATCCGTCGCGCTTATCTTAAAATACCCCGGAATTTCGCCTAGTTTTAACCATTTGAAAAAGCCATTGAATTCTAGCGTAGCCACATAGACATATTCCCCATTAATCGTTTGGGCGGTAATGCCATCTAGGGTAAACATGTTGGAATTGGGAATTACTGAAAATTTTTGTAACATCTTTCGTTTAGCCATATCCGGTGCGATGGCAATCGGTGTTTCTTTCGTGGATGTCAGGACTTCGGCTTTCGCTTCCGTTTTCGCTGGAATAGAAGAGTAGACCTCATCAATCGCAGTAATCCCGGTCACTTTTGCTGCTATGAATAACACCACCATCAAGGCAATAATCACCCCAAAGACTTTACCCAAAGGCCCCATTTTCAGTTGTTGGTCTAAAGTAAAACCAGCTGTCTGGTTACCCCGGCTAGTGAATACTCGCTTCATCTTTTTACCAGCGGTACTCAAAGCGAGTACCGCAAGCATTGCTAAGACCGCTACAAAAGCTCCCCACAAGTTATACCATAACAAGGAGCTTAAGTTTTTGCTAGGCAAAGCGACATACAAAAATCCTCCAAGTAATAACAGTTCAACCACGGTTAAAATGATAATTCTTTTTAACTGAGCCCCTTTTTGAAAGACTAAGGCACTGATGTTTACCAATAGAATTCCGATACCAAATAATAACGTTAGTACAATAAAATCTAAAACCATCCCACTCACTCATTTCTCTGATTTTTTTCAATTTCTCCCAGCTAAAATAACTTCTAGTGTGACTTTATTATGCCAGATAACTCAGCAAAATACCTCATACTTTTGGCGGAGATGGTGATATTTATGCATAGATGGTTAGCAAATTAGGTAACTACCCCCAGTTAATCTTAAACTCACAAAATCAGACAAAAAAAGCCCCACAAAAACGTGAGACTTTCAAAGCATCAGCTAGTTTTGTCGTACCATCAGTGGCACCAGAAATGGATACGTAGTAAAGAAATCCAACAGCGACCGGCGACGATTATTGGAATCAATAAAGAGGTTGGTCTGGTGAGCCTGTCCATCAGAAATAGTAATGGTTTGCCCTTGATCTAACAATACCCGGTATCGTCCCTCTGTTTGTTGTTCAAAATCATAATCCGGATTTTCCATGGTTGTAATGAAAATATCGTCTAATACTGCTCCATCAAGAGAAAATGTACTTTCTAATGGGACTTGCAGAGGTTGTGCATTGTCCAGCAGACTTGGTTCCACCGTAAAGCCCAACTCACGCACATGTGCCAACAGTTGGTTTAAATCAAAATTGATTAACGATAGCTGATTTAAAGAGAACACCCGTTCAACATACCATAAGCGAATCAATTCCAACACTTGGTCATCTTCGACAGTCACCACCATGGCTTCTGGTTTCACCGTCATCAAATGCATGAAATCGGTGGTGAATCGCGGATCGATAGGATTCATTTTAAAACTTAACATCAAATTTTCATTGTTATCTAAACTATACTTGATTAAGAAATGCTTCGACTGCCAAATATCATAACTATTGGTTTGTTGTAACCCGACGCTATGAAGTGGTTGCAACAATTCGTAACTAAAGTATTCCAACAAAGTTTTTTTAGCAATCACAGAAATATCAACTTGCGGAATGATCAGGCGCTGGTATTCCTTCAGTAAATTTTCAAAATCGGATTCCATTAACGCCTTTCGCAGTTTTAAATCCGCTAATTCTCGCTCAGAGATTTCAATTAAGCGTTGGGTTTCATCTCGGTCGGCCATTTTATTTTGATAATAACTTTCTGCCTCAGTGGTTCGAGGAATTTCAGTAGTAATTGTTTCAGCGGCCTGGTCGGTGATTTTTTCTTCCTTTTCATCTGCGACTGCGACATCCACGTCATCCACCAATTGCTGCTCAGTTTCTTCAATTGTAAGACTTTCAGATATCACCTCTTCGTTGCTAATTGGAGACAAACTTTTTTCATTTGATTTTTCATCGGTTGGTTTCAATTGGTTATCAGTCATTTGTCGGCACCTCCTCAAATGGCGTTAGATATTCTGCCAAGAATGATGTTAGCTGCTCTGACATGGCTTCTGGACCACCAAAATATTTTTGTAAAAGCCGAGATTCTTTTTCAACGATTGCCCGTTTAAGGCGCAATTGCTTGATTTGTTGCTGAATCTGGAGTTTACTATTTTTGGTGAAGTCCATGTTATCCAAATAAGGCAACCATTCTTCTCGTTTGGTCTCTAACTCCTCCCGCCGCCGCAATATGGGTTCTAACTCTTCATCCACTTTGCTACGATTAAAGAAGCCTTTCGTATTTTCAATAGCTGCTTCCTTATTTTTCAGTTCTCGTAATTCCTCATCAATTTTAGCTATTTCTGTTTTGGCTGAGATATTTTTGGCATCTAACTCATTCATTTGATTTTCAACGGTGATAATCTCTTCATCTGGAAGATTCCCCTCTGAATCTCGCATGAAACGTTGCCATTCTCCATCTATTTCCGGGATTACAAATATTTCTGGAATACTTGAATCCAAGCCAATCACTGGGCGTTGGTGATAGTACTCACTTAGCTTATAGTAATTCATCGTTTCTGAAACCTTCTCTGCATGAACCATAAAAGGAAACTTCGCCATAAAGCTATCATGGAGTTTTTGGGCCAGTAAGCGATCAATCTCATGGTTTTGATTTGATGTTCGATCCAGTTCATCATGGAGTCGTCCATTGTAGATCCGGTAGATTTCCGGAATTTTTTCAAATTTGATAGCAATCTCAAACGCTTGAAGATCTTGGAGCATTTGACCAATATTATCTGAAGCAACTTTTTTGATATCTGCAAAGGTGCTCTCAGATGATTGGGTTACACTGTGAAACTGATTTTGATTTGCCTCGTCTGTCATAGTTTTACCTCCTCTACCTATCTCTCTTATTCTATCATTAATCATTGATATAACGCTATGATAAGCCATTCCACACATAATTTTTTCAAAAAGTTAAACAACAAAAAAACCGCTCTGACTTTCATCATAACGGTTTTTCATTGCGTGGCGACGTCCTACTCTC
>NZ_MAEI01000011.1 GCF_009933255.1 Enterococcus diestrammenae | reverse complement strand
TAGGACGTCGCCACGCTGTTTAAAGATTCCGGCATAGCTCAGTTGGTAGTAGCGCATGACTGTTAATCATGATGTCGTAGGTTCGAGTCCTACTGCCGGAGTTCTCTATCTTAGAGATGGTAGAGTAATGCGCTTCTTTATTATTTGGAGAGTTGTCCGAGTGGCCGAAGGAGCATGATTGGAAATCATGTAGATGGGTATACCCTGTCTCAAGGGTTCAAATCCCTTACTCTCCGTTGTCTTACTGGTCCGTTGGTCAAGCGGTTAAGACACCGCCCTTTCACGGCGGTAACACGGGTTCGAATCCCGTACGGATCATTAATCAAATACCTTTTGGGGGTTTAGCTCAGCTGGGAGAGCATCTGCCTTACAAGCAGAGGGTCAGCGGTTCGAACCCGTTAACCCCCATTAAATGTTGGTCCCGTAGTGTAGTGGTTATCACGCCTGCCTGTCACGCAGGAGATCGCGGGTTCGAGTCCCGTCGGGACCGCCATTTTAAAGTTTTGATTATTATATTTAAATAAAAGTATGGCTCGGTAGCTCAGTTGGTAGAGCAATGGATTGAAGCTCCATGTGTCGGCAGTTCGATTCTGTCCCGCGCCACCATGGAGGAGTAGCGAAGAGGCTAAACGCGACGGACTGTAAATCCGTTCCTTCGGGTTCAGTGGTTCGAATCCACTCTCCTCCATATTTTACCTAGGGGTATAGTTTAAAGGTAGAACAGCGGTCTCCAAAACCGTTAGTGTGGGTTCAATTCCTGCTACCCCTGCCATTTATTATGGCGATCGTGGCGAAGTGGTTAACGCACCGGATTGTGGCTCCGGCACTCGTGGGTTCGATTCCCATCGATCGCCCTTCTTATTGGGGTATAGCCAAGCGGTAAGGCAAGGGACTTTGACTCCCTCATGCGTTGGTTCGAATCCAGCTACCCCAGTTGGTTTCATTAGAAATCAAACAATAGTATAATGGCGCTATAGCCAAGTGGTAAGGCAGAGGTCTGCAAAACCTTCATCACCGGTTCAAATCCGGTTAGCGCCTTAGTACTACTATTATCCTTCAACTTGCCGGCGTGGCGGAATTGGCAGACGCGCTGGACTCAAAATCCAGTGCCCGTTGAGGGCGTGCCGGTTCGACCCCGGCCGCCGGTATTTGACATCAAGATGTTGATCTTGGTGTCTTTTTTGTTTTTTTGTCGAAAGGGATCAATTGAATCCAGCTATCTTGGTAGGCATGCTGAATAATTGATTTACTTGTATTTTCATCAGTACATTTGATATATTTAGTTATGGACATTTGGTTATCCTCCTATGATTGGGTTTGGCGATTTAATTATAGGGCAACCAAATGTCTTTTTGTTATAAAAAAATACTTGGTGTCCTTACTCATTTGAGAGTAACAGCACCACATATCATAGAACCCTGATTAGTCCTTTGCTAGTCAGGATTCAGATTTGAAAGGGAAGGCAAAGATCAAATTTTAAAGATAGTAGGCTTTTTTGTTTACTTGAATCAGCTAGTGGCCATTTCCAGTGGCTAGGAATTCCAAATGCTTAATAGCCTCCAGCGTACAGTTCGAGTGGGGGAAAAATATGCTGCTATTTTACCAATGCTTGATTAATTAGAGGGGCAAGCTGGGTAGGACATACAAGGATAAAAACATATGTAAGTTCTAAGTAGGCAACAATAATGAAGGATAATCTAAAAATCATCGTAGAATAGATATAGTTAAAAAAGAGGGAAATTCATTTATAGATATTAGATAATAGCGAACCAACTTGCCTAGAAAAAGTGGGTTTATTTTTGTGTTTTTGAGCAAAAAAATAACTTCTAACGATTTTATTCGTTAGAAGTTAATACCGGCGGCCGGGGTCGAACCGGCACGCCCTCAACGGGCACTGGATTTTGAGTCCAGCGCGTCTGCCAATTCCGCCACGCCGGCAAAATAACACAAACGGTAACTCTCATTACTTAAATGATTATACCGTCCTTAAAAAAATTTTTCAATAGTTTTTTGCAACTTTTCTAGATTTTTTTGCAATTTTCTTGGAGTCAGAAAAAATGAAGTGAAATTCATTTCTGATGGGGAACAAAAATTAGCGAAAGCCCTTGCATCCGAGATTATAAAACTGTATGATACTAATATATCAGTTTATTAAATAAAAGCATTGAGGTGCAGTCATGTTTATTGATGAAGATTTTATGTTGACTACTAAAACAGGGCGCCAACTCTATCACAAGGTGGCTAAAAATTTGCCGATTATTGATTATCACTGTCATTTGGATCCCGCATTAATTGCTAATAATCATCGTTTCACTTCCATAACTGATTTGTGGTTGGGCGGAGATCATTACAAATGGCGGGCAATGCGAGCCAACGGGATTCCCGAAGTATTGATTACTGGTGATGGCGATGATTGGGAAAAGTTTAATGCTTGGGCAGCAACCGTGGAAAATCTAGTGGGCAATCCTTTATATCATTGGACCCATCTGGAACTAAAAGAATACTTTGGTGTGACAGACTTATTAAATCAAGCGACGGCACGGGAGATATACGAGACTTGTAACCAAGTGTTGGCAGAAAATGAATATACTTCAAAGATGCTTATTCAACGTGCCGCTGTTCGCTATATCGGTACTACAGATGATGTGTTGAGCGATTTGAAGGAGCATCGGCAGTTAAAAGGAAAAAATAGTTTTGTAGTGGCGCCAACCTTCCGTCCAGATCCATTGTTGCATATCCAGAAAGGGTTAGCGGCTTATGTGGCACAATGCCAAGTAGTTAGTGGTAAACGGCTAGCAACTTATGCTGATTTAGTCGCATTTTTGACAGAGCGGGTCGCTTATTTTCATGAAGTGGGCTGTCGAATTTCTGATCATGGCCTCAATGAGTTTTTATACCAGGAGGCAACGGATGAGGAAATCGAAACTATCTATCAAAAAGGATTGCATAATCAAACGATTACGCGGCTAGAGCTAGGGCAATGGCAAGGCCGGTTGATGCGGGACTTAGGCCGGCAATATGCTAAACGTGGCTGGACGATGCAAATCCATTTTGGAGCGGTTCGGAGCGCAAATAGCCGTCTGTTTAACAAATTAGGCGCGGATATTGGTTGTGACTCTATCTTGGATCAAGGAGATACTGCAATGCATTTAAACGCGTTTCTGGACGCTTTGGATCAGACAGAAGAGTTGCCAAAAACCATTTTATACAATCTCAATCCGATGATTAATGACTTGGTCGCAACAGCTTGTGGTAATTTTCAAAGTAATTCACAAGGCATCAAAAATAAAGTACAATTTGGCGCTGGTTGGTGGTTTAATGATACGTTTGATGGCATGACGAAGCAGTTGGATACCCTGGCGAACCAAGGTCTGTTGATGAATTTTGTCGGCATGTTGACGGACTCGCGGAGTTTTATTTCTTATCCGCGTCATGATTATTTCCGACGAATCCTTTGCGATTATCTTGGTAAAAAAGTCGAAAGTGGCTTTTATCCAAATGATCAAAAGCTGTTGGAAAAAATGGTCAGAGGCATTTGTTACGAGAATGCCCGTACTTACTTTGACTTACAGGATTAATAAAGAGGGGAAAAAACAGATGAAATTAGATCGTTTCACACTTCAACAAGCATCTTCTTTAGTGAGCCAAGACTTTATCTTGCCCCAGTTTGATATTGCCAGTGTAAAAGCAGATACGTTAGCAGCACCGATTTGGTTGCAACTAGGGGCAGGAAATATCTTTCGCGCTTTTTTGGCAGCCGATGTCCAACACCTTTTAAATAGTGGCGAGATGGCTAAAGGCGTTTTAGTGGCAGAAGGGTACGACTATGAAATCGTGGACCGGCTACAGGCTTTTGATAATTTGACGGTTAATGTCACTTTAAAAGGAGATGGCCAAGTCTCCCAAGAAATTATTGCCAGCATCGTAGACTATTATAAAATGGATCCACAAATGGCGGATTTTAAAGCGCTAAAAGCTATTTTTCAATCAGCGAGTCTTCAGATGATCAGTCTGACGATTACCGAAAAAGGGTATTCTCTGGTGGATGGTCAAGGTGCATTGTTGTCAGCTGTGGCTGCCGATTTTCAAAATGGACCGGAAAATGTTACAAGTTATCTGGGGAAACTTTGTGCTTTACTCGTCGAACGCTTCAATGCCGGGGCGTACCCGGTGGCCTTGGTAAGCCTTGACAATATGAGCCATAATGGCGAAAAATTACAGGCTGCAATCAGCCGATTTGCACAAGAATGGGCGCAAAAGGGTTTTGTTTCAGAAGCGTTTGTCCACTATCTCACCGATGGGGACAAAGTTAGTTTTCCTTGGTCAATGATCGACAAAATTACCCCACGTCCAGATGCCTCAGTGGCTAAGCTGTTGACCGAAGCTGGCTTGGAGGAGATGGCTGCTCAAGAGACTAAAAAGCACACGTTTGTTGCACCTTATGTCAATGGCGAAGAAACTCAGTATTTGGTGATTGAAGATGATTTTCCTAATGGGCGCCCCCCATTGGAGCAAGCAGGCGTTATTTTCACAGATCGTCGGACAGTCAATCTCGTGGAAACGATGAAAGTCACCACTTGCCTTAATCCCCTTCATACAACTTTAGCTATTTTTGGCTGTTTATTAGGCTATCAAAGCATTCATGAAGAAATGAAAGACCAGGATCTGGTGGCCTTAATCTCACAATTAGGCTATCAAGAAGGATTGCCAGTGGTGGTGGATCCACAAATTCTTGATCCTAAACAATTTCTCGATGAAGTTATTAAGGTTCGTTTTCCCAATCCATTTATTCCGGATACCCCCCAACGAATTGCCACAGATACCTCACAAAAATTGTCTGTGCGTTTTGGTGAGACGGTGAAGGCTTACTTGAAATCGGATACGCTAGATGTGGCTAATTTACAGGTTATTCCTTTGGTTTATGCAGGATGGCTACGTTATTTGACAGGTGTGGATGATGAAGGACAGGTGATGCCTTTGAGTCCGGATCCGTTGTTGGGACGTTTGACGCCATTATTTGCCGATTTTAGTTTTGGCGCTCACAGCAATCGTGAGGCGTTATGGGACTTATTGCAAGAGGAAAAAATCTTCGGTGTGAATTTGGTGGAAGTTGGCTTGGCGGATAAGGTATTGACTTTGTTTTACCAAATGTCTAAAGCACCTGGAGCCGTCCGTCAGCAGATTCAACAAACGATTGCCTAAAAAATCAATAAAAAGAATTGAGGAATTGTTATGAAAATGTCGTTTCGTTGGTACGGAGAAAACAACGATCCCATTTCCTTGGACTATATTCGCCAAATTCCTGGCGTAGAAGAGGTCGTTTGGGCTTTGCATGAGAAACAGGCGGGAGCTCTTTGGACCAAAGAAGAAATCAAGGAACAAATCGATGTGATTGAAAGTCATGGTCTTAAAGGGACCATCGTGGAATCTGTGAATATTCACGAGGATATCAAATTGGGTTTGCCTAGCCGGGATGCCTACATTGAGACTTACAAAACATGTTTGAAAAATCTAGCAGCAAATGGGGTCAAAGTCGTTTGCTATAATTTCATGCCGATTTTTGACTGGACCCGGACTGATATGTTCCATCCGCTGGCTGATGGCTCCACCGCCCTCTTTTTTGACAAAGAGAAAATAATCAATGCCGATCCCCAAGAGTTGGTGGATATGGTGGAAAAAGAAAGTAATGGTTTGACCTTACCAGGTTGGGAACCGGAACGTTTGGCCCGTATTAAAGAGCTCTTTCAAGCGTATGAAGGATTCGACGAGGAGCGGCTACGGGAAAATTTTAAGTATTTTATGGATGCGATTATTCCTACTTGTGAAGAATATGATATCAAAATGGCAATACACCCGGATGATCCGCCGTTTCCGATTTTTGGTTTGCCGCGGTTAGTGAACAATGCTGAAAACATTCGAAAATTGCTAGCGACTAACCCCAGTCCTTACAACGGCCTAACTTTTTGTACAGGTTCATTAGGGGCTGATCCGAATAATGACCTGGTTTCATTGTTAAAAGAGTTTAACCAGCGGGTGCATTTTATGCATGTCCGTAATGTCCGAGTGGCGGCTAACGGCGATTTTAGTGAAGTTTCCCATCGTACTCAAGATGGTACCGTGGATATCACAGGAGTTATGCAAGTACTAGCTGAAATTAATTTTACAGGGTACATCCGTCCTGATCATGGCCGACATATTTTTGGGGAGAATGCCACCAATGTTCGTCCTGGTTACGGGTTGTATGATCGCGCATTGGGTGTCATGTATTTGTTAGGAAGTTGGGACATGGCAACACGCCAAATCGATAGAAACAAATGATTACTCTGTGCCTCCAAACTGTGGAGGTCTTAACAGAGTGGGTGAGCAAACGGCTACTGGCAGCTTGAAGACTGTCAGTAGCCGTTTTATTTATCGACAAGAGCTACCAAAATTTCAAGCTGTCAAACGGCCTATGCATCAAGGACTAAAGGGAAAATTAGCGTTTTTTCAGCATACACAAGGTCAAAATGTGAGAGCAAGGGCGTCGTCTTAATCAATTGAATGAGGGATACAAAAAAAAGAGTTGTTGGAAGCAAGGCTTTCTTATTCACTAGAAAACCAGCCGTCGAAAATTGACGGCTGGTGTAGGGAAGGTTCTATTTGCTATGTTTAACTAAAAAAGCAACTTTCTCCTAGTGGCCCTTTGATATCCGCCAGTTGGGCTGTTACTTGACCATCATTTGCTTTTGCGGTATCCCGGTCGCAAAGCTCACAGAAATCAATTTGGAAAACAATCCCTCCGTTTGCTACCGCTTTGGCTACACCCACGATATTTCGATGGTAGGCAGCCGGTTTCACTTCGTATTTTTTGCCTAAAATGATTTCATTGTGCATGTTCAAATAACCTCTTTTCTGTTAGTATGTACCTCTATACTACCATACCAATTTTTATAAAAACAGTAAAAACATGAATAAATCACTGCTTTTAACTTGTATATACATAAAACCAAAAGAGTAAAAAGCTATGGATTTTCAATGAGATAACGGTTTCAGAGTAAGTGAAAAAAGTTAACTTCACTAGACAAGTTATTAGGCGTTGCCAGACAAGTGGGACTTGTTTATTTTTCCGCAAAGGGTGTCCCTTGCTTTCTAATCGTATTTCAATAAAGAGGGTGGTAGAATAAGGAAAAGCCCGAAAGAGGGATGTAGATGAGCCAGACGATTAAAGAGTTATTTTTAGGGTTGACCGATCAAGAAAAACAAGAGGTAGCTAAAAACTATCAGCGACATTTTGCTGAAAGGGAGGAACCGGACTTTTTGCCGGTTTTGCAAGATTTATATCAACGGCTACAGAGGCCACTGCCAGCGATACCAATGGGGGCACGTTTAAAAATCACTAGTTTTAGTGAGTATGACAATGGCGCACGACTTTTAGCTGCTTATCAAGAAAAAGCCTTAGCGGATCCTAAAGCCGCTGAAGAACCGGAGTATCCTTACTATATCGCGGAAAATGGGGATAAAATTCAAGGACCGCCACTGCCAACTTTGGCTGCTGAAATTCGGCGTCTGGAAGCAGAGATGGCCAATGATGCCTGGGAAGAAACCTATTACCCCGATTTTAGCTATTTCGATGGAGGTCAGCCACCACAACCGGAAGACTTTACTACTGAGGAAAAGTTTTTGCAAGCCCAGGATGCTTTTCTATACGGTTATGCCATTGATTTCATTCCGATAGAGCAATTGCTACATTTGCCGATAGAGTTATCTGAGACGGATCGTAGTCGCTTACCAGTAAGCCTGATTTTGGCGGATTTCCTGTATGAGACTTATTTTTTCGGAGGAGAAAATGTCGACAGCATGAAACAAGAGCTTTTGGCAGATGTTCAACAAGAACAATTGGATGCCGATAAACTGTTGGCCAAACATTATAACGCGCAGCAACTGGATGCCAAACTGGCGGCTTTTTTTGCTGATGAACATCAGGCACAGAAAAATTCCCATCAAGACTACGAGAGAGGAGAGAAATAGATGGCAACAATCACTGTTAAAGGTACTGGTAAAAACCGTCAGGCTGCCGATCAAATCGAGTTGGGCTTAGATTTTAAAACGGTCGCTCTCGTGTACGGAGAAGCCTTGCAACAAGCGACTCAAAAGATTGAGGCAGTCCAAGAATGTCTTCAAGGGATTGGTTTTCAAAAAAATGACATCAAAACCTTGAATTTTGATGTCAGCAGTACTTATGAGTCTTACCAGACCGAGCAAGGAAATTGGCAACAACGCTTTGTGGGGTATCAAGTATCTCAAGGAGTGAAACTAGTCTTTGCTTTTAGTCCTGAGAGATTAGGAGAAGTAATCGCTGCAGTCGCGGATTCGAAAAGTCAACCAGAGCTGACTATCGCTTTTACGATAGCAGATGAGACGGCCTTTAAGGAGGACTTATTACAAGCAGCTGTCAAAGAGGCTAAAAAAAATGCTGTCATTCTAGCAACAGCAGCTTCCTGTCAATTAGGAGCAATTCAAGCCATTCACTACGATTGGACGGATGTTCATTTCCATTCGGAGACCAATTTTGCGCCACGGCTGATGGAGGCATCAGCAGCAAAATCCGCTATACCAGACATTACACCAGCTGATGTCAAGGGGCAGGAAACGGTGACCTGTATCTGGGAGCTCGTAGAAAAGTAGAGCTAAAAGCTTCGTCTAGCGATATTTAATTGATATCTTGGGCAACTGTCTGTGGGATTGATTGATGAGCCAATCAATCTCACGGCCTTTTCTTGGCAAGCCAAAAGAACGCCGATGAATCTTGCATCGTCAAGAATTCATCGGCGTTTTTTATCGACTGAGATTAGCGGATTAAAAGTACAAATGTTGAAAAACGCAATCCCCTACTTTGATTAAAAAAGCGCAATAATTGGAGCCAATCGACCTAAATCGATAGCACTATCTGCTTTTTTGCTTCAAGGGACGGGGATATATAGAAAAATGGCTTTTGACACTCTAACTGATTAAGGTATTATGAATTTTTCACAAATGAAATTTCACAATACAAAGTTTAACTATGTCTGGTTTCACGAACGAGCTCAGCTACCGCAGACAGTTGGACTAAGCATAAACCGCTAAGTCCAACTAGCATCTTCTAAAATTCAGGTAAAACCGACTCATGATAAAGAATATCATGTATTGGTTTACCTTAGTCTTAATTCTCGCGAGCTGAACGAGTTCCTTCAGCCTTTCTTATGCCTGATCCCTTAACTTAGCAATAGCTGATCATCTTTTAGCTCACTGCCACTGTTTTGATGAAACATCTCCATCAGTTGTGGAACGGTGAGGTTTTGTTTTTTCGCTTGATCAAGATCCACCACGATTTGACCTTGATGAAGCATAATTAGCCGGTTGCCATAGCGAATAGCATCTGCCATATCATGGGTGACCATGAAAGTCGTCAAGTTTTGCTCTTGGATGAGTTTAGTAGTCAGTTCCATCACTGTAATAGAGGTTTTAGGATCCAAGGCCGCGGTATGTTCGTCCAATAAGATCAAATCCGGTCGTTGTAAAGTAGCCATCAGTAAAGTGATGGCTTGACGCTGGCCACCAGATAATAGACCGATTTCAGCTGTTAGCCGATTTTCTAGTCCTAGGCCGAGTCGAGCAAGTTGTTCTTTGAAAAAACCGCGATCACTCGCTTTGACCCCATAGCGAAAGCCTCGTTTTTGCCCCCGTTTCATAGCCAAAGCCATATTTTCTTCCACAGTCAAGCGGACGGCTGTGCCCATTTTGGGATCTTGAAAGACCCGACTGATGGCTTTCGAACGGCGTGTGACAGAATGGCGAGTGATATTTTCACCATTGAGGGTGATCGTACCTTGTTCGACGGGAATCGTGCCAGCGATACTGTTGAGTAAAGTCGATTTGCCAGCGCCATTGCCTCCGATAATGGTCATAAAGTCGCCAGGATTGATGGTTAAGTTGATTCCTCGGAGCACATGGTTTTCATTAACGGTGCCAGCTTCAAAAATTTGATGAAGGTGCTGGACTTCTAATACTGGAGTCATTTGACACCACCTCCTTTGGCTGCTTTTTTGGTGGCTAAACGACTCCGAACTTGTGGCGCTGAGAGGCAAACCACCAAGATTAAGGCACTAAAAAGTTTGATATCTTGTGGTTGCACATCAAATTCAAAGACGATTGCGAGAATAAAGCGGTAGATAATCGCCCCTAAAACTATTGTCAACATCCGAGGAAGTAAAGGTAAATTACGGAAGAGGACTTCAGCGATGATAATCGCTGCTAGGCCGATCACAATTGTTCCGACCCCAGAGTTAAGGTCGGCATACCCGTTGTTTTGGGCAATCAATGCCCCTGACAAGGCGATACAGCCATTGGATAGCATATAGCCGATTAACTTCATATTGTCAGTATTGATACCGTTAGCTTCACTCATGGCGTCATTGTCACCGGTTGCTCGAATCGCTAGTCCAATCTCCGTTTTAAAGAAGAAATGAAGAAGCAAGACTACTAACAAGGCAAAAATACTTCCCACAAGAATGGTAGCGTTGTTCTTGGACAATCCGGTATTTTCTAACCAAGTGTAAACACTATTGCTACCTAAAAGGGCAATATTGGGTGCGCCCATGACGCGGTTGGTGATGGAATAAAGACCGGTCATGGTGATAATCCCAGCTAACAAAGCTGGAATTTTTAGTTTTGTATGAAAAATTCCCGTTGCTAAACCTGCTAGGACCCCGCCAGCAAAGGCAAATAAGCAGGCAAGGAAAGGGGAGTAGGACTTAGTTATCGCTAAGGCAGCTATCCCGGCGCCTAATGGGAAAGTTCCCTCGGCTGTCAAATCAGCAATGTCTAAAATACGGTAAGTAAAAAAGACGCCTAACGCTAGTAAGGACCACAAAACACCCTGCGAACAAGCAGATTGTAATAGGACTAAAATCGTCTGGATACTCATAATCATTCCCCAAATCTTTCAAATTTCCCGCGAACCACCAAGCAATCAGTTGGATTGTTCCAACGACTGAAGGAAACTGGCGGGACTAATTATTTTTTTACGGTCGGCTTTACTTTGGTTGTTGAATCGTATTTGGATCAATCCCTAGAGCCTGTGCCATCTCCTCATTTACAACTAAGGTAAAGGACTCGGCTGATTGAACGGGCATTTTGGCCGGCTGGTCTTTCCCATCTAAGATCGTGGCGGCCATTTTGCCAGTGAGCTTGCCTAAAGATTTGTAGTCGATTCCGTAGGTTGCCAAAGCGCCACCGTCTACTTGTTCCACGGAGCCTGTCACGACTGGTGTTTTGGTCTGCTTGGCGACCTCACCAACCACAGGTGCAGCCGTGGCAAAGGTATTGTCAGTAGGGATGTAGATGGCATCAGTATCTTTTGCTAAGCTGGTGATGACTTGTTGGACATCGTTGGTGGTATTAGCAGTCAACACCTTAGCTTTGACACCAGCTTTTTTTAAAGCTGCTTCGGCGGCTTCGGCTTGGATTTTTGAGTTGGTTTCGCCAGCGTTATAGGCGATTCCAACAGTTTTAGCATCAGGTACGATGGCAAGCAATAATTCCACTTGTTTTTCAACTGGGGCCCAGTCGGTGGTCCCAGTGAGGTTGCCACCAGGAGCTTCGTTGGTGGCCACGAGTTTGGCGCCTACTAAGTCGGTGACAGCTGTCACTGTAATCGGCAAGTCCTTGGTTTCATTAGCCAAAGCCTGCGCAGCTGGGGTAGCGATGGCCAGCAACACATCGGGTTTTTCTTTGACCAATTTTTCACTCATGGACTTCAAATTGGCTTGGTCATTTTGGGCATTTTGGTAGTCTAACTCGATTGCTTCTTTTGGATAGCCATTTTCTGCTAGCCCTTCTAAGAATCCTTCATATGAGGCGTCCAAAGAAGCATGAGCGACTAACTGTAGAACACCCACTTTCTTTTTACCGTTTTCCGCGTTTGACTCACTACCAGCTGATTGACTGCTACCGTTATTACTACAGGCTACTAAACTCAGCAAAAGGGTAGTCACTAAAGCTGTTTTCATCCATTTTTTCATTTTCATTTGTCATTCCCCCGATTCGTTATGCTTTTTTACACCCAAATTCTGCACTACTTAGAGACTTTGATATAGAAAAAACCATCCGGAAAGGCTGTCTGGATGGTTTTTTTGTTAGTTGCATCGGTAATGAAACAGAGCTGCTTGCTTTTATGTTTCTTTCAACCGTAAGCGATTATCGCTAGTAAATGAGAGCCTATCAAAAAGTAGCGCAAAAAAGGTGTAGGTTGTAATGGTTTTTCTTTAAACTTTCAAAGAGATTTCTTAGATTATACGGGAATTTTCTAGTATAAGTCAACTAGATTTCATAATTTTCTGAATAATTGTACGACTTTTGAGAAGATTGGAGAAAACTTGTTGAAAAGGGCTTTGTGCCAAAGTGGAAAGGGGACCCTAAATGACGAACTTTTTACAATGTAATTGAAAAAAACGAATATGTGATCTTACGAAAGCTAAGAAAAATATCCATTTTTGTAAAACTATTAGGCAATCCCAACTATTTCTTTGTGAAACGAACCTTCCTGATGCTAGAGAGTTGTTATTTTTTTTGATAGTTCACGCTCATGAGCCAATCCGTGATAAAATCATCTATAGAAGATAAAAACACGTCCCGGTAGGTAGTCCGGGAGCGACAGCAGTCGTCAGTAACCTGCCTCCTTGGTTGTCCCTTCTTCTTATTTAAGATAAAGGAGGGATTGTGATGGAGAAGATAAGTGCAACATTGACTGTGTTGTTCGAAAATCCATTCTGGGTTGGTGTTTTTGAGAGAAGGTATGCGGACAAGATTGAGGTCACCAAAGTAACCTTTGGGAAAGAGCCCAAAGATTATGAGGTTTATGACTTTGTTTTGACCGAATATCATCACTTGAAATTCAGCTCAACAATCGCAGCTGAGGTTGTTAGTGCTAGGAGAATTAATCCGAAACGGCTCCAGAAATTGGCTAAGAAGCAAGTCTCTGAGGTTGGTATTGGGACGAAAGCTCAGCAGGCACTAAAACTTCAACAGGAAGAGGGAAAATTGCAATGTAAGAAAAGCAGTCGTGAACAACGGGAAGCAGAAAAACAAAAGCAATTTGAACTCCGACAAAAGAAACGTCACGAAAAACACAGAGGGCATTAATCTGCTCCCTGTGTTTTTCTGATAGATAACGAACTTATAAAAAATGAAGCGCCGAAAAGGCTGATGGTTCAGGAATTAAGAGGCATATCATGCTGCCATATTGCTGTCACGAAAGAGCTGCATTTTAACGACCTAGCAATTGAAATAGCCGTAGCTGGACCAGAAATCTGTCTGTCTAAGTTAGAAGTTTGGCACATTTGGGACTTATGAGGCCGGTTATTCGCATTAACCTGGATAAGGATGCGAGGGCTAGGGCGATAGCTTGGGTGGAAAATGAAGCAAAGTTCTTTGCGAATGATGTTAAACCTTATTGGTGTTTTTGCACATTTGGTGTGAGTTAATGATTCTTTGGTAGGTAAACGGTGAAACAGGTTTGTTGATTGGCGAGAGTTTTGGCTGCTACGCGTCCTTCGTGAAGTTGCAGGATTTCTTTAACCAAGGTTAAGCCTAAGCCATTGCCAGCGGTTTTGCGGCTGGTATCCCCCTGATAAAACTTGTCAAAAATGCGTTTGGTTTCATCGGCGGGAATAGCAATCCCTCGGTCAATGAAGGAAATGACTAGTTGCTGCGGCTCTTCTTCTAAAGATACGGTCACTGTCTCTTTCGGTCGAGAATATTTGATGGCATTGTCCATCAAGTTAAGCCAGACTTGGTATAATAATTCTTCGTTACCAGGATAGGTGGTTCGTGGCAAGTGTAGGTCAAGAGCCAGTTGTTTTTCTTCCCACTGGGGTTGTAGAAATAAGATGACTTCACGAATTTGCTCATCAATTCGAAACACTTGCTGCTCTAAAGGGATGCTTTGGGTTTCTAGCTTAGTAAGGCGTAAAATATTGTTGCTCAGTGTTGTTAATTGCTGAGCGCCTTCTGCGATACGGGAATAATAATCTTGGGTATCCGCTTCGGAAAGATGGCCTTGTTGTAGCAGTTGGATATAGCCTTGCATGGTAGCGATGGGGGTTTTGAACTCATGAGAGACGTTGGCCACGAAATCATTGCGTAAGGTTTCGATACTGTTCAGCTCAGCCACCATGAGATTGAAATCACTAAAAAGCTGTTGAATTTCTTCGACTTTTTGACTGGGATTCACCTGAACAGAAAAATCACCGGTAGCTACTTTACTCATGTTTTCGGTCAACTCTTTGATGGGGGCCAAAATGCGACGGCTGACAATGGTGGAAGCTAAGGTGCCGACTAAGATACTGAATGCTAGTAGCAGACTAAACGCTAGCAGTTGGTTGCCTTTGCCAGGTGTCACAACGTGGAGTTGCATCAGAAAATACAAAAGAAAGACAATAAAAATTGCAAAAAAGACTAGCATGAAAAAAATGAGACAAGAAAAATAGATCCAGAGCTTCGAATAAATTTTATTTTTCATGTGTAAACACCGCCTGATAACCGAGTCCACGGATCGTGACAATCGAAAAGTCAGGATTGTCTTTTACTTGATGCCGTAAACGCTTGATATGAACATCGATAGTCCGTTCATCTGTTTCGCTATCTAATCCCCAAATTTCTGCCATTAACTGTTGGCGGGTAAATATCTTGTTGGGATAGCTCAGCAATTTGAAGAGCAATTGAAACTCTTTGTTCCGCAATAAAATCGTCTGACCAGCAGACGTAAGGGTCAACTGCTGCTGATTAAGTATGGTACCACCTACTGTTAGTTCTTGTTCGTGGGCAATTTTGGCTCGGCGCAATAAAGCCTCCACCCGTAGCAGCATTTCTTCTAAGTTTACCGGTTTGACCATATAGTCATCGGCTCCTAGATGAAAGCCGCGTTTTTTGTCGGCAAAACTATCCTTGGCGGTGATGATCAAGATTGGCAAGTCATAGCCGGCGTCTCGTAGAAGCTGGGTAAAGGTAAAGCCGTCTAGTGTCGGCATCATCAGATCGGTGATGATCAAATCGACATGGTTTGTTTCTAATTTTTCTAATGCTTGCTGGCCATTTTCAGCGGTAATGACTTGAAAGTGGTGATCAGTTAAGACCCGTTGATAAAGTTTTAGCAAATTTGGTTCGTCTTCAATTACTAATAGTTGATTCATATCAGTTTTCCTCACTAAAGATAATCGCAAATCATCACGTATTTGCAGTTAGAGTGTAGCATGTTTTGTGGTTAGATGTATCAGGAAAGGAGTTCTTTTTATGAATTCATTTTAAGTTCATAAACAGCTGTTAATCTAGTGCTGTGAAGAACAGACATCTTTTTTGGCCCAATTTGGACGCAATAAGTATCAAAGGGATTGTTTACTCACCACAAGGGATGGCTTTAAATGAGCAGGAGGTTTTATTGTTGTTAGAATTAAAAGATATTAAAAAATACTACAAGGCCGGGGAAACGACTACGAAGGCCTTGGATGGGGTTTCGGTAGCTTTTCGGAAACAGGAGTTTGTCGCTATCTTGGGTCCCAGTGGTTCAGGAAAAACCACGATGCTCAATGTTATTGGTGGCTTGGATAATTATGATTCAGGAGATATGGTCATCAATGGCAAATCCACCAAAACTTTCAAGGATAGCGATTGGGATGCCTATCGCAATAATTCCATCGGTTTTGTCTTCCAAAGCTATAACCTGATCAGCCACTTAGGAATCATCGATAACGTGGAGTTGGGGATGACTTTGAGTGGCGTCTCGAAAGAAGAGAAAAAGCAGCGAGCTGAAGAAGCTTTGACACGGGTGGGCCTCAAGGAGCATATGCACAAGAAGCCAAACCAGCTTTCTGGTGGACAAATGCAACGGGTAGCTATTGCCAGAGCGTTGGCCAACGATCCAGATATTTTATTGTGTGACGAACCCACTGGTGCTTTGGATTCAGAGACTAGTGTCCAAATCATGAAACTGATTCAAGAGTTGTCACAAGAAAAGCTGGTCATCATGGTGACCCACAATCCCCAATTGGCAAAAGAATACGCTGATCGTATCATCGAGTTTTCTGATGGTCAGATTCGCCATGATTCCCATCCCCACAAAGAACGTTCCAAACCGGATATGTTTAACTTGAAGCATACCAAGATGAAATTTAGCACTGCACTGCATTTGTCTTTTAACAATATCCGGACTAAAAAAGGACGGACGTTTTTGACGGCCTTTGCCTCCAGTATCGGGATCATTGGTATCGCTGTAGTTTTATCCTTGTCCAATGGTTTTCAAAAGCAAATCGATGCTACCCAGTCTGAGGCCTTAGCCAAGTTCCCCATCACTATTACCAAAGTGACCACGGATAATGATCCAGAAGGGTTAGCCTCGACTACGGCTAAAGCGACTTTTCCTTCTGAAAAAACACTGACCGCCAAGACTAGTGATGCCGATAAAGCGCAGCACACCAATCAGTTGGACGAGAAATACGTGGCCTATATCAATGACATCGATCCGGAACTGTCTAATAATATCGGCTACACGCGGTTGGTCAATTTAAACTTGATGCGAGAAGTGGATGGCAAAGTCCAACAAGTGACTTTATCCAACAATGCACCAGAAAATTCCGAAACGGGCTCCATGATGTCGATGATGTCTTCCATGACTGGGGTAGGAGTCTCTTCATTTCCTAAGCAATTGGAAAAAGACGGAACCAACTTTCTTAAGGACAACTATAAATTATTAGCAGGAAGCTATCCAGAAGCAGAGACAGACTTGGTATTAGTGGTTGATAAAAGTAATAATATCAACATTAATGCTTTAAAAAATCTGGGCTTTGATGTGGCAGATGGTGACAAGCTGGCTTTTGATGATGTTCTTGGTACTAAGATGAAATTGATTGCCAATGATGCCTACTATACGAAGTTACCTACCGGAAATTTCATTCCTAACCAAGATTTAGCAGCCGTTTATGACAATAAAGACAATCGGGAGTTGACAATCGCTGGGATTTTGCGAGCAAAATCGTCTTCTAATATGGATTTATTGGCTCCTGGTGTTGCTTATTCCGATAGTCTAGCCCAGTCTGTGATTGCTGAAAATCAACAATCAGCAATTGTCAAAGCCCAACAAGCTAGTGATGTCAATGTCATGAGCAATGAAGCGTTGGATGAGGCGACTAAGAGTAATTTCTTGGATTACCTCGGGGCTAGTGAAGTGCCTTATTCGATGATGATTTATCCCAATAACTTCAAAGACAAAGAGAAAGTCTTGGACTACTTGGACAAATGGAATGCAGGCAAGTCAAAAAAAGAACAGATTATTTATTCTGATTTGGCTGGTACTATGACCCAACTGACAGGAGGGGTGATGGATGCTATCACTTATGTTCTCGTCGCTTTTGCAGGTATTTCTTTGTTTACCAGTATGATTATGATTGCCATCATCACTTATACTTCGGTAATCGAACGTACGAAAGAAATCGGGGTCTTAAAAGCTTTAGGGGCCCGCAAAAAAGATATCACTCGGGTCTTTGATGCGGAGACGGCTATTCTCGGAGTTTTTTCCGGATTATTAGGAATCGGGATTGCTTATCTCTTGACCTTCCCAATCAATGCCGTGATTTATCGGTTGACGGAATTGAAAAATGTCGCCCAACTAGATTTGGGGCACGCGTTAATCTTGGTGGTGGTCTCCACTGTCTTGACGATTCTGGGCGGCCATATCCCGGCTCGTATGGCAGCGAAAAAAGATGCTGCAATCGCGTTGCGGGCAGATTAAGGTTCAAAATTTTGATTTGTAAATAAGTAAGTTAGTCAGGGAAGTAAGTCATAGTTGCGAGTGGTTTCTGATGATTGATCAGGAATCACTCTTTTTTTAGCAATTAAGCTGTTTTTCAAAATTCCAAAAAGTTTAAAGACCAAGATTAAATGAGCGGGGGATCTGTCATTTTGCGTTTTCTAAAGGCCAAAGGGAGTAGGCCAGTGTTTGGTATGTCGCTACTTTGCTAGCAAATGTTAAAGGAAACGGGCTTCTTCAGTCCTTTTTTCGCTTGGTGTTCTCGGTGTAGAATAATGGCTTTTATGCCAGCGTCACTTTTCTAGCTAATCTCATACCAGGGCTGACCATGCTTGGCTGCTAGAATGTCTTGAGCCTTTCGTTTTTTCTCTTTTTCAAACCGTATCTCAGCAGGGAAACATGGTATAATAGCGGAGGAAAATAGCGACTGAAAAAGGCAGTCTTTGAAAAGTGAGAGGATTTTGGTGAAAGAAATGCAAAGTAAACAAACGGAGGCAATCAAGGAACAGATGGCTTCTGGTGAAATCTATTTTGAAAATGAAGAAATATTGGCAGAACAGGCGGGCTATCGAGACCTGTTGTTTCAGTTTAATCATACCTTGCCTAGTAAAACAGCGGAAAAACAAGCAATCTTGGAAAAATTACTAGGAGCCTTTGGTGAGGGCTCTTATATTGAACCACCCTTTTCTGCTAATTGGGGCAAAAATACTTATTTTGGCAAAGGCGTTTATGCCAATTCCCATTTAACTTTGGTGGATGATACGAAAATTATGATCGGGGATCGCGTGATGATGGGGCCAAATGTGAGCTTATGTACAGCGGGGCATCCCTTATCACCGGAGTTACGTCGGCAAGCGGCGCAATTTAATAAACCGGTAACTATCGGGGATAACGTGTGGTTAGGGGCTGGTGTAACCGTGCTGCCTGGGGTAACTATCGGAGAAAACACCGTTATTGGTGCGCATTCGCTAGTGACTAAAGACGTGCCAGCCAATGTGCTAGCTTTCGGGACGCCTTGCCAAGTGATTCGTCAGTTGTCCAGTGAAGAACAATTGCCAAACGGGGAGGGATTAAGATGACGGTCTTAGTAATTGGTAGTCTCAATATGGATATCGTAATGGAAGTTGCTCACATGCCGGCTATCGGGGAAACGGTCTTGGGGGATGAGGTTAACTACTTTTTTGGAGGCAAAGGAGCCAATCAAGCAGTGGCCTGTGCCAAGATGGGAGAAGCGGTCTCGTTGGTAGGCAAAGTTGGCAATGATACTTTTGGGGACAAACTATTGATTCATATGAATATGGCCCAAGTTGAGATGTCCCAAGTGAAGCGGGAAGCCACTGCACTTACTGGTACGGCGGCCATTATGAAATTGCCGGAAGACAATGCTATCGTCGTCTTGCCAGGTGCCAATCAATTGGTTACACCTGCCGATTTAAAAGATGAGATGCTGGCTAAGGCTGATGTTCTGTTAGCGCAACTGGAAATTCCTCCTGCCACGGTTTTGGATGCGTTGCAACGTGGTAAGTCAAAGGGCCTCGTGACGATTTTAAACCCAGCCCCATACACAGATGAGGTACAAGGGATGCTTCCTTATTTAGATTACATCACACCAAATGAAACCGAGTTTGGACGGATGATTGGTAGCAAACGAGGGGTCTATGAGGTGGAGACAGCGATGTTGGCATGGGCTCAAACCCATAAGACTCACTTGATCGTGACTCGCGGTGGTGCGGGAGTTTCTTATGTTTGCGATGGTACGGTCAAAACCGTCGTAGCTCCGAAAGTCGCGGTGGCAGATACCACTGGTGCAGGAGATACTTTCAATGGTATTTTGGCAGCTGCCTTGGCAAAAGGGGAAAACTTAGACGCTGCTGTGAAAAAAGCGACATATGGTGCAACACTGTCAGTCACCAAAATGGGTGCTCAAAGCGCAATGCCGACCCCAAAGCAATTAGCCGACCTCATTGCCCAAACTGAAGCAAAATAAGCTTGCCGTTCGCTACTAAGCTATTTTGGTCAACAGTCAAGTTTGATCTGTTAGGATAAATAAAAGCTGCCAACTGACTTATCACCGGTTAAAGGTGATAAGTCAGTTGGCAGTTTGCTATTTTATAGATAAAAACCTTATAAAAAAATTAAACTCCAAAAAGGTTGATGTATCAGGAATTAAGTGGCCTATCATGCCGACATTGTGATGCCCGAAAAAGGTGGGATTTATCTCCGTATGAATTGGGTTGACGGTAGCTAGACCGGCAAAAGCCGAACGAAAAATCTGTTTGTCTTTTGCCTTGCGCATTCAAACTTAGAGTAAGTGGTGCAAGCACCACTTACTCTAAGTAGTTCATTACGCATCTTTAGAGCTACTGTCAATCCAATTCTACTCTTATAAATCTCACCTTTTTCACGGTACATCTGCTACCCTACAAGAAAATGATTTGCTGGATTTACGGAGCAAAGAGAATAAATCGCTTATCGATAAAACAGGGCGGACTTGCTGGAGGAGAATGACTCGGGGTGTAGTGTTAAGGATGTCCGAGGGCTAAAAGACCATTGCGCATACAGTTCATCTAAGCAGAAATCGCTAAGATGAGCTAGCAAAATGACAACTGTTTATTGTTGGCATTTACCGGTCCCACTATCACCCGAGGCATTCTCTGGAAGCAAGACCGGCCGGCTTTCTCATTCTTGGTAATAGCGAATATGGTCATTTACCGCAGTAAGACGAAAAGCGGTCGTATCGGTCGAGGCAGTTAAGTTTTCGTTGGTTAGAGGAGTTTGGAATACTTCTTCATAAGCTGCCACGGATAATGCCTGGCGATTTGCAAGCAGGGCTTCGTGGGCGTCAGTCAGCAGATGCTCTTGATATCCCGGCACTAGTCGTCCTGTGAAAAATTCAGCAACAGCGCCAGAACCATAGCTAAATAAGCCAAGTTTGTCCCCTGCTTTTAACGTTTGGCTATTTTCTAAGAGAGAAATCAAGCCAAGATACAAAGAACCGGTATAGAGGTTGCCCACGCGACGGCTGTAACGAATACTTTCTTCGTATTGAGCTAGGATGCGATTTTGTTCTGCTTCAGATTCCTGTGCCAAGCCTGCCAGCAAGGCCTTTTTGCCCATTTTTGTATATGGAATATGAAAAGCGAGAGCGGCAAAATCAGCCAATGTTTTTTGATATCGTTGCTGGTATTCTTGCCAGACGGTTTCGAAAGCTTGGATATAGGTTTGATTTGAAAGCGGGCCGTTGACCACAGGATAAGGTTCCCCTGTTGGACGCCAAAAATCATAGATATCTTGGGTGTAGGGGACACTTTCATCAGAGAGAGCTAAAATCCGCGGTTGACTAGTTACTAACATAGCCACGGCGCCAGCACCTTGGGTCGGTTCTCCTCCTGAGTGTAAGCCGTATCGCGCAATGTCAGAGGCAATCACCAAGGCTTTCCGCTCGGGATGAGCCAAGACGTACTCTTTGGCAAACTGGAGGCCAGCTGTTGCGCTATAACAGGCTTCTTTTAATTCAATCCCTCGTGCGAAGGGTTGAATCCCTAACAGGCGATGCAAAACGACAGCGGCGGCTTTGGATTCATCGACACTGGATTCGGTTCCGAGGATGACTAAATCGATGGTTTGACGATCCTCGTCAGTTAAGATTGGTTGGGCTGCATTGGCGGCTAAGGTGATGATATCTTGGGTGATTGGAGAGATGGCCATCTGATCTTGACCGATACCAATGGTGTATTTGGCTGGGTCCACGTTGCGCGCGTTGGCCAACTCTGTCATCTCTAAATAGTAAGGTGGTACAAAAAAATTGAGTTTATCAATCCCTGCAGTCATATAGGACCTCCTTGATAGTGTGATGGGATGGTTTATGTAAAAAGCAGGCTCGGTTTATTCCTGAAAGGGCAATGGTAACAGGAATAGGCTTATTTTTACAAGGAAAAAATTCCTTCTTAACGTTAGCATAAAAACAGCAAAAAGCGGTAGTAAAAATTGATTATTTAAAGTTTGTTAAAACTTTTTAATTGTCAGCGGACACTGGAGAAGAGAGTATTTGTTTTTGGGCTTTAAAATGGTATATTGCAAGTTGGAGGTGGCAAATTTGAAAGAAGTTGTCATTATAGACGGACTACGTACCCCGATTGGAAAATTTCGTGGCGGTTTACAAGATTTGACCGCGGTGGAATTGGGGACCCAGGTAACCCAAGCATTATTAAGAAAATATCCAAGCCTCAAAAAAGACATTACCCAGGTCTATTTTGGCAATGTCTTGCAGGCGGGGAATGGCCAAAATCCGGCACGCCAAGTAGCTTTAACCAGTGGCTTGGCCAACACGGTACCAGCGACCACCATCAATGAAGTGTGTGGTTCCGGTTTGAAAGCCGTCATGTTTGGTCGTCAAGCTATCTTATTAGACGAAGCCGAAGTAGTTTTAGTCGGTGGAATTGAAAGCATGACCAATGCGCCAAAACTCTTGCCTTACGATGCTGCTACAGGCGGGTATGGCGAACCGCTAGCCAGCATGATTATTGATGGCTTGACAGATGCTGACAGCGGACAACACATGGGGTTAACAGCCGAAAAAGTTGCTGAAGAATTTCATGTAACCAGACAAGAACAAGATGCTTTTGCGGTAGCTTCCCAAAAAAAAGCTGCCACTGCTCAAGCAACCGGGGCTTTTGCTCCAGAAATCATCCCCGTCCAACTTCCTGACGGGGTGATGACAGCCGATGAAGGGGTTCGACCAGATTCCAGTGTTGAAAAACTCGCCACTTTAAAAACAGCCTTTAAAGCTGAGGGTACCGTGACTGCCGGCAATGCTTCCACCATTAATGACGGGGCTGCGGCGTTGTTATTGGCATCGAAAGACTATGCTGATCAGCACCAAATCCCTTATTTAGCAGTGATTCGTGAAACAGCTGAAGTCGGTATCGACCCAAGTATTATGGGGATTTCTCCGATTCAAGCGATTCAAAAATTACTAAAAAAAGCGAATCTAACAGTGGCGGATGTCGATCTTTTTGAAATCAACGAAGCCTTTGCGGCATCTTCTATCGTGGTAGAACGCGAACTCAAACTTCCACCAGAGAAAGTCAATATTTACGGTGGCGGGATTTCATTGGGGCATGCCATCGGTGCAACGGGTGCTCGGATTTTAACAAGTTTAAGCCACCAATTGCAAACCCATCAAAAACGTTATGGCGTCGCTTCTTTGTGTATCGGTGGCGGGTTAGGATTAGCCATTTTGATTGAAGCCGTTCCCCCAAAAAAAACTGAGGAAACAGCAAAAAAAAAACGCCATCGGTTTTATGAGTTAACCACTGAAGAACGGTTAGAGCGACTTCTGCAAAACGAAGTCATCAATGAGGAAGTAAAAAAGGAACTAGAAAAAACGGCTTTGGCCGAAGAAGTGGCTGACCATCTTATCGAAAACCGTATCAGTGAGGTGGAGATTCCGTTAGGGTTAGTCCCGCAATTGACTGTGAATGGTAAAACCTACACCGTACCAGTGGCTACTGAGGAACCTTCCGTGATTGCTGCGATGAATTATGGTAGTAAGATGGCTAGTAATATCACGGTGGAAATGCCCCAACGATTTGTTCGCGGGCAGATTGTCTTACAGCAAATCATTGATCAACAAGCGCTTATCAAAACCATTGAATCGTTGCGGGCGGCGTTGTTTGCCTGTGCCCGTGAGGCCTATCCATCGATTTATCAACGAGGAGGCGGTCTTCAAGAGATCCAACTTCGGGCAGTGGGATCAAGCTTTGTCTCTGTAGATTTTTTGGTGGATACAAAAGATGCGATGGGTGCAAATTTACTGAATACGATGTTGGAAGCTTGTGCTGATTATTTACGTCAAAAACTTCCCAATGAAGGGATTTTGATGAGTATTTTATCCAATCTCACCACAGAATCCTTAGTGACTGCCACTTGTTCAGTACCTATCACCCATCTAAATCGAGGGGGAAATGGGGCAGAGGTGGCTGCCAAAATCGCTGCTGCTTCTGATTTTGCACAGTTGGATCCTTATCGTGCAACCACTCATAATAAAGGAATTATGAATGGCGTAGATGGCATATTATTGGCAACGGGGAATGATACCCGAGCCCAAGCCGCAGCTTGTCATGCTTATGCGGCACACTCGGGACAATATCGAGGCTTAAGCCAATGGCAAGTTGTGGGGGATAATTTGGTGGGACAATTGACCTTGCCTTTAGCAGTTGCTACGGTAGGAGGAGGTACTCGAGTCTTGCCAAAAGCGCAAGCAGCTTTGCAAATCCTAAAGGTATCTTCTGCTACTGAACTAGCGCAAGTTATCGTAGCCGCCGGACTTGTACAAAATTTGGCGGCCTTGCGAGCGCTGGTTTCGGAAGGAATTCAACAAGGACACATGGGGTTACAAGTCCGCTCGTTGGCCATGGCAGTTGGAGCAGTAGGTGAAGAAGTTTCCCAACTGAGTCGTTTATTGAAAACGGCTCCTCAAAAAAATGAAGCTACAGCTAAAGCATTATTAGCTGAACTTCGTCAAAGAAAATAAGACTTTTCCCAATAAAACGAGCCCTTTCTAGTGTAGTGCTGGAAACGGGCTCGTTTTTAATAGATAATGAACATATAAAAAATTAAGCTCTAAAACGGCTGATGGTTCACGATATAAGTGGCGTATCACGCCGTCATTGTGATATTACGAAAAAGGTGGAATTTTGCTTCGTAGCCTATAAGAACTTGATGCTGATTAAGCCAAGCATGCAAAAAAGCGTATCTCCCAAAGTTTATCAATGAGAGATACGCTTTTTTTACTGGTCTAAACAGCGATTTAGCGTTGTGCTAACGGTGTGTTGGCAAATGCTTCGATAACAGGAATCACTTCAGTTTTTAGTTTGTACTTACGATCCAAAGCTTTTTCGATGGTAAATTCGCCAACCTTTTGCGTTCCAATCGTTGCTAATAGTCGGTCTTCTTTGGCCGTTTTTTCTTTTACAAGGATTTGATCAGCGGCTGTGGTTACAAAGAATTTAGGGAATTCTTCCATGGCCTTTGTGAAAGCAGCTGTCGTTAAGGCTGCTGTTTTCTCAGTGGATTCAGCAGACGCAGCTGTTTTGGCTTCAGGTGCTTTTTCTTCAGCGGTTTCTTGGCTAGTACTTGCGGGCTCATCAACAAGTGCTGCAGCTGTTTCTTGGGCTGGAGCTGTTTCACTTGGAGCTGAAGCGGAGGCGATGGTGGCTTCCGTTGCAGGAACGTACCAGTAGCTGGCAATTTCGTGGGTTAAATTGGTAGTAAACTGTTCCAATACCGCTTTTTCTTGTTTTTGAACTCGTTTGATGATGCTGACAAAAGTCTCATCGATGGGAACGATCAAAGGTTTGGTTTCGGTCCCAGGTGTGTTGTTGACAACTAGCAATTGCTCATGGTTTTTGGGGTTCAAGCTAGCGGTGATATCCAAGTTGTACAGCTTAGTTGCAGTTTGTTCTAGATGACGAAATAATTTTTGACGAGTGCTGTCAAAAGAGGGGCGAAAAGCCTTCATCAACTTTTCTTTTTGTTTTTTCTTCATAATGAAACTCCTTTACATGATAGCGCTTTGCCACCAAAATAGGCTTGCAAGCGAATAAAATCCTCTCTGATTATAATGAATAAAACGATTTTTGAAAAGAGATATGTAAAAAAAGATGGCCTATCGGAAAGTTTTCTGTAAGACTAATGAGGGTTCACTAATTCTTTTCAAGCATTGAAATCCTAGTTCTCAACTTGACAAAAAATTTGTAAGTTAGTACTCAAAAACTGAACAGAGCGCCTCATATAAATGAAAAGAAGCCTATCTTTCAAGGCTGATGCTTGAAAGATAGGCTTCTTTTAGTACCAGGCATAGAGATATTTAGCTTCACGAACGAGCTCTCTTTGCCTTTCTTGTTAGACGTCTTTTGAAGAAGAAAACTGATTTTGTCTCGGAAGCGGCTAACGTGATGATGATCAGTCATCTGTGAGGGTTTCATAGCCTGGTATCAAAACAATTAGCGCTTCATCGGCATTTTTGGCAATCAAATAACCTTGCCAATGATCGAAATAAACCGTCTCTCCAAGAATTTCATGAAGTTTAGTCATCAATTGCTTCTGACTCCAATTGCGGGCCGGAAAATGTTGGACGAGCTCCGGGAAAATCAGAAACACAAAGGGCTGTTTAAATGTGTCGGTGACGGCTTTTGGTAGTTGATTTAAGTCTTCTTTGTTCATTGCTATTACCTAAAAGGTAGCTTGGTCAGGATCGCTGGTTTTTCCGACAACACCATCTAAGCTATCCAAAAGTGCCATATCAGCTGCTGATAATTCAAAGTCAAAGACCTGGATATTTTCTTCGATACGACTTGGTGTTACCGATTTTGGTAGCGGCAAGAAACCATGTTGTAAGGACCAACGCAAGGCGATTTGAGCAATCGTTTTGCCATGTTTATCTGCCAATTGCTTCATTTCTGGTACCTCAAAAATGCGTCCAGTGCCTAGCGGGCTATAAGCTTCTAACAAAATATTATGGTCCTTGCAATAGCTGACTACCGTTTCTTGTTTTTCGCCAGGAGCCAAGAAGATTTGGTTGACCATGGGCATAATTTTTGCCGTCTTTTTCAATTCTTCAAGATGGTGGGGACGGAAATTGGAAACGCCAATCGCTTTAATTTTGCCAGCTTCATAGAGCTCTTCCATCGCTCGCCAGGAATCGGCGTTGGCCTGCTGCCAATGATCTCGGAAAGCGATGGGATTTGGCCAGTGAATCAAGAAAAGGTCGACATAATCCAATTGCAATTTATCCAGAGATTCTTGGAAACTAGAGCGCGTCAGTTCGTAGCTGTGGTTAGAGTTGGTTAATTTCGTGGTAACAAATATTTCTTCGCGGGGAAGTGGGCTTTCTTTGATGGCTTGCCCGACGCCTTGTTCGTTGTGGTAACCTTGGGCTGTGTCGATGTGACGGTAGCCAGCTGCTAAAGCTGCTTTAACGGAAGCTACCGCAACATCGCCATCGGGAGTTTGCCACGTGCCAAAACCTATCTGGGGAATGGTGATGCCGTTAGCTAAGGTGTAAGTTGCTGTTTCTAGTGCCATTTTAGGGCCTCCTTAATCCTTTGGGTATTTTTGTGAACGCTTCACGAAAAGTTCTATTTAAGTGTAACTCATGGAGAATGAAAAATCATATGTTCCGCTTATCATTTGGGGGAGCTTCATAGGGAAAAATCAATAGCAGGCCTATTTTTACTTTTCAATAAGGCAGAAAAACTTGGCAGAAACGATTTTTTTTGTGTACACTGGATAGGCATAAAAAAATTTCCTGAAGAGGAATAAAGAAGGAACTGACCAATGGATATTTATTTAAAACATGCAATTTTACATTTGCTGGATCGGGAATCAGGAGCACCGGTCTTTTCTCAGCAACCCCTAGATTTGACGACAGAATATATTCGTGAGTACCTGACGAAGAAGATTCAAAAGCTAGCAACGCCGCAAACCAAAACCGGTATTTTGGCTGAAGATGGGGCGTTTACCCAGCTAATCCAGCGTTTGCCCCAAGATTTTGTGACGGCATCGGCGGATTTGACGCAACGCTGGTATGAAAGCTATAACCAAAGTGAAGATGCACCGGGTTGTGATGTTTTTGTGGTTCTTTATGAATTAGATACGACGCCCTGTGTCGCTTTTTTGAAAGTGAATTATAACGAAGGTTACACTCATTTTGTCGATAGCGAGGATGGTAGCCTAAAAAATCAATTAATTATTAATCGAGCGATTTTAGCGAATAAAACACAAAAAGCAGATGAAGGCTTTACTGTCGATTTAACCAATATGGCGTATGAGTTGGTGGAGAAAAAATATACTTTTTCTGGTGAGAAGCGTTTGTATTTTTCGACGGAAGTCATCGAAAGCGAGCCACAGCTTTCTCTGGAAGACAATGTGAAGGTCATCAAAAAAGTCGCCGAAAAAATCGGTAAAAAATTTGAAACGCCGAAACACGACTTGCTAGCTGATGTGAAAGAAGCCGTCTATGAGTCCATTGAAGAAACTGGGGAACTGGCGGTGGAAGAAGTGGCTGCTAAAGTTTTCAAAGACAACATCACTGCCAAAATGGCGTTTAAAGAAGAAGTAGCGGAAAAAGGTTTCGTGGATCGGGCACCACTGCTACGAGAAGTGAAAGAATTGACAGAGAAAAAATACGGTAAGCAAAAACTAAAACTTTCCAATGGGATTGAACTCATCGTACCCTTGGATGTTTATCGTGATCCCAATCTGATCGAGTTTGTCAATAATCCGGATGGGACGATTTCCGTCACCATCAAAAATGTGGAAGATGTCGTCAATCGCTTGTAGGAAATATGTTAAAACAAAAAAAGGTTTAGCCAGCGTGTTTCTTCGTCAAACACGTCGGCTGAACCTTTTTAAGTCTAATCATCGGTGGATTCACGAAGTCTTTCAGTATTTCTCTTATATCAATCATTCCAATTGATCTAGCGCTTTTTGTGGTACTTCTTCAACAGGGACTTCATCCCAACTGAGGACATTTTTTCGAGGATTGACTAAAAGTTTTAAGTAAGCTCCCTGTCGTAGTGGCTGACTACGATATTCATTCAGCTCAATCGTAATTGCATCTCCTTGGTCATCATAAGCAGGTTGTTGATAGTGATAGTGGGTATCATCTCCAGTTCCGGATTTTTCTCCGGTGGTTGTGATGCGGGTATAAAACTCATTGCCACCATAAAAGTACTGGTAAGTATAGTAACTTCCAGCGCAAAAAACTGCTAGGACGATGAAGCCAATAAACCATTTTTTCAAAACGCCACCTCATTTATCTTGGTCTTAAGTTCATTTGATCCACTCTATGTTGATTATACCTTATCCAAGGGAAGAAAATGCCATAGAGGCCTCTCAAAATAGTCGGAAATCTAGTTTGCTGACACGAGGATCCTTATGCGAGACAAAATTTTTGACTTTGATCAAATTTGACCTATAATAAAGTCAGATTCGAAACTAACAAAAAGTAAGCGTTCGAGTGTAAATTTTTTACAAGGACTGGTGTCAGGTCTATAATTGAAACTGTTGAGAGCCAACTAACCTTGACCCTACAAGCTTTCAAGCACTGCCAATCACTTGTAAGCAGACATTATATTGGAGGGATCTATTATGGCAAAAGAACATTACGATAGAAGTAAACCACACGTAAATATCGGGACGATTGGTCACGTGGACCACGGGAAAACAACCTTGACCGCAGCGATTACTACGGTTTTGGCGAAAAAGGGTTTGGCCAATGCCCAAGATTATGCAGCCATTGATGCAGCACCAGAAGAACGGGAACGTGGGATTACGATCAATACGGCCCATGTTGAATACGAAACAGGAAAACGTCACTACGCTCATATCGATGCACCAGGGCACGCTGATTATGTGAAGAACATGATTACCGGGGCAGCCCAAATGGATGGTGCCATCCTAGTCGTTTCGGCAACGGATGGTCCAATGCCACAAACTCGTGAACACATTTTGTTGGCTCGTCAAGTCGGGGTTAAAGATATTATCGTCTTCTTGAATAAAGTTGATCTGGTGGATGATGATGAACTTTTAGATTTAGTTGAAATGGAAGTTCGTGAATTGTTGAGTGAATATGGCTTTGCTGGTGACGATATTCCTGTCATCAAAGGTTCCGCTCTAAAAGCCCTTGAAGGGGATCCCGAACAAGAAAAAGTCATCATGGAATTGATGGACACTGTCGATGAATACATTCCAACACCAGTTCGTGATACGGATAAACCATTCTTGATGCCAGTGGAAGATGTTTTCACTATTACTGGTCGTGGGACCGTAGCTTCCGGGCGTATCGAACGGGGGATGGTGAAAGTCGGTGAAGAAGTCGAAATCGTCGGCATTAAACCTGAAACTCAAAAAGCAGTGGTTACCGGTTTGGAAATGTTCCGTAAAACTTTGGACTTTGGGGAAGCTGGCGATAACGTCGGTGTCTTGCTTCGTGGCGTTGGTCGTGAAGAAATCGAACGGGGCCAAGTTTTGGCAAAACCAGGTTCCATCACTCCTCACACCAAGTTTAAAGGGGAAGTGTACATTTTGACGAAAGAAGAAGGGGGTCGTCATACGCCATTCTTCAATAACTATCGTCCACAATTTTACTTCCACACGACAGACGTTACCGGTTCAATTACTTTACCTGAAGGCACTGAAATGGTAATGCCTGGAGACAATGTTACGATTGAAGTCGAATTGATTCATCCAATCGCCGTTGAACAAGGTACAACCTTCTCAATTCGTGAAGGTGGCCGAACAGTCGGTTCAGGGATGGTTACCGATATCGAAGCTTAACAAGTCTTTTAAAGACCGCAGTCTTTTATTGGATTGCGGCCTTTTTTCGTCGCGGCCCTAGATGGGTTTAAATGCTCAAAAGTCTATTTTAAGAAGACATTGTTAAGCATGTCGAAATCTAAAGGTTACGAAAAAAGTGATATGCCTTCGATCGCGATAGATTGGCTGGCGTGAGACCGGCAATTGCTTATAAAGATGTTAGGGCAGCGTATTTTTGTAGCCATGGGTGTCCCCATGAATAGTTCAACCTAGGATTGGATATCTTCCACAGTTAGATTATTGCCAGCAATCATTACCTTATGAAAAAGTAATTGGCGACAAAACTAGGGTGACGGGAGGATTTTCCCAAGAAGGTAAAAACAGTTTTTTGGCAGATTATGCTGGTAATGTGTAAAATGAAAGTGACGAAGCAAGAACAATATGAAAAGCAGGTGCAAATATGAAAACGATCATCGTTGGAGGGACGGCAGCTGGTACCAGTGCCGCAGTTAAAGTTCAAAAAATGGCCCAGGATCCAGAAGTCGTCATTTATGAAAAAGGCGACTTAGTCAGTTTTGGAGCTTGCGGCCTGCCTTATTATGTGGGGGATTATTTTGCTGATAAACATCAAATGATCGCTCGTTCCAAAGAAGCTTTTGAAAAGCAAGGCATTAAAGTGGCTTTACATCACGAGGTTTTGGCGGTAGATACAACTAAGAAAATCGTCACTGTCCGTGATTTAACGACACAAGTGGATTTTGTAGACCACTATGATCGCTTGATGGTAGCTACCGGTTCGACGGCAATCATGCCACCGGTACCAAGAACGGACTTTGCAAATTTGTATACCTTAAAAACGATGGCAGATGGCGTTCGGGTCAAAGAAGCCTTAGCTGATCCGACGATTGAGCATATCACGGTGGTAGGGGGCGGCTTTATCGGTGTCGAGTTCACGGAAGCCTTACTCCATCAAGGGAAAACGGTTCGCCTAATCCAATTGGATGATCGTTTGATGAAGGACTCTTTTGATTCAGAAGTAACCGAACTTTTGGAAGCAAAAATGGCCGAAGTAGGCGTCGAAGTCCATTTGAATGAAGCTGTCACTGAGTTTGTTGGTAACGAAAGAGTCGAAACGGTCGTCACAGATAAAGGGCGTTATGCCACGGATTTAGTATTGGTAGCCATCGGGGTGCGCCCTGCCAATCAGTTCTTGGGAGCTGAGTTTGATACCTTGAAAAACGGGGCTTTGATTGTCGATAACCAAGGGCGGACCAACGTCCCTGATGTGTGGGCTGCTGGGGACAATGCTACCGTGAAACATCTGGTTTCTGGTGTAGATAAATACTTGCCACTAGCAACTGGCGCCAACAAGTTAGGACGGGTAGCGGGGGAAAGTATTGCCGGTGGGACTACCACCTATCCTGGTACGTTGGGAACTTCTGGCGTGAAGTTTACGACCTTGGAGTTGGCTCGTACAGGTTTATCGGAAAAAGAAGCTCAATTGTTGGGTTTGGCTTATAAGACGATTGTGATCAATGACAAGAACCAAACGGATTACTACCCTGGGCAAAAAGATATTCGGGTAAAATTAATCTACGAAGCAGGGACACGACGGCTCTTAGGCGGCCAAACTGCTGGTGAGAATGGCGCAGCTTTGCGAATTGATGTACTGGCGGCTGCTATTGCAGGAAAACTCACCACTGAAGATTTAGGCTTACTGGATTTGATGTACGCACCACCATTTGCCCGAACATGGGATGTCCTGAATATCGCGGGGAATGTGGCAAAATAAAAATGTAAAAAGAGCGCTGGTATGAGTGAGACCAACGCTCTTTTCTAATAAATCAGGGAATTATACAAACTTAAGCATCAAAAAGCTAACATACCGAAAATTAGGAGGCAAATCTACTCTGATACTGATTTTTAGGAAAAGCTGAATTATAGTTTCGTAGTAATTAAGTTGACGGTTGCTAGACCGGCACATGCTAACTACAATCCAAGTAATTTGGCGGAAGTAATTTCACTCCTGTTGTGGATGGAAGGAGAAGGCCTGATAATATTTCAAGTTCCCAAAAAAGTTCATGGACTAGAAATAAAAGCCGGGAGTAACCTGCCATTTTGATGTTGCAAACAATGAATCGTTTTGTTGTGCTTACGAGAAATAAATGAAACTGTCATAGCAAAGCCAACACAGCTGTTTTGTTTAAGTTTCTAAAAAGAATTGCGGGGATTCTGGTCAAGAAATACTGAAAATAGTAGTATGAAAAAAGACCTTTTTATCGGTAAGGGCTAATTTATGGCAAATCCCGTAGCCTGATAAATGATTCTGGTCAAAAAGTTTAGGAGGCTAAACGCTTGGTAAAACGAATTTGTAAGATCCTTCTGAAACTTGGGCTCTTAATCCTCATCGTTGGAGCTGTCTATTTGGGATTTCGTAATTACATGATATTAAAAGATGTGCATCAATATGATGATGAGATTGCCACAGCAGCCAAAAAATATGATGTGGATGACCAGACGGATTTGATTTCGGCGATTATTTTTACGGAAACCAAGGGTCGTCACGAAGATTTGATGCAAAGTTCTGAAAGTCGCTATGGGGAAGCTGGGCAAATCAGCAGTGAAGCGGATTCTATCGATGCTGGGGTCGCTTTTTTAGCGGAAGCCTTGAAAGCTGCCGATGAAGCGGGGTGTAATGAATCAACCGCGATTCAAGCGTATAATTTTGGCCTTGACTATATTGACTATGTGGCAAAAAATGGCGGCAAAAACACCAAAAAAATTGCCGAGAGCTATTCACGAGATGTCTTATCGCCACAACTGGGCAATGATCAGCAATCGAAATATCGCTATTGGGGGTTGCATTCCTTGTTGTATAACGGAGGCTACCTTTATCATAACGGTGGTAACTTGTTTTATTCGGAAATCGTCCAATGGAATCAATGGAAAATTGAAATGACGAAATTTTTATTTTAAATTTGCCCTACAGACCAGGTGTGGTACACTGTAGCATATGCAATGAAATAGAGGTGGCTTGAGTTTAATGAAAAAGCAAATAGCAAACACAGAAAAACACCAGAGCAAAGACTGGCTTTTGCGTTTTGTCAAAGGGATGTTTATCGGTTCGGGATTTATTTTACCAGGGGTCAGTGGCGGGGCCTTGGCAGCAATTTTTGGGATTTATGAACGGATTATTACTTTTTTGGCTCATATTACCCGCAATTTTAAAGAAAACGTCCTTTTCTTTATTCCTGTCGGATTAGGGGGCGTTACGGGGGTTTTCCTTTTATCCTTTGTGGTGAGTTTCGCCTTAGGAACCTATGAAAATATCGTCTTGTGGTTTTTTGTCGGATGTATCTTGGGAACCATCCCGGCTCTCTGGAAAGAAGCAGGTAAGAAAGGACGGAGCAATCGTGATGTCCTGATTTTAGTGATCAGCTTTGTGGCAGGGCTACTGTTCTTGTGGAAAGGTTCAGCATTGTTTAGCCATGTGGATCAAAACTTCTTTACTTGGATTATTGCTGGGGCATTAATTGGGTTGGGGATGATTGTACCGGGTTTGAGTCCGTCAAACTTCCTCGTTTATATGGGGATGTACAAAGCGATGTCTGATGGAATTAAAACGTTGAACTTCGGGATTATCATTCCCATCGGCATTGGCGGGATTGTCTGCGTCTTAGGCTTATCCAAAGTAATGGATTACATCTTTAGTAAAGCCTATCCGCAATTGTTCCATTTTATTATGGGCATTGTCTTTGCTTCCACCGTAATGATTGTACCGACTGATTACAGTGGCTTTACTGCTGGCAACTATGTAGCTTGCGTGGTGTTATGCCTTGCTGGGATTGCTTTAGGGGCTTGGATGAGTCGTTTGGAAGAAAAATACAAATAATCATTGGAACGTCTGCGAAGAATTTTTCATGATCGCCGACGTTCTCTTTTATTTTTGACATGAAAGAGCTTATGCAAAAGACTTGAAAATCAAATTTAATATGTTACAATAAATGATGTATAATTAGGTCTTTTTAACGGTCGCGCTGATGTCTATTGGTGCGATTTTTTACCGCGACGGACCGCTTATATTTGCAATAACAACATGTACCATAGATAGTTGTTGAACAGATTGTGAAGGGAGTGAGGCGTATGGCAAGGATTCCCCAGCAGTTGATTGATGAAATCCGGGAAAAAGCCAATATCGTTGATGTCGTGGGTCAATATGTTCAGCTGAAAAAAGCCGGTAAAAATTACTCAGGGCTCTGTCCGTTTCACAATGAAAAAACACCTTCATTTTCAGTAGCAGAAGATAAGCAGTTCTATCATTGCTTTGGTTGTGGTCGAGGTGGCAATGTTTTTGGTTTTTTGCAAGAAATCGAAGGTATCAGTTTTCCTGAAGCGGTGGCTAAGGTTGCCGATTTAGAAAATATCCCCTTGGCTCAAGAATATCGAGAAGCTTCAACTGAGGCTGTCGTCAATACCCAACAACGCCAACTCATCGCTTTACACGAAAAAGCACAAGAGGTTTATCACCATATGTTGGTGAATACGGCAGTGGGGGAGCAAGCATTGGCTTATCTTCATGAACGAGGGCTTAGTGACGAGTTGATTAGCGATTTTGGAATTGGTTTTGCCCCAAATCAGCGGCAGTTTTTGGAACAGGTTTTTCAGAATGAAGGCTTTGACCGGCAGTTGTATCCTGAGAGTGGCTTGTTTGTAGTCCGAGATGATGCCTCGGTTGCTGATCGGTTTTATCAACGTATCATGTTTCCCATACGCAATCCGCAAGGGAAGACGATTGGTTTTTCGGGTCGTTTTTTTGCAACAGCGGCTTTTCCTGGGGAGGATCAGCCAAAGTATCTAAACTCACCAGAGACAGAACTCTTTAACAAGCGGATGATTCTCTTCAACTTTGATAAAGCTCGCAATCCGATTCGCAAAGAAAATACCGTCTTTTTATTTGAAGGGTTTATGGATGTGATTGCGGCATGGCAAGCAGGTGTCAAAAATGGCATTGCCAGTATGGGAACTAGTCTGACTCAGCAACAGATTTCAGCAGTGGAACGTTTGGCAGATACGATGGTCATCTGCTACGATGGGGACAATGCAGGGATTGAGGCAACCCAACGAGCAATTGGTTTGGTGACAGAAAACAGTCCAATGAAAGTGGCGATTATTCGCATACCTGATGGCTTGGACCCTGATGAATACGTCCAAAAATTTGGTAGTGAGGCTTTTGCACAGTTGGCGCAACATGGCCGCGAGACGATTTTTAGTTTTCAGCTGGATTATTATCGGCGCAAGTTTAATCTTGCCAACGAAAATGATCAGTTGGCTTATGTGGAAACCGTTCTGAAGGAGTTGACCAAGGTTGATTCATTGATTCAACAAGATCATTATTTGACCCAATTGGCCAATGAGTTTCATCTCCAACGAGAAACGCTCCAACAACAGCTTCGAAGTTTGAAGCAAGCAAAAAAAACGACTCGTGTTGCTACCCGCCAGACGCCAACTACGGCTGATTACGCCTACGATGCCCCTCCACCAATGGAATTTGAGGGGGACAGTTACGCTGGGCTATCACAAGCCAATGCCCCACAAACCCCAAGGCGTCCCTTGACTCAAGGAGAGCGAGCAGAACAACAATTGCTCTTTCGGCTATTTGGAGAGCCACGCTTGCTGTATCGTTTGCAAGAAGCAGAGTTGGTTTTTTTACACGAAGATTATCAGGAGATTTACCGTTTATTTACTGAGTTTTATGAAAGTCGGGGAGCCTTTGAAGTCGCCGCCTTTCTCGATTTCCTGGAAGATCAGGAAATCAAAAATAAAGTCATCAATATTGCCACCTTGACGATGCCGGAAGAAAGTACGGAACAGGAAATTCGTGCCCTTCTGCGAGTGCTCTACAAAACCAGATTAGCTGATGAAATCAATGAAAAAGTAATTCGGCAGCAAGAAGCTGGGCGAGTAGGTAACACGCAACGGGAACTCGAGTTGGCAGTTGAGATTATAAATTTAAGGAAACAATTGAAGCAAACCGACATTTTTTAAGGGGGGCCTTCTTACACTATGGCTAACGAAGCAAAACAAGACTACGATAAGGCAGTAGCTGCTTTTATCAAAGAAAACAAACCCAAAGGACAAGTGATTTACGACGAATTGTCCAATCAATTGGCCACACCTTATTCACTGGATGCAGATGGCATGGATAAGCTGATTCAAAAAGTAGAAGACGCTGGTATCAGTGTTGTAGATGAAAATGGCGAACCGTCCGTTCACAGTCTCAAAAAAGACGAAAAAAAAGCCGCTGAAGTCAAAAATGAAGATCTCTCCGCACCGACGGGAGTCAAAATCAATGACCCAGTTCGGATGTATTTGAAAGAAATCGGTCGCGTCCAATTGCTGACAGCAGAAGAAGAAGTCGCTTTGGCTTTGAAAATCGAAGAAGGCGATCAAGAAGCAAAACAACGATTAGCGGAAGCAAACCTACGTTTAGTAGTTTCCATTGCCAAACGTTATGTTGGGCGTGGGATGCAATTCTTGGATCTGATTCAAGAAGGAAATATGGGTTTGATGAAAGCTGTCGAAAAATTCGACTATCGCAAAGGATTCAAATTTTCGACTTATGCGACTTGGTGGATTCGTCAAGCAATTACGCGGGCGATTGCTGACCAAGCACGAACGATTCGGATTCCGGTGCATATGGTGGAAACCATCAATAAATTGATTCGGATTCAACGTCAATTGTTACAAGACTTAGGTCGAGAACCAACACCAGAAGAAATCGGGGCGGAAATGGACTTGCCAACTGAAAAAGTTCGGGAAATCTTGAAAATCGCTCAAGAGCCTGTCTCTTTGGAAACGCCAATCGGGGAAGAAGATGATTCCCACTTAGGAGATTTCATTGAAGACCAAGAAGCTACTAGTCCTGCTGACCATGCGGCTTATGAATTGCTAAAAGAACAATTGGAAGACGTGTTAGACACCTTGACTGATCGGGAAGAAAATGTGCTACGCTTGCGTTTTGGTTTAGATGATGGGCGCACTCGCACCTTAGAAGAAGTCGGAAAAGTTTTCGGCGTGACTCGGGAACGGATTCGTCAGATTGAGGCCAAAGCTCTGCGGAAACTGCGTCACCCATCCCGTTCAAAACAGTTAAAAGATTTCTTAGAATAAACTTTTACAGACTACCGCCACTTTCTACGGAGAGTGGTGGTTTTTTCAATGTTTGACAATAGCTGGGGAAATATTGCGGGATTTTTGCTACGCTGTGTTAATTTTAAAGAAATCGTAACCTTCCCAATATTGGCGTAGCTAGGATTATGTGATAGATTTACTGTTAGGCAATTGTAATCTTGCTTGGAAATTATGGAAAAGTAAGGAGCAAGTTATTTTGATCAATAAATGTCCACATTGCGGCTTTGAACCCTTGGACGGCAAATTGGTTTGTCCACGGTGCGGCCATGAAATACAAGAAAATATCGCACAAAAACTCCAAGATATTGGCGAAAAGAATCGCAAAACCAATGATTCAGTCGCTTGGTCGGATTTTGCAGACGTCTCTTTGGGTGCCTTGATGTCACAAATGACTCAAAGTGACGAGAAAAGTGACGAAAAAGTACCGCCAAAAGAAACGAACACGGAAGAAACGAGCACAGAGGATGCGCCAACCATTAAAGAACAGGACCCACCAAAAACAGCAGTCGCTGCTGATGACGTCTTTGCTGAAAACCCAATCTTGGCTGCCTATATTCGCCAGCATCGGGAAGGGGATGTCGGTGATGGTCCGACTTTAGAGGAGCTAGTAGCAGCCAGTCAAGAAAATACCGCGGAGACCGTAGCAGATCCGACTGACTCAGCTGAAGCAAACCAGGAGCAAAAGTCGACTGCTGATACAGCAGTCGCTGATAATGACGAGTCCAGCGATGTTGAAAATGAAAGCGTTGAAGAGGTATCTGAAGAAGTTGTGTCAGCTTTGGATGATGAAGATATCAATGAGCAAGCCTCAGCAAAAGCAGAAAACGCCCTTGAGGAGAAGTTAACCTTGGAAGAAGCTGCCCCTGAATTGGCAGATGCGCCGTCTGAAGATGCTAGTGAGGAGACCACAGAAGTAGATGGTGATTCCGCTGAAACGACTGCCATTGACCCGGCAGCTGCGTTAACTGGTGATGACGTACCAGAAGCGTCAGGTCTGGCGCCTTCTGAAAAAGATTCTGCTCCAACAGAATTTCCCACTATAGTTCCTAATACGGTTGTTGACGAGTCGGATACCGGTGAAAAACTAGCTACCAATCGCGATCAACAGGAGATAGACAGTCAAGCACAGTTATCAGAAGAACAAGGTAGTGATAACCAACCACTTGAAGAATTAGAACAAGCGCTTGATGAAGAAGACGTACCTACGACTGCAGAGATGGGTGAAGTTGAAATTGACGAATCAGATACGTTGGATGATCGAGATGTCTCTGAAGCAGCAATGACAGATGACCCTGAGAAGTTTTCTGATGGGAAACAAGAAGACTCCCTCGCTACAACTGTGACGACGGCGGCCGCGGTCTCTGGAATAAACGCTGCTGACGACGTTGCTACGTCAGTAGTGGACAATCTGAGTTTGGAAGCAGGAGCAGATCTGGATCCGTTACTAGATTTCACTGAGACGCTTGATTTGGCGACGGATTCAAATGGGGAAGAACCAGCAACTACACCACCGATTTCAGAGCCACAGGAATTGGGCGTTGAGGAATCTAGTTTGGATTTAGAAGGACAAAAAGGCCTAACTGAGGCTGAGCTGGATTCCCTGACAACCGATGAAAGCCAAACTGCCACTGACCTCACGCCAGCAGGCACAGAATCGCTTGATACTGATCCAGTTCCAGATCCTATATTAGCTGATTCAGTCCCCGAAGAATCCCATAAAACGCAGGAATACGTCTTAGATCCGGTGACTTACGCTGACGATGAGACTGAGGAAATGGCTGCTGAACCATCAGTCGAAACGGATACTGCTGTGGAAGATGTAGCCAATCAGGATTCAAACGAACCACGAAAGCCACGTAAAAAATGGCCAATCTTCGTAGCTGCTGCGACGATTGCTTTGATTGGTGGAGGAGGCTATGCTGCTTATCACAATCAACAACAGGCTGCGCAGGCTAAGGTAGAAGCTGCACGGAAAGAAAAAGCTGAGAGCGACGCCATCAAACAATCCTTGGCAGCCTTGTATCAAGATGCTGACCAAGAATTTTTGAAAAAGGGGATTACTGCTGCTGATCTCAGTGCTGTGACCAATCAATTGGAACAGTTCAAAGGGGAAAAGGCAACTTTGGAAAAAGCTTTAACCACCCTCAATGACAAATTCCAATTGCAATCCGAAGTCAATGAGTTGTTTTCTGAGTCAGTGATTGATGGTGATCAACTCAAAGAAAATGTTGCTATTAAATCAGGACCAAAATTGGCGGTTACGGTACCAAAGGATAAGACAGCTTTTAACCAATTGATGACAAAGGCTGTTGCCAACTACAACCAACAGTTCGAGGCCTTAGCGACTGCTAAAGACGCGGTTGCCCCATTATTAAAAGATGGGCAAGCAATCGCCAAACCCGCGGAAGCCGATTTCAAAGAAGCCCAAAAACTTGTGTCGGCTTTAGTTGATAGTGGGGACAAACAGGCACTTCTGACACAACTGGGTTTGGTCCAGAAGAAAATTACTGAAAACCAAGCAGCTGCTAAAAAGGCGCAAGCCGAAGCTGCTGAGGCTGCCAAAAAAGCTGCTGCTGAGAAAGCCGCTGCGGAGGCTGCAGCCAAAGCCGAAGCCGAAACTGAAAAAGCAGCCAATGCTACTCAAGAAAATAACTCAGCTGAGGGTACCGATAATCAAGGAAGTTCATTGCCAGCAGATGCTTCGGCAAATATGCAACCCAACAGCGATAACCGGCCGATTTTAGATAGCGTGGCCGCGGATATTGCCGATAGTGAAAATCCAGCGTGGACCTGGGCACCTGGTGTAAAAGCCGATGTCTTAGCTACTTGTATTGAACGAGGGTATATCGTTGAAGGTGGCTACACTTTAGAACCCGTGCGTATCGAAAATGGGGAAGGCTACTACAATCTATATGCGACCAATAATCAAGCCTCACTAACTAAAGGAATGACTGATAACGATCTCCCACTCTACTTGGTGACAATTAATTGTAAAACAGGCTATTTTCGTGGAAACGGGAATGATCACACCGTCCGCTAAAAGCCAAAAATGATTTTTAGAAAAATTCTGAAAAATTCTTGTTCGTCCCTCTTTTTTTCGATATGATGTTTTCAATCGATAAAAAGGGGGGCATTGTTTTGGAAATAGGAAATAGGCGTTACCAAAATTTTCGTGAAGGAATCCAAGCGTGTGTGCCCACAATGCTGGGGTATTTAGGGATTGGTTTTGCTGCTGGCGTAGTGGAAAAAGGCGTGGGGATGTCACTTCTGGAAAGTTTACTGGTTTCAATGTTGGTTTATGCTGGTAGTGGGCAGTTTATTATTTGTGGTTTGCTTGCCATCGGTGCACCAACTTCCTCGATTATTTTTACGGTTTTCTTGGTAAACTTGCGCCATTTTTTGATGAGTTTATCGGTAACCCCTTATTTTCGTGGCAACTCGTTGCTGAGTAATATCGGTCTTGGTACTTTACTCACAGATGAATCTTATGGTGTTTTGACGACAGCGTTGCAAGAAGGGCGGACTGTCACTTCTGCTTGGACCCACGGCTTGAATGTCGCAGCTTATCTGACTTGGATTGTGGCAAATTTATTAGGGGGACTTTTAGGTCAGTTTATTCCTAACCCTGAAAGATTTGGCTTAGATTTTGCCTTGACGGCGATGTTTTTAGGGTTGTGGTTGTTTCAAGTTGAATTACCTCTTAAAAAACGCACCCGGCAAAGCCTGAAAGTCTTGGGAGCGGTGATTGTATCATTACTGGTTTTGATGCGCCTAGCGACGGGAGAGTTAGCCGTTATTGGCGCGACCTTGATCGGTTGTCTTGTGGGAACGCTAACCGCAGAAAAGGCGGTGACTGTATGACTTCCAGTAGTTTTCTTTTTTTAGTTATTGGCTGTGCCTTGGTAACGTGGCTTCCCCGAATTTTACCTTTTACAGTAGCTGATAAATTGGTTTTCCCGGAAAAAGTGAACGTATTTTTAAGTTATTTACCATTGTGTATTTTGACGGCGCTGTTGATCCAAAGTTTGCTGAATTTTCGGCAAGGACAGTGGCCCACCATCAAATTACCCGAATTAGTAGCATGTTTGCCTGCTTTAGTGGTAGGCTATTATACGAAAGACCTCATGAAAATCGTCATCGTAGGCATTATTGGAATTGCCTTGTTGCGATTCCTGCTGGGAGTCTTGTAATCAGACGGGGAGAATCCCCATGGAGGAACGACTATGAATGAATTATTAGCCAATGTATTTAGTGGGTTAATCACTGATGAAAATGATAGCCATTATTTCGTCCAAAAAAATGGCTTTACTTTTCGCTTAGCAAAAACTGAAGGGGAACATCAGCTAGGAGAGGCGGTCGAAGGTTTTGGTTATGTAAACCAAAAGCAGGAATTAGCCTTCACCACGGTGATTCCCAAAAGCCGTATTGGTCACTATGCCTTTGCCGAGGTGAAAGAAACACGCCGGGATTTGGGGGCTTTTGTGGATATTGGTTTGCCTGACAAAGACATCGCTGTTTCGTTGGATGAACTGCCGACGATGCGGGAACTATGGCCTAAAAAAGGCGATCGATTGATGGTTTCATTACGAGTGGATCAAAAAGATCGCATCTGGGGAACGCTGGCAGATGAGAAAATTTTTCGTTCTCTCAGTCGTCATGGTGTTGACGAACAAAAAAATAAAGATATTACCGGGACGGTTTTCCGCTTGAAATTAGCTGGAACGTATCTGCTGACAGATGATTTTTACATTGCTTTTGTACATCCTTCTGAGCGATATATGGAGCCTCGTTTAGGAGAACAGGTGAAAGGCCGTGTGATCGGTATTCGACCAGATGGGGTATTAAATGCTTCCTTGAAACCTCGGGCCCATGAAGTAATCAATGACGATGCAGAAATGCTGCTTGTTTATTTGGAACGTTCCGCTGAGCAAAAAATGCCCTACACAGATAAGTCAGATCCAGAAGCTATCAAAAAAATGTTTGGTATTAGTAAAGGTCAGTTCAAACGAGCTATCGGACATTTACTGAAAGAAAAACGCATCAAGCAAGCAGATGGCTATACTTATCTCATATCTAAATGAGAATGACTTGTCTTATTGACAAAAAGACTTTATAATAAGTTTAATCTAACAAGTATGTTCGTTATTCTTAATTGTATTTATTATAAAGTAGTCATGAGGAGAGCCAAAACATGAACGCAAATGGTACATTATTAAAAGTGAAGAAGCAGCTCCATGAAGCGGGGTTTAAATTGACTCCGCAACGAGAAGCCACTTTATTGGTTTTACTAGAAAATGAAAAGGACCATCTATCCGCCGAAGAAGTCTTCTTTTTTGTCAAACGGAAAAGTCCAGAAATCGGGTTGGCTACGGTTTACCGTACGTTGGAAATTTTGACGGACCTTCGTGTGGTAGACAAGGTGAGTTTTAATGACGGGGTTGCCCGTTATGACCTCCGCAAAGAAGGTGCCAAACATTTCCATCATCACCTGCTCTGCTTGGAATGTGGCAATATTGAGGAGATAGAGGATGATTTATTAGGTGAAGTCGAAGCGGTCGTAGAAAGTCGCTATCACTTTATCGTCAAAGATCATCGTCTGACCTTTCATGGTATTTGTAGCAATTGCCAGGCAAAGCACGAATAAGCAAGCAAAACCTACTTTAAAGTCAAATATTCTTGAAATCTTGGCAATATGTTGTCTAAAAAGGCGAACCATGTAAATTTGGTTCGCCTTTTCAAATAGATTGGTGGGTCAAAGTTGGAGTATAAAATCGGGCTGTAAGTAAAGGTGGATCAGGTCATGTCCAATCGTTGCTTTAAGCATTCTTTAAGGTCAGCTTCACCACGACTTCGCAGCGAGCCGTCTGAGGAAACATATCTACGGATTGTAAATAGTGAACATCATAGACAGTAGCTAGTTCCACCAAATCCCGGGCCAGGGTGGAGACGTTGCAAGAGATGTAAACAAGTTTTTTTGCGGGATAGCGTTTAAGCGCTTGGCGAAGTTTGACATCTAGTCCTGTCCGTGGGGGATCGACTACGATGGCATCTGGTCGGAAACCTTCTTGAAGCCATTTTGGTAGTAATTCTTCGGCAGTGCCTACTTCATAGCGAGTATTGCTAAAACCCATTTGTGCGGCGTTGTTTTTAGCATCAGTAATCGCCGCGGGGATGACGTCCATTCCCCGGACTTCTTTGGCTTTTTGGGCCATGCTTAAACCGATAGTCCCAACCCCACAATAGGCGTCAACTAAGGTTTCTTGGTCTTGCAAGTCCAAGGCTTTAGCTGCTTCACCGTATAAAACAGTCGTTTGGATAGGGTTTAATTGAAAGAAGGCCCGAGCAGATAAATCAAAGCGCAACTCTGCCAATTCTTCTGAAATCGCTTCTTTCCCCCAAAGCAAGTAGGTTTCTTCTCCCATTATCAAAGATGTTTTACGACTTTGAACGTTTTGCATGATTGAGACCACTTGTGGGAGCCGTTCAGTGATTTCACGAAGCAAGGCATTTTTTTGTGGAAGTTTATTGGTGACCGTGACGAAAACCACCTGAAGTTCACCTGTCGCGAGTCCGGAACGCACCACCAAGGTTTTCAAAATACCACTATTTTTCTTTTCGTTAAAAATCGGCAGTTGGTACTTGTTTAATAGACGCACTAACGTATTGATTGCTTCTTGAGTATCGGGAAGTTGGACTGGACAAGCGTCAATAGCTACTAAACGATGACTATCACCTTCATAAAGACCGGCGACGATTTTTTTGAGATGGTCATCATAACGTAGTTGAAATTGGGCTTTGTTACGGTAGTGCCAAGGATCTGTCATGCCGATTGTGGGCAGTAGTTGGTATTCTTGCCAGCCGGCGGGTTTGAATTTACTTAACGCCTGCCACAGGAGATCTTTTTTGAAAGTTAACTGCGCGGGATAAGCCAAATGCTGCAATTGGCAGCCGCCACAGCGTTCGTAAAAGGGACAGGGTGGGGTGATGCGTTGAGGGCTGGCTTTTATCACTTGCTGGAGTTTAGTTTGAGCGTATTTGGCTTCAGTAGTTGTAATCGTTACTTGGACTTCTTCGTTGGGTAAGGCACCAGGGATAAAAATAGCCAATCGACGGTAATAGGCAATTCCCTCGCCATTGATACCGAGGCGTTTGACTTTCAGTTTAAGCGATTGTCCTGGTTTTACAATAGTTTGTAACATAGGTAGCCTCTTTTCTGAAAAGTAGCCGGAGTTTATCCCGGACTTTTGCGTTCTGCTTCCTAATTTTAACACATCTTTCCGGAGAAAATCGGTTTTTTGTGGTAAACTGGAATGTACGTTCCCCCTAATGAAACCACAGTGAAGAAGAGGAGAATGAGTGAAATGATTACAGTAAACGGTATTGCTAAAGCAAAAGGTGGCTTGTATCAGGTCAAGTTTTCCAATCAGGAGAAGTTGGTGGTCTCAGAGGATCAGTTAGTCAGGCACCGCTTATTAAAGGGGATGACGCTTGAGGAAGATGAATTTGTCGAAATCAAAAAGAATACCCGCTATGATTTGGGACTACAAGAGGCCTATCGTTATATTAGTTATCAGTTACGATCAGAAAAAGAAGTGAAGCAATTTTTAAAGGATAAAGAAATTCCTTATGAAGCTAGCCAAAAAATTATCAATCAATTAAAAGAACTCCATTTGGTGGATGATTTGGTCTTTGCGGAAAGCTATGTGCGCACTCAGATGCGGCTTTCAGATAAAGGTCCGCGCAATCTCAAGCAACAACTGAATAAAAAAGGCATCGCCGAAGAAATAACTCTCACAGCCTTGTCATTGTATCAAGACGAAGACCAAGGAGCGGTGGCTTTACGGACTGCTGAAAAGGCTCTACGGAAAATCCACGGGAAAAGTTTTAAAGAAACCCAGCAAAAAATTCGGCAAACGTTGATGCAAAAAGGCTTTGAACAAACCACTATCGATTGGGTGATGGGGGAGCTCTCTTTAGAGAAAGAAACCGCAGCAGAAACTGAGGCCCTGACTCGTGAAGGGGATAAAGTTTGGCGTCGTCACCAACGGAAACCGTTGCGGGAACGCAAACAAAAAGTCAAGCAAAGTCTCTATCAAAAGGGGTTTGATTTGGACGCAATTCAACAATATCTTGAAATAAAGGAAGTAGAAGATGAAGAACGAGCCATGGAATGAACTCTCACCGGTAGTTATCCAGCAGTTGCAAGAAGAATTCTTGGATTGGTACGACCGACACAAACGAAATTTACCGTGGCGTGTCAATACCGATCCTTATCGCGTATGGATTTCTGAAATTATGCTACAGCAGACGCGAGTGGATACGGTAATTGATTATTATTACCGCTTTATGACCCTTTTTCCAACAATCGTTGACTTGGCTGCGGCGGAGGAAGCGGAATTGTTAAAGGTTTGGGAAGGTTTGGGCTATTATTCTCGAGCTCGTAATTTGCAAGCAGCGGCGCAACAGATTGTCACCGACTACGCTGGGAAAATGCCCGGGACGCCGGAAGCCATTGCTAGCTTAAAGGGGATCGGGCCCTACACCACAGGGGCGATTGCTAGTATTTCTTTTGGACTTCCTGAACCAGCCATCGATGGGAATGTCATGCGGGTAGTCAGTCGCTTGTTTGAAATCACTGATGATATCGCAAAAGCAAGTTCTCGAAAAGTCTTTGATGCAGCCATGCGCAAGATTATTTCTCATGATGCCCCAGGAGACTTCAATCAGGCGATGATGGATTTGGGTTCAAGTATCTGTACACCAAAAAATCCCCAATGTCCTAAATGTCCGTTAAAAAACTTTTGTCAGTCTTTTCAACAAGACCAAGTAGCCAACTATCCTGTAAAAACGAAAAAACAACCACCAAAACCCCTGTATTATCTCGCTATGGCTATTGAAAATGAAGAGCATGAGTTTTTATTGGTGCAACGACCGGCAACGGGATTGTTAGCGAAAATGTGGACTTTTCCCTTAATTGAAGTAACCCAAGAGGAATATCAGCACTATAAAAAAACTTTTAAAAGTCTGCAAGCGACACGAGAAGAGCAGTTGGAGTTGCTGGTGGCTGAGGAGCCAGATAACTACGAGGGGTCACCAGTCGCAGCCCACTTACCCGACACCGTCGTTTGGCAAAAACGTCATTTAGGTGAAATTACCCACGTTTTTAGCCACTTGAAATGGCACGTTCTATTATTTTATGGACGAGCCAAAGATTGCGAACTTTCCCTTGTTTCTGAAGCAGACTGGGTGGCAGAAGCAGATTTCTCCCAGCGAGTTTTCCCGAAACCTCAACAAAAATTGGTGGCCCTGCTTGATAAAAATTTCGGAGCCAACAAAGATTCCTAGTCAATCCTAGCTTTTATTGATATAATATTTTCGATGCTGGGTTTATGACACACCACTCTAGATATTTTTTGCTGTTATTTCGCTAGATTTTCTTTGTTGCTACTTGTCGTCCAAAGCTCGAAAACTGAGATAATCTGACCAAATGCTAGCTAGGTATCTACTTTGGCAGTAGTCACAATCCTCAATTGATAAGCAATCATGCTTGCGAGGGAAGGGTAATTATGCGAATTCCGAAAGAAGGCGAGTTTGTAACGATTCAAAGTTACAAACACGATGGCAATTTGCATCGAACGTGGCGTGATACTATGGTATTGAAAACTAGTGAATACTCAATGATTGGCGTTAACGACCACACGTTGGTGACCGAGTCTGATGGCCGACGTTGGGTGACACGAGAACCAGCAATAGTCTATTTCCATAAAGAATGCTGGTTCAATGTGATAGCGATGATCAGAGAGAAAGGGGTTTCCTATTATTGCAATCTAGCCTCACCTTTTTTGTTAGATGAAGAAGCTTTGAAGTACATTGATTATGATTTGGATATCAAAGTTTTTCCAGATGGTGAGAAACGGTTGCTAGATGTGGATGAGTATGAATTGCATTCGAAAATCATGCATTATCCGAAAGATATTGACTTTATTTTGAAAGAAAATGTCAAGATTCTAGTGGATTGGATTAATAATGGTAAAGGACCGTTTTCTGAGGGCTATATCGATATCTGGTATGATCGCTACAAGCAATTGTCACAAAAATGAAGAGAAAAACCGTTGCACAAGGAATGCAGCGGTTTTTTTCCACCTTAAAGTAGGAGTGTACATAGATATTCAGATGAAACTTAAGGCGTTTTTAAGATAAATCAGGTAGAATTGATGATGATAAAGCAAAGGAATAGTGAGACGTATGAAAAATAAATGGTTATGGCTAGTCGCATTGGCAGCGCTGGCCACCGGTATCGTTGTCGCCGGGATGAAAATGCAAGATCAAGCACCAGAAGTCACCCCTGAGACTTCTACCACCAATAGTGACCTTCAGACAACCACCACTTCTGAGGCAAAAGAACGAGGGGTTACAGAAGAAAAAATGGTGGAAGTTTATGTCGATCCGGCCTTATATGATACGAGTAGTGCGGAAGAAACGCCCTATGATTATGTTTCGGTTCGGGAAAAAGCGGATACTGAAAGTGAAGTCTTAACCAAACTCCATCGGGGGGAATGGGCCACCTATATAAAGACAGAAGGGGACTATGTCAAAGTACGGGCGGATTCTGGGAAAGAAGGGTATATCCCTAAAGCCAATACCAATGAAGTGCAGACAATTCAACGTTTGGAAAAAGCCACCGACGTCAGTCAATTGTCGGTCGTCTTAGATGCTGGTCACGGCGGGATCGATACTGGCGCTGAGAGTTTGGACGGCAATGTCTACGAAAAAGATTTGACGCTAAATACCGTCAAAGTCGTTGGTAAGTTGCTTGAAGAAAATGGTGTGGCGGTCACTTATACAAGAACCGACGATACCTTGCTCTCTTTGGAAAACGTAAATAAGCTTTCGCTGAAGACAAATCCAGATATTTTTATCAGTATTCACTACGATAATTATGATTATCCCAATCAAGCCCATGGATTTACCACTTATTATTACTACCGGGATGGTCAAAAACTGGGAAATCTGGTATCACAACAGTTAGCAGCTAGTCTGCCTTTAACAAACAATGATGTACGTTTTGGCAATTACTATGTCATTCGTCAGACCTATATTCCTACCAGCTTGTTGTTGGAATTAGGCTATGTCAATAGTGACCATGATTTATCGGAAATTACCAAAGAGGATTATCCCGAGAAAGTTGCTCAGGGGCTTTTGAAGGCTTTGGAACAATATGTCGCAGAATAAAACAATCGTCAAAAGCAGCTGGGTCCGGCGCTGCTTTCGACGATTGTTTTTTAATAGATTAAGGTATAAGTTTTAATCGATATGAAATCTCATTTTACCAAGGTTTATAGAGAACCAAGGTTTATAGAGAAGTTCATCTGATTTTTTCGATGACACAAGAATGGTGAAATTTGGCTCCGTAGAAATTGAAATAGCTGTAGCTGGACCGGGAAATGTCACACGTAAACCGGATTTGTCCTTGCAAGTTCATCTAAGTAGAAATCGCTAAAATGGACTAGCAAAATACGACTGTTCTTTGGTTGGCATTTACCGGCCCGATTACCACCTGAGGGATTCTCCGGAAGCAAGGCTGCTCGGTTTTCTTACTTGCTAAAGCCTCTTTTTCATAGCAATATGTTGGATGCCAGCGTCGAGAAAGGGTTTGCCGTAGGGGAGATAGCCCGCTTTTTGATAAAAGGCTTCGGCGGTTAACTGCGCCCCTAGGAAAATTTCGGTAAAATGCTGTTCTTTGGCAAAGGTTTCTGCGGCTTGGATAACTTTTAGCCCCAGTCCTTTCCCCCGACTAGTTTTTACGACGGCCATACGTTGTAGTTTGATTTTGTGATCCGCTAAAGGCAGGAGGCGGGCGGTGGCCAAGGGTTGTCCGTCTTCATAGAGGACGAAGTGGATGGCGTAGGCTTCATCTTTGTCAATCTCGCGGTTTAACGGAACGCCTTGTTCTTGTACAAAAACTTGGTGACGAATCTTCACGGCGTCTAAGTAAATATCGCTCATGGTATCCTTCGTGTGAACTATAACCATTGTGGAAATCACTCCTTATAAAGTATAAATTTTCTTAAGAAATAAGTTAGCTAGCTGATTCTGACCGTTTATTGTCGCAGTGTTTTTTTCTGTCACAGCTTTTATTAGTAGGAAAGGCTTTTCTCTAGTATACCTGATGACCCTTGGATTGCGCTGTTTTTTTATTTGTCTTAGGGTTATTCTTTTTGGGCGATTTTTGGTATGATGGAGCCATGACAAAAGCTAAGTAGTAGGGCGTTCTCGACTCATGGCTGATTGTCGTCTAGATTGAGAGGAGTTGTGCCTTTGTTTGAGAAACTGAAAAATTCTAAGTTACTCTTTTGGTCGGTAGAGTTGTTGGTTGTAGCCACCTTGATTTTGGTTTCCACCAAGATTGGGTTTATCTTCCAACCAGTGGTGACCTTTTTTACCACGTTATTTGCACCAGTACTGATCGCAGGGTTCTTGTATTATTTACTGAATCCAGTGGTGAACCTATTGACAAAACTTACCAAAATGAAACGTATTTTAGCAATTGCCATTGTTTTGTTACTGCTATTAGGTATTATTATTTGGACGATTTTAGCAGTGATTCCAAGCTTGGTGAACCAGCTGACCTCTTTGGCAGAAAGTATGCCAAGCTTTGTTAAAGCGGTGAGAAATTGGGCGCTCGATTTAGCTAAAAATCCAATCTTCAATGACGTGGACATTGAAAAGCAAATTGATAAGCTGAATATCTCCTATGGTGGTTTGATTCAACAATTTATCAATGGTTTATCCACCAGTTTAGGTTCGATTGTTGGTGGTATTGCTTCGACAGCGATGTTAGTGGTGACGGTTCCTTTTATCTTATTCTATATGCTAAAAGACGGTCATCGCCTAGTACCAAATGTTCAACGCTTTTTCCCGGAGAATCGCCGAACGCAGATTGTAGAATTGCTAGCCGAAATGAACAAAACCTTATCCAACTATATCAGTGGACAGGCGATTGAGTGTATTTTCGTAGCCACTGGGACCTTCATTGGCTATCTGCTGATCGGTTTGGATTATGCTTTTCTTTTTGGCATGCTTGCTGGAGTGACCAACCTAATCCCTTATTTAGGACCTTATCTTGGTTTGCTACCTGCTGTGGCGGTATCAATTTTCCATTCACCTGTTCAAGCATTGTTGTGCTGTGTGGTGGTATTAGTAGTGCAACAGATTGATGGCAATATTATCTATCCAAATGTCATCGGGAAATCACTACAGATTCATCCTTTGACGATTATTTTGATTTTGTTGGTAGCCGGAAATATTGCTGGGCTGCTAGGAATCTTTTTAGGTGTTCCTTTTTATGCCATCTGTCGGACAATCGTGATTTTCTTGGCGCGCATAGTCAGAGATGACAAATCTAAGCAAAAGCAATCCTTGTTGACAGATAAAAATAGCTAGGTGTAGCAATTTATTTTTATTGCAAAGAAAACCGCTTTATGATACGCTTTTAACGTGGATTTATCCACGTTTTTTTCTACTTAAAACTAATTTTCAACATGAAAGAGAGAGAGTGCCATTATGAATGCTGACCCCGAGAGTCAGTCGCTTTTTGTACAGATACTGTTGTTGATCGTCTTGACTTTGATCAATGCCTTTCTGGCTGCATCCGAGATTGCTGTCGTCACCGTCAACAAAAATAGGATCGAACAAAAAGCAGAAGAAGGGGATACTAAATCCCAAAAATTATTAAAGATATTGCAAGAACCCACAAACTTTTTATCAACGATTCAAGTGGGGATTACTTTAGTCAATATCTTGTCAGGGGCTTCTTTAGCAGATACCCTGTCTAGTCGGCTAGCACCTGTATTTGGAAATTCCGCGGCTGCCAAAAGTATCGCAAGTATTGTCGTCTTGGCGATTTTGACCTATGTTTCGATTGTTTTTGGTGAGTTATATCCAAAACGAATCGCCATGAATAAATCCGAAGAAGTGGCTAAATTTAGCTCTGGAATCATTCGGGCTATCGGGATAATTGCGAAGCCTTTTGTTTGGTTACTTTCGGCTTCTACGAGTTTATTGGCGCGGATTACACCGATGGAATTTGACGATGAAGATACCAAGATGACCCGCGACGAGATGCGCTACATGTTGGAAACAGAAGGGGTCTTTGAAGAGGATGAACTGGAAATGCTTCAGGGAATCTTTGCCTTGGATACCAAAGTAGCTCGCGAAGTCATGGTTCCCCGCACAGATGCTTTCATGGTGGATATCAATGATCCAGTACACGAGATTCTCAGCGGGATTTTAGCTGAAAACTATTCACGAATTCCGGTGTACAACGATGATAAAGACAAAGTAGTAGGGGTTTTGCACACCAAAACACTTTTGAAAGCTTCTTTCAAAGATGGTTTTGACAATTTGCAGATCAAAGAATTACTGCAAGAGCCGTTGTTTGTTCCAGAAACTGTTTTTATTGATGACCTACTGTATGAATTGAAGAAAACGCAAAACCAGATGGCTATCTTGTTGGATGAATATGGTGGCGTGGTTGGTTTGGTAACCTTAGAGGACTTGTTGGAAGAAATCGTTGGTGAAATCGATGATGAGTCTGACGAAGTCGAAACCCTCTATGAAAAAGTTGCCGATCACGAATATATTATTCAAGGGCGGATGTTGATCGACGAATTTAACGAAGCCTTTGGGACCAATCTGCACATGAGTGATGTGGATACGATGGCGGGGTATTTAATCACCGCGTTGGGCACTATCCCAGATGCTGATGAAGTGCTGTCTTTTGATATTGACAACGTGACCTTGATTTCTGAGGAGTTGGAAGGTTCTCGGGTGTTGAAAATCCGTGTCGTCTTTCATGACCCAGAGGATATTGACGTCGAACCGGAAGAAGAACGGCGCCATTTCCGTAAAGATTTTGAAGAGGATGAACCTCGCAGATGAGCAGCTGGCGACCGGGATTTACGGCGCCGAAAACGATTATTATCTGAAACGTAACTCGAAAGAACCCATCGATTGTTAGTCGGTGGGTTCTTTTTATCTGTGGTAATTGTGGAGAAAAATGAGTTTTCACCTAGCGATTTTGGACGTAGTGCTTTTGATTTACGAATGATTGACCAAAAAATAAGGCTCGCCAGCTTACTTATACTACAAAACTAAATCAATGTTTTCACAATATCCAAAATCAGGTTTTACCTAAGAAAAACTTGAAAAATCCGGGGAAAGAAGATTTCTACTATCGTAATTCTTGGTTATTTGCTATGATAGTAAAGCGAAAGTTGAGGGATTGCTATGGAAGAGCAAATCGTGGATTACCTTCATTATTTACTAATTGAGCGGGGACTGTCGAAAAACACTCGCGAAAGTTACCGGCGAGATTTGCATCAATATTTAGCTTATCTACAAAAAGAACAGGTCAACTCCTGGCAAGAGGTTGATCGTTTTATGATTCTAAGTTTTTTGCAGTCCTTACAAAAAGCGGGCAAGTCTTCAGCGACCCTGGCTCGGATGATTTCTAGTTTGCGTCGCTTTCATCAGTTTTTGCGACAAGAACGTTATACAGAGCATGATCCGATGCAACACATTGAAACACCGAAGAAGCAACAGCGGTTACCAGATACCTTGAGCTTGGCGGAAGTGGAACGCTTGATTGAAACACCGGATACCAAAGATCTCTTGGGTTTGCGGGATCGGGCGATTTTAGAAGTCATGTATGCCACTGGCTTGCGGGTGAGTGAGTTGATCGGTTTGAAACTCAAGGACCTCCATTTAAGTATTGGGTTATTGCAAACTCTAGGTAAGGGGGACAAAGAGCGCATCGTCCCTTTAGGAGATTACGCGATTACGTGGGTGCAACGCTATCTGGAAGAAGCACGACCTCAACTGACTGCCAAGCATCCTGAAGAGGAACATCTCTTTGTTAATCATCATGGCACCGGTTTGTCGCGACAAGGCATTTGGAAAAATTTGAAGCAAATCGTGCGCCAAGCGGGAATCCATAAAACAGTGACCCCCCATACGTTACGCCATAGTTTTGCGACCCATTTGTTGGAAAATGGGGCCGATTTGCGGACCGTTCAGGAGTTGTTGGGGCATGCTGATATTTCCACCACTCAGATCTATACCCATATCACCAAAAAACGGATGACGGACGTCTACAAAGAGTACTTCCCTCGTGCGTAAAGACGGCGCTAGAAAGGAAACGGATCATGGAAGAGATCAAGATTAAATTGGATGTTTTTGAGGGTCCGTTAGACCTTTTGTTACATCTGATTCAAAAACTGGAAATCGATATTTATGATATTCCGATTGCTGCAGTTACCGAGCAATACATGGGCTATATCCATGCCATGACTACGTTAGAATTAGAAGTCGCTGGGGAATACTTAGTGATGGCGGCTACTTTGATGGCAATCAAGTCACAAATGCTCTTACCGAAACAAGAGTTTGCCCCAGAGGCTGAGGAATATGAAGAAGATCCCCGTGATGCTCTGGTGACCCAACTGTTGGAATATCGTAAATTTAAATATGCGGCTGAATTGCTTTCGGAAAAAGAAGAGGAACGAAGTCAGTACTATACGAAAGAGCCGATGGATGTGGATGACTACAAGGAAGAAAATCCCCTGTTACCAGCTCATCAAATAACCACTATCGATTTATTCTTGGCCTTTCATCAAATGCTGGAAAAACGCAAAAAACGCCAAATAGTGGAAACGACGATTGCTTCTGATGAAAACACTATCGAGGAAAAGATGGCAGAAATTCAAGCATCACTGGGACAGCTGACATCGAAAACGGGTCGCAGTCTTAGTTCGTATTTTTTGACCTACTCCAGATCAGAAATTGTCACCACTTTTATGGCTTTGTTGGAATTGATGAAAAACCGCCAGTTACAGGTGGTCCAAACCGAAAATTATGGTGAAATTATGCTTTACCCTATAGAAAAGGAAAATCAAAATGAACAAAAAGAGTGAACTAGAAGCGCTACTGTTTGTGGTAGGCGACGAAGGCATTGGCTTGGAAGAGCTGAGTTTTTTGTTGAATACCAAAACGGCTGGTGTTTATGATTTGATTCAAGAACTACAAAAGGATTATCAGGAAAGCCGGACTTCAGCTTTGAATATTTTAGAGGTGGGGAACCATTTTGTATTGACGACAAAGCGGGAGTTTGCTCCGTTACTAAAAAAATACGCCCAATCCCCGTTAGCCAATCGTCTGTCACAAGCGGCTTTAGAAACCTTATCGATTATTGCTTACAAACAACCAATTACTCGCATTGAGGTGGATGAAATCCGTGGGGTCCAATCTTCCGGTTCGGTACAAAAATTGGTAGCTCGTCAATTGATAGAAGAAAAAGGGCGGGTAGATGGGCCTGGTCGGGCAATCTTGTATGGGACGACGCCCTACTTTATGGATTATTTCGGATTAAAGGATTTACAGGAGTTACCAGATATTCAAGCAATGGAATCAGAACTGGATGAAGAAATGCCCCTGGATCTTTTCTTTGACCGTTATCAAGAGGAGTTGGCTGAAGCTGATACCGCTTCTGAGCTTTTCCAAGATCAAAAGCGCCAAGCCAATGAGTCAGAAACTTCAGAAGATGAAGTCGTATCTAGTGCATCACCAACTTTTTCGGGTATGCAACCAAAAGAAATCGATGATGAAGAAGATCACGAGTTGATGGGGTTTAACCTCCCATCAGGAAATGAGGAAAACTAATGGAAAGATTGCAAAAAGTAATCGCCCATGCCGGGATTGCCTCCCGTCGGAAAGCAGAAGAATTGATTTTAGCTGGACGTGTCAAGGTCAATGGTGTCACCATGAAAGAACTTGGTGCCAAAGCCGGTCCTAAAGATCGCGTCGAAGTGGATGATGTGCCGATTTATCAAGAAGAGCCGGTTTATTTTGTCTTGTATAAACCTCGTGGGATCATCTCAGCAGTGACCGATGACAAAGGTCGCAAAACCGTAGTGGATTATTTCATTGATGTACCTGAACGGATTTATCCTGTTGGTCGTTTGGATTACGATACCTCGGGCTTATTGTTATTAACCAATGATGGTGCCTTTGCCCAACGCTTGACTCACCCTAAGCACGAGGTGGATAAAGTCTATGTGGCTAAAGTCAAAGGCATTGCCGATCAAAAAAAACTCTATCCATTAACAAAAGGCATGCGGATTGAAGGCCATCGTTTGGCGCCGGCTCGCTATGAGATTCTTTCGACTGATAAAGTAGCTCAAACGAGTATTGTCTCGTTGACGATTCATGAAGGGCGCAATCATCAAGTGAAAAATATGTTTCAAGCAATCGGCTTACCGGTTCAAAAATTGAAACGGGAAAAATATGGGGAGTTGACTTTAGCTGGCTTGCGGCCTGGCGAATTCCGTCAATTAAGTCGCAAAGAAATCACTTCTCTGTTACAACAGTCGAAGTAAGTAAAACAAAGACCTTGCATTAGTGGAAGGATTCGGTATAATAAGCTTGTACAACTTAATAAAGGTTCGTCTTCAGGGGCAGGGTGAAATTCCCGACCGGTGGTATAGTCCACGACCCGTCGTACTGCGGCGGTTGAATCGGTGCAATTCCGATACCGACAGTAAAGTCTGGATAAAGAAGATAGAGCTTATTTGCGCGCACGATTGCCAGATGACTCTAACTCTGTTTTCCCCTGGAAAGCAGAGTTTTTTGTGTCTTTTTTAACAAGAGGGTTTCGAAATATCTCTTTTAAAAGACAGGAGTCCCGCGGGATTTGGCAAACGGCAGCAAAGAGGTTCGTTTGAAGATGGATCCTTTACCACTAACGAGGAAGCCTAACTGGTTTCCCGACACAAGAGGAGAGGATTTCTAGATGAAGAACACCAAAGTTCAAAAAATGATTGTCATTGCGATGTTCGCAGCAATCGGAGTTGTTTTACAGTTTTTAGCATTTCCACTATTTCCAGCTTTCAGTTTTTTAAAAATCGATTTTAGTGATACACCGGTCTTGATGAGTATGTTTATCTTTGGACCAGGCGCCGGGGTGATTACCGCCTTGATTCGATCCAGTCTACATTTGTTACTAAGTGGCTTGGAACCCACCAATATTGTCGGGGATGTTGCCAGTTTCTTAGCAACCACCATCTTCACTTTGCCGATGTATTATTTCTTCAATCGCGGGGCCAGTAAAATGAAAAATAAAGCCCTTGGTTTAGTCACTGGGATTGGTGCCATGACGATTTTCATGAGTGTTGCCAATTACTTTGTGATTACTCCGTTGTATTTGCAATTTTACGGAGTGACGGCGGATCAAATGCTGGGTGTTACCATGGCAAAATATATTGCTGTCGGTATCGTACCCTTTAACTTGATCAAAGGCGCTATCGTTAGTGCGGTCTTTATGGCCTTGTACATGAAACTCTTGCCTTGGCTTTCCAAAAAGCAACGGGAACGTCGCCGCCATATTGCTTAATTTAAACCAGATTAGCTCCTACTGTAACGCTACAGTAGGGGCCTTTTTATTGTAGTAAAGGATGAAAATAACTCTAAAGTCTCAGTGGAAACACCAGTGAGGCCAAAGCAGGCTCATCGATTGCGGGCAATGTTTTTTCGAATAGTGAAAGCTATGATAGTTCTAGACAAAGTGGCGAATGTCGGCTACGATAAATGAAGCAATCAGTTATTGGTCATAAAGAGCGGGAACGTATTTTATGACATTTTTACTGAAAAAATTCGTTATCAAGGAGCAAGATCATGACATTTATTAAAGAAGAACATCGACAACAAGCAGTCGCAGCTTTGTCTCATATTGTAGCAATTCCCTCAGTGCTGGATGAAACAGATAGTCACCCAGGCCAACCCTTTGGCGCTGGGTGTTTAAAAGCTTTAGAAGAAACCTTGGCAATCTGTCAAAAACTAGGGTTTCGAACATTTCAAGATCCAGAGGGGTATTATGGCTATGCCGAAGTTGGTGCCGGGGTAGAGCTGTTTGGCATTTTATGTCACTTGGATGTGGTGCCAGCAGAAGGACAAGAAGGCTGGCTGACAAATCCATTTGAGCCGGTGATTCAAGATGGTAAGATTATTGCACGGGGAGTCCAAGACGACAAAGGACCAACGATGGCAGCTTTGTTTGGGGTAAAAGCCTTGATGGATGCCGGTGTTGAGTTTAATCAACGAGTAAGGTTTATTTTTGGGACGGATGAGGAAAATCTTTGGCGTTGTATTAATCGTTACAACGAAAAAGAAGAAATGATCACCGCCGGCTTTGCGCCAGACTCGAAATTCCCCTTGACCTTTGCAGAAAAAGGGTTATTGCAAGTCTATTTGACGGGAGCTGGTAGTAACGAGCTAACATTGTCTTGTGGTGGCGCGCTAAATGTGGTGCCTGATCATGCTGAGTATCGAGGGGCTTCACGGGACTTGCTAGCTACCGCTTTGGATGAATTAGGCTATGCTTATGAGGAACATGGGATGGGACTTTCTGTTTTGGGCAAAAGTGTCCATTCTAAATTGGCTCCAAAAGGCCAAAATGCGGTAACCCGCTTGGCGCAAGGCTTAGTGAAAGCGGGGCTATTCACTGAACTCAGTGGTGTAACCTTACTAGGTGCAGTTATTGGTGAGGATGCTACCGGTGCAAGTTTTGTCGGAGAGTTTAGTGATGAAGTCTCAGGACCGATGACCATGAATGTAGCCAGTCTGTCAATCACGCCTGAAGAGACACGAATTGGCTTAGACTTCCGCTATCCCGTTACGTTGGAAAAAGAAACACTGGTGAAAGCTCTGACTGAAAAAGCAGCGACTTATGGCTTAACCTACCACGAACATGATTATTTGGCACCCCTGTATGTGCCTGTGGATAGTCCTCTGATTACCACCTTATTAGCAACATATCGGGAGTTAACTGGCGATCAGACGGAACCTTTCGTCAATGGCGGGGCGACTTTTGCGCGAGCAATGACTAATTGTGTGGCCTTTGGGGCGATGTTTGCCGATACGCCGGACTACGTTCATCAAGCAAATGAGCAGTGGTCTTTAGCAAGTTTCTACCAAGTGATGGAAATCTATGCAGAAACCATTTACCGCATGTGTGGCAAAAAATAAATATACATTTTTGAATAATTGAAAAAAACCAAGATAACAGCCATGAAAATAGCTATTATCTTGGTTTTACTTGAGAAATCACTTTTCAGTTTTACGAACAAAACGTGCTGCTAAGGACGATGAGACTGGCTACAAGCTGAGAAAACCGGCGAAAATAGGGCTGTTGGTTTTCAAAATAATATGCCTGTTGGTATTTCAGCAGAAAAGGCGTATTTTTTATTAGAGGAGTCCGGCGTCTTTCGTGGTTTTTGCCGCGGGTAATTGCTCTAGCAAAATCGCTCGGACGGGACATTTACCAGCGGCTTTGCGAAGCGCAGCTTGCTGTTCGGGGCGAATGAATTGTTGGCGGGCTACTGGTTCTTCTTTGAATAAAAGAATCCCATCTTCATCGTAATCAAAAATCGTCGGGGCATAGATGGCACATAGCCCGCAAGCGATACAGAGTTCTGGTTTGATTTTGCAGAGTAGTTCCATTTTTTCACATACTTTCGGAGGTTTTTTGCAGATGGATACCTTTATTTTATCCTTCTTTCAGCAAGGTGACAAGTTGAAGGCTAGTACGGTTTATCAGATTTTGATTGGAAAACGTAGTAGTTCGACGTTGCTTTACGGCTATCTTTGGGACTTGTTACCTTACTGGAGTGTTTTTCCAAAAATGAAAAAGGCAACTTTTTTTCAGCTGCTCCAGGAAATGGTGGCCAAAGGTTGGTTGACAGAAGTGGCACCGGATTATTTTGTGAAAACCAAGATGGCACCACACTTAACTGAGGCCCAGGTTGAAGTTGTGGCGGGCCTCCAAAATTTTAAGTTTAATAAAAGTGCGCCGGTGGCTTGGCGGTTGTTGCGATTATTGGTGCAGACAGCTTCGGAATATCAGCGAAGCACAAGTTTTGTTCCCTTGGAAACAGGACCGCAATATACGGAACCTGTGCGACAATTGGTGAGAAGTAACGGCACGAAATTGCGGCCAATGCTTTATCAAGAGCTGGAACAAATTTTTAGCCAACTACCAGAAACCGCGGCGAATGGGCTAGCTCTAAGCTTTTCTGGCTATCAGGTGCAGGGCCTGGCGAATTATCAGACGGTGGCGGAGGAACTGGCAGATCACCCGTGGTCACCCTTAGCTCTGCGCAGTCGCCAGCACCGTTTCTTTACACTGGCGTTGCAGCAACCAAGCTTTCTTACTTATCAGATCATCCAGCCTTTTATCCAGCTGGATCAAAATCACAGTGCGATGGTAACGAAAGATTATTTTACAGCTGGATTTACTTTTCAAGAAGTGGCAGCGGTGCGTAAGCTGCGGCCAGGCACCATCAATGATCACTTGATTGAATGGGCCATTAGCGATGCTTCCTTTGACTATCAGCGTTTTCTTCAACCTGAAACGCTAGCCCTTTTGCAGCAACTGCCAGATGATCCCCGTCACTGGCGCTATGGCAGTCTTCCTCAGAAAGAGGCAATCGATTTTTTGAGTTTTGCTCTTTATCAGATTCAGCGTAAGCAGGTGATGGCATGTTATTAAAATTAGCTTTGAAAAGTTATTTTGACTATGATGAGTTTCGCCCAGGACAGCGGGAGATCATCGAATCCTTGCTTTCTGGTCATGATACTTTAGGAATCTTGCCCACTGGTACCGGAAAAAGCTTGTGTTATCAACTGGCGGGCTATCTGACTTCAGGACTGGTGGTTGTGGTATCGCCGTTGATTGCTTTGATGGAAGATCAAGTAGCCGCCTTGCAAGCAAGAGGAGAAAAACGGGCAATTGCCTTGACTTCCCAACTGACTTGGGAGGAAAAGAGCTATCTGTTGCAACGACTCCACCAGTATAAATTTTTATTTGTCAGTCCTGAAATGCTACAAAATCCACCGGTTTTAGCTGCGTTACAAAAACAAGAGCTTGCTTTCATAGTTGTGGATGAAGCCCACTGCTTGTCACAATGGGGCATTGATTTTCGACCAGAATATCGCTTGCTTCCGGAATGCAAAAAAGCGCTAGGCAATTTACCAGTTTTGGCTCTGACTGCCACGGCGACAGCACCGGTAGTCAAAGATATCGCGACGCAGTTATTGGACGCAGAAGGGGTGATTCACCAGTTTTCAGCTGATCGTCCCAATATCGCTTATTTTGTCTACCAACCGGCAGACAAGCGGGCGTGGCTGTTGGAATTTCTGCGACAGACGGAGGCTTGTGGCTTGATTTACTGTGTGACTCGCAGTCAAGTGGAAGCTTTGTATGAGTGTTTACGAGGCGAATTTTCAGTCGGTTATTACCACGGTGGTCTGGCAAGTGACCAACGAAAGCTATTGCAACAGCAGTTTAGCACTGGTAAATTACAGTTGATGATTGCCACCAATGCTTTTGGCATGGGGATCAATAAAGGTGATTTGCGTTTTGTGATTCATTATGAGTTGCCTGATAGCCCTGAAAATTACTTACAGGAAAGTGGCCGCGCTGGCCGTGACGGGGAAGCAGCCCAAGCGATTTTACTTTACCAATCGGGGGATGAACAAATCCATCGCTATTTTCACCAAAAGTTACTAGAAGAACGTCAGGGACTGGAACGTTTATTGACGAGTCCCTCTAAGCAATCCTCAGCCGCCACCCCTTTGCAAGAAAAATGGTTGCATCTGATCAAAGGGGAGTCAGGATCGCAACTTCCCCAAGCCTTAGCGAATAATGAAGCAAACAAGGAAGCCCGTTTGCAAGCGATGCTAGGCTATATTCACGAACCTAATTGTCGGCGGCAGTATCTTTTGCGCTATTTTGATGAAGAGCCACCAGCTGCCCAAGAACCTTGTTGTGATCTCCATGGGGCCACATTGGTTTATCCAAAAGGGGAGCAAAGGGTAGCTGCTTTGGAGGAAAAGGGAAACTGGCGGGATATTTTGCTAAAATTATTTAAAGATGACGCTGGCTTATGATTTTACAGGACAGGGTCTGATATCCTGTGGTATAATAGCGAACGAATGATTGCAGGAGGACAGACTATTGAGTAAAAAAGATGATTTTCAGAACAATGAAACACAAGAACCGTGGGAACAGCCCATCTATGACACAGAAGGGGATGGCTTAGGGTCGCGCTCCCAACAACGACGCAGTAAAAATGGCAACAAAGTATTCCTCATCTCCTTAGTGGTGATGTTAGCAGTCTGTATTTTGATGCTCTCGATTTTTTACGCGTTACTCTCTCATGACGACAAACGGGCGGCGGTACCGGAAAGTACGACAACAGAGACCACCGCAATTACGAGTACGACCGAATCGAGTAGCAGTGAATCTTCATCAACGGCTGAAAGTTCCAGCACCGAAACATCTAGCACTTCTGAAAGCTCTGAAGCCGAAGCAACAGATAACGGTGACGATGACACGACCGACAATCAAGCTGGAGCAGATCAAGGGGATTCAAACCAAGACAATAATGAGACTGCTAATGGCGATGGGACAACCACGAATGCTGATGGCAGCACCACGAATGCCGATGGTTCTGTCACCAATGCAGATGGCACTACGACGAATGCCGATGGTTCAGTTACGAACGCTGATGGCTCGACCACCAATGCCGACGGGACCACGACGAATGCCGATGGAACAACCACCAATGCCGATGGGACTACGATGAATGCAGACGGCACTACAACGAATGCCGATGGGAGTACCACCAATGCTAACGGCACTGACCAAGGGCAAACAAGTGGCGATACGACGACAGTGCTTGCTGGCGAAGGGCCAAATCAAGTTGCCGCTCGTGTAGGAATTTCAGTTGAGACTTTGTACCAGCTAAATGGCATTGATCCAAATAACTTTTTGCTGGTTCCCGGTCAAGAACTACGGATTCGTTAACAAATTAGGTTCATCGTGAAAAACGGTGAGCCTTTTCATTTGGAGACTTGGGAATCTAAATGCTGAGACTGACCGAAAAAAGGATAGAAATAATCTGGTAACTTTTATCATAGCCTTTGTGGAAGCTACCAAATGATGATTGAGGAGTAAAACTAGTGGAAAAATTCAACATTGCCATCGACGGACCGGCTTCATCTGGGAAAAGTACCGTCGCCAAAATTTTAGCCAAAGATTACGGATTTATTTATACCGATACAGGAGCGATGTATCGTAGCGTGACTTATTTAGCCATCAAACATCAGGTAGCTTTTGATGACGAAATGGGATTGGTTAATTTGATTGCTAAATATCCTATTACTTTTAGCCAAAGCCCTGCTGGCCAATTGGTTTTTTGTGATGGGGAGGATGTGACCCAAGCGGTTCGCTCTCCAGAAGTGACCAACAATGTTTCTGAAGTGTCAGCCCACGCCAAAGTCCGGGAAGAGTTGGTGCGGCAACAGCAAAAAATCGCCAAAGATGGTGGTGTAGTCATGGATGGCCGGGATATCGGTACCCAAGTCTTGCCAGATGCCCGGGTCAAAATTTTCTTAGTGGCTAGTGTTGATGAACGAGCCCAACGACGCTACAGCGAAAACTTGGAAAAAGGGATTCCCACTGACTTGGAAACCTTGAAAAAAGAAATCCAGCAGCGAGATTATTTGGACTCCCATCGCGAAGTATCGCCTTTGAAACAAGCGAAAGATGCTGTTTTGATTGATACCACCGGCATGGGGATCGATGATGTCGTAGCGGCCATCAAAAAAGTTGTAGCGGATCAAGTGGATCCTGCGTTGGCTTGAGCTAGTTTTTTGGATTGATCAAGAAGCCTATCGAGATTTTCGTGAAAAAACCGTTGAAAACAAGAATATTAGCAAGAAATAAGAGAAATCGCTTTATTTTTCCGAAAGTTTATTTTAAACTTAAGAGTGAAGTTTGTATAAAAGATTTTTTATTATTGTGTTGGTTAGGAGGACATGAGTCATGACAGAAATGAACAATCAAGTAGAAGGCACTGAATCAATGGCAGACGCTCTGGAAAGCTTCGGGGAAGTCAAAATTGGCGACGTAGTTAAAGGAGAGGTCTTAGCTATTGAAGACAGACAAGCCGTCGTAGGTATCGAAGGCGCGGGTGTCGAAGGGGTAGTCCCTGCGAAAGAACTTTCTACTTTGCCGGTTGAAGACATCAACGAAATTATCAAAGTAGGGGATGTTTTGGACCTAGTCGTCATCTCATCCATCGGAAAAGACAAAGAAAACGGTAGCTACTTACTTTCAAAACGTCGTCTAGACGCTAAAAAAGTATGGGCAGATATCGAAAAAGAATTCCAAGATGGCAAAGTGATTGAAGCCCCAGTAACCGATGTTGTTAAAGGCGGTTTAGTGGTGGATGTCGGTGTCCGTGGTTTCGTTCCAGCTTCGATGGTGGAAGATCACTTTGTAGCGGACTTTTCTGCTTACAAAGGCCAAACCTTGGCATTTAAGATTGTTGAAATTGAACCCTCAGAAAATCGCTTGATCCTTTCCCACAAAGCTGTGGTGGAAGCTGAAAAAGCAGGTAAAAAACAAGAGTTGTTGGCTTCTATTAAAGAAGGCGACGTGGTTGAAGGAACCGTGGCTCGTTTGACTGACTTTGGTGCTTTCGTAGACCTTGGTGGAATCGACGGCTTGGTCCATGTTTCCGAAATCAGCCACAGCCACATCGCTAAACCTAGTGATGCTTTGAAAGTTGGCGATAAAGTTAAAGTGGCGGTATTGAGTGTTGACCCAGATCGGGAACGCATTTCCTTGTCTATCAAAGACACCTTGCCTGGACCATGGGATAATATCGAAGAACAAGCTGCAGTGGGGACTGTCTTAGACGGAACTGTTAAACGCTTGACTAGCTTCGGTGCGTTTGTCGAAGTTTTCCCTGGGGTTGAAGGCTTAGTGCATATCTCCCAAATCTCTCACAAACATATTGCTACCCCTCATGAAGTATTGTCTGAAGGGGATGCTGTGAAAGTGAAAGTCTTGGAAGTGAACCCTCAAGAACATCGGATTGCTTTGAGCATCAAAGCCCTGGAAGAAAAACCAGCAGATGCCAAAGAAGCTCCTGTTGAAGAAGTGGACGACTATGTGATGCCGGAAGAATCAACTGGTTTCACTATGGGAGACATTTTAGGGGCTGCATTGAAGAGTGATTCTGAAACAGCAGATGATGATCAACCTGAAGCATAATAACTAGATACTCAACCGAGGCGATCAAGCGCCTCGGTTTTTTTAAGTCTTTTGAAACAAATGCGGTTTAGCTTGCAACTTGCGGGTAGATTGGGTAAACTAACGTAGGTTGGCAAGTAAGACGTAGCCGAAAAGAGACGCAGGGTCTCTTATTTTTATTTACTTTAAGAAAGAAGGTGGGATCTCTATGGCAAATCCAACAATTGCAATCGTAGGACGCCCAAATGTGGGTAAATCCACAATCTTTAATCGTATTGCGGGAGAGCGCATCTCCATCGTTGAAGACACACCAGGAGTGACTCGTGATCGGATCTATGCCACTGGTGAATGGCTAGGCAGAGAGTTTTCTGTAATTGATACTGGGGGAATTGACCTCGGGGACGAACCTTTCATGGATCAAATCAAACATCAAGCAGAGATTGCCATTGATGAAGCCAATATCATCATCTTGGTAGTGAGTGGTCGTGAAGGCGTAACCGATGCTGACGAAATGGTGGCACGGATTCTTTATCGTAGCAATAAACCAGTAATATTAGCTGTTAATAAAGTCGATAACCCGGAAATGCGGGCAGACGTTTATGAGTTTTATTCCCTCGGTTTAGGGGATCCATTTCCGGTATCAGGAAGTCATGGCTTAGGAATCGGGGATATTCTAGACGAAGCCGTGAAGCATTTTACCACTGAAGTTGAAGAAGAAGACGACAGTGTCATCAAATTCAGTTTGATCGGCCGGCCAAATGTCGGCAAATCCTCTTTGATCAATGCTATCCTCGGTGAAGACCGGGTGATCGTTTCAGCTATCGAAGGAACGACTAGGGATGCCATTGATACTCATTTTGTTTCAGAATCTGGCCAAGAATTTACCATGATTGATACCGCTGGAATGCGCAAACGTGGGAAGGTTTATGAGTCAACGGAAAAATACAGTGTGATGCGAGCCATGCGAGCCATCGAACGTTCCGATGTGGTGTTAATGGTCCTAAACGGCGAGGAAGGCATCCGCGAACAGGATAAACGAGTGGCGGGTTACGCGCATGAAGCCGGCAAAGGGATCATTATTGTGGTTAATAAATGGGATTTGGTAACCAAAGAAACCAATACTTTGCGGGATTTTGAGCAAGAAATTCGCGATGAATTTCAATACTTGGACTATGCCCCAATCATTTTTGTTTCCGCTAAGACACAACAACGGTTAAATAAATTGCCTGAAATGATTGAAGAAGTCAGCATGAATCAAAATCTGCGGGTACCATCGGCTTTACTTAACGATGTAATTATGGATGCCGTAGCGATTAATCCCACGCCGACAGACAAGGGCAAACGTTTGAAAATCTTCTATGCGACACAAGTGGCTGTTAAACCACCGACTTTTGTCATCTTTGTCAATGAAGAAGAACTGATGCATTTTTCTTATGCGCGTTTTTTGGAGAATCAAATCCGGAAAGCCTTCACCTTTGAAGGAACGCCGATTCGGATTATTGCTAGACGGCGAAAATAAGCAACAGCTAACAGTAAAAATATTCCTTTTAAGGGAGTTTTTGCTGTTTTTTTTTAGCGACTAAGGTAGGATGAAATTTCCACAAGAGAAAATGCCATCCTACCAATTCTAACCATCTTTAGCTTCAGCAAGGTAAATGACAACTACACTTTGGTTTGGCCTTTACCGGTTCCACTACCACCTGAGGGATTCTCCGGAAGCAAGACCGGCCGGCTTTCTCATTTCCGCGATAAAAAATCACGGATGGTTAATGTGTTTGGTAGTAATGGTGTTCTTTCGAGAGAGTGGTTGGCTTAAAGGTGGCAGAAACAGCTTGACAATCGCTTTTAGTGGTGGATTGGATAATTGCTTTTAACTTTTTTTCCCAAAGCAATAGGATAACAGTACAATTTGAATAAGAACCAAAAAAAGTGATTTTTCTCCCCCTAAAAGTGGTGTTATCCTTGATATTATGCGGTTCTTATGATAACGTATTAACAGAATATTGATGGGAATCAATATTTATCGCGAAAATTTGGACCACTCAAATTTTCGCATTGATGGTCAAACATCAAAACCCGTTTTGAGGAGGTGAATCATCCATGGCAAACAAAGCAGAATTGATCGAACAAGTTGCAAAAGCGACTGACTTGACTAAGAAAGACGCGACAGCAGCTGTTGAAGCTGTTTTTTCAACAATCCAAGACGCTTTAGCTAAAGGTGAAAAAGTTCAATTGATCGGTTTCGGTAACTTCGAAGTACGCTCTCGTGCAGAACGTAAAGGACGTAACCCACAAACTGGTGAAGAAATCCAAATCCCTGCAAGCAAAATTCCTGCGTTTAAACCAGGCAAAGCGCTTAAGGATGCAGTCAAATAAGACCGCAATCAAGGGCCTCTGAGCAATCAGGGGTTCTTTTTTATACACTAAGGTTTAAAGAGAATTTCAGACTGTTTTTTACTACTTTTTAAACGAGATAAAAAGGGACTTCATCTTTTATCGAAAACCAGGGAGGACTTGCAGGAAACAAGTCCACCCTGGTTTTTATGTTTTAGAAGTGATCAGCTTAACTCACTGATGGGGCTAGCTTGCAGCCGTTCTTCGACTGTGAAGCTGCTACATGGTCGCGCTGATTTGACCTTGATTTCAAATAAAATCCCCTTCAAATGCTCTTTTAAAGCTAATCTTTCTCATTATATTTTCATTATTGCTGTTTCTATGGTATGCTTTTAGTGGGATAGGACAATTGAAAGATGTTGTGAAAAGATATAAAAAATTCAGAAAATTAATTGACTTTAGGAATCATTCAAGATATAGTAAAAAAAATCATTATTTTATCTAATCAACGAGTGAGGGAGACGATTCAGATGCGCAATCATGACAAACGACAAGAAATCGTCATTTTAGTCATTTATCAGAGGGCTTGAAACACGGAAGACAACATCCCGATGTTTGAGTCCTATTTGCGTTATGAATGGGATTCTGGCAAGTATCCCAGTTTTTATCGGGATACTTTTTTTATAGGCTGAAGTTTAGGTGCTACCGGTACTAACCTTGAAAATCAGTTAGTCGGTCCCAAAAGCAGCTTTGTCAGCGCGCGATGAATTCAGAGGAAGTCAAGGGGTTTGAAGGGAGTAATGTAAATGAGAAGTGACCAAATTACTAAAGGGATTGACGCTGCGCCAGCTCGTAGCCTGTTATATGCTACCGGTCAAGTAAAAAGTAGTGCGGATATGGATAAGCCATTTATTGCGATTTGCAATTCCTATATTGATATCGTACCCGGACACGTTCACTTACGAGAATTGGCCGATGTCGCTAAAGAAGCGATTCGTGAAGCGGGAGGGATTCCTTTTGAGTTCAATACCATTGGTGTCGATGACGGAATAGCAATGGGGCATTTGGGGATGCGGTATTCCTTGCCAAGTCGAGAGCTAATTGCTGACTCTGCTGAAACAGTGATCAACGCCCATTGTTTTGACGGCGTCTTGTATATTCCCAATTGTGACAAAATCACACCCGGGATGCTTATGAGTGCCATGCGAACCAATGTCCCTTCCGTCTTCGTTTCTGGCGGTCCAATGAAGGCCGGCGTCGATTTGCGAGGACACCAAACGACGTTATCCACCATGTTTGAAGTAGTAGGAACGTATAAAGAAGGCAAGATGTCTGAGGAAGAGTTTCAGTTTATGGAGCAAAACGCCTGTCCGACCTGTGGTTCTTGTGCTGGTATGTTTACCGCAAACTCGATGAACTGCTTGATGGAAATTCTTGGATTGGCCTTACCAGGGAATGGCACAATTTTGGCGACGGCACCAGAACGGCGAGAGCTTGTGCGTCAGGCAGCCAGACAAGTGATGGCGATGGTAGAAAAGGATATCAAGCCACGGGACATTGTCACCAAAGAAGCCATTGATGATGCCTTTGCCTTAGATATGGCGATGGGAGGCTCTACCAATACGGTGTTGCACACCTTAGCGATTGCCAACGAGGCGGAAATTGACTATCACTTAGAAGATATCAATGAGATTGCTAAACGGGTCCCTTATTTATCAAAAATCGCACCATCTTCAGCTTATTCTATGCATGATGTTCATGAGGCTGGCGGGGTATCTGCAATTATCAATGAATTAGTGGCGATTGACGGAGCGATTCATCCAGATCGACTTACCGTGACGGGGAAAACAATCCGAGAAAATGTTGCCACGGCGACTATCCAAAATCCTGAAGTCATTCATCCAAAAGAAACACCGTACAGTCCTGTGGGCGGTTTGTCGATTTTATATGGCAATATCGCGCCAGAAGGGGGAGTCATCAAAGTCGGTGGTGTGGATCCCAGTGTCACCGTCTTCACTGGAAAAGCGATTTGCTTTAGTAGCCATGATGAAGCGGTAGCCGCCATCGATGATCATCGCGTCAAAGCAGGGCATGTCGTCGTGATTCGTTATGAAGGGCCAAAAGGTGGGCCGGGAATGCCAGAAATGTTAGCCCCAACTTCAAGTATTGTGGGACGAGGTTTAGGCAAAGATGTGGCGTTGATTACCGATGGGCGTTTTTCTGGGGCAACTCGGGGGATTGCCATTGGTCATATTTCACCAGAAGCGGCGGCTGGCGGCCCCTTAGCCTTGGTAGCAGATGGTGATGAGATCACGATTGATTTGATCAACCGTACGCTAAATGTGGCACTGACCGAGGAAGAACTAGCGACAAGAAGAGAAAGTTTACCGCAATTTCAGCCAAAAGTGAAAAAAGGTTGGCTTGCTCGTTATTCTGCTTTAGTCACATCAGCTCATACTGGTGGTGTGATGCGTTTGCCGGAATAACTAACAAGTGGCACTGTCTCACTAGCTTTTAGTCGGGAAGGATTATCTTAAGGAGGGAGCGTATGGAAAATTTGAAGGTACAAGAAGAAAAAATGTCAGGGGCACGCCTGTTGTTAGAGTGTTTAGAAAATCAGGGAGTGGAATTGATCTTTGGCTATCCTGGTGGAGCGGTTTTGCCATTATTTGACACCCTCTATGATGAAGCGATTCCCAATATACTGACTCGCCACGAACAAGGAGCGGTTCATGCTGCCCAAGGGTATGCCAAGGCCACCGGGAAACCCGGCGTCGTCATCGCTACCAGTGGACCGGGGGCGACCAATGTGGTGACGGGGATTGCGGATGCTAATAGCGACTCCACACCTTTGATTGTCTTTACTGGGCAAGTGACTACCGATGGAATCGGTAAAGATGCCTTTCAAGAAGCCGATATTTTGGGTATTACCGTCCCCATTACCAAGAATAGTTACCAAGTCCGCAATGTGAATGACTTGCCTCGAATTGTCCAAGAAGCTTTTCATATTGCTACAACAGGACGCCAAGGGCCAGTGGTCATCGATTTGCCCAAAGATATGACTATCCAGCAAACCCCCGCCAAGGCTGCCTGTGATTTGCATATTCCTAGTTATCAACCCAATACCATTCCTTCGATATTACAAGTTCAAAAGCTGATGCAACTATTAGCACAAAGTCGCAAACCTTTGTTACTTATCGGAGGTGGGGTCATCTATGCCAATGCCGAAGCCGAAGCAAAGGCCTTTGCGCATAAGTATCAGCTGCCGACGGTTTCCACTTTGTTAGGGCTAGGAATCTTGCCAACGTCAGATCCCTTGTTTTTAGGGATGGGGGGAATGCATGGCTCCTATGCCGCGAATATGGCTTTAACAGAGTGTGATTTGTTAATCAATGTGGGCTGTCGTTTCGATGATCGCTTGGCAACCGCCCCGCAAGACTTTGCGAAAGAAGCGATTGTCGCTCATATTGATATCGATCCTGCAGAAATTGGCAAAATTATTCAAACCGACATTCCCATCGTTGCTGATGCCAAAATTTGTTTGGAGAAGATGTTAGAAATTGCTAGTGAGCCACCGCAAATCGCTGACTGGCGCCAATTATGCCAACAACGGATGGTAGATAAGCCTTTTACTTATGATCGAGCTTGTACAGAAGAAATTAAGCCCCAAAAAGTTGTGGAGTTGGTGAGCCAAATCGCACAACCTGATGCGATTGTAGTCACAGATGTTGGGCAACATCAGATGTGGGTCGCTCAGTTTTATGACTTTCATTATGCGAGACAGCTGATTACTTCTGGCGGTTTGGGAACCATGGGCTACGGGATTCCGGCTGCGATTGGGGCCAAATTTGGTCATCGTGAAAAACAAGTGCTCTGTTTTGTCGGCGATGGTGGCTTTCAAATGACCAATCAGGAGCTGGCGATACTCAATGAAAACCAGCTGGATATCAAATTTATCCTGTTGAACAATCGTTCTTTGGGGATGGTGCGCCAGTGGCAGGAGTCTTTCTTTAACAATCGTCGGTCTAATTCAGTTTTTCATAGTCAACCAGATTTCATGAAACTAGCAGAAGCCTATGGTATTCAAGGGGTTCGTATTAGCGAAAGTTCCACACTAAAAGCCCAGCTAAAAGCCGCTTTGGCAATGACAGGGCCAGTGTTAATTGAAGTGATTACTTCTTTGACAGAACATGTCTTGCCGATGGTGCCACCAGGGCAAGCAAACGACCAGATGATTGGGGTGGAGTAGATGAAGCGCATGATTTCAATGGTGGTACAAGACCATGTGGGTGTCTTGAGCCGGATCACAGCCGTCATGAATCGGCGGCAAGTGAATATCGATAGCATATCCGTCGGTCCTACCGAATCTCCGGGTTTGTCTCGCATGACTATCATGATTAACGCGGACACCTTGGCGGATGTGGAACAAGTCACCAAGCAATTGAATAAGCAAGTGGCGGTTCTGAAAGTGCGGGACATCACCGATGAGCCCCATTTGGAACGGGAACTGGCTTTAGTCAAAGTCAATGCTCCTGTGGCTATGCGCTCGGAAATCAAAGCAGTTATTGATCCCTTCCGTGCGGATATTGTCGATGTTGGCTTGAAAAATATAGTCATTCAAGTTGCGGGTACTCAAGATAAGATTGATGCTTGTATTGATATTTTGCGCCCATATGGTATCAAGCAATTGAGCCGTACTGGTGTGACAGGCTTTACTAGAGGTTGATAGACTGGTAATCAAACCGGCTGTTGATAGATGATACTACTATTTGGAGGGAATACTACATGGTAAAAGTATATTATGAAGATTCAGTACAACAAGACGCTTTACAAGACAAAACAATCGCAATCATCGGCTACGGTTCTCAAGGACACGCTCACGCGCAAAACTTGCGAGATACTGGGCACCAGGTGATTATCGGTATTCGTGAAGGCAAATCAGCGGAGGCAGCTCGAGAAGACGGCTTTGATGTGAAACCAGTAGCGGATGCCGCCAAAGAAGCGGATTTGGTAATGATTTTAGCTCCTGATGAAATCCAAGGAGATTTGTACCAAAATGAAATTGCTGACAACTTAGAAGCTGGCAATGCCTTAGCGTTTGGTCATGGGTTCAATATTCATTACGGTGTCATCACACCACCGGCTGATGTGGATGTCTTCTTAGCCGCTCCTAAAGGTCCCGGCCATTTGGTACGCCGAACATTTACTGAAGGGTTTGCAGTACCGGCGTTGTTTGCTGTTCACCAGGATGCTACCGGCAATGCCAGTGAGATTGCTTTGTCCTATGCAAAAGGCATCGGTGCGACGCGGGTTGGGGTTTTGGAAACGACCTTTAAAGAAGAAACGGAAACGGACTTGTTTGGGGAACAGGCTGTGTTGTGTGGGGGCTTGACTTCTTTGATTGAAGCTGGTTTTGAAACGCTGGTGGAAGCTGGCTATCAACCAGAATTGGCTTACTTTGAAGTTTGTCATGAGTTGAAATTGATCATCGATTTGATTTATGAAGGAGGCTTTGGCAAAATGCGAAACTCCATCTCCAATACCGCTGAATATGGAGATTACGTTTCTGGTCCGCGGGTGATTACCGATGTCGCAAAAGCTGGTATGAAAGATGTTTTGACAGATATTCAAAACGGCAAATTTGCAGAAGGTTTCATCAACGATAACAAAGCTGGCTTCCCTGAATTCAAGCAGATGCGGGAAACCGCTGCCGGACATCAAATCGAGCAAGTTGGGGATGAGTTGCGGAAGATGATGCCATTTGTGAATAAAAAAGACTAAGCAGAACAACGGGGGGCGATGAAGTTGGGATTAGTGACGGATCATGAGGTACGCCAGGCATACCAGCTACTAAAAAAGCAAGTGAGCCATACACCATTGCAGTATGACCGTTATTTATCGGAAAAGTACGGCGCCACTATCCTGTTAAAGCGGGAAGATCTGCAAAAAGTGCGTTCTTTCAAACTGCGGGGTGCCTATTATGCCATCAAGCAACTACCCGCTGAAAAATTAGCTAAGGGAGTGGTTTGTGCTAGCGCTGGTAATCATGCGCAAGGGGTGGCCTATACGTGCCAGGAATTAGGGACTAAGGCAGTGATTTTCATGCCGACTACTACTCCTCAACAAAAAATTTCCCAAGTACGCTTTTTTGGCGGGAAACAAGTGGTCATTCAGCTGGTGGGAGATACCTTCGATCAATCAGCTGAGGCAGCTCGGGAATACGCTGAAAAGAATCTGATGACCTTTATTGATCCTTTCAATGATTTTGATATTATTGCCGGACAAGGGACGCTAGCGCTGGAAATGATGACAGATGCCCAAGCGGAAGGCTATCAGCCAGATTATGTCTTGGCAGCGATTGGTGGCGGTGGTTTGATCAGTGGTGTGGGGGCCTACGTGAAAGGAACCAGTCCTGCTACCAAAATCATCGGGGTCGAACCTGCTGGGGCGATGTCCATGCAGGCGGCTTTTGATCATGCCGGACCCGTGATGTTGCAACAGGTGGAAAAGTTTGTCGATGGGGCTGCGGTGAAAGAAGTTGGGGACATCACTTACGCCCACGCTCAAGCTTACGTGGATCAATTGGTGGCGGTAGATGAAGGATTAGTATGTACGACAATTCTTGAACTGTACGGGAAGCAAGCCATCGTCTGTGAACCAGCTGGCGCTTTGAGTGTTGCCGCTCTTGAGGTAATCGCTGATGATATCAAAGGCAAAACGGTGATTTGCGTTATTTCAGGGGGGAATAACGATATTAGCCGAATGGCGGAGATTGAGGAACGTTCCTTAGTGTACGAAGGGTTGCAACATTACTTTGTAGTCAATTTTCCACAACGTCCAGGAGCTTTAAAAGAATTTGTATCAGAAGTGTTAGGGTCAAATGACGATATCACGCGTTTCGAATATACGAAAAAGATCAATCGGGGGACTGGTCCTGTGGTGATTGGTATTTTGTTGAAGGATCCCAATGAATTGGAGCAATTGTTAGCGAATTTAGCAGCTTTTGATCCAGAATTTATTAATTTACAAGACAATGCCTCGTTGTATACGTTGCTAGTCTAAAAGGAGCAGTCGAATCGATAAACGATTCGACTGCTTTTTCCATGGCATAAAAAAGAAGATTAAGGAGTAAAGGCAATCAAGTACTTATCGATAAAATAGCGCGGATTTTCTGGGGGAGAATCTCTCAAATTGTAGTGGGAACGACCAATGCCAAACAAAGTTCATGTTTGGCATTGACCTTGCTGAAGTCAAACTAGTTGTAAATCCGTCAAAAACCAAATGGATAACAACCAATGATTTCTCAGACATCCTTAGCACTATAAATCGAGGGATTTTCTGAAAGCGAGTTTGCCCTGCTTTTCTTCCTTTTTTAGGTGTTATACTGTAAGAAGCTAGGATAGTTAAAAAGTAAAGGAGAAAACTAGATGACCGCTTTTTTTAGTTATGCTGTTGATGAGAGAGTGAAACTTGTTAAACCAGATATTACGATGGCTAGTGAAATGTATCAGCTGATTTGTAGTAATCAAGCCCACCTTGGGTCTTTCTTACCGATTCCAGAACGGGTTCAGTCCGTTGCGGATGAAGTAACGTTTATTCTCGATACGATGAAAAAAGAAGGTGCAGGTACCAATCGCCAATTTTTCATTGCACTTGACGAGCAATTGGTGGGTGCAATCGATATTCATCAAATTCGCATACCACAAAAATCTGGAGAGGTAGGCTATTGGTTAGCGGCAGCTTTTACGAATCAAGGAATTGTCACTAAATCCTTAAGCGTATTGTGCCAACTGGCTTTTGAGGAGTGGGATTTTAACAAGCTGGAATTGATAGCCGCGGTGACAAACAAAGCGAGCAATCAAGTAGCCCAAAAATGCGACTTTCAATTGATCGGTAGGTTACCAGATGAGATTTTCCATCAAGATGTGTTAAAGGATGCCAATTTATGGTGTTTGACAAAGGCGGATTATCACAAACTGCATGTCCTTTGAGAAAACAAACGGGCAAGGCGTAATCACAGGTATCTTTTGATAAGTGAGGCTTACTTGGCGAAGAAGAGAGCCTGGCTTGCTCATTTTGAATTGTCAAAACAATCAATAAATTATTGCTGAATTGACGCTTTTTATTGGGGTTAATCTTTGGGATTCTTCGGCTTTAGTGATAAACTTAAAGTAAGTAGCTTAAGTAAAATGCACCTTTGTCAAAAAAGAGAACTATAGTGATAAAACGATGTGATTAACGGACATTTATAGGTCCGATAGGTGATTGATGGGAGGGATGAGGATGGAACTTTGCTATCACAGTGAAAGTTGTAACACGCGATTGGTTTATGGAGAGACTTTGAATCGGTCGATACCCGCTGGCTTTAGTAAAGATGTCCATGTTATTTTCCTAACCAATCAGAAATATTACGATCGTTCCTTCGAAAAAATCAATCAATTGTTTGCCACAGCCTTAGATATCGATTGGTATATTTGTCGCAATCACCTCTATTGCAACGATTTAACCGAGTTACAAGAGTTGTTGGCTTTTCTCGAAGGGTTTCCCAAAGATCACCAATACCTGTTTGTTTCTTATGGTAATGAGGGAGTGACTGCTTTGACTGGTTTTATCCAACAGACGACGGTTTTGCCTAGTCGCTTTTGTTGTCTGCCAGTATCCCTTCGTTCACTGTGTAAATCGTTGGTAAAAAGACGAGAAGTAGTCAGCCGGCATTTACAGCCGTTACTTGCCGTGAATAATCTACCGCAAGATATCTTTTATGATCAAACTATCACCCAAGAACAAGGGGATGGTAAACTGGTGGATTTTCTGTTATTGTTGCGGGCGGGGCTAGTTTGTGATGCGTCTTTTTTGAAAAATCTTTTTCAGAGTTTTCCCCACCAACAAGCTGTTCACAGTCGTTCTTTTGCTAGTTATATCCAGCAACTGGCAAGCTTTTATGAAAAACGGCAAACTGAAATCGAGAATTACGGTCGCCTGTTTGAACTTGCCTTTTACCAAGTTGCCAATGGTCATCTGCTTTCGGCAAATATGAAACGGATGATGGGGATTTTAATGCAGGTAACCTGGAATCAACAAGTGACCCCCTTGGATTTGGATTTGCCTAAGTTTTTCCACTGGCTACAGGCAGTTGGCTTACCTGTAGTCTTGCCACCACAGATTTCTTTGACAGAATATGGGGTAGCAGTACTGAAGCTTACAAAAGAGCTACCAAAGCCCACTCTTTATCAAAAAATCGGTATCAGAAAAGCTGCCAACTATCCTACCAGTGAGGAACTGATCCAGATGGCGACAGCTTATCAACAGATAATAGGAGAATGATGAGACCCATGGACAATTCATATAGTTACCAAATGCTTGATGCTTTGGAAAAAGAAGACCTAGTACAAGCCCAAATCGCTTTTAACGAAGCCTTGAGTAAAGACGATGACGATACTTTAGCACAATTAGGCACCCAGTTGTTTCAAATGGGTTTTTTGGAAGAACCACAAGAGATATTTACTCGTTTGTTGGAACGCTATCCAGGGAATGAAGAAGTCTTGTTAAGTTTGGCAGAAATTGCGATGGAGGACAATCGGATCGATGATGCCTTTGAGTTTATCGAAGGTGTGCCTCAAGACAGCGATTATTATCCGCAAGCACTGTTGTTATCAGCTGATTTGTATCAAATGCTCCAAATTCCTGAAGTTAGTGAAGCAAAGCTGACGGAAGCAGCCAAAATTTTGCCAGATGAACCCTTGATTCAGTTTGCTTTGGCGGAATTGTATTATGCTACGGATCGGTTTGGAGAGGCAGCGACGATCTACCAAATTTTGTTAAATTCCCAAATCACAGAACTCGGCGGCGTCGGGATTAGTGAACGTTTGGGCATGGCTTTGAGTATGGAAGGCAAGTTTGAAGAGTCTATTCCCTACTTGGAAGCGGCTTTGAAAGACAGTGAAAGTGATGACTTATTATTCCATACAGCTTTTGTGTACCTCCAATTGAAGGAAAATCAGCAAGCCATCCATTATTTGCAACAGTTACAAGCATTAAATCCGCATTATCAGTCGACTTATTTGTATTTAGCGGAAGCACTGCAAGAAGAGGAATTACTGGATGAAGCCCAAGCTACTATCGAGGCGGGAATCAAAGAAAATCCTTACCAAGTTGATTTTTACCAGTTTGCTTCAGAAAATGCCTATCGTCTTCACGATGTCAAACAGGCAGAAGAATATTTGCAAAAAGCCCTTGAAACTGGCGAGAAAATGGATGAAAGCTTAATCATGCTTTCTAATCTTTATCTGAAGGAAGCCGACTATGATGGGGTGATTGCTACCTTGGAACAGTTGGAAAATCCCGATGATGCCTTTGCTCAGTGGAACTTAGCCCAAGCGTATAATCAACTGGAAGAATACGATAAAGCCGCTCAACACTATGAACGGGCCAATGTGGAACTGAACCACGAACCGGATTTCATGAAAGAATATGGTATCTTTTTACGGGATGAAGGCCATCTCCAGGAGGCACTGCATCTGTTGACACATTACCTCCAACACGAACCAGGGGATTTGGAAGTTCAATCAATCATTGATGCTTTGCAATAATGTCAGCTGCGCACTAGCGGGGGAGTACCAGAAAGGACAGGTGAGAAAGATGTTTGTAGATGTTCGCGAAAAGAAAGTTTTTTTGAACTGGTTTGTCACCAATGCAAATTTCAGTCGACGAGAGGTCTCTTGGATATTGAATTACTTGGCCAATCATGAAGCGATTCTTGCTAACGTCCATTTTGTGGAACACGCCGAAGTGGCAGAGCGAGGGTTGCAAATCCGTGATACTTCAGTGGAAGGGGAACCGTTGCGTTTGCACATTGACGGGAATTATTTCACCGATAGCGATCAGATTTTTCATGAAATTCGCCTCAATTGGAAAGATCCACTGTATATCGAGTGCTTATTCACTAACGCTTGGGGCAATCCTTCTTATCTTTCAATTTTGGAAGACAATCCCTTTATGAAATGGAATGAAAGCATCGACCCTCAGATTGTAGAAGCGGTGGATCAGTTCATACAAGAAGAAGAGTTGCAAGCGGCAATTGATAAGTTGTATGTAGAAATCGATGACGCACTGGAAAGAGGGGACAAGGAGACGTTCTTGCGGCTATCTGATGAAGTCAACGAAGCCTTGCTCAGACGAGGAGAAGTTGAAAAAGCTTAGTGAGAAAAAAGGGACTTTTGTTATCAGTAACAGCTTATCTAGTGTCTGAAAAGAAGCTTACTTTCCATGTAAACCACAGTGGAAAGTAAGCTTCTTTTGTCTGTCTTTTAGGTATCGTCAAATTTAATTTGAAGGTGGAAAGGATTCACGAGCTGGTAGTTAGCTAGCTTTTTTTTTGCCAAAAAGTTTTTTCTTGGGTTTTAAGTAAGTAAACCCTTCCCCTTCTACTTCGTGGACATTGATGATGGAAACAAAGGCGGTGGAATCATATTCGTGGACAATACGTTTGACCTCAGAGACTTCCCGGGCACTGACTACCATATAGATAATTTTTTTCTCGCCACCGGAGTAAGCTCCTTCGCCGTTTAAAAAACTGACTCCCCGCTCCATCTCAGCCATCAACTGAGGAGCGATGGCTTGCGAGTGATTGGAAATGACCAGCACCCCTCTAGCAGAATAGCCTCCGTCCAAGATGGCATCGACAATGTGAGCGAAAACATAGGAAAAGATCAAGGTGTACATCATGCGTTTCAAATCGATATAGGTTAAGGATGCGGTTAAAATGACAATATCCAAAATAAACAACGTGCGCCCCACCGAAACGCCGATTTTTTGTTCAAGGATGCGGGCGATGACATCGCTACCGCCAGTGGTGCCACCTACACGATAAATAATCCCACTACCAACCCCACCAAAGAGGCCGGCTACCAAGGCCGCTATCAACAAATCGTGATCCAAATCGATGGAAAAATTGACTTTTTGCCATACAAATAACCAAGCAGACAGTGAGAGAGTGCCGATGATGGTGTAAAAGAAGGAGCGTCGGCCTAAAATGCGACCTCCTAAAGCGATTATTGGAATATTTAACAGCAGAGTGGACAATGCCGGGTTGATCCCGAAAAGCGCGCGAAAAATCAAGGTAATCCCTGTTACACCGCCTTCTGCCAATTGGTTGGGAATATTGACAAAGACTAAACCAAAGGCGTAAATTGCTGTTCCTAGCAAAATCACCACGATATCTCGGCCGATTTTTTCTAATTTCATCTTGACTCCTCCAATACTACGCTAGTTGAGTATTCTTCGGTGATTTTGAAGAGCTCAGGGGCGTTTTTTGTGTAAAAACGACTTGCAGATTTACTGTATCATGAAAATTTACTGGGGACAATCTTCAGAGGGGGGATTTCAGCGGAAGTAGCAGTATTGCTAGGAAATAGCCGCTATTTTTGATAAGATAAGACATGGAAGGTGACCTTAGTAGTTCACTGATGGCAAACTATTCTTTATTTTGAGACAGGTTACCCTGCTGATTTTGAGGGAGAGACCAGTCTCAAAATGGTGGTCAGTATAACTGACTGCACAATGAATACCTCTTAAGGGAGAAGATTTTTTGATAGAAAAACGCAGCCTGCAGTCGATGCAGGAGGAAGTGGATACGTATATTCAACAATTTAAAGCTGGCTATTTCAGCCCTCTTTCACAAATGGCACGTTTGACCGAAGAAGTCGGGGAGCTAGCACGGGAGGTCAACCATACTTATGGTGAAAAAACCAAAAAGACGACGGAGGCTGAAAACAGCGTGGCGGAGGAGCTAGGGGATGTCTTATTTGTGACTCTGATCATGGCCAATTCACTAGGTATCGATTTGACGGATATCTTTGAAAAAAACATGGCGAAATTCAATCAACGGGATCGCTACCGTTTTGAACGAGTGGATGGTCAGACCCAAGCCAATGCTGAAGATGAGGAGCAGTTGCCATGAAATTAACGGTCTTACCGGAAGAATTCCGCCGGGCGCTCCCGGTGATGGAAAAAATCGAACAGGCAGGCTATGAAGCCTATTTTGTGGGGGGCAGTGTCCGGGATGTGCTTTTAGGTCAACCGATTCACGATGTGGACATCGCTACCAGCGGTTTTCCTGCTGAAATCAAGGAAATCTTCCCGCGAACGGTGGATATCGGCATCGAACATGGGACTGTCTTGGTGTTGTATCAAGAGGATCAATACGAAGTCACAACTTTTCGGACGGAATCCACCTACCAAGATTTTCGAAGACCAGATCATGTTGCGTTTGTGCGGTCGTTGGAAGAAGATTTAAAACGTCGAGATTTTACTATCAATGCCTTTGCAGTGCAAGAGGATGGTACGGTCATTGATCTTTTTGGTGGGCTTCAAGATTTGGAGCAGCGGATTTTGCGAGCAGTGGGCAATCCCCACGAGCGTTTCCATGAAGATGCCTTGCGGATGATGCGAGGGTTACGCTTTGTCAGTCAATTGGGTTTTGTTTTTGAGACAGAAACCTTTGAGGCAATCGTGGAAAATCATGCTTTATTAGAAAAAATTTCCATCGAGCGGGTCTTTATCGAATTCACCAAATTATTGCTGGGAAGTCATCGCAATGAGGCCATGAAGCAATTTGTCGCCACGGGATGTTTTGAATATTGTCCGGGGATGGCGACTAGCAAAGAGCACTTGCTACAGTTTGCCGGACTTATTCCGGATCCTTTTTTGTCCGAAACGGCTGCGTGGAGCGTCTTGTTGGATCATCTTGCGGTCCCTGAAGCGCAAATTGGCCACTTCTTGAAAGATTGGAAAGTATCAAACGAGTTTTTACGAGAATGTCGGGAATTGGTGTGGGGCCTACGTCAACGTCGCAAAGGCTATTATACGCCAATGGCTCTGTATCGTTTGGGAGATTTGGCTCTGAAAGTGGAAACCTTATTGAGCTATTATGGTCATCCAGGGGAAACTGACAAAACCGCTGAAGCTTTGGCGAAGTTACCGATTCGCTCTTTACGAGAGTTGGCAGTCAATGGCAAGGATGTCATGGCAGTCTGTCAACAAAAAGCCGGCCCTTGGTTGAAAGAAACGCTAGCTCATTTAGAACAGGCTGTAGTGGAAGGGCGTTTAGTCAACGACAAAACGGCTCTTTTAAATGCGGCCCTCGCATATTTACCGGAAATACTGGATTAACCATCTGTCAGCAAATGACAGCATCTTATATCGCTGTTGGTTCTTTCAAGTAGAAGCTTCGAACCAACAGAAAAACGCTGAAGGAGGATGCAACAATGGTAGAAGTCAATTTTAAAAAAGAGTATTTGGTGACTGCTGACCGCACCGCCAAAGCAATGGGTTCTGGTGGCTTAGATGTTTTAGCGACACCGGAACTGGTAGCAATGGTGGAAAACGCCTGTTATCTCCATTTGGCAGAGCATTTGCCTAAAGAGAAAACGACTGTCGGAGGCTTTATCTCCTTGGAACATGTGGCGCCCTCTGCGGTGGGAGCAACAATCACCATCAAAGCCAATCTCTATGAACGGGATGGAAACAAAGCCGTCTTTTCCTTCACTGCCTATGATGGAGATAAAAAAGTTGGAAAAGGCAATCATGAACGCTTTGTAGTAGAGAAGGACGCTTTTTTGGCAAAACTTTCCTAAATCTTGGAGCAAGCAATATTTTATCTTACCTTTGTCACTTGTGCTACACTGAAGGAGTAAGCAACTAGCTACGCAATCCTCAGAAGTTTTTGAGGAATATTTATGTAAGGAGCGAATAACATGGCAAGAGAAATGAAAGCGTTGAAATTCTATTTCCGAAATGGTGAAACTTGGACCATTGAACGTCGTTACATCGGTGATTTATGGATTAAACAAATTACCACTAGTTTTGGTCGGATTAACGGCAGTGAGTTTGTAGAAATCCATCCTTGTGCCGGCTTCAAGATTGAAATTTATCAAGAAGGCGATCACGTAGCAACCCAAGATATCAACTTAGGTGGGTTGGAATTGGGGATGTTTAACCGAGCTTTGAAGTACCAAGATATCGAAAAAATGGAAATTCTTTTCCAATCCGGCAAACCTGATATGGTTTACTTCCCATACAAAGACTTGGATACAGAAGGTTTGGATAACGAATACCAATCTACACGTATCTCTGAAAAAACTAAGAGCTTGTATATTGTCATCAACCCAGAACAACATGTTGATGAAGTTTATCGGGATCAGTTTGAAGCTTAAGCTAGTCGCCTATCAAAGTCCTCCAAGAAATTGGAGGGCTTTTTGTCTTTTCGGGTGAGGATGGTTTAGCAAACTAGAAAGGTGGAAGGAACGGCTATCGCTTTCAAGAATGCAGGGGGAAGCGCCAGGAGATAGAAAGCTACGTAAGTTCGTGAAGTCGAGTCTAATCAAAAAGCCTGAAGTCTTGTCAACCAAGGCTTCAGGCTTTTTACCGAAATTATTTAGTTTCCCGGTGTAAAGTAACTTTTCTTTCGCGTGGGCAATATTTTTGCTTTTCCAAACGGTCAGGATTGTTACGTTTGTTTTTGCTAGTCAAGTAGTTACGTTCTTTACAAGAAGTACACTCTAAAGTGATGTTTACGCGCATGTTATTCCCTCCTATGCTACTGGATTCTAACCAAGATTTCTCTCAGACCTGAATATCATAGCATGATTTTAGAAAATTGACTAGTACTTTGAGAGAATTTTGTTAAGTAGTTTTACTTGACGAAGAAATGTCAGTAAAAATTTGCCTAGAGGGTCACCACTTGGACTAAAACCGGTCTTTTCAAAGGGATTTCTAAAAAAGTCTGGGTGTTCTCTTTACAAAAACGAACGTATGTTTGTATAATTTCTTTGAGGTGACCAGAGATGCGGTTTATCAAACGCGTAGATTTTACTGCCCCGATGCGACCTGCCGTCTTTTGTATGGTTAAAAAAATTCCTGGGTTTTATCGTTTGTCAGCTGATACGGTAATTTTGGATGAAGGTGTTTATCACTGGTGGGTGTATCGGAGCGATCGGTATTGTATGGCATTTCCAGCGATTTATTGCGACCATGTTTTGTTGTTTGAAAGGGACTATCAAAAACCACTGCCTTTTAGTCGTGAGGGAGAAGCGTATCAGCTGCAGGATTTTCGAGAGGCGAAACGTCCGATTAGTGCTCTCACGGGAAAACGCATCTAACGGGGAAGAAGTGGCCTTGATTAAAACTTCAAAAAATGTTCTCTTAGCGACTTCTTCTTACTTAATTCAAGCTTAACCCATTTTTTTGTCTCAATTATTAGGCAAACTATTCTCGTAACTAGGATTTTTTGTGAAAAATAGAATGCTAGCTTCTATGAAAGAAGTAAAATCTGGGGCAAAAAGAATTTCCGACGACCAGAGTTTGCCATTTGGCTTTTTTTTCGTTACTATTTCAACTATAGGATAAATAAAGGAGTCATTATGGATAAAAAAACACTTCGAAAAGAGGGGATTGCCATCTTGTCTCTTCTTAGCCAACAAGCCAAGAAAAAACAGCAGAAAGAACAGCTGATTCACCAGCTTCTTTTTGCTTCAAAAAGTTGGCAGGCCGCTGAAACGATTGGCTTGGTTCGTTCGACAGCGATTGAGTTGGCGACATTGCCCATCTTTACTCGCGGTTTTCAAGAAGGCAAACGGCTAGTAGTCCCAAAAGCTTTGGCTGATAAAAAAATGGTTTTTCATGAGATTACGCCCGAGACTGTTTATGAAAAGTCTGCTTTTGGCATTGAGGAACCGAACCATCATGCGCCACTACTACCAGCTGAGATTGACTTGTTGATCGTTCCGGGAGTGGTTTTCTCCACCAAAGGCTATCGCATTGGTTTTGGTGGCGGCTACTATGATCGTTTTTTGCAAGATTATCCTAATCAAACAGTAAGCCTGGTTTTTGGAGAACAACTTCGTGATGATTGGCAAGCGGAGAAATTTGATAGACCAGTAAATAAACTTATTACGGATACCTTCAAGAAAGAGGTAGGAAAATGAATTTTGATCTGAAACGTACTGCTAACCAGTGGAAAAATGGCCCTTATATTACGTATAGCCTGATTGCCATCCAAACGCTAATCTTTTTATTGGATTATTTGGCACCAGCCCTCCAGCTTCAACCAAGAGGCGTGATGTTTGGTCCTTATGTCGCTTTTTTCCATCAGTATTGGCGCTTTTTAACACCGATTTTTCTGCATTTTGGGCTGGCTCACTTTGCGATTAATTCCTTGGTCCTGTATTTTATCGGCCAACAAGTGGAGGCCTTATACGGCCACAGCCGCTTTTTGGGGATTTATCTATTGAGCGGGATGCTGGGAAATGCCTTTAGCTTTGCTTTTAATACGGCGGGAATTCAGTCAGCGGGCTCCAGCACGTCGATTTTTGGGATTTTTGGGGCCTTTTTGATTTTAGGTTTTTATTTCCGCCACAATCCGGCGATTCAAGGGATGGTGCGGCAGTTTGCTATTTTTGTTTTGTTGAGTTTGGTTTTCGGTGTCTTTGACCAGTCCATCGACATTTGGGGGCATATTGGTGGGATTATCGGAGGGCTTCTATTGGGAAATACCATTGCTTTGCCGAAAAATCCGGGCCGCTATTCAATCCACACCCGTATCCTGACTGGGGCTATCTATGTATTTCTTTTTGGGATTTGTGTTATCTATGGTTTAAAAAAATACGGAATACTTGTATAATAGTTAGGTGTGTTGAAAATGGAAAGTCTATATGATGTACAACAATTGCTAAAACGTTTCGGGATTATCGTTTATGTGGGCAAAAGAATCTGGGATATTGAACTGATGCAAATTGAATTGCGGAAGCTCTACGATGGTCGTCTAGTCGATCACGATACTTATATGACGGCTTGGCATATTCTCAGACGTGAACATCGCATCGAAGAAAACCGAGAAAACCAAAAGCTGACTTGAGGGTTGGTTGGAGAAATTATCGTTAGGAGAGAAATACATGGATAAGAAGATCATCGGGATTGACCTTGGCGGAACGACTGCCAAATTTGCCATCATGACTGCAGAAGGCGAAATCCAACAAAAATGGAGTATCGAAACAAATATTTTGGATGATGGTAGTCATATCGTGCCAGACATCATTGAATCAATCAATCACCACCTAGATTTATATGAGATGACTGCCGAAGATTTCATCGGTATTGGCATGGGGACTCCCGGTAGCGTGGATAATGTCGCAGGCACGGTTATCGGTGCTTACAATCTAAACTGGACCACTTTGCAACCAGTCAAAGAACAAATCGAAGCAGGGACTGGGATTGCTTTTGCGATTGATAACGATGCCAACGTTGCCGCTTTAGGGGAACGCTGGAAAGGCGCTGGCGAAAACAATCCAGATGTAGTCTTTATTACCTTAGGCACCGGCGTTGGTGGTGGAATCATCGCAGCTGGTAATTTACTTCATGGGGTAGCGGGCTGTGCTGGTGAAATTGGTCACGTTACCGTTGATCCAGAAGGCTTTATGTGTACTTGCGGCAAACGTGGCTGTCTGGAAACCATCTCTAGTGCGACTGGGGTTGTTCGGGTAGCACGTCATCTAGCAGAAGAATATGCTGGTGAATCCGAACTGAAAAAACGCTTAGATGATGGTCAAGATATTTCATCGAAAGACGTCTTTGAGTTGGCAGCAGCAGATGATCCTTTTGCTCTGATGGTAGTGGATAAAGTGTGCTTCTACTTAGGGCTAGCCTGTGGCAATTTAGGAAATACTTTAAATCCAGACAGCATCGTCATTGGTGGTGGCGTTTCAGCAGCGGGAGAATTTTTGCGTAGTCGTGTAGAAAAATATTTCCGTGAATTTACCTTCCCACAAGTGACTGAATCCACTAAGATTAAGTTAGCCCAATTAGGAAATGAGGCTGGTGTCATCGGGGCAGGATCATTGGCCCTGCAATTTATCAAATAAAACGAAGTGAAACGGTTGGATTCAGTTTTTGAATCACTACCGCAAAGAAAGGTTTGGAACATATGAAACTGTTTTTAGCTATTAAAACATTGACGGTTATCAACATTATTTTAGGGATTCTGTTATTGGCAATTCTGCTTCATGAGTTGTATATCTATATTCAAGGTCGGCGTTCAGCTAAGGTCTTGACAGAAGAAGAGTTTAAAGAAGGCATGCGCAAAGCTCAAGTAGTGGACATTCGTGAACGGGAGGACTTCAATGCGGGACATATTTTAGGCGCTCGCAATATTCCTTACTCTACTTTGGCTAATTCATACGGTAGTTTCCGGAAAGACCAACCCATTTACTTGTATGATCGTAAAAAATCCCTAGCCGTTCGTTCAGCGATCAAATTGAAAAAACAAGGCTACAAGGATATTTATATTTTGAAAACCGGTTTCCAAGAATGGACGGGTAAAACGAAACGTAAATAATTGCAGATGACTAACTAGCAAATTTCGATTGTGAGATTTGCTAGTTTTTTATACACTGAGTTCGTATAACTTTTAATCGATGTGAAATCCCGTTTTACCAAGGGTTATAGAGAATTTCGGACTGTTTTTTGATAGCACGAAAAAGGTTTAATGAAGAAAACCAAGGGCGGATTGAAAGCATTGTTGGAGTAAGGATTGTGAACAGGGCGCTAATTTTAGAATAAAAAAATCCAGAACCCAACTAGTCTGACTAGCTAGGTTCTGGATTTTTTGATTGCGTTAAGTTCACTTTGAACTCTTCTGATGCCATTGATTAGCGGGCAATGCGTTTGCGGGCTGCCTTTTTACGATTTTCTTCAATCATGGCTTCTTTTTCATCGATGGGATCGATGACCTGTTTTTTGACAGCTACCGCTAAACCAGCCACGGCTGCTGCAGTAGCTGCCGTACCTACTAAAAGTCCAGATAGAAATTTTTTCATCATCTTCACCTCGAATACCTATTTGATACTTTCATTATGACGGAAGCTGATATAAATGGAAAGTGAAAACACTTTTGAAGCTAGGATAAACCGTATTTAATAAGAAATTTAAGTAATCAATAAGCAGGAAAAAAGCTCTTGCTAAAATTTAGTAAATGTTTTACAATAAATTTACTAAATGAAATCAGAGAGGTGTTTATAATGGATAAAGATCTACATGCTATTTTTAAAGAAAAGTTTGCTACTGAAGCTACTGGCGAGTATTTTGCTCCCGGCCGGATCAACTTGATTGGTGAACATACCGACTACAATGGCGGACATGTTTTTCCAGCCTCCATTACTATTGGTACGTATGGATTGGCCAAAAAACGGCAAGACGACCGGGTTCGCTTGTATTCCGAAAACTTCCCGAATAAAGGCGTTATCGAGTTTTCCATCAATGACTTGGAATTTCGTAAAGAAGACGATTGGACCAACTATCCGAAAGGCATGATGAAGTTCTTGAAAGCCGATGGATATCCCATTGAGACTGGCTTAGATGTGGTCTTTTATGGTACCATCCCTAATGGCTCGGGTTTGTCATCCTCCGCTTCAATCGAATTGTTGACAGGAGTTATCCTAAATGATCTCTTTAGCTTAAATGTCAAAATGATTGATTTAGTGGAAATCGGCAAACGGGTCGAAAATAAATTTATCGGCGTGAACTCTGGTATCATGGATCAATTTGCTATCGGGATGGGTAAAAAAGACCATGCTATTTTACTTGACACCAATACCTTGGAATACGATTTGGTTCCAGCTGAATTTGGCGAATATGTGGTAGCAATCATGAACACCAACAAACGTCGTGAACTGGCGGATTCCAAATACAACGAACGCCGCTCCGAATGTGAAAAAGCTTTGAGCTTGTTGCAAACCAAACTAGCAATTCATTCTTTGGGAGATTTGGATGAAGCAACCTTTATGGCAAATACCGAGGTGATAGGCGATGCAACCCTGATCAAACGGGCAAAACACGCAGTTTTGGAAAATCAACGGACGTTGCAAGCCAAAGATGCTTTGGTGGCTGGTGATTTGGCGACATTTGGTCAACTGCTGAATGCTTCCCACGCTTCTTTGCGGGATGATTATGAAGTGACGGGTATCGAGCTGGATACGTTGGTAGCTGCTGCTCAAGCCCAAGAAGGTGTTCTTGGGGCGCGGATGACTGGGGCTGGTTTCGGCGGTTGTGCCATCGCTTTAGTGAAAGATAGCCAATGGGATACTTTTGTCAATAATGTCAAACAAGCTTATGTCGATAAAATTGGTTATGGTACCGATATTTACAAAGCTAGCATTGATGATGGCGCTCGTAAATTGAAATAATTGAAGGAATACTTCAGTTGAGGATTTTAAAGGAGGAAAAAACAAATGGCTATTTTAGTTTTAGGGGGAGCTGGTTATATTGGCTCCCATGCAGTGGATCAATTGATTAACAAAGGCTATGACGTAGTGGTGGTGGATAGTTTGTTCACAGGACACCGAGACGCCGTGCATCAAGACGCGAAATTTTATCAAGGGGATATCCGCGATAAAGCTTTCTTGAATGACGTTTTTGAGCAAGAAACCATCGATGGTGTGATGCATTTCGCTGCCTTTTCCTTGGTGGGAGAATCGGTTGAAAAACCATTGGAATACTTTAACAACAACGTTTATGGTATGCAAGTGCTTTTGGAAGTGATGCATGCCCATGATGTTAAACACATCGTCTTTTCTTCGACTGCTGCGACTTATGGCGAACCAGAAGTGGTGCCGATTGCTGAAGATATGCCCACAAATCCGAAAAATCCATACGGCGAAAGCAAACTGATGATGGAAAAAATGATGAAGTGGTGTGACAATGCATACGGGATGAAATACGTAGCATTGCGTTACTTCAACGTGGCTGGGGCCAAAGCTGACGCATCAATTGGTGAAGACCACGATCCAGAAACGCATTTAGTCCCAATCATCTTGCAAGTGGCTTTGGGACAACGCCAAGCCTTGAAGATTTTCGGCGATGACTATGATACACCAGACGGTACGTGTATCCGCGATTATGTTCAAGTAGAAGATCTGATTGCTGCTCATATCCTAGCCTTGGAATACTTAAAAGCTGGCAATGACTCCAATGTCTTTAATTTAGGCTCCAACAATGGCTATTCAGTGAAAGAAATGTTAGATGCTGCTAGAGAAGCGACTGGCAAAGAAATTCCAGCTGAAATCGCGCCACGTCGAGCAGGCGATCCTGCAAAATTAGTAGCTGCTAGTGAAAAAGCCAAAACGGTCTTGGGTTGGGAACCGGCTTATACCGATATCAAAGAAATTATCCGCACCGCTTGGAACTGGCATGTGAGTCATCCAAATGGCTACGATGATAAAAAGTAAGGAAAGTTGATTGAAGAAAACCGGTGTCCATGGCAAACTCCAGGTGATGCCGGTTTCTTCTTATAGACTAAGGTTTTATAAGTTTTACTCTGTGTGAAATCCCGTTTTATCGAGGCCTATAGAGAATTTTATACGGTTTTTTCCATGGCACAAAAATGGTGTATTTCAGCGACCTAGGAATTGAAATAACTGTAGCTGGATCAAAAAATGCAAACGTAAACCGTGTTTGACTTCGGCAAGAGCTATCAGAAACATGACCCATACAGTTCGTCTAAGCCATAAACGCTAAGATGAACTAGCAAAAGGGTAACTGTTTTTTGTTGGCCTTTACCGGTCCTACTACAACCCCAGGGATTTACCGGAAACATGGCCAATCGGCTTTTTTATTTGAACGAAGTGTTAGCTAAACGACTAGTAGCTGATTCTGGTCGTGAAAGGAGAGTATGTAAATGACTTTGAGTCAAACGATTTTTGATTTCACTACTCTGGCCATCAAAGCTGGTGGCTGGATGGATATGGACCGCTTGTATTTGCAAAATCGCGTGTTGGGTATGATTGGTGAAGATGCTATGGCAGAGGCAGAAGTCAAAATGCCGACTGCGACGGCCGTTGAATTGATGGACGAATTAGTAGCCACCGCTAAGGCTAATGGAATGATTGGGAAAACCTTAGCTGAACAAGAAATTTTCGAAGCCCAGCTGATGGATTTGATGACTCCCCCCCCTTCTGTTGTCAATGCCTTGTTTGCGCAACATTATGCTAATGATCCGGTGGAAGCGACGGATTATTTCTTTGAGTTGTGTAAAAACAATGATTATATCAAAACTCGGGGAATTGCTAAAAATATCGTCTTTCCAGCTGAGACGGAATATGGCACATTAGAAATCACCATCAACCTGTCGAAACCAGAAAAAGATCCTAAAGAAATCGCAGCGCAACGCAACGCTGCAACGGTGGCATATCCAAAATGTATGTTGTGTATGGAAAATGAGGGGTATAAAGGCCGTCTAAACTATCCAGCTCGGACCAATCACCGAATTATTCGCATGAATTTGGATGGGGAAGGTTGGGGCTTCCAGTATTCTCCTTATGCTTATTATAACGAGCATTGTATCATCTTAAGTGACGAACATCGTCCGATGAAAATTTCTCGGCAGACCTTTGAGCGTTTGTTGAAAATCATTGAAGTCTTGCCCCATTACTTCGTGGGTTCGAATGCGGATTTGCCAATTGTCGGCGGCTCAATTTTGAGTCATGACCATTACCAAGGGGGCCGGCATACCTTCGCAATGGCGGAAGCAAAAGTTGAAATACTCTTTGAATTGCCACAGTTTGCAGATGTTCAAGCCGGGATTGTTAAGTGGCCGATGTCAGTCATTCGCCTGAGTGGTACGGTGGTTAAATCATTGGTGGATGCGGCGGAATATATTCTGAAGCAATGGCGGAATTACTCTGATCCATCCGTCGCCGTCAAAGCCTACTCAGAAGACGGTACCCCACATCATACGATTACTCCAATTGCTCGTCGGAATGGGGAACGCTTTGAAATCGATTTGGTTTTGCGGGACAATAATGTTTCAGTAGAATATCCTGATGGTATTTTTCATCCACATCCTGAAGTACAACACATCAAAAAAGAAAATATCGGTTTAATTGAAGTCATGGGCTTAGCAGTGTTGCCACCACGTTTGGCCACGGAGCTAAAAGAAGTCGAAAAATATGTCCTAGAGCAACCAAATGAGATTGCTGAAATGCATCGACCTTGGGCTGATGAAATGAAAGAGAAGTATGAGTTTACGGCGGCAAACGTCGAAGCAATTATCCAAAAAGAGGTCGGCGTCATCTTTGCTACTGTCTTAGAACATGCGGGCGTCTTCAAACGAGATGCCAACGGACAGGCGGCCTTCCAACGGTTTATCGAAACATTATAAGTAGTTTTAAGGCCGACTGGTGGAGAACCTGATGCTGAAGGGATAGGCATTGGAGAGAAAGCAAGGGAGGTGTAGAGATGGCTACCATTAAAGATATTGCTGCCAAGGCGGGGGTATCACCCGCTACGGTTTCGCGAGTGCTCAACTACGATCCGGAGCTTTCTGTAGGACAAGATACGAAACAACGGATTTTTGAAGTCGCTGAAGCCCTCAACTATACAAAACATAAAAAGAAGCAAAAGGTGGAAAACCAAGTCTTTCGTCTAATTCAATGGTACGATTCCGAGGAAGAACTGGCGGATTTGTATTACCTTGCGATTCGCTTAGGGATTGAGCAAAAGGCCGAGGAGTTGAAGGTGCGACTCCTAAAAGAAAACTTGGAGGAGCTTTCTGATGAGCAAGCCGATGGTATCATTGCTTTGGGGAAATTTGATGCTCAACAAGTCAAAAGTCTACAAAAAATGAATGAACCGCTGCTGTTAGTCGATTTTGATGGCATGCCTTATGGACAAGATTCATTGGTAGTCGATTTCCGACAGGCAGTAGATTTGGTGTTGGATCACTTCGTTAAAACCGGTCACGAAAAGATTGGCTTGTTATCGGGTATTGAGTTTACTAAGGGCAATCGCAATCAAATCGAGGATCCTCGGAAAGCTTTTTTCCAACAGCGACTGCAACAACTGCGCTTATTTGATCCCCGCTTGATGGTGGCAGGGGCGTTTACCGTCAATGGTGGGTATCAAGCCATGAAAACTTTCTTAGCTGAGGCGGAAGAACTTCCGACGGCACTTTTCGCTTCAAGTGATGCCTTAGGGGTAGGGGCGTTGCGGGCGATTCAAGAAGTGGGACTGCGCGTTCCAGAAGATATTTCCGTGATTGGCTTCAACGATGTTTCAGTGGCCAAATACGTGAGTCCACCGCTAGCAACGGTGCATGTACCAACGGAATGGATGGGGGAGCTGGCGCTGGCGACGATGGCAGATATTGCCAGAGAAAAAGCGCCGGTGCCTCGTAAAATTACGATTGGTACCCAACTAATTTTGCGGGCATCCACTCGCTAACCGATCCGGATTATTTTAAGAAACTGGTGGCTGCTAGCTAAACTAGCGAATCACCAGTTTCTTATGATATGCTAAAGCTTAGAGCAGTCTGAAGGATGGTAAAGGTCGGTATGAAAAGTACTGTCTCTTTTCATTTTTCTTTCATTGTGCTAAAATAGGGCGGTTTATAAGACGAATTTTCGGGAAGCGTCGCCTGCAAATAAAGAGTGGGCAGTGGCTTCTTGATTTTATACATATTTTGATTCAAAGGATGGGTAGCATGAAAGTATTGGCATTTGATACATCAAATCAGGCGTTGACGGTAGCGTTGACTGAAGCGGGGCAATTAGTCAACGAACTGATTACCACCAATAATAAAAATCACAGTACGACCTTGATGCCAGCAATCGCTCAACTGATGGCAGAAGCCCAATGGCAGCCTGCTGACCTAGATCGGATCGTGGTGGCTCAAGGACCGGGGTCGTATACTGGTTTGAGAATCGGCGTGACTACAGCAAAAACGTTAGCTAGTACCTTACACAAAGAGCTGGTAGGTGTTTCAAGCTTAGCGGTGATTGCGGCAAATGCTAGAGAATATGATGGGTTGCTGATCCCACTTTTTGATGCCCGACGCCAAAATGTCTATGCCGGCGTTTATCGTTGGCAAGCGGGGATATTGGAAAATGTTTTGCCAGATCGTCATATCGCTATGGCTGAGTTAGCTCAGCGTTTTGCCAATGAAAAGAAGGTCCGCTTTATCGGAAGCGATACCCAGAAATTCCGCCAATTGATTGCAGAGGTGGCACCAGCTGCTGAAATCAACACGGTGGGGACTTGGGATGTTCCCCATGGGAGCGTCTTGGCTCAACTTGCCGAACAAAGCCAGCCAGTGTCTGACATTGATGCTTTTTTACCCGCTTACTTGAAAAAAGTGGAAGCCGAAGAAAAATGGTTAGCCACTCACTCGCCGGGAGATGAGGATTATGTTGAAAAAATTTAAAGCCTTGACCCAGCGTTGGCAACCGAAACAAATCCCAACCTATGAACGCCAAGTTCGTCTGATTGCGGGACAACCTTATGTCTTGCGTCAGTTAGCCAATGATGATATCAAGACCTTGATTTTACTACAAAAAGAGGTCTACGCTGGCAATATGCCCTGGACCCGGTCGGCTTTTCTTTCTGAGTTTTCGTCACCGATGCGGCATTTGTATTTGTGTGCGGAAGACAAGGGCAAAGTCGTGGCTTTTTGTGGGTGTCGCATTCATGGCGCAGATGGTCATATCACCAACGTGGCTGTTTTACCCGCATTTCAAGGCCGGGGCTTAGGCAGTCTTTTATTGGAAGAAGTGGAGGACTTTGCTAGACAAAATCACTGTGAAACGCTGTCTTTAGAAGTTCGAATCAGCAATCGGGATGCCCAACGCTTATATCGTAAATTGGGTTTTGTTTCCCGCGCAATCAAAAAAGGCTACTATGATGAAACCAATGAAGATGCTTTAGATATGGTGAAATTTTTAGAGGATGGCAACTAATATGAGAATTAGACAGCTGAGTCAAACAATCCCAACCATCACGGAGGAGCTATACCAGTTGGCGATGACTGCCTATCCGGGGGGGAGCCCATGGAACTTAGCACAATTTGTTGCTGATTTTGCCAATCCCAACACGATTTACTTGGGGGCTTACAATGATCAGCAATTACTGGGCTTCATCAGTTGCCAGCACGTGTTTGATGAAGTGGAAATCACCAATGTCGCCGTGGCGCGCAAGTATCACGGTCAGGGGATTGGACAAAAGTTATTAGCCAGCTTGTTGGCATTGGTTGCAACTTCTGAGTCGGACATCCGGATTTTCCTAGAAGTGCGGGAAAGCAATCTGGTGGCCCAACGGTTGTATCACCGGAATGCTTTTGAAATGATTCACCGACGAAAAGCCTATTACCACAATCCGACTGAAGATGCCTATATCATGATGAGGCAGTTACCTAAGCAAAAGAAAGAGTGAGGAGTATTGAAAGAATCTGTAACGCCAGAATTAATTTTAGCCATCGAATCCAGCTGTGATGAAACCAGTGTGGCTGTTATCAAAGACGGTGCTGAAATTTTGAGTAATATTGTTGCTTCACAAATAAAAAGCCACCAACGTTTTGGTGGGGTAGTCCCAGAAGTTGCCAGTCGCCATCATGTGGAGCAGATTACCCTTTGTATTGACGATGCTTTGGCAGAAGCTGAGGTGACGCCAGCTGAGCTGACTGCAGTGGCGGTGACTTATGGTCCTGGCTTAGTGGGTTCTTTATTGATTGGGATTTCCGCAGCAAAAGCCTTTGCTTGGGCTCATAGCTTGCCATTGATTCCAGTCAATCACATGGCCGGTCATTTATACGCCGCTCGCTACGTCGCCCTCCTGGAGTTTCCTTTGATGGCCTTATTAGTCAGTGGTGGGCACACGGAGTTGGTCTATATGAAAGAAGACGGCTCTTATGAAATGGTGGGGGAAACCCGGGATGACGCTGCTGGTGAAGCTTATGATAAAGTCGGTCGCGTGTTGGGCTTGACGTATCCAAGTGGGAAAGAAATTGATCAACTGGCCCATGTTGGTCATGACGTGTATCAATTTCCACGGGCGATGCTCCATGAAGATAATTTTGACTTTAGTTTTAGCGGTCTTAAAAGTGCCTTCATTAACCTAGTTCACAATGGCGAACAGCGGGGCGAAACCTTTGACCACGCCGATTTGGCGGCTAGCTTTCAAGCAAGTGTCTGTGATGTTTTGATTGAGAAAACAATCCGGGCATGCCAAGCTTATCCGGTCAAACAATTGATTGTCGCTGGCGGTGTAGCAGCCAACCAAGGCTTACGAACCGGTTTAAGCGCAGCTGTTGCTGAAAAATTACCAGATACCACTTTGTTGATTCCGCCACTGCGTTTATGTGGGGACAATGCTGCCATGATAGGCGCTGCCGCTCATATCGAGTTGCAAAAAGGACACTTGGCAGACTTCAGCTTGAATGCTGATCCTAGCTTGAGTTTTAGTGAATAGACTAAAAAAAATAAACCAGCTTCCACGGCTTCAATGTTAAGCCAAGGAAAGCTGGTTTTTTAAATTTCGGAAGCTCTTTGGGGAGCGCTTGAGGGATTTTGATAAGCTTTGCTGATAGGTAAAGTCAGCACCATTTGAAAATAATCAGCGACACTTTCGGCTTTCAAAGTACCGTGATGGCTTTCGACGATTTCTTTGGCAATGGGTAAGCCCAAACCGGTTCCGCCAGATTGGGTGCCCCGGGCGCTATCGCCTCTGAAAAACGGTTCGAAAATGCGTTCCAATTTGTCAGCCGGAAGTGTGGCCCCTTGGTTACCAAGAGTCAGGATCCCTTGGTTCTGCTTACGGGCTAACGTGAGGCGAAGTGCTGTACCGGGAGTGGCGTATAAGATTGCATTTTTTATCAAGTTGTCCAAGACTCGTTCAAATTTTTCCGTATCCACATCCACCCAAATCGCCTCTTCAATTTGCATTTCCCATGAAAGATTTTTGGGCGTCAGCATAGGGAGAAATTCATAGCTAATTTGTTTCAACATGACAGATAGGTCCACTGCTTTTGTGACTAAGCTGACGGTGGCTAAATTAAAGCGAGTAATTTCAAAGAATTCATTGATTAAACTTTCTAGACGATAAGCTTTTTCCAATGTGATTCCAGTGTACTTTGCCCGCATGGCAGGCGGTAAATCTGGGCTTTCTTCTAGCAAAGTTAGATAGCCAATGATACTTGTCAGTGGTGTCCGTAAATCGTGGGCTAAATAAACAATCAAATCGTTTTTTTTCTGCTCGGCTTCTTTAGCGGCCCGCTGATGAAAAAGGGTATCCATGCGTATTTGGTTCATTTCATTGGCAAAATCCCGTAAGTCTGAGGATAAAGTGATGGGCTTATCAGGAGTCGAGACCAGTTGCTTGGCTGCCCCCAGTGTTTCGTTTAGATAACCAGCAGCTTGTCTTATAAAAAACCAAGTGGTCAATAGCCAAATCAAAAGTGCCCCAACAATCACTAAGATAAGTATATGATCGTTAGCAAATCTGAGAAGTGGATAGAAGGGGTCGTCATAATACCAGGTTCGCATCCCTAAGAGGAATTTAAGGGCTAACGGTATAACCACGATGACAACCAATAACAATAGGGTAATCAGTAAATAACGCCGCAGTAATTTATTGGCTAATGAACTTTTAGCTTTCAATGGTGTATCCCACCCCCCAGACAGTTTTGATAAATTTGGGTTGCCGTGGCGGTTCATGGAGCTTTTCCCGCAAGCGAGCGATATGAGCCATCACGGTATTGTTATTGTCGAGATATTTTTCTCCCCAAACCTGTTCAAATAATTCTTCTGAGGAGACCACGGCACCGGCGTGGACACAAAGATACCACAAAATTTTAAATTCCAATGGGGTTAGCTTGATTTCTTTGTCATACAACGTGACTTTGTGACTTGCAAGCGAAACATATAGACCATTGTGATCGTATTGCTGTACCTCTGTAGCATCTAGTTGAGTGGCGCTAGGGTTGTAGGCTTGATAGCGTCGGAGCTGTGTTTTCACCCTTGCTACGACTTCCAGTGGATTGAAAGGCTTCGTGATATAATCATCAGCGCCTAAGGATAGACCAGTAATCTTGTCCAGAGCTTCCCCTTTAGCCGTCAGCATCAAGACCGGAAAAAAATGATTGCGGCGAATTTCTCGTAAAATCGCAAAGCCATCCATGTCTGGTAACATTACATCCAAGAGGAGGAGTTCAGGTGGCTGAGTGTTAATCAACGCTAAGGCAGCGGCACCATTATAGGCCGTATTGACGTGGTAGTTTTCATTTGCCAAAAAAGTGGCTAACATATCGGCGATTTCTTTTTCATCGTCTACGATTAGTATATCAGTCATGGTTGAGGTCTCCTGTCATTAGCAAGCTACCTCTAGTATACGGGAAGTTCTTAGTACTGTCATTCTTTCCATAAAGCCCAATAATTCACCCCTTCCTCAATGAAGACGTCACTGGTATAAGTCTTGAGGTAGTGTTTCTTGTTGGGACTATCATTGGGATCGTAAACTTTTAGGGCACCACTACTGTCGGTGGTTAAAACCATGAGATGACCAGTGGTGGTAAATGTCCCGGGCTTGATTGAAATGATAATTGGGATGCCCTCGTTCATAAATGCTTTGGCACGATTGAAATAGTTGCCGAGATTTTCATAGTGATAGCCATTTTGACTGGCATAGTCGGCAAAAATCTGCCAAGAGGTTCCTTGTCCAGGAACAAAGTAATCATTGTGGGCCCATTGTAAAATCCTTTCTGGTGTGATGTTAGCCTGTTGCCAATAGGAAGCAATCATCGCTAAAGAAGCTAAGGCGCAACCATTGTGAGCCAAATCATTGTGGGCCCCGGCAGGTCCATAGGCTGCTTCCCCCCAACGTTCGTCAGTTTGCAGATATAGTGGTAGCTTGGCATTTTTGGAATCAGTGGCTAGTTTTTGATTGGCTGTCGTGCTAAAAGCTTGTGGCAAAAGAAGGTCTTTGGTAGCCCTTTGCCCATCGCCAAAGACTAGCTTAAAGGGCGATCCATAACCATTTTTCACCAGACCAAAGCCTATTAATAGAAAAATGAAGCCTAATACAACTACGAGGCCCATCCATTTTTTTCCTTGTTGTCGCTTGTTTTGAGTCAAGGGACGGCGAGTGAGTTTGCTTTTGCGAGTTTCCATAAATCTGCCTCCGTATTGAAAATTGTCAGCTTGCTTAAAGGTTCTTTGCGTAGCCACTGTGTTCTCTTTTCAGTGGCTCGTTTATTACCTTAGGCTACTGAGTCCGTACGAATAGCATAACCAATGATAGTTCTCTGGTTTTCAATTCTTTCTGACAGCTTTCTTACAAATTTATGACTTTTTGAATGAGGCCCTAAAATGAGCTATGTTTAGAGAATTCTTCCTTCCTACGGTATAATGAATAACAAGAGAGCGCTTTAATTTGATACGTCGCTTTAGTGAGGAGGCAAGAGGCAATGACAGCGATACAGGTTTTTTCTGAGATTGGCAAATTGACGAAGGTGTTGTTAAAACGGCCGGGAGCCGAAGTGGAAAATTTAACACCAGCGACGATGGCCGAATTATTATTTGATGACATCCCTTATTTGAAAGTCATCCAGCAGGAACATGATTGTTTCGCCCAGCTCCTACGAGAGGAGGGCATCACCGTCTGCTATCTGGAACAGCTAGCGGCGGAAGCTATTGAAGCTGGCGGTGTCAAGATTCCTTTTGTGGTAGATTTGCTTGATGAATCGAAAATCTACTCACCTTTTTTACGGCAAGAATTATTTGAGTATTTGATGCATTTTGATACACCAGAGTTAGTAGCTAAAGTAATGGCTGGGGTTCGCAGTGATGAGATTCAGGTTAGCGGTCGCTCTTTATTGGATTTTTCAAGGGATACGGATAGCCCCTTCTATTTGAAGCCGATGCCTAGTTTATACTTCACTCGGGATTCGTTAGCCTGTATCGGAAATGGTTTAATGATTAATTCGATGATGTATGAGGCTCGCAAACGGGAATCATTATTTGTGGAATACATGATCCGCTACCATCCTGATTTTCAGCTAACACCACCGATATGGTTGGATCGGGATTTTGCGGCTCCGATTGAGGGCGGGGATGTCTTGGTGCTAAACAAAGAGGTTATCGCAGTGGGGATTAGTCAGCGGACCAGTGCCAAAGCGATTGAGCAATTGGCTCGCAATCTTCTCAATCAATCCAGCAGTTTTACTAAAGTCTTAGCGATTAAACTGCCCAATCAACGAGCGATGATGCATCTAGATACCGTCTTCACCATGGTGGACCGGGATAAATTTACGATTCATCCCGCCATTCTGACAGCAGAGGGACTTTTGGATATTTATGTGATGGAACTGGTAGCGGGGGAGTTGCAGATCACTCCCCAACGAGATTTGCAACAAGTTTTGAAAAAAAGTCTTGGCTTATCGGAGCTGATCTTGATTCCAACCGGTGGTGGCGATGCGATTGCGGCAGCTCGTGAGCAATGGAATGATGGCTCCAATACGTTAGCTATTGCACCGGGCAAAGTGGTCACTTACGATCGCAATTACGTTTCCAATCAGTTGCTACGACAGGCAGGGATTACGGTTTTAGAGATTCCTTCCGGCGAATTATCCCGCGGCCGAGGCGGTCCCCGCTGTATGAGCCAACCTTTCTGGCGGGAAAGTATTTGAACTTTTCCCTTTTTGTGTTACACTAGCAAAAATGAATAAATATACATTAAAAAGGAGAAATGCCATGGAATATTCAACATTTCAAGGGAAGAGTTTTTTGAAAGAAGTGGATTTCAGCAAAGAGGAGCTCATGTATCTAATCGATTTTGCTGCCCATCTAAAAGCCTTGAAGCAAAAAGGGATTCCCCATGCCTACTTACAAGGGAAGAATATTGCGTTATTATTCGAAAAAACTTCGACCCGGACGCGGGCGGCTTTCACCGTAGCTTGTAATGATTTGGGTGCTCACCCCGAGTTTTTAGGTGCCGGAGATATCCAGTTGGGAAAAAAGGAATCGGTGGAAGACACGGCCAAAGTCTTGGGAAGGATGTTTGATGGCATCGAGTACCGTGGATTTAGTCAAGAAGCTGTGGAGGATTTGGCGTTGTATTCAGGAGTACCAGTTTGGAATGGTTTGACGGATCGGTGGCATCCCACCCAGATGCTCGCTGATTTTCTGACGATTAAAGAGCATTTCGGCAAACTCACTGGGCTGACCTTGGCTTATGTTGGCGATGGGCGCAACAATGTCGCTAATTCTTTGTTAGTTACAGGAGCGATTTTGGGCGTCAACGTGCATATCGTAGCCCCGGAAGCCCTATTTCCAGAAGGGGAGATTGTCGCGTTGGCACAAGCTTACGCTGACAAATCAGGGGCGGAGTTATTGCTGACAGGGGATGTCAAAGCTGGAGTCAAAGGGGTAGATATCCTCTATACTGATGTTTGGGTTTCCATGGGAGAAGAAGATAAGTTTGCTGAACGGATCGAGCAGTTACTCCCTTATCAAGTCAATATGGAGTTGATATCGGCTACCGAAAATACGGAAGTCATCTTTTTGCATTGCTTACCAGCCTTCCATGACCAAGAAACGACCTATGGTAAAAAAATTGCAGCCGATTTCGGTCTTACTGAGATGGAAGTCACCGATGAGGTTTTCCGCGCCCCTTTGGCTAAGCAGTTTCAACAGGCAGAAAATCGTCTGCATACCATTAAAGCCGTGATGGCTGCTACCTTGGGCAATCTGTTCATCCCAAGGGTCTAAGAAAAAGGGATTAGATTTCCAACTAGGCAAATCACGACTTCTCTGCTATAATAAGTCTCAGTTTGATATGAAACGTTGAGCAAGAGAGTAGCGTGGTTAGAGAAGTCGAAGCGAGTCCGGGGAGGTGGGAGCCGGATCTTTGAGACAGCGTGAAGCGCACTTGTGAGTTTTCTGCTTGCAGACGGCAGCCTACCGTTAGAGGTGAGGTGGTCTGCAATAGCAGGCAAAGTTGAGTGGTACCGCGGGAAATTCTCGTCTCTGATGTTTTGGCATCAGGGACTTTTTTTGTTTTTTGCTACAAAGGGCCTTAACTAAGGCAAGTTATTTATTTACTCAGCTAGTTTATAAGTTCAACGGAAAAATCAAAAACCATCAGGAGGAATCACTATGAATAACAAAGAAATCGTGGCAAAGGCTATCTTTGAAGTGGTCAAAGATGACTTGACGCTGGCCCAAGTTCAAGGCTTGTTAGAAAATCCCAAAGCAGCTGACCATGGGGATGTCGCTTTTCCAGCGTTTGCTTTAGCAAAAGTTTACCGCAAGGCGCCACAACAAATTGCTCAAGAGTTGGCTGAAAAAATCGATGGGACTTCTTTTGAAAAAGTCGCAGTGGTGGGTCCTTATCTGAATTTCTTTATGAGTAAAGGAAACATCTCCCAAAGCGTTTTAGCCAAAATAATCAGCGAAAAAGAGCATTATGGCGATGCAGCAATTGGTCTAGGGCAAACAGTACCTATCGACATGTCTTCACCAAATATTGCCAAACCAATTTCCATGGGGCATTTGCGTTCTACTGTGATTGGTAATTCAATCGGCTTTATTATGGAAAAAATCGGCTATCAACCGATTCGCATCAATCATTTAGGTGACTGGGGTACGCAGTTTGGTAAATTGATCGTAGCTTATAAAAAATGGGGGGCAGAAGCAGCAGTGAAAGCTGATCCCATTAAAGAACTGTTACGCTTATACGTGGATTTCCATGAAAAAGCCGAAACTGAACCGGCTTTAGAAGATGAAGCCCGGGCTTGGTTTAAAAAGTTAGAAGAAGGCGATGAAGAAGCTATTTCCTTGTGGCAGTGGTTCCGCGAAGAATCTTTAAAGGAATTCAACAAGATTTACGACTTGTTGGGAGTTTCTTTTGATTCCATGAACGGGGAAGCCTTCTACAATGACAAAATGACCGAAATTGTTGACTTGTTGGAAGCCAAACACTTGCTCAAAGAAGACCAAGGCGCTGAAATTGTCGATCTTTCTGCTTATGACCTAAACCCAGCCTTAATCAAAAAATCCGATGGTGCGACGCTTTACATCACACGGGATTTGGCAGCTGCTTTGTATCGTAAACGCACGTATAATTTTGCTAAATCAATCTATGTTGTGGGGAATGAACAAAGTTATCATTTCAAACAATTAAAAGCTGTTTTAAAAGAAATGGGCTTTGATTGGTCAGACGAAATTGCTCACGTGGCCTTTGGATTGATTACCCAAGGTGGCAAGAAACTTTCTACTCGTAAAGGAAAGATTATCTTATTGGAAAAAGTCTTGATGGAAGCCACCGAACTAGCTAAAGCCCAAATTATTGAGAAAAATCCAACTTTGGCCAATAAAGACGAAGTTGCCCAACAAGTCGGTGTTGGCGCAGTGATTTTCCACGATTTGAAAAATGACCGCATGAACAATTTTGACTTTGATTTAGAAGAAGTAGTGCGTTTTGAAGGGGAAACCGGACCTTATGTTCAATACTCCCATGCACGGGCAATGAGTATTTTGGCGAAAGCAGCGTTTATGCCAGATGCCATGGCTGTCTACAGCTTGCAAGATGAAAACAGTTGGGAAGTCATCAAATTATTACAACAGTATCCCGATACAGTTTTGGCTGCGGCTGATAAGTATGAACCTTCCGTTATCGCAAAACATGCCATTAAATTAGCTCAAGCTTTCAACAAGTTTTATGCTAACGTCAAAGTTTTGGCGGAAGACGAGGAAAAAAATGCCCGTTTGGCTTTGGTATATGCCGTTACTGTCATTTTAAAAGAAGATTTGCGGTTGTTAGGTTTGCAAGCCCCAGAAAAAATGTAATCAACTACGAAAAAACACTCTCTGTACCAGGATTTTGGCACAGAGAGTGTTTTTTCGTAGATTACGGGGTAAAGAATCTCACAAGAAAAAAGCTGAATCTCTTCCCGCAAACCAGCTTAGTCTGCAAAAGTAGTTAGGTTAAGTAAAAAAAGGAAGTTTAACCCGTTACGAGTGCTAATGTAGCCAAAGCTGCCAGATTGTCAAAAGTAAAAAACCGATAAAAAAGGGCGGAATATACTTAAAAATCAGTCGACTCAAGGCTATTCCAGCACGGCGCTCTTTTTGGTATTTAGGCAGCTGGCGATCTTGTTGAAATCGTTGGGGAGGACGTGCTAAAAAGAGGCCACCGGTAATCTTGAAACAGGCGGCTAAAAATAGCAATAGAAAGGAAACTGTCAGGCCAATATAAAGAAATATCTCGAAACCAGTTAAACCAGCTAGCTGTTCCAATCATCTCCCTCCTTCTTTTAACTTAACATATGGGAACGGAAGTAGGCTGCCAATTTTTCAGCATCCTCATCGGTACGGCAGATGGTAATGACAGTATCAAACCCGGCCAAAGTGGTAACTTTTTCAGGCAGCTTGACTTCATCCATCACGGCGGATAGGAGTTGGGCATTGTCAGGCATCGTATTAATGATGGTAATAAATTGCACACGATCGACTTTGGTGACTACTTCTTGGATCATTCGGATCAAGCGGTTTTCTTCTTCGGGATCTTCTGGCTCAGGCTCGTATTCGTTGAAGAGCTCGAAGCGGATGGCACCGTCTTTATCTTGAACTTTGACGATTTTCAAATCCCGGATATCCCGTGAAATCGTCGCTTGGGTAGCCAGTACTCCGCGATCTTCTAGGTGTTTTAAGAGTTCTTCTTGGGTTCGCACCGTTTCCGTCGAGATGATTTGACGGATTAAGGCGTGGCGTTCAGCTTTACGCATGGTTACTCCTTTCGTCAAATCAAGACCAGTCTCTAGGAATAGCAAGGCAGAAATGGCTTGAAATTCAAAGAGACATGCCTCGATTTGCATAGATATTCACGATCATCATAGCAAAAATGTTAAAAAATTAATAGGAAAAGTTTATCAAGCTAACATCTTTTTGTCCCCGCTAAAGGAGGTGGTATAATTATTATCAAATAGGAGGTTTTTCAAAATGCTGAAAGAACAAGAAATGTTTTTGAATTTTTTTATTGAACGAACACAACCAGAACATGCCCAACAAGCAAAAGAATTACTGGTACAATCTTTTGCCAATCAGGCGACACAAGCGTTTACTAAAGGGGATTTAGAACAGCTACAACAACAATTACTTCCGTTAGTAAAACCTGAAATGGTAGCTGAAGTGACAGCGGCTATGAATCATTTTAAAGGTCAACTAAGCTAGCTTTTCGGAAGTAATCTTCGTGAAAAGAGGTGACCATCGTGAAAGAAGCTGAACAATTGTTTACAAAAGTCCGAAAAGCCTGGCATGAAGGAAACTCTCGCAACTTTGCCACTTGCTTCGCTAATGATGGCACCTTGATTGCGTTTGACGGTACCTTTGTGAAAGGCAAGCAAGCGATTTTTACGTATGCGCAGAGATTGTTTGCAGCAGAAGAAGATCAGACCTATCAATCCGTTTTAGTGGAGACGCAGTTACTGACTGCCAATGTTGTCCTGATGCGTTGCCACACTGGAAAAATCAAACGAGAAACCGGGCGCATCAGTCGGGAACGTTTGGCTTATTTAACTTTGATCATGCAAAAGAAAGCCGTCTGGGAAGTGGTGCTGATGCAGTATACGCCAGCTCACTTTGATACGCCGGGACAACGGACGGCCTTCCGCTATGAATTAGAAGAATCCTTGGACTGACCAAGAGGTGGCGGCTGTTTTTTAATGACGGCCGCTTCCTGTTGTCTTTTCAGGAAACCTGGAATAAACAGTTGCATTTTCACAAGAGCTACTGTATACTATTCGGGTGTGACAAACACAAAAAAATCCACATTCGTTCTCATCTGCGAAGGGGTGCCGCTATGAGCGGTTCTTCAAAGAGCTAAAAGAGCGAAGAGGAAAACAAAAACCAATTGGAGGAAACACAAAATGGCAGTAATTTCAATGAAACAATTGCTTGAAGCCGGCGTACACTTTGGTCACCAAACTCGTCGCTGGAACCCAAAAATGAAGAAATACATCTTCACAGAACGTAACGGAATCTACATCATCGACTTGCAAAAAACCGTTAAATTGGTAGATGCAGCCTATGACTACATGAAAGCTGTCGCTGAAGACGGCGGTGTAGCATTGTTTGTCGGGACTAAAAAACAAGCTCAAGATGCTATTAAAGAAGAAGCAACTCGCGCTGGTCAATACTATGTTAACCATCGTTGGTTAGGTGGTACTTTGACTAACTGGGAAACTATCCAAAAACGTGTTGCACGTTTGAAACAAATCAACAAAATGGAAGAAGACGGGACTTTCGAAGTATTACCTAAGAAAGAAGTCGTTGGTTTGAACAAACAACGGGAACGCCTTGAAAAATTCTTGGGCGGGATCGCTGACATGCCTCGTATTCCAGACGTAATGTACGTTGTTGACCCTCGTAAAGAACGGATTGCAATTCAAGAAGCTCGTAAATTGAATATCCCAATCGTTGCTATGGTTGATACAAACTGTGATCCAGATGAAATCGATGTGGTTATTCCATCAAATGATGATGCGATTCGTGCCGTGAAATTAATCACTGGTAAAATGGCTGACGCTTTCATCGAAGGAAACCAAGGGGAAGACCAAGAAGTTGCTGTTGAAGACTTTGCACCAGAAGCTGACAACGCTACTTCAATCGAAGAAATCGTTGACGTAGTTGAAGGCGACAACGCTTCTGACACATCAGCTGAATAATTCATAAATGAGGAGCTGTTTCAAAGGCTGGGCTAAAAAAAGCCGCACTCCCTTTGAAACAGCTTTTTTTAAAAGCTTATATTACACATTAGGAGGAATTCTCAATGGCTGAAGTAACAGCAAAATTAGTAAAAGAATTACGCGACATGACCGGTGTCGGCATGATGGACGCAAAACGCGCCTTGGTTGAAGTGGAAGGCGATATCGAAAAAGCAGTCGACTTGCTCCGTGAAAAAGGGATGGCTAAGGCTGCCAAGAAAAACGACCGAATCGCTGCTGAAGGGTTGGCTGCGGTGGCAGTTAACGGCAATACTGCAGCTATCGTTGAAGTAAACTCTGAAACAGACTTTGTTTCTAAAAATGAAATGTTCCAAAACTTAGTCAAAGAATTGGCTGAATTGGTAGCAGCAAACAAACCAGCTGATATGGATGCAGCTATGAAAATGGTTAACGAAAAAGGCGAAACAGTTGAAGCAGCCTTGATTGAAGCAACCCAAGTTATCGGTGAAAAAATTAGCTTCCGTCGTTTTGAAGTTGTTGAAAAAGCAGACAACGCAGCCTTTGGTGGCTACTTGCACATGGGCGGTCGGATTGCTGTATTGACAGTTGTTGATGGCACTACTGACGAAACAGTTGCGAAAGATGTTGCGATGCACGTCGCAGCTATTAACCCTCGTTATGTTGATGAAAGCCAAATTCCAGAATCAGAATTGGAACACGAAAAAAATGTCTTGACTGAACAAGCCTTGAATGAAGGCAAACCTGCGAATATCGTTGAAAAAATGGTTGTTGGTCGTTTGAAGAAATTCAAAGCCGAAATCGCTTTGGTTGATCAACCATTCGTCAAAGATCCTGACATGACTGTTGAACAATACGTGACTTCAAAAGGCGGTTCTGTGAAATCATTCGTCCGTTTTGAAGTGGGCGAAGGGATCGAGAAAAAAGTTGATAACTTTGTAGAAGAAGTTATGAGCCAAGTGAAAAAATAAGACTATTCAATAATTGAATAGCTGGGAACGCATGAAAATGCGCTCCCTTTTTTTGCAAACGGGTGGCTCAGGGAAGTTTTTTCCCTGTTTGCCACGGCACAACTGGCATAACTTTTGGGATATGCTACAATAGCATTAGGACACGGAGGAATTTCATTATGGTGAAACCAAAATATCAACGAGTGGTATTAAAATTAAGTGGCGAAGCATTGGCCGGAGACGAAGGTTTCGGGATTAAACCACCAACCATTAAAGAAATCGTCAAAGAGATCAAAGAAGTTCATGATCTTGGCGTTGAAATGGCGATTGTTGTCGGTGGGGGTAATATCTGGCGAGGACAAATCGGCGCACAAATGGGTATGGAACGGGCGCAAGCTGACTACATGGGTATGTTAGCGACAGTGATGAACGCTTTGGCTTTGCAGGATACCTTAGAAAATGAAGGCGTGCCAACACGAGTCCAAACCTCAATTGAGATGCGTCAAATCGCTGAACCTTATATCCGTCGCCGGGCAGAACGCCATCTGGAAAAAGGGCGTATTGTAATTTTTGCTGGTGGCACCGGGAACCCTTATTTCTCTACCGATACCACGGCTGCTTTGCGAGCTGCTGAAATCAATGCAGACGTAATTTTGATGGCTAAAAATAACGTTGATGGTGTTTATTCAGCGGATCCAAAAATCGATCATGAAGCTGTCAAATTTGACACTTTGACTCATTTGGATGTCATCGCTAAAGGGTTACAAGTAATGGATTCCACCGCTAGCTCATTATCTATGGACAACGATATTCCGTTGGTGGTCTTCAATCTTAATGAAACAGGGAATATTCGCCGGGCAGTAATGGGCGAAAATATTGGAACGACAGTTAGGGGGAAATAACATGGCAGATGTAGTTATGCAAGAAGCAAAAGACAAAATGCAGAAAGCTGCTGAAGCACTGCAACGAGAACTCGGACAAATTCGTGCCGGTCGTGCGAATGCAAGTATCTTAGATCGTGTGATGGTTTCGTATTATGGCGTACCGACACCCATCAATCAAATGGCTTCAATCGGAATCCCGGAAGCTCGTTTGTTGGTGATTACACCATTTGACAAAACCATGATTAAAGAAATCGAAAAAGCTATTCAAACCAGTGATATCGGGATTACACCACAAACCGATGGGACTGTGATTCGCTTGGTGATTCCGCAATTAACCGAAGATCGCCGTAAAGAATTGGCCAAAGAAGTGAAAAAAGAAGCCGAAAATGCTAAAATCGCTATTCGCAATATTCGTCGAGATGCGATGGATACGTATAAAAAGCAAGAAAAAGCTGGCGATATTACCGAAGATGACTTGCGCAACGCTGAAAAAGATGTCCAAACTTTGACGGATGATGCCATCAAACAATTGGATACCATCGCAGCAGAAAAAGAGCAAGAATTGTTGGAAGTTTAAACTTTCATTGGAGTCTGTCCTGTATGGGGCAGGCTTTTTTGATAGACTTGGCTTCACAAACTAGCTCAGTTACCGCACACAGTTGGACTAAATAAGAGCCGCTAAGTCCAACTAGCATCTTCTAATAGATAAAGAATTTAGCGACCTAGAATTGGGTTGACGGTAGCTAGACCGGAAAAAGCAAATACAAAGCAAACTGTTATAGAAGTAAGCTGTTGAAAGCACAGCCCTAGATTCAAAAAACAGTTCCTGGTCTCCCTTAATTGTAGTGGACCTGGAACTGTTTTTACATTATTCTATTTTTTCAAGAAGTAGGTTGGTACATGTGATTTGATCTGGGATGGTTCCTTGTGAGTCCCTCACGCGCCAGATATCTGGTGTAATTTCATCAACTACATAGAGATTGCCAGCTTCATCAAAGCCGATTTCGATTTTTAAATCGATTAATTGTAAAGCCATTTTTGCTAAGTCATCTTTTAGAACTTCACCGACTTTTTCCAAGATGTTCAGGGCTTCTTGGTATTGCCCGGGTTTTAAGATTCCTTTCATTTGGCAGAGGCGATCGGTGATTAGGGGATCCCCTTGCTCATCAGCTTTTAGAGTCACTTCGGTGTATACGGGATCGAAGGCGATTTGTTCGGGAAGGTCAAAGCGGCGACACATACTGCCGGCGGTCTCATAGCGGAGGACAAATTCCAATGGGGGAACGGTTAATTGGCGAACTTTCATCAAGCCTTTTTCCAAATCAACTCCCAAGTAATGAGTTGGGATACCGTGTTTTGCCATCAGTTCAAAATAATACTGAGAAACTTTTAAACCGTTTTTCCCTTTACCATCAACGCTGCCTCCTACCGTGTTGGAACCAGGATCAAAGACGCCATCCGCACCAGTAGCGCTATCTTTAAACAATAACCAAACCTCATTGGTAGTTTCATCTAAAAACACTGTTTTTGTCTTACCGTCGTACAATTCTTTCATTTTAAGTCTCCTTTATTCGGAATTTAGGTGATTTTTCACGAATATAACATCAGTTCTTGGTTGTGTCGATAGAAATAGCGTAAATTTCATAAAGACTACGGGAAAATGGGGGTATTTTATAGAGAAGTCGCGAATTTTTTACTTTTGCCAGTGGGGAGTCTGCTATAATCAAGAGATAAGAGTTAAACTTAGGCAAGAAAGGGTGAGGACAATGACTCATCTGCGAAAGCCGACCTTGGCAGATGAAAAGCAAATCTTAGCTTTTCGCCAGGCTTTCGGTGAATCCGTGGAGACAATTCCGGGTACCTCCTACTTGATACAAGCTCAGTCGGTAGCAAGTTGGCTAGCAGAGCTGGAAAAGTTTTCAGATCCTAAACGCATTCCAGCTGGGTTTGTACGAGGATTACAGTTTCTGTATTTTAGTGAGGATAATCAATTGGTAGGGATGATCAATTTACGTACCAATTTGAATGACTATCTGGATAATTATGGTGGACACATTGGTTACGGGATTCATCCTAAGTTTCGTAGGCAAGGCTATGGTAGTCAGATGTTGAAAGAGACACTTGTGATAGCAAAAGAACAAGGTCTGAAGCAAGTATTGTTGACTTGCGATGATGACAATCAAGGGTCTGCCAAAGTTATTGAAGCAAATGGTGGCAAGCTAGCAGATAAGCGACTAAATAAAGAAAGTCAAAAAGTTATTCGACGTTATTGGATTGAATTGGAATAGAGGAGTCAGTAGTGATGATGACATATATGATCGACTTACCTAAAGGAACCATAGAAGAACAAGTACTCATGTATTTGACTAAATACGACAAACAGGATACGATGCCTCATCTCCTAGAAGTAGCAGAAGAGTCTGAAATGTTGGCTAAGGAATTTGGGATTGATCCGACTGTCGCTTACCAAGCGGGATTAATGCATGATATTTCTGTGGTCATCCCTAATAATCAACGAGTGAAATTTCACGAAGCTTTGGGACAGCCAATTCTCCCAGCAGAATACCAATTACCAATGCTTTTGCATCAACAACAGTCATGTCTTTTGGCGAAACGAGTTTTTCAGATTAAGGATGTACAAGTGTTATCAGCCATTGCTTGTCATACAACGCTAAAAAGTCAAGCTACACCAATGGATTATTGCTTGTTTATCGCGGACAAAATCAAATGGGATCGACCGGCCCAACCACCTTACCTAAAACAAGTAATAGCGGCATTGGAGCAAGAGGGCTTAGCCAAAAGTTGCTACTGTTATCTAGAATGGCTATTCCAACATGATATTCAAGTCGTTCATCCTTGGGCCAAAGCAGCTTTGGAACAACTTAGAGTAATATCTCAAAACGAGGCATGATCGTCGCTTACTTTTTATGGAGGGATTTTTATGTCAACAGTCAAAAGGATTTCGGAAATTGAACAACGAATCCAGTGTTCTATGGATTATGGGGGAACATTGCCCGGAGCAAAGAGTTATTACCCTGCTGACTGGGATACCAACTATTTTGAAGTGGCTGGGAAAATGTTTGGCATGCTGAGCGTTCAGGGAGCTTGTCAGCCATCATCACTTTAAAAAACTTGCCGGAGAAAAATGAAGAACTACGGGAAGTTTATCCGGGGACGGTGATTCCAGGGTATTATGCCAATAAAACCCATTGGAATTCAATCTATTTGCAGACGACTGCCTTCAGTGATGAGGGAATTTGTCAGCTGATTTTGGATTCCTATCAGCTAGTTGTGGCAAAGTTGCCGAAAAAAACACAGCAAGCATTACTTTCTAAAGGGTAGAGTATAAAAATAATCTAACTTCTGCTTTTTGGATGGAATTTTTTCAAAGCTTGTTGGGGTTTAATGGTATAATGTTTTTTGGTAAATCTTTGGAGAGATGAGGGATCCGTATGTGGCGCTTATTTCCACAAAAAAACAAATATGTACAAGAAGAAGCCGAATTTCACTTTGATCCGGCGGGAAATATCCCTAAACATGTGGCTATCATCATGGATGGCAATGGTCGGTGGGCGCAAAACCGGCGACTACCCCGTATTGCAGGGCATCAAGAAGGCATGGAAACGGTGAAAACTGTTACCAAACATGCTTCAAAAATCGGTATCAAAGTCTTAACCCTCTATGCCTTTTCCACGGAAAATTGGAAACGACCCACCGAGGAAGTTAATTTCTTGATGCAATTGCCGGTGGATTTTTTTGATAAATTTGTACCGGAATTGATCAAAGAAAATGTCAAAGTCCATGTGATGGGCTATACGGAGTTTCTACCGGCTCACACCCAAGATGCAGTGAAGCGTGCGATTGAACAGACAAAAAATAATACTGGCATGGTGTTGAATTTTGCCTTAAATTACGGCAGTCGTGCTGAACTCGTGACAGCCACCCAAGCAATCGTGAAAAAAGCCCAAGCAGAAGGGGTTGCTGCTGAGACAATCGATGAATCCATGATTGCTGACCATTTAATGACGGGCTTTTTGCCAGTTGACTTGCGGGACCCAGAGTTATTGATTCGCACCAGTGGCGAAGAACGGATTAGTAATTTCCTGCTATGGCAAATCGCATATAGTGAACTGTTTTTCACGGATGCGTTGTGGCCAGATTTCAATGGGGAGTTATTGGAAATGGCGGTGGCGTCTTTTCAAAATCGTAATCGTCGTTTTGGAGGTCTGAATCTTCCGGTAGCAGACGAGCATCAAGTAACTGAATAATGTAATGGTATCCTATGAGTAATAAAACTTAATCAATTGGAGGTAAAGAAATGAGACAACGGGTAATCACTGCCGTGGTGGCACTGATACTATTTATTCCCATTTTATACATCGGTGGGATTGCCGTGGAAGTGACGGCGGCTGTATTGGCTGTCGTAGGTGTTTATGAAATGTTCCGCATGAAAGGGTTAAACATCATCAGTTTTGAAGGAATCCTAGCCGCACTAGGAGCGGTCTTCTTGGTTTTACCAAAAGAACGTTGGTTTTTCTGGTTACCAGCCCAGACTGATAGCACCATGTTGTTTTATTTGATGGTGATGCTTTTGTTGGGAGCCTCGGTGGTTTCCAAAAATATGTATACAGTAGACGAAGCTGGTTTCCCAGTATTGGTCAGCTTATATGTTGGTGTTGGGTTCCGAGAGTTTGTCAACGCTCGGGGAGAAAGCTTGATCATGTTGCTTTTCGGTTTGTTTATCGTTTGGGCGACAGATATTGGGGCTTATATGATTGGCCGCAAGTTAGGAAAACGAAAACTTTGGCCGGAAATTTCCCCGAATAAAACCATTGAAGGGGCTCTTGGCGGGATTGTTTCGGCTGTGGTTGTAGCGGCAATTTATGTCTTAGCCTTTTCTGGTCAACAAGATTTTGGGCATGGCTTGCCTGTGTTGTTGATTTTGACAGTGATTTTCTCCATTGTCGGTCAGTTTGGTGATTTGGTAGAGTCTGCCATCAAGCGCTATTTTGGAGTAAAGGATTCCGGCAATATCTTACCTGGTCACGGGGGGATTTTGGACCGTTTTGACAGCATGCTTTTTGTTTTTCCAATCATGCATTTGCTAGGTGTCTTTTAGCCTAACTTTTTTGCGACCTGTTTCGATGACTGATCGAGATAGGTCTTTTATATGAAAATAAACC